>CAYPEK010000005.1:0-43838 GCA_964409645.1 uncultured bacterium | reverse complement strand
GACGGCCGCGAGTTGTACAAGCTACTCGGATGAGACAAGCTGCATCGGCGGCACGACCTGCATCTGGAGCACAAGCATCAGTGCTTGCTTCGACAAACTTGCATCTTGCTCGGAATACATGATCGAATATGCGTGCAGCGCGGACGTCGCCTGCACGTGGAACGGCACATCATGCGAAACGGCGGCGGTCGGTTGCTCAAGTTATACAAGCGGCACCTCCTGCGAGATGGACTCCAGCTGCAACTGGAGCAATTACGACGGAACGTGCTACACCGATTATCCGTCATGTTCTGTGTACGCGTCGCAGCAGTATCCGTGCGAAGCCGATGTCGATTGCATGTGGACGGGGTCGGTTTGCATGGACGCAAGCGTATCGTGCAGCAGTCATACCGATATATCTACATGTGAAAACGATGCGAACTGCAACTGGAGTGTGAGCGCTAACATGTGTTACGACGACCTTGCGACCTGCGTGGGATATTCCATCGAATACGCCTGCATCGCTGACAGCGCCTGCACGTGGACCGGAACTTCATGCGCGGACGTGGGCGCATCTTGCAGCGGCTACGTCGATCAGGTCAACTGCGATAACGACGCAAACTGCAACTGGAGCTACGGTACGTCGATGTGCTACGACGATCTCGGAGTCTGCGTCAACTACACGATTCAGGATCCGTGTCAGGCGGATATCGACTGCACATGGACGGGAACGCTCTGCGTAACGACCAACGCATGCACGGCGTATGCCGAATCGGGCTGCACTACGATGCACACCTGCTGGTGGGATATGATTAATACCTACTGCGAAATGTGCCCGGTGTCCACACCGTATCCGCTCGGCTGCATGTGCAGCGTCGGCACCGACTGCGCGTCTGGCATTTGCGGCCCGAGCAACTTCTGTGTCGATACAGTGGCATGTTCAAGCTACACCGATCAACCGACTTGCGATGCGGATATGAACTGCAACTGGGGCAGCGCAATGTCCACTTGCTACAATAATCTCGGAGCCTGCACTAACTACACTGAACAATATTCCTGTATAGCAGACATGGAAAAATCTTGCGGATGGGACAGCGGCAATGTTTTGTGTGTTGAAACCTGCGTTTCGGACTCGGCTTGCGTAACGGGATATGCCTGCGCATTGAATGCTTCGCCTGCAACGTGCGTGCCGTGTTCGACCTTCGACGGTCTGCAGACCGTGTGCGAAGGGCACACATCCAAATGTACGTGGAACTCCGGCATGAACACCTGCGATTCTCTGTAAATCGCGGCGATATTAACAGAAACAGAAGAGGGCGGGCAGCGATGTCCGCCCTCTTTTTATTCCGGCGGATTGAGATGGTAGCTGGCTATTGGAGATTGAAATATCAGAGCCGCGCGCGTCAGCAAGTAGTCACTTGACTATTTTTCGGACTTTTTCGTGCCACAGTTTCGCCTCTTCGTGCCGTTTCATTTTGTCATAGGCCAGACTAATCTTAATCATAACTTTCGGCTGATTCGGCATTCGGTCGAGGCTCATCTTGAAGTAAGGAATCGCGCTGTCGTATTTACCCATCAGAGCGTAGGCGTCGCCGATATTCGCGTATGCGGGAAAATATTCAGGCTTTAACTCGATGACGCGTTCGTATTCTTCGATGGCATTCAGATATTGTTCTTTCTTCATGCACTCGTTTCCGAAATTGAAGTGCGCTATCGTCGATGCGGTTGCACATTTCGATGTGTCGGACCAGATTTTATATTCCGACTCGAAGACGGGTATGCGTTGCGCCGAAAGGGCGATGTAGGCGACGAACAACGCGAAAAAAAAGGCTCGGAGCGGCAGCCTCAGCACTGTCGGCCGATCGATCAGGAACACTCCGGCGGCGATCATGCACCATGCCGCCGAGGGGAGAAAAAGGAACCGCTCGGCTTCGATGAGCGGAATCGGTATTATGTTCGAAACCGGAATGAGAGTGAGTATCCACCATGCCGCCGCGAAAGAGACGACAGGAGCTTTTTTCCTGAGAATGATGCCGAGAGCGACAGCGACCGCCACGAGAGCGGCGGCGGTCGCTATTGTTGCCAAATATGGCGGCTTCGGCGCTGCCAGCTCGTACACGAGGCACTGCCGGAGCGGCAGGATTGAGAGTCGGTGGTAATCCGCGAATGCGGGCGCGAATGCGGCCAGCCGCGCGGTGAGCGTGTCGCCGATGGGGGTTGTCGCCTGACCCGTGTTAGGGGCGACGAACGAGCGGATATAGATGTAGAGCAGCGTGATGACAGCGACCATCGTTGTCGTATAAAAGGCTTTGATTGCATAGTTTTTTTTGTTTTCTGGCGGGAACAGGATGAAGCAGCACGCGAGTATGGCGAATCCGGTGGCGGCGGTTTCTTTCGAGAGCAGGGCGGCTACATAGAAGAGCAATCCCGGGATCAGGGTGGCGGCGCTTTTAGCTCCGCGTGAGAATACGATCAGGAGCGAGAAAGAGAAGCACATCGCCGCCATTGCCATCAGGTCCGCACGCCCGGAAATCCACGCCGCGGACTCCGCGTGCACTGGATGCACGGCGAAAAGCGCGGCGGCGGCGGCGGCGAACCCGGTCCGGCCGGTCAGCACCAGCAGAAATATGTACAGCGCGGCGGCCGAGAGTGCGTAGAGCAGGATGTTTGTGACGTGGTAGGGGCGTGTCGGGTGTTTAGGCGTGACGAACTTAGCGTCGATGGCATAAGTGATAGTCCGCAGCGGTCGGTACAGGCGGTCGATGTTCTCTGAGAATGCCCGCAGCGACTGACGCACGTCGAGCGACCGGGTGTCTTCGCGCAGGATCATCTTGTCGTCCCACACGAAACCGTAGTCGAGAGTACGCGCATAAGTTGCGGCGGCAAGCGCCGCAACCGCGAGCGCTATTAAAATGTGTAGCCGTTTAGCGCCTAATATCCGCATATCGATCCGGGCGGCCCGCATCCGGGGCTCCCAGCGGTTATTATAGACGAAAGCGGGAGCGATGTGTAAGGGACATCTCGTTGACAAACGCTCTATGCGGAACTAAATTTAACATTTGCCGCTGTGAAAACGGCTGTATCATTGTGTAGAGGGAGCGGATACGATGCGCACACTTGGGATTCATACGAATTACATAAGGATAAAATCGACCGAACCGGCGATGAAGGCGGCCGAGGAGATAACGGAGCACGAGTATGCTTATGAAGGCGACTGCATGGTCGTTTACATAGGCGTCGAGAAAGACGACGAGCGCGCGCCGAACGTCGTGGCGGCCAAGCTCGCGGAGGACACGCTGAAGCGCGCCGAGACGCTCAAGTGCGGAAAGGTAGTCGTGTATCCGTACGTGCACCTGACGCAGGACCCGTCTAACCCGCGCACGGCGCTGCAGGTTCTGAAGCGGACGGCGGAGTTGCTGGAAGGCAAAGTGGATGTGTTCCGCGCGCCGTTCGGCTGGTACAAGGGCTTCGAGATCAGCGCGAAGGGGCACCCGCTGTCGGAGTGGAGCGGCGTGTTCACGGCGGATGAAAAGGAAGAGAAGGAAGAAGAGGCGAAAAAAGAGAAAGCGCCGCGCGAGAAGTTCACGAGGTTCGTCGCGGTGGACCTCGATGGCGGTCTGTACGACATTGACCCGGAGGTATATTCGCGCTGCAAGATATTCGATAAAAAGCAACCGGTTTATAAGTTGCTGAAACGCTTCGTTGGCAACGAGCTCGGCCGCGGGGTGGACACCGAGCGGCAGCCGATGCACATCAAGTACATGCAGCAGCAGGAACTGGTTGATTACTGCGAAGTGTCCGAGAAGGGGCACTTTAAATGGTATCCGAAGGGGCTGTTCGTCCAGAAGCTGATTCTTGAGTACGCGGGCCGCCTCGCGCACGAATGGGGCGCGATGGAGATGAAGAACCCGATCATCATCAAGAGCGACAACAACATCGTTGGTGAGCTGATGGGCGAGTTCCACGAACGCGACTACAAGGTGGACGGTGGCCGCGGGACGTGCTTCCTGCGCTACGCGTCCGACCCGCTCGGGTTCCCGTTCATGCAGAACGTGCGATTCTCGCGCCGGCAGTCGCCGCTGAAGGTTTACGAGGAGGCCACCTGCTTCCGCAACGAGCAGGAGGGCGAGGTGAGCGGCTTGAAACGTGTGCGCAACTTTATGATGACGGACATGCACGCCGCTTGCGCGACGGTCGATGAGGCGAAGCAGGAGTACGAGGTGCTCTGCTACAAGTTCCGCGACCTGATGAACAACATCATCGCGGGGGACCGCTGGGTGCTCGGCTGGGAGGGCACGATAGATTTCTTTGAGGAAAACAAGGAATGGCTGCTTAACATCTGCCGCAACATGGGCGTGCCGTCGTTCTTCAAGCTCATGCCGGAGATGACGCACTACTATGCGATCAAGAACGAATTTCAGAGTATCACTGAGGACGAAAGCAACATACAGGTATCGACCGTGCAGTGGGATGTGAAGGACGGCGAGCGGTTCAACATCGGCCACATCGACGAGGACGGCAAGAAGCATCCGTCGGCGGTCATCCTGCATGCGTCGTCGTTCGGCAGCATCGAGCGCACGCTCTGCGCGATCCTCGAAAACATCGCAATCGACATCAAGCAGGGCCGGCCGGGGATGTTCCCGGTGTGGCTGGCGCCGACTCAGGTGCGTGTGGCGCCGGTGAGCGATGAATTCACGGCGTTCGGCGAGGAGCTTTGCGCGAAGCTCGCGGCGGCGAACATTCGTGCGGACATTGACGACCGCTCGGACACCGTCGGAAAGAAAATCCGCAACGCCGAGAAGGAATGGATCCCGTACATACTCGTCGTGGGCAAGAAGGAGATGGAGTCGGGTATCCTAATGGCGCGGATACGGAAGACGCGCGAGCAGAAGGAAATGAAGTTCGAAGAACTGGTGGAGCAGATACGTGAGGAGACGGCCGGCACGCCGTATCGCCCGCTGCCGCTCCCGGCGAGCGTCAGCCGCCGCCCGATTTTCTTCGGCTGATATCGAATCGATCATATCCGGCGGGAAATTCACGAATATCCCGTCCAATATAAGATGCATCGACAAGTCCGCACGGGCTCGCAGCCTGTGCAGCTCAAAGCGCCGAAATATTATTTGAACAAGAGTTAATCATGAATCGGCGAACATTGATAATAGCAATCACAGTGGCGGCTTTTTTTGCATGTGCTGCTGCACAGGCTGCCGAACCCAAGGGCGGCGTGGTGGCGCCTGACTCCAAAGACCGGCTCATTTTCATGCGCTCGGCGGAGAAGGAATCCGCAAGCCTTTGGATTTGGACGGAAGGAGAGAAGCCGCGCCGGCTCACGTCCGGCGGCAACGGCGTCGGCGGTTATGTGATTTCTGAAAAGGCGAAACTGATTGTCTATCAGACGCCGACAGGAGAGGCGGACCCATATACGCCGTACGCTCTTGCAAAGGAGACGCTCGACTCCGGCCGCGAGCAGCAGTCGAAGAAAGAGACGAATTTTCTCGACAAGCCGCCCGCGAATGTTTCGGACCTCAACCCGGTGTTGTCGCCTGACGGCAAGTTGCTTGTTTTCAACAGAATCAACCTAGGCAAATACGGCAAGCCGGACTATGACGGCGGGGTGTGGTACTGCCGGGCGGACTCCGACTGCTCGAAGCCGAAACAGTTCTGGAAGAGCCCGAAGAATCACGTAGGTGTGCTTCATGCGCCGAGAAATTTTTCGCCTGACGGCACGCTTCTGGCGGTTCAGCGGATGGCGTTCGGCGCCGCTGATATCGGCGATACGCTAGTGTTCGACGTCGCGAAAAGGAAAGTGCTGAATACTTTTCAAAACTCGCGCCTCGAAGCGTGGTCGCCGAATGGCAGCAAAATAATCGCGGGCCGCATTGACAGCGCGACCGGCTGCCGCCAGCTCTACATCGGCAGCGGCAGGGACGACAACTGGAAGCTGCTCACGCCCGACGAAGTGAGCGACAACGAACCGGTGTTCAGTCCGGACGGCCGCAGGATCGCCGTGCATACACGGGACAGTCTCGGCGATTCGACCGGAATATGGATAATTGATATTGCCGGCGGGCAACGAACGCAGCTCACGGCGCGCGGGACATCCCCGCAGTGGACGCGGGACGGAAAGCGGATTTATTTCCGCCGCCGCGACGACGAAAACGAGTGGGTCTCCGAAATATGGATGATCGAACTTCCAAACGGTGACCCGAAGCTAATGCTCAAGAATGCGGGCCGTTTCAGGCTCATCAACGGAATGACGGGTACGGTTTCAGACGAAGGAGGGTTCTGAAATGGCAGAGGTTGTTTGCGGCGGGATCGTGATTGCTGATATAGTTGTGCGGCCGGTGGACAGAATGCCGCGTCGCGGGATTCTCGAATCGGCGGACACGATCGATCTCTGCATCGGCGGCTGCGCGGCGAACACGGGCAGCGCGCTCGCCCGCCTCGGCGTCGAAACGGCGCTCGTCGGCCGCGTCGGCGACGACAACACGGGCCGTTTTCTCAAGGACGCGCTCGCGCGCGAGGGACTCGATCTCTCCGCGCTTCACACGGATAAAAAACTCGGCACGTCGGCCACGAACGTGCTTGTTGCGTCAGACGGAGAACGCACGTTCGTCCACACGCAGGGCGCGAACGCTGCGTTGAAGGATACCGACTTCCCGCTCGAACGGTTCAAGGATGCGCGGCTGCTGCATTGCGGCGGGATTCTTCTGAACGCGGGCATGAAGGGCGCGCCGCTCGCGCGGCTGCTCCGCCGGGGCCGAAAACTCGGCCTAATCACGTCGGTTGATACGGTGTGGGACGTCAACGGGAACTGGCTCTCGTTCGTCGAGGATGCGTTGCCTTACAGCGACATATTCTTCGCGAACGAATCCGAGGCGTTGCGTATCACGGGCCGCAAGACGCCCGAGCGCATGGCGGATTTCTTTCTCGAACGCGGCGTCGGACTGGCGGTTATCAAGAGGGGCGAGAAGGGCAGTCTGATCGCGACGGCGGAAGGCAAGACGGCGGTGCCTGCATACAAGGTGAAATGCGTCGATACAACAGGCGCGGGCGACGCGTACGTGGGCGGTTTTCTGTTTGGCATTCTGCGCGGATGGAAGCCTGAGAAATGCGCGCGGTTCGGCGCAGCGGTCGCGTCGCTCAGCACACTCGCGCCGGGCGCGGTAACCGCTCTTCCGACGTACAAACAGGCTCTTGCCGCTCTCAAAAAATGGGACCCGACTTTCAAAGGCTGATTTAAATTAGATTGTCCTGTTTCTGACTTACTCCGATTGCGCAACGAATTTCCGTGAATGAGATTTGTTTTGATATGCGTGACGCGACCGCTTTCTGTCGCGCGCGGTTCGGGCTCGAATAGCTCGTGAAAAATTCGCATTATAATCAATTGATAGGTAATCTCACAACAGGAATAAATATTGAAAAGCTTAAGAGCGTCAGTGCTTGAATGTGATTAATTCCAATAAAAACCTATAATTACAGATGATTGCTTATTAACTCATATATATATCAAGTTGGGAGTAATGCGATGGACGAGGATACAAAAGGATTGGTGGCTCATGGCGCATTGCTGATAAGGCATTTTAAAGCAAAGCTGATCGGCCCTGTTGATAATGAGCGTATAGAGAAGAGGCTTACAACAAACAGCAGGATGACGCTCGGGTATCTTCTGATGCTGCAGGCGGTGTGCATGATTGCGCTTTTAGGACTTCTGATGAACTCCTCGGCTGTAATAGTAGGCGCGATGCTGATTTCTCCGCTTATGGACCCCATTCACGGCGCCGCGTTCGCTATCGCAACAATGAACAGGACTGAAAACATAAGGAATGCTCGAGGGATGCGGCATTGACAAGAGTAATATAGTGTCCGCGCCTGTTGCATCGGTTCTTTCGAAGTCGCCGGCGGAGGCGGAAGAGAACCGGCGGGTCGAGGTGTGGATATCGGTGAAAGGGTTCGGCGATATTTCAAAAAATTGAGCATAAAGGTTACTTGTTTTATTCCTGAAAGAAACTAATATCATTACGGGATATACGGAAGCGGATTCGGGGTTATACAACGTGCCGAAACTAATTCTCAAAACGATTCACATCGTGCTGTTTTTTCTGACGGTTGTGGTGGGCGCCGTACTTTGTGCGTCTTTCATGGGGCGTGGTGAGACCCGCATCGGTGACATAGATGTCCAATTACGGCTTAAACCGGCGAAGCACGGAAGCACGAATTTTGACTTTAAACCGTTCGGGACTGTATATGCCCGCACGCACAATACTCCGGTTGCCGTCACGTTTTCCATAACGAACATCAACAGCGATAATCCTGAGAAAGTTGTGAACGGAGTTATTGAGCATGTCGGCTCTCCGGAAAAGATAGAGCTAAAACTGCGGAAATTCGCAAAGAAATATTTTTTTAAGTTAGTGCTGCTCGGCGCTCTTGGCGGGAGCATCGGCGCGGCTTTAGGAGCGAAAATACGGCCATTGAGAATTGCCGCCGGAGCGTTAACCGGCGCAGCGGCCATTTCCATACTTTCATACGCCACGTATTTCAGTTACAATCCGGCCGCGTTCAACAATCTTGAGTTCACGGGCCTGATAGAGAACGCGCCGCGGATTATCGATTTCGTTCAAAGGTCTTTTGCGCATAAAGAGCAATTGAGCAAGGAATTGGAAAAGTTCACGGGTGACCTCGGAAGTTTTTACCGCGAGTTTGATTCGCTGGCGATTCCGGAAATTGAGGCCGAGGCGGCGACATCGACAGTCACGCTGCTTCACATCTCGGATATCCACAACAATCCGATAGGCGCCAAGTTTGTTCTGGAACTTAACAGGCAATTCCGTCCTGATGTGATTGTCGATACCGGCGATATTACGGACATGGGGACTCCGCTTGAATTATCATTTGTGGAGAATCTCAAAAGCCTCAAGACGCCGCATATTTTCATACCGGGTAATCACGATTCACCCGATGTGGTGGCGCAACTCGCGACGGAGTTCGGGGTGCAAGTTCTGGATGGAGCCACTGCGAGCGTGAAAGGAATTCTGTTCGCCGGTTATGGGGATCCATCCGGCGCGAAAGAGCTTTACAGCGAAGAAGATAAAAAAGCGCTGGACGAACAGGCGGATAAGATAATTTACAACATCGCGCAAGCCGGTGTTGATCCGGATGTGATTCTTGTTCACAACCCGATAGTGGCGGAAAAGATCGCTGGGCACTCAATGCTTGTCGTGTTCGGACACGAGCACAGGCCGTTTTACAAAATCAAGGACAAAACGATTCTATTAGGCGCCGGGTCAACCGGCGCGGCCGGAATTCGATATTTCCAGCAGGCAAAACCCGGAAACGATTACTCCGCTAACATTGTAACAATTAAGATGGGTGAATCAGTCCCGGAAGTATCCCACATAGATGTGATTCGATTCAATCAGAAAAGCGGCGAATTTTCGCTGAAAAGAACTGCGTTCTCAGCTAAAACGCAAGAACATGAAAAAGCCGAAGTTAAAAAAGAAGGTATTCATAAAACGCGTCGTAGGAATCTATAGATCAGCTTCGGTGTTATTGTAAGGTTTAAGCGTGAGCCGGCACACGCGGTTTGAAGCTCATAATATAATTGATAAAATAATACTATTACGAAACGAAAGGGGAAGTTAAATATGGCAGCCCCGGAAATGACGGCGAAACAAAAAATCGAATCGATATTTCCCTTTGAGAAAGATATAGCTGCGGAATTGCTCGAAATAATTCCGCAGAACCAGACAAAGTACCTGATGGATGGCGAGCTTCGCGAATGGAAGGGACCAATGCAGGATGTGTATTCGCCGGTCTGCGTGATGGACTCTTCGGGCGTTTCGCCGAAGCTGCTTGGATCGTATCCGCTCATGACCGAGAAGGAGTCGCTTGAGGCGCTTAAGGCTGCCGCCGCCGCGTATGACAACGGGCGTGGGGAGTGGCCGACGATGTCGGTTGCCGGACGCATCGAGCATGTCGAGGAATTTCTTTTTCGCATGAAAAGCGTGAAGAAGGAAGTCGTGAACCTGCTGATGTGGGAGATCGGCAAAACGCTTCCGGACTCGGAAAAGGAATTCGACCGCACGGTGGAGTACATCAGAAAGACGATCGACTCGCTGAAGGAACTCGACCGCATTTCGTCGCGTTTCGTGATAGAGGAGGGCGTGATCGGCCAGATACGGCGCTCGCCGCTCGGCGTTGTGCTCAGCATGGGGCCTTACAATTATCCGCTCAATGAGACATTCACGACGCTGATTCCGGTGTTGATAATGGGCAACACGGTGATTTTGAAACCGCCGAAATACGGCGTCCTTTTATACTCGCCGCTTCTCGATCTGTTCCGCGACTGTTTTCCCAAGGGTGTTGTGAACACTCTTTACGGTGACGGACCGCGGATAATTTCGCCTCTGATGGCATCGGGCGGAATAGACGTGCTCGCGTTCATCGGATCGAGCCGTGTGGCGGATATCCTGAAAAAACAGCATCCCTCGCCGCATAGGCTGCGCAGCGTGCTCGGGCTCGACGCTAAGAATGAAGCGATAATACTTCCGGACGCGGACCTCGATCTCACTGTGAAGGAATGCGTGACCGGCAGCCTTTCATTCAACGGGCAGCGGTGCACCGCGCTCAAGATACTGTTTGTGCATTCGAAAGTGGCGGACGAATTTCTCGCGAAGTTCAGCGCGGCGGTGGGCTCTCTGCGGATCGGCATGCCGTGGGAGAACGGAGTATTTATTACGCCGCTGCCTGAGCCGGGAAAGACGCAGTATCTCGCGGGCCTCGTTGCCGACGCCGAAGATAATGGGGCGCGGATTGTCAACGAATCTGGCGGCGCTGTGAACGGCACGTTCTTCAACCCGGCGGTATTGTATCCGGTGAATTCGAAAATGAAGGTCTATACGGAGGAGCAGTTCGGGCCGGTAGTGCCCGTTGTCCCGTTCGACGACATCAGCCAGCCGCTCGATTACATAATAAACTCGAAGTATGGCCAGCAGGTGAGCATTTTCGGCAACGATCCGGATGTGATCGCCGGCCTGATCGATCCGCTCGTGAATCAGGTGAGCCGAGTGAACATCAACAGCCAGTGCCAGCGCGGGCCGGATGTGTTCCCGTTCACCGGACGGAAGGACTCCGCGGAGGGAACGCTGTCCGTCTCCGACGCGCTCCGCGTTTTTTCGATCCGCGCGCTTGTCGCAGCGAAAGACGCGGACGTGAACAAGGCGATTCTTACCAGAATCACGCGTGAACACAAGTCGCAATTCGTCTCGACGGATTTCATTTTCTAAATATATTTCTCGATTCTGACGAGCTGAAAAACGGTATCTGATATACTTATGCGGAAATGAAAACAGCAAAAGCTCTGTTCATACGCATTTTGACGGTTGCAACAGCGGTGATGGTGGCATTGATGGTAGCCGAGTTTGCTATCCGGGCGCTGTCGCGCACGAATTGGAAGTTGTTTGCGGCCGGCAGAAAACCGCAGAGTGTAAACGAGAAAGGCGTCAATTTCCCGGTTGTGAAAAGCGTTAACGGGAATGTGTATTTCGAGCCCGATATAGATGCGAATTCAGCGAGAGTAGGGGATCGAAATCTGGGAGATTACTATTACAGGTTTTTTGATAAGGACGTTCTTAAAAGAATGAAGCGAGTAGTCCTTCTGGGCGATTCGATCGGATACGGAATGGTTCGGAAGGAGGACCTGCCGAAAAACTTTTCGTGGCGTTTGGAGAATATGCTTGCAAAGGACGAACCGGCCGGAAGCGGGGCGGTGGTTGCGAACTTTTCTTTCGGTTCGTACAGCACATATCAGGAAGTGGAAGCGTTTGAGAGGCACGGTCTTGCTTTTCGACCGCATCTCGTAATTCTCGAATTCACAATGAATGATTTCACCAGTTTTCTTTTCTCCGACAGGCACCCTTATTACACGACGCGGAAGGGCGTTTTTGTGGTTGATACCGGAGAGTATGTTATTCCCTTGTCTCTGCCGATTCCGAATCGTCTTAACGAATCCCTTTGCAAGCATTCTTTTCTCGCGAGGTTTTTGAATGTCAGGCTCGACCGTATTCTGTCGGGAATGAAATACAAGCCGGGCCGCAACCAATACAATGTGTCGAGGGATGAGGTTTTCAGGTCGCTCGACAGGCTTCTCGACCTGAGCGACAAGTACGGCTTCAATGTGCTGATTGTGTTTTTTCCTATGACGGACAAGCCCTTCGCCGAACGCTCGCGGAACGAGTATCCATACTCGGACGTGGACAGGTATGCGGTCGAACGAGGCATTCCGGTGTTCGACCTGATCGCGGGAATGAGAGATCAGGATTACCGCGCCGTGCGCTCCGATCCCAACGGACATCTCAACGAATACGGCCACAAAGTGGTTGCTGAAAAGCTTTATGAATATTTGAAAACGCACCCGCGCCTTGTGAAGGCGAATCCCGCACCGGTAGAGTGAACCATGACAAGCATTAAAAGCGCCGCAAGGCTGTACGACATGGACTGGCTGCGTGTGACGGCCGTCCTGCTCCTGCTCCCGTTCCACACCGCGATGATTTTCGTCACGTGGAATTTTCACATCAAGAACGACGTGCTCAGCCCGGGGCTCACCGCTTTCAATATGTTCCTGAACATGTGGCACATGCCGCTTTTGTTCCTGCTGTCGGGCGGCGGCACTTTCTGCGCGCTCGGTTTCAGGTCCGGCAAGGCATACGCGGTGGAGCGTCTGCAACGGCTCGGCGTGCCGCTCCTGTTCGGGATGCTGGTGGTCATTCCGCCGCAGGTTTACACCGAGCGGATACTGAAGGGACAGTTCCACGGCTCGTATATGAGTTTTTATCCGCACGTTTTCAGCGCGCCGTATCCGGAGGGCAATCTGAGCTGGCATCACCTCTGGTTCATGGCGTATCTACTCGTTTATTCGCTTATCGTGCTGCCGCTTTTCATGAGGCTGCGAGGCAAGAGCGCGGGAACGGCAGAGAAATTTGTGGCATATTTCTCAAAAGGCGGTAGGATTTTCATGCTCGCGATACCGCTTATGTTCAGCGAGTTGTGCCTGAGGCCGTTCTATCCCGGCGGCAACCAGAACCTGATCGCCGACTGGGCAAATTTTCTCTATTACATAATGTATTTCATTTTCGGCTATATGATTTATTCGGACGTGCGGCTGAGGGAAGCCGCCGCGCGAAATGGGAAGCTTGCGCTGATAATCGGCGCAGTCATCGCATCGACATTTCTGCTTCTCGAATTCGTAATCAAACCGGACGTGAACAGCATTGCATTGAAACTGTTTGCAGTGGTGATATGGGCATTCAACGGCTGGTGCTGGGTGATCGGGCTGTGCGGCGTCGCTTCACGTAAGTTGCTGTTTACCAACAAGTCTCTGAAGTATGCCGTGGATGCCGCGCTACCATTCTATATCATGCACCAGACTTTCATCATCCTCATCGGCGCGCGAGCGATCAAACTCGATCAGGGAATACCTGTGAAATTCACAGTCACTCTAGTGCTGTCGTTCATCGTAACGATGGCGGCTTACGAGGTGGTGCGCCGGATCGGCGTTCTGCGTTTTCTCATGGGCATGAGGAAGATGAAACGCGCCTGAATTCTCGAATTTATCTTTCAGTTAACACGAAATTAAAGTCTTGCCGTCACGACTGTTTCGTACGATGCGACTTTGCCGTCTTTGACTGTGACCATTAGGAATCCGAGTGGGAAGTCGCCGAAGGGCAGGCTGCCGGTCGTCGGCGCTGTGATGACTTTCGTGTTGCCGACTTTTTCCTCATAAATTCCGTGGACGTGGCCGTTAAAAAATGCATCGACATCGTATTTTTTCATCAGCTCGATCAATTCGAGGCGACCGGTTTCCGTGAACGGTTTCACCTCGAACGGGCCGTTGACATCTATCACCGTGTTGGTCGGATTCTGGTGGCCGAACATTATGATGTTGTTGTTGCGCGCGCGGGCGGCCTTCAACGCGGATTCGAGCCATGCGAGTTGTTCCGGCTGCATTGCCCCGCAATCCATTGTGTCCACTTTGCCGCCGTAAATGTTGCGTTCGAGCGCCGGCCTGTCGTACGTGTTTATGCCGATCAGTTCGATCCCATCGTAAGACGAATCATAATAAAACGAGCCGAAGTATCTATACCAGTATTTGAATGTATCGTAGTTGACTTTCTTGGGAGTTCCGGTCGCGTAGCCGTCGTGGTTGCCGGGCACGCTGAAAATTGGAAATTTCGCGTTGGCAGCCAGCGTTTCTACATAATCGAGCAGTTCGGTTTTTGTGCCGGGCGGAATGAAGCAGAAATCACCGCAAGAGATGCAGAACTCGACGCCGCGTTCGTTCATAATATCAATTTCTTTTTTTAGGTATCCGGGTGTGTCGAAATCGGGGACTTTCGCCCTGACGCGCGGGTCGCCGAAATGCACGTCGCTGATCACGCCGAAAACGAAGTCGCGCTTGAACTCGTTGACAAAACGCACTGCGAGCGGCTGCTTCTCGATGCGTTTCCCGTCCTTTGTCGCGACTTCCGCAAAAAGATCGTACATGCCGGGTGCGGGCGTCGATTCGGGCGCAAATGATTTGCTGTCGGCGGATATTTTAAGCGCGATCTTTCCTTCAGCGGCGGCGGGTTGCAGCCACAGCGACGCGATTTGCGCGCCTTCCTGCGCGATCATCGGGATCGCGTCGCCGGTTTTAACGATGGCGGGCGCTATAAAGCTTGGCTGTCGTACGGCTGATGCGGCGATGACCGGCTTGCCGCCTTCCTGCGCGAAAACCCAACCGGGAAATATGGATTGCGCCGCAGCAACTCCTGCGGTCGCCCCCGCGAGCTTCAGAAATTCACGTCTGTCCATTCCCGTCATGCGAGCCACCTCGTTCCCGTCGTTGTGTGTATATTGTAATGGTTATGGTGCGCGTCGCAATAAAAATGTTAGTAATGTCAAAATGGATTGAATAAGAGGAAAATGGAATATGATGTGTACTGCAAGATGGTAGTGCTATGTAGCATCATACAACGATAGCTTTTTGCTAATAGGTTTTGCGTAAAAGAAATGTTGTTACGAAGAGTGTATTGTGGGTATAATGGAAGTGAAGATTTGCCAGCGAAATTATATCGAGGTTGCTGTGAATTTCATGCAGTAAATTATTATGGAGGACTAGGTCCATGATATGTATCGGGTGTGGCGCGGCTATGGAAGACGACTCTGAATATTGCCCGGAATGTGGAAAGAAAGTCCACGAAGGCAGTGAACCGGCTATGAGTGAATCGCCTGTTATGCTACCGCAAGAACTGTATCCCGAAAATATGAAGCCCCGATGGATTGTCTTGACGTCGCTTGTTGCCGCACTGCTGATAGATGTATTTCTTTTAAGGCATGACAGAGGGATAAACATAATTATATCCGGAGTGGGGATAGGAATGATCTGGCTGTTGCCGGTTGTCAAGCACAAAAAGTTGACTTCAGCAGTTGTGTGCTCCGGATTGCTTTTTGCGGCGGCAACCATTGCACTTGCTATTCAGGCGAGTGGACCAGCAGACAAAATCTTCTATCCTATCTGGATCGGAACGATTCTGTATTTCGGATTGAAGTCGAGAAATGCGCTTCTTGGTCTTGAAAACGTCGCTTTGAACAAGTTGTCTGAAAGGAAAAAGGGAATCAATGCAAAAACGATTTACAGGGAGTCCGTGCTTAGCGGCTTAGAAGGAGGCCATAGAAAAACAGCGGACTGGCTGATAGGAATCATTGTCGCCGTGCCGATAGCGACAGTGGTGTTGATTCTGCTTGCACAGGCCGACGTGGCTTTCGGTAAGTCGATAGAGCGGATATGGAAGTCTATGGACGAACTTCCTTCGCACATATTCTGGTGCTGCGCAATCGCGCTGGTTTTAGTTGTGTGGAGTTGTGTGCTGGCGCTTGCGAGGGAGCGTGACAACGGCGCTGCAAAAAATGAAAAAACTAATTTTCCGATTATTTCATCGCAGATTGTAATGATTGTTTTGGCGGCGATCATAGGATGTTTTTTGTACGTGCACCTGCGTACTCTTCTGATGAATGAGCAGGAAATACTGAAGATTACGGGTTTGCATTTTTACCAATATATCAGACGCGGTTTCGCGGAACTTATTGTGGTGGAGATCATAATCGGTCTTGTCCTTGTTTTTGTTCTGCATTCAAATCAATGGGTATCAGAAGCGAAGGTGATGAATAGGGTAACAGCGTGGGTTACAATTCTTCTGACTGCCGGAATCAATGTTTCATGTGCGGCGAGGCTGTGGTATTACGTGGCGGAGTACGAATTGACTATAGTCAGATCCGAGAATGCTGCCGGAATTGTTGTTTCATTCATTAGTCTTGCCTATCTTGCGTATCTCGTATCGAAGCCTCAGACGTTCAACCGCACGGTAGGATTCATAGCTCAGATATTCCTGATAGTTTATGTCGCATGGATGTGTACAATGCCTGTGAGGACGATTGCACATTACAATGCAAAGAATTACATTTCGGGGCACAGGGTTCAGATTTCATATCTTCCTTACCTCGGTCCGGACGCATATCCGGATTACAGTGAAATATTGATTTTTGCAAAGCCGTACTCACAAGCCTCGGTGTTGTGTTATGAAGATACTCGGGAATGGGATGATAGTGAGCTTAAACGACTGAAAGAAATGAAATGGTTCGAGTGGAATCCGTCGCATATGGCGGCTGAAGAAGCTTTGGAAACGATAGGCAGGGACATTGATAAAGAGTGTATTTATTACAAAAAAAATATATTTCCGGATACTCGTCCTCAGTGAGGTATGCACCAGCCGGTAACGAGGTAGGATTTATCATCCCGTGGGGCAGGGGATGTTTCCGAGGCTGAAGCGGCACGCGCCGCGGGCAGGCCGGACACGAGGAAGGTCGCCGAAAAGATACCGGCCCATTTGAGAAAGTCGCGGCGCTTCATGCCCGTACCGGTTGAGTTGTTATTCTCGTTCGATTTATAGTCCGTTTTTTTCATCGATTCCTCCGGGCCGCATCATATTTCTTGTCTATCGCGGGGCACATGCAATGTGCCCCTACGCGCGATGAATATGTTGTAGAGGCGCGTTGCACGCGCCCCGTAATGTCAATGAACACCTTTCCTCTATCACCAGTTGCCGATGTGTTCCTCAGCCCAGCCGAATGCGTTTTTGATTTCGATCTTTTTGCCGCCCGCGTTCAGCGTGCCGTTGAAATATCCGTACATCTGGTGGTTGGCCGCGGCGACTTTCTTTTTGTCTTCTTCGCTGCCGCCGGTTCCGCCGCCGCCGCCCGAATTCTCGTATGTCGGTGTTAAAATCAGGTCCATCATGTCCGTGTACGGCGTCCGGATATGCCACGGCGCCATGAAGTTCGACGTGTCATACTTGAATTCGAGGTCTTCCATTATTTTGTACAGCTTGCCGTTGATGCAGATTCCGTTTTCATTCTGGCCGGTGTTGTCCGTCCACTTCGAGCCGATGTTGATTCCTATCAGGTCGCCGTCCTGCCGGTGGTTGAACGCGCCCCAGTTCCAGTAGATCGTTTTCGGCCACATCCCGCGACCGAAATCGAGCACGCCGTACGAGTTCTCCGGCTTGAAGACGAGCGTTTCGTCGCCGTATTTCACCATGCCGCTCGCGGGCAGCGTGTTCTGCTTCGACGTGAAGTGAAACTCCTCCGGGCCCCACGGTATCACGACATTCAGCGTTTCGTGGTCGGCCGGTTTGTCGAGTTTGATTTCCGCTTCGAGCGGTTTGCCCATCACGGACGGGCTGCTCGCCTTTATGAGCACAACGCCCGGCTCGTGCGTGAACGACAGTTTCATCAGCGAGTCCTTCAGCGACACGTTTTCCTCGACTTTGTTCGGCATTTTAACGCCGATGCCGCGCGGGATCACCGCCGCGCCGTCGAACTTCTGCTTCTCTTTGAATTTAATCAGTTGGATTGCGCCGACGCCGAGGTAATCGACATTCGCTATCGTGAACGCGATCGCGAAATCCTCACAGATGACATTCCAGAAATGCCACTTCTTCTTGCGCGGGAAATGGCCCGACAGGTTGCATGTGTGCAGCGGGAACCGCGACCAGCCGACCGCGTCCGGATTCAGATTCCCTTTCGCATCGCACAACAAAACCGGCTGCGTGATTTCACGTTCGTCGTATTTCGCCATGACGTTCTCCCCGGTTGATTTTTCAGCCTACGCCTTGCCGTTGCTTTTAAACAACCTGATTTTTGTGCGGACTGCTTCCTTCATCTCCTCGACAGCGGGTTTCGCGAACTTGCGGAAATCAATCGCGTCCGGATTCTCTTCGGCGAATTTGCGCAGACCCGCGGAAAAACTCTTCTGCACTTCGGTGCCGATGTTGATTTTCGATATGCCGCGCGAGATGATCTCGTCGAACGCCTCGTTCGGGACGCCCGACGCGCCGTGCAGTACGAGCGGTATTTTTACCGCTTTTGCTATGGCTGAAATGCGTTCGAGATCTAGTTTCGCCGTCTGCTTGCGCATGCCGTGTACCGTGCCGACCGCGACCGCGACTGTGTCGAGCCCGGACAACTCCGCGAAGCGCGCCGCCTCTTCAGGATCGGTCAGAATTTCGTCGCCGCCGGGCGCCGACACGCCGGCCTCGCTGCCGCCCACGTGACCGATCTCGCCCTCGACGCTGATGCCGACCGGTTTCGCCATCTCAACGACTCGTTTCATCTCCGCCACGTTCTGGTCGAACGGGAGCGTCGAGCAGTCGTACATCACCGATGAGAAGCCGCCTACGATGCACTTTACGATCGTGTCGAACTTGTTGCCGTGGTCTAGATGTACCGCGACGGGTACGGGCGCCGCCGCAGCGATGCGCGGGAGTGCCGCGCAGAATATTTCCCAGCCCGCGTATTTGATCGCGCCTTCCGTCACCGCTATGATGACAGGTGATTTTTCCTCAACTGCTGTCTCGACCACACCGCGAATCTGCTCGATGTTGTTTATGTTGAACGCGCCCACGGCGTACCCGTTCGCCCTCGCGTGTTCCTGAAGTTCCCGGTTGTTTTTAAGCGACATGATGCCGATCCTCCGTTTTGCGTTTCTTTCGTCCCGGCGCGCGCCGGAACAATACTTATTCTATCAGCGCGGGGCCGGATTTTCGCGCATTGCGGAATTTTTTTTGATATCGGATTTTAGTAAAAAGATGGGTATAAAGAAATACTTCAAATAGAACCCAGCGATTTTCTCGCTGTTTCGTACTCGGCGACGAGTCGGGCGATGAGTTCGTTTACAGTTGGAATGTCTTTAACGAGCCCGGCTGACTGGCCGGCCTGAAACGCGCCCTCAATAATTTCGCCGTCGAACGACGCAGCGCGGTTGCGGTTGAATTCGTTGCCGATTATTTTCATCAGTTCCTGCTCGTTTGCGCCTGTGCGTTCGGCGTCCTCCATCCGTTTCGCGAATTCGTTCCGAATCACACGCAACATGCTCAGCTTGCGGCCGATGATACAAGTATCGGTGTCCGCCGCGTCGAGGATGAGTTTCTTGAAGTTGTCGTGCGCCTGACACTCGATGGTCGCAATGAAGCGCGTCCCGAGCTGTGCTCCGTCCGCGCCGAGCGCCATAACCGCGGCGATTCCGCGGCCGTCCGCGATTCCGCCCGCAGCTATGACAGGTATGTTCACCGCGTCCGCCACCTGCGGGGTGAGCGCGAGCGTCGTGACCTCCTGCGGGCTGTTGTGGCCGCCCGCTTCGTATCCCTCGCACACAACAGCGTCCACGCCTTCCCTCTCCGCCTTCTTCGCGCCCCGCGCCGACGGCACCACGTGGATCAGCACGTTGTCGTTGCGTTTCAGCAACGGCACGATGTTCGCCGGGTTGCCCGCCGACGTGATGAATATCTTCACGCCCATGTCGATCGCGAGCTTGCCGAGGTCCGCAGCGTCCGGCCTGAGCATCGGGATGTTCACCGCGAACGGCATCTTCGTGTTCTCGTGCATTCGCTCGATGTTGTGTCTGAGGATGTCGGAAGTCATCGACCCGGCGCCGACGGTGCCGAGCACGCCCGCGTTGGATACCGCTGAGGCGAGTCGCCAGTTCGACACCCACACCATCCCGCCCTGAACGATCGGGTGTTTAATGCCGAGCAGATTGCACAGTTTGTTTTCGGCCATTTGTTTCTCTTTCGTTTTTTCGCTATATGGGCGGTCATGTGTGGCCGCTCCCAGAGTATTACCGGCGCCCTATTTTCTCGAAAGAATGTTGAACGATTTCATTATGTCGAGGATGCCGCCAGCCTTGCAGGTAAGCCCGTCGCAATAGAGTGATTTCAGGCCCGCTTTCATCCCCTCGTATTTTTTGTGAGAGTACGGATACCACCAGATGTCTTCTTGGAGCAGCCCCTTGGATGTCGTGATGTTTTTGATGTTGACGAATTCGAGCAACCCGTGGACGGAGTGTGTGCGTCCGATGCCGCTGTTTTTGACGCCGCCCCACGGACATTGCGCGAAACCGTACGTGAACAGGCAGTCGTTGACAACGACTGTACCCGCCTGAATACGCGCGGCGAATGACTGAGCGTGTCTTATGTTGCGCGACCAGACGCTCGAAAGCAGCCCGTACTGGCTGTCGTTGGCGAGCGCGAGTGCCTCGTTTTCGTCCTTGAATGTCATGATCGGCAGAGTGGGGCCGAACGTCTCTTCCATCATGCAGTCCATCGTGTGATTGACATCCACGAGCACGGTCGGCTCGAAGAACCAGCCGGGAAGCCCCGCGACACGGCCGCCGCCTGCGAGCACTCGCGCGCCTTTCGCTTTTGCGTCCGCGATGTGCGCCTCGACGGTCGCGATTCGGCGCTCGTTTATCATCGGCCCCATGTCGATGCCCTGATCGACACCGTTGCCGATTCGCAGCTTCCGCGTTTTGGCTACGACCTTGTCGATAAACTCCTCCGCGATTTTTTCGTGAACATAGACGCGTTCGACGGACGCGCAGACCTGACCGGCATTGACGAACGCGCCCCAGACGGCGGCGCTCGACGCACGCTCGATGTCGGCGTCTTCGAGTACGACGAACGGGTCCTTGCCGCCGAGTTCGAGCGCGATCGGCGTCAGGTTGCGCGACGCTCTTTCCATCAGATGTTTCCCGACGGGTACGCTCCCGGTAAAGATCAGCTTGTCCGGCTTGGCGTCGAGAAGCGGGTCGCCGAGGTCGGTGCCGAGTCCCTGAATGACATTGAAAAGGCCTTTCGGCAAATTGATATGCTCGAAGATATTTTTTATCGCGTCGCCGACGAGTGGCGTGAACTCGGACGGCTTGAAGATGACCGCGTTTCCGGCGGCGAGCGCGGGGATGATTTGCGTCATCGGGATGGCGAACGGGAAGTTCCACGGTGAAATAATCCCGATCACGCCGAGCGGCTGAAAGACGTTCTCGCTTTCTATCCTCGCGATCGGGAATATCGCGTTTTTGAGTTTTTCGGGCCGCAAAGCTTTCGGCGCGTCAGACGCGCAGAAAGCGAGCATGTCGAACACCGGATAAATCTCCGAGTTGACTGCTTCGAGCAGCGGCTTGCCGTTGTCGAGTGTGATCGTGCGGGCTATGTCGTCGAGGTTGTCCAGCATCAGCCTGTTTGCCGCGTGAAGGTATTCAAGGCGCTTGCGATACGGCAACTTGACCCATTCCGACTGCGCCTCACGCGCCGCCGCCATTATGCCCGGGATTTCATCCGGGTATGTAACCTCGATCTCGGCGTTGACTTCGAGAGTCGCCGGATTGATCGATTGTATCGTATCCTTCCGCGGTTCAGGTTCGCAGGACATTAAATACCTCCTTTAATGTGTACAGTCGTATCAGTGCTTATCAGAAGCCGCCGTGTCTCACAACTTCGTCGTATTCCTTGCGGCGAGCGCGGGGCAGCAGCGTTTTCGATTCGTCGTGATGCCCGATGGCAACCAGCATAACGACTTCGAGATCGTCGGGAATATTAAATACCTTTCTAACCGCTCCTCCGTCGAAGCCGTCCATCGGGTGGGTGTCCACGCCGAGCGATTTCGCGGCGAGCATAAACGCCGACGCGAACAGACTCACGTTGCGGTGTGCGAACGCGCGCTCGTTGTCGCCTTCGTAGAGGCCCTTCGCCATGCCCTTAACAACATTCCTGCCTTCTTCTTTAGTGAAGCCTTTCTCGATCATGTCGTCGATAATCGGGTCCATGTGATCGTATGCTTTTTTGTCGCCGAGCAAAATCGCTACCCAAGGCGCATCGGTGATCTTCGGCTGATTGAACGCCGCCTCGCGCAGCGTCTGCTTCGATTCGGCGCTGTGCAGCAGAATTATATTTACAGGTTGAAGATTGAAAGACGTCGGCGCGAGCCGCGCAAGATCGTAAATGCGTCTTATCACGGATTCGTCAACATCCTTCGACGGGTCAAAGAAATTTACTGCTCTTCTCGTTTCCAGAACTTCTTTCAAGTCCATGGTCATCACCGTCCTTTTCAGATTGACTCCGAACATGTTTATAATCCGTCGCGCAGTGAAAAAGTTCCCTCCGCGCGGCGTCAGGCTCCGTATCTGTCCGCGAGAGGTCCGGCGGCGAGGGCGGGCGTCAGCTCCTCGAAACTCTTCCGCGTGCCGCGATAGAGTATGCCGATCGGAATCTCATCGCCCCATTTTAGCGCCGTGCGGAATGCCGCCTCGCGGTCGGACGGATCGTAGTCGTCCGGCAGCGGCTTGCAGCGATCCTTGTACCATTTAAAGGTATTAACTTTATTGAAAGAAACGCACGGCTGGAGGATGTCGAGCAACGCGAACCCCTTCGATTTGATAGCGGCGACCATCATCTTTTCGAGATGCTCGGGCTCCGTGCATGACGAGCGCGCCACGAACGAGCAGTCCTCGGCGATGGCGAGCGCGAGCGGGTTCACCGGCTGAAGGATAACGCCGTGCGTCTGGATTTTCGTCGTGAAGCCGTAGTCCGACGTGGGCGACGCCTGTCCTTTTGTGAGGCCGTACACCTGATTGTCGTGGACGAAAGCCTTGATGCCGATGTTGCGGCGGAGCGCGTGCAGGAAGTGATTGCCGCCTTCGCCGTACATGTCGCCTTCGCCGCTGGTGACGATTACGTCGAGCGCGTGATTGGCGATCTTTATGCCGGTTGCCGCCGGGAGCGCGCGGCCGTGGAGACCGTTGAACACGTTCGCGGCGGTGTAGTGTGGGAGTTTCGCGGCCTGCCCGATGCCCGAAACGAGCACCAGTTTGTCGCGGTTTACTCCCGCCGCGTCGAGCGCACGGTCGAGCGTTTTCAGAATGGTAAAGTTCCCGCAGCCGGGGCACCATGCCGGTTTGTTTGCGTTGTTGGCCGGATTCATTTCTCCACCTCCCTCACGATGTATTCGGCTGTGAACGGCAGCCCGTCGTACCGAGCGATGACGTCGAACGAGTTGAGCGCGCCCGCCATCTTCAGGAGCGTCGCGAACTGCGCGCCGAAATTGCCTTCGACCGCTGTTACTTTGCGGCCCTTCAGCGGCGTGGCCGCCTTTTCCGGGTCTATAGGCCAAAGTTGCGGATAAAAGATAAGACAGACGTCGCGGCCGCGCGCGCGCAGGGTGTCCACCGCCTCCCTGCAGGGGCCGTACGTGCTGCCCCAGCACAGAAGCGCTTCCTGCGCGGGCTTCGGATAAACCTCCGGTTCGAGCATCTCATCGACAAGTCCCTCCGCCTTGCGCATGCGCTTGTCCTGCATGATGACCCGCACTTCGAGGTCTTCGGTGATGTGGCCGTCGGGTGTGTGCTCGTCGGAGTCCACAACCACGAATGCGCCGGACCCGGGGATTGCGCGGGGCGATACGCCGTCGTCCGTCACTTCGTAACGGACGTAGTCGGCGGGCGGCTTTGTGATAATGTGCCGGTCGATCGGGCGCGTCTCGCGGCCCGGCGGGCTGATGTTCTGCTGAAGATCGGTGATGAACTGATCGACAAGCAGCAACGCGGGTGTCTGATATTTGTGCGCGGCTTCGAGCGCGGTGCGCATCAAGTCGTATCCCTGAGCCACCGTTCCGGGCGCGTACACGGCGCGCGCGAACTCGCCGTGGCCCGCGAACACCGCGAAATGCAGGTCTTGCTGCGCGGTGCGGGTCGGTAACCCGGTTGCGGGCGCCGGCCGCTGCGAGAGCAGCACCACCGCCGGCAGTTCGAGCATCCCCGCGAGTGAGAGCCCTTCCGCCATCAGCGCGAAGCCGCCGCCGCTCGTCGTCGTCATCGACGGGACGCCCGCGTACGTTGCTCCGCACACGACGTTGATCGCGGCGATCTCGTCCTCCGCCTGCTCGACAACTATGCCGTACTTATCCGCGAGCGCGGCGAGCTGCGTGAAAACGCCGGTTGACGGCGTCATCGGGTAGCTGCACACGACTTTCACACCCGATACGGCGGCGGACAGGCCGACAGCGTCGCTGCCTGAAATCACTTCGCCGAACGGCGTGTTTGATCGCGGGCATTTCACGAGGCCCCGCCAATTGGCCGCGAGTTCCGCGCCTTTGCGCGCGCAGACACAGTTCTTTTCCGCGGCTTCCGGCTTCTTTTTTCCGAACATGTCGAACAGCACTTTGCAGAGCGGGTCGGTGTCGAGTCCGAGCATCGCGAAGACTATACCTGCGGCGATACTGTTCGCCATCTGCGCCGTGCCGCCCGCCTCGCGCGCCGCCGCCGCCATGTCAAAGACAATCGCGCCTTCGACATTCTCTTTGCCGTCGTAAACGATTACGCCTCCGGAGGCGCTGCCCGCGCGCTCGACTTCGAGCGATTCGGCGTTCAGCGCGACGAGCAGGTCCGCTTTTTCGCACGGTGAAAACAGCTCGCGGTCCGAGATGCGGATGTCGTAACTGTTCACGCCGCCGCGTATGCGCGACATGTAATTTTGAGTCGAATAAACGTGCAGGCCGACCGACGCGAGCGCGTGGGTGAGCATTCCGCCTATGGTCTGTACGCCTTGTCCGGCTTCGCCGGCAATACGAATGTTGGTGCCCATAAAACCTCCCCCTGAGATTTATTCAACACGGAGGACACAGGGAATAAACAGAGAATCATTAAAACATCGCGCTCCGCGTGTTCAATCTGTGTTTATCTACGTTCATCCGTGGTTCTTTCTTTCAACCAATTGTTACATTTAAAAGCGACATCAGAATCGGGACGGTGATCAGACTCATCAGCGTGATGCCGAACAGCGCCTGCCCGACGAGGTTGTGGTCGCCGTCGTACTTGTCCGCCATAAGCGGAAGCACCGCCGCCGGGGGCATCAGCGCCTCGATCATAATCAGAAAACGCGCCTCCGAAGGCAGATTGAGTTTCAGCAACAGAACGAACACGAGGAGCGGGAGCGCGACAAGCTTCAGAAAGCCGGCCTTGAACACGAACCCGTAAGGGAACTTGGCTTTACCCGCATAGTTTACCATGACGATGCCTCCGATGACCACCATCGAGAGTGGAATCGTCGTGTCGCCGAGCATCTTAAGCGGCTTGAAAATCGCGTCCGGAATGTATCGGCGGCCGCCCGCGAGCGAGAGTACAAGCGCCGCCACGGTCGCTATCGACGCGGAGTTGAGCAGGTTTTTCCAGCCGATTTTTTTGTGTGTGCCGGAGAAAATCGTTTCGCCGAATGTGAAAAGGACGATGTTGTACAGCAGGATGAAGAGAAATATGTAAATAAAAAGTTTGCCCTGTAACTCTTTCGGCGCGAGCGCTCCTATAAGAATGATCGGCAGGAAGCCGGAGTTCTGAAAGGTAACGAGCGAAATGAACTCGCGCGTCTTGCCGAGGCGGGAGTCGATCTTCGAGTAGGCGAACGCAAGCGAAGCGGCCACCGTGAAGATCAGCAGCGTGTACAGCGGGAAAACGTACCAGCTTTCGCCGCGCACGAGCGGGAAATACGTGAGCGTGTTCGTAAAAATGAAACAGGGCAGGGCGATCTCGACGACGAGGTTGCTTATCGTCCTCAGACAGCACTGCCCGAGCACACCGAGCTTAAGGATGTAGAATCCTATCATTCCCAGAACGAACACTTGCGCGATTGCGAGAAAGTTTGTTTTTAGCGCTTCAGCGAATACCATTTATGCCACCGTTTAAGTTAATACTTTTTCAGTAAACATTCGTATAAGGAAATTTGTTCCTGATATAATAATATACCACAGACATTAAGGCGGTAATACATGAATAACAGATCATTAGCGGCAACAATTGTAATTGTGTTTTTAATCGGTGCGCGTGCTTGTGCGCTGAATATCGACGATCCCGGCGACGTGAAGGCGGCGATCGAACGCATATCTGACCGCATCGTGGAGGCGAAACCGGCGAAGGAATACAACTGGGACTGGGGCGAGAATCTTCTGATGCGCGGGCTGATACGCGCGAGCGAGGTGACGGGCGACGAGCGATATTTTGATTTCACGCTCGGCTGGCTCGACCGCTACTGCGTCGGGTCGGGAGCGTACGTGCCGGTCGAGGTGGACGATGTGGCATCGGCGTTTTCGGCGATTCTTGCATACGAGAAAACGGGGAAGAAGAAATATCTGAATTGCACGAACACGGCGTGGTATTTTCTGAACAAAGGCAGCAACCGGCTTGAGGACGGGACGGTTGTTCACAGCGCGAGCGGTCAGTTGTGGCTCGACTCGCTGTACATGGTAACGCCGTTCATCGCAAATCTCGGAAAGGTGAAGAATGACAACTCGAAGTTCGACATGGCGGCGGCGCAGATTCTGCAGAACATAAGCCGGACGGAAGACCCGGCGACGCACCTCTCGTATCACATGTGGGACCCGGAGAAGGGGCACTCGCCGCATTTCTGGGCGCGCGGCAACGGGTGGGTCGTGATGGCGACGGCGGAGGTTCTCGAAGTGCTCCCGGCGGACCATCCGCGCAGGAAGGAACTCATCGACCTGCTCAACAGGCGGCTCACCGCGATAATCGCGCTTCAGGATGCGGGCGGCCTCTGGCACACAGTTCTCGACAGGCCGGATTCGTATCTCGAAGTTTCGGCGAGCGCGATGTACGCGTTTGCTATCGAGCGCGGTGTGCGGCGTGGTTGGCTGCCGGAGTCGATGCTGCCGAGTGCGGTGAATGCTCTCAACGCAATAGGCCCGTTCATCCAGCCCGACGGCATGGTAACCGGCGTATCGGCCGGCACCGGCCCCGGCGATTTTGCGAACTACATGAAAATCCCGACGGGCGAATACACGTGGGGAACGGGCTCGACGATTATGGCGCTCGGCGAGCGGCTTGAAATGCTGAACGGCAAATAAATGGAAATGTCATGCTGAATAAAAGCTTCAAAATATTAATTATTATTGCCATTGCCGCTCTGCCGCTCGCGACGGTTCTTCTTTGCTCCGACGACGGGGTGAAAGTGATTAACGATGACGCGGGCTGGTGCTGGTTTCAGGACGAGAGGGCGATTTTCGCGAACGGTAAACTGATCGTCGGGAGCGTCGCGGCCGGAAAGGCGAACGCGTCGCGGCGCGGTAACATCGAGGTCAGCTCGATGGACCCCGCGACCGGCCGCACGGAACGGTTCGTCCTGCGTCAAAACCTCGAACTCGACGATCACGACGCGCCCGCGCTTCTCGAAATGCCGGACGGCCGCATACTTGCGTTTTATTCGAAGCATAACAAAGACCTGTCGATCCGTTACCGCATAACGACCAATCCCGGCGATATCACGGATTGGCAACCTGAGAAAACATACGATTTCAAGCCGGGCGACCACAACGTAACATATTCCAACCTTTTCAGGCTTGAAAAGGAGAGCGGCCGCATTTACGACTTTTTCCGGGGAGAGGATTTCGATCCGGGCGCGCTTGTATCCGGCGACGGCGGCGCGACGTGGAAGTACGCCGGACGGATTGTCGGCGGCCCCGGGCGCCCGTACGTGCGCTACGCGTCCGACAACTCAGACACAGTTCATTTTGTCTGCACGGAGCAGCACCCGCGCGACTTCGACAACAGTCTTTACCACGGCTACCTGCGAGGCGGGCGCATTTACAATTCATACGGCGCTGAGGCGGGCGCTCTCGGAATGAAACCGGCGGAGCACAAGGACCTGACGCGCATTTTTAAAGGCGATGCGAATAATGTGGCATGGCCGTCGGACGTCGAACTTGCGTCGGACGGGCGGATATATGTCGTTTATTCGGTACAGAAAGACGGAGCGGGACTGTTGCCCGGAATGGGCGGGAAGGACCATCGCTACCGTTACGCATGGTTTGATGGGAAGGACTGGCACGATCACGGGATCGCGTATGCCGGGTCGAAATTATACTCGGGCGAGGACGATTATACGGGGCTCGTCTGTCTGAATCCGGCATCGCCTGACACGGTATATTTTTCGACGAATGTCGATCCGGTGAGCGGAAAGAAAATGAAGAGCCGCGCGGACGGCCTGAACCACTATGAGTTATTTAAAGGAGTGACGGAGGACGGGGGCGCGACATGGAAATTCACGCCGGTAACGTCCGACTCGAACGAGGACCAGATCAGGCCGAATGTGCCGAAAGGCGGGCCGGACGGCTCCGCGCTGATATGGCTGCGCGGCAAAATGAAAACATTCACCGATTATGATTTTGAGATGGTCGTGAAATTTCCCGCGCCGTGACGGCAGCGGCCGCGATCACTGCGAATTCAACATCATCTGCTTGTAAAAACTTATGATTCGCCCGAAGTTACCGATTTCGATGCGCTCGTTGGTGCCGTGGACGCGGTCGCGGTCGTCGTTGCCGACGTACAGCGGGCAGAAGCGATAAACGCTGTCCGAGATGACCGTATAATGGCGCGCGTCCGTCATTCCGAGCATGAGGAACGGCGCGGGCGCTGCTTCCGGCATCACTTCCTTCATCGTCTTCATCAGAATCTTGAAACCCGTCGATTTGATATCGGAAGTTTTCGACGCCTCGTCCGGCCTGTCGATCACGGTCACCGTCACCGAGGGATCGTTAATGACTTTTTTCAGGCGTTTCACCGCGTAGTCGATTGTGTCGCCCGGCAGCAGGCGCAGGTTGACGATTGCCTTCGTCTCCTGCGGGAGTATATTGTCTTTAGTGCCGCCGGTGACAATCGTCGCCGCGGCCGTCGTGCGGAACATTGCGTTAAGCGCTTTGTCCTTCAGAAGTCCGAGCCCGACCGCCATGCCCGCGATCTCCGGCGCTGCCGCGAGGATGCGCATCGGCAACGGGAGGTCCGGTCCGAGGAACTTGAACATCAACCGGGTTGTAGTCTCGGTCTTTGCCGGGAACGGGTTGCTCTCGATCTTCTGTATGGCCCGCGCGATTGTGCCGATAGTCGTGTGCTGGGGCGGCATCGACGAATGTCCGCCTTCCGCCACTGCTTTCAGTTCAACCGACAGATAGCCTTTTTCAGTTATGCCGATCATCGCTACGGGTTTCTTCATGTTGAGCGCCTCGCCGTCGATCAGCGTGCCGCCCTCGTCCATGACGTATTCCGCATTCACGCCGCGTGATTTCAGGAGCGCAGCGATTTTGCTCGCGCCTGTCCAGCCGCTCATCTCCTCGTCCTGTCCGAACGCGAAGTATATCGTGCGCCGCGAAGTAAACCCTTCCGACAGCAGAGTTTCGAGCGCTTCCATCAGCGCGATAACCTGATGCTTGCAGTCCATCGTGCCGCGGCCCCATACGAAACCGTCCGCGATGCGGCCCTCGAACGGCGGATGCGTCCAGTCGCCGGCTGTCAACTCGTCCACCGGAACAACGTCGATGTGCGCGCAGAAAACAATCGGCTTCGCGCCCGGGTCCGTGCCTTCGAGCTTGTAGAGCAGACTGTACTCGCCGACAATTTCCTTCTTCATTCTTTCGCGGACTAGAGGGTACGATTCGTCGAGGAACGAGTGGAGACCATTGAATGCGGCAGCATCGAATTGGTTGATATCGTTATACGAAATCGTCTTGAATCTGACGGCCTTGCTCAGTTTATCCGCCGCATCGAGTAGCGCTTTGTTTTGTTCGCCTGATTTTCCGCTCATTATCATACCTCGCCGTTCGTTTGCCCACCGCGTACATAGGCGAGCCACAACATTCTAAATCATGCGCGACGGACAGTAAAACAAAATGCAAAAAAATGGATTATTTTTGAAGAGCATTACTTATCGCCGAGTAGGTATGCGCTGTCAGAGGGTGGCGGAATTTTGCGGGCGTCGCGCGAGCGAGTGCTTTCGCGGCGTCCGCTTTGTTGCCGATAGATAACAACACGCCCGCTTCGGATACGGGCACCGCCTGATTGTCCGGCACGAGATGTTCGAGCCGCTTTAGTTCTCGAAGCGCTTTTTCAGGATTATTCTTTTTAAGGTAGTAGTCCGCATATTGCAGAGGGAAGGTTTCATAAAGCTCTTCGAGAGGATGCGCGGCGATGCGCGACATTTGCGGCGCGCCTGCTTCGACCGCCGTTTTGCCGTTTGCGCCGCAGAACACGACGAAGGCCGACAGAAGCACCGCGAGCGGAAGTGTGACGGCGGCAGTGGTTGCGGATGTGATTCGTCTCGCAAATGTAACAACAAGAATGAACAGGAGCGACGCGGCGAAGACAACGCCCGCAATTACCGGCGCGAGTTGAAGTCCGGTGATCTTAGGCGTGAAAAACATTTTCAGCGCAGGCGACGGCGTGGATATAATCGACATGCTGTTTGCCGCGAGCTGCTTGAGAGGGTAATATTTAACGAGAAAAATCTTTCCAGACATCGCTTGAAGCATGAGCAGGAACGTCCATACAGCGCAGACGGCAGCGATCGCCGCTGGGATACCCGGGTGCTTCCATTTGGAAAGGAACGCCGTGAGGCCGATAAAAAACAGTGGGGTCAGCCCGACGAAGAACCGCGCGCCGAACGCGCCGCTTCCCCACCACCATATCAGGCAACTCACGGCGAAAGTGAATACGGAGAAGACGATGAAAGTCGTTACGGTTCCGAGCGCATCGTCGCGTGCCGAGAGCAGCCAGCCGAGGACTGCAAGTGCGACAACCGGCGCCCATACGAAAAGTCCGTGATAGTCCGAGAATAGGGTTTCAAGCGGGTGCGGATTCGACCAAATAAAATTCGCCGCGCCTTGATAAGACGCTAAAAAGCCGCCGTTGATAATCTTCCAGACAATAAGTTGCGGTAAAAAGACAATTAAAGCGGCTGCGCCGAAAGCAGCCGCGTGTACTATGCGGTTTCCCGGAGTCAGGTCCGGGTCGCGGCGTAGCAGATCGGACGCCGGGAGAATCGCGAGAATCGCGAGTTCCGTTCTGACGAGTGCGGCGAGTCCGGCGGCTGCGCCGAGAAGCAGCCAATCGACCGTTCCGCGTGAATATTTGTCGCGCTGCCACAGGAATACGAGCAGGGATGCCGCGAATGCGGACGTGGCATGCGCCATCGCGGATTCATAAAACTGGTAGTAGAAGAGCGGCGTCCCGACCCATATAAAAATCGCGGCCGCGAAGGCGGCCCAAGACGGATAATCGAACCGCCGCGCGGTTTTCATGCAGAACCAAAGTGCAAGGAAGCCGTAGAACGCGGTAGCGAAGACTATAGCGAGAGCGTCGAAAGGCGAGTATCCGCCGGTCGGCACATTAGCACCGAATGCGGAGGCCGCTTTTTCGAGCGCCTGCGCGGCGAGGAAAAACGGCGACCAAAGAACGGCATTGCCGATCGGCCACTGATTCTGAACGTAGCCGGTCGGCGAAGGGTCGTAAAAGTACGGCGCGAGTTTGAGCCGGTCGAATTCGTTGAGATAAAACAGGTCGCGGTCGAGCGCGGCCGAGCGCAGATGCGCGTAATACCCGATTCCGTCCGGATTCGTGAAGTCGTTTCTCAACTGTGTGGCGAGCATGAAAAGAAAGGCTAAGAAGAGCATGACGGCATAAAACGCATATTCGGAGTTCTTCTTTTCTCTTTCGATTTCTGCTTTAGCGCCGGGTCTCATTTTGAGATTGCTCGTGTCGCTGGTCAGGACGGAGAAGCGTTGTGTCCGCCGGGTCCGATTCAGCGGATACCTTTCTCATTCATGAATTGTCCGTATCGTTTGTCGTGGACGAGCGTGTGCGTGATCATCCAGTTCTTGAGGAAAATGATGCATTCCATCTGGTCTTCGGCGTTGCAGTGTTCGATCTTCTGTCTGAACCCCGCAAGGTCTTCGAGCAGCTTCCCGTGCTCGGTTTTCTGCACGGTGATTTCATCATACTTATTATTCGACAGAAAACTTTCCTCGTCTTTGAAATGCTCTTTCGTTTTGTCGAGAAGTTGTTCGAATTTCTCGCCCATTTTCAATCTTTCTGATTTCGACACAATGGAGTTGCAGAGGTCGTTGATTAGCTCGAACAATTCCTTATGCTGCGTGTCGAACCGTTCTACGCCGATCGAGTACTCGCCGCGCCATTCGAAGTCGAACTGAGTGTTGAGCATCCGCATCCGTTTGTCGAAAGTTTCGAGGAGCTTCCATAGGATGGTGGGAATATCCGTCAGGAGCGATCCGGGGACGACGTGCAGCGTGGAGTCCTTGACGGCGCGCGCGCTGAAGAGAGACGGAATGCCGAACAGCACCGATTCCTCACATGTGAATTCGCCGGGTGTCAACTGCTCGATGAGCTTGTTTTCCGCGCAGAGTTCCATCTCGCCGTCCGCGAGCATGTAGAGGTTGCTTCCGTCCGACGGAACGAGCATGTTGCCCGCCGGACAGGTGATAGTTTCGATCCGCTGAGCGACCCGGTTCTGAATCGGGTATGAAACCATATCGCCGAACAGCCACGTGCTCCGGAGGAAGTAACGGATGCCGTGAACGCGGAATATGTCTTCGTAGAGGTAGTTGCTCTTGACGAAATCGAGGTAGAGTTCGGCGGGTATGCGGTATGCCTGAACGTAGCTTGCTGCGCGGTAGGTGCCCCGCGACGGCTCGTTGAGAAGGGCGGAGAGTTCTCCCGCCAGAGTGCCCGCGGACATTCTGTTTTTAATATTGCGTTCGGAGTCGATGAATTCGAGCACGCCCGTGATGACGAGGTAGATGTCTTTGTTGACGACACCTTTTTTAATCACGATCGCGCCGGGGTTGAACGGGACGATCGGGCAGTTCATCAGCATTTCGAGTTCGGTTTCCGGCGTGTCGGGGAAATAGGAACGCAGATTTTTGAACGCCGTCCGCCGGGTGAAGTCGTGATGCGCCGGAATGAGGATATCCTGCATCCCGAACTCGGCATTGGAGCCTATTTCCTTCTGTTCGTCTGTTAGCGGCAGAGCGGTGTGGCTGAGAAATATCCTTTCGGATTTGTCGCCGGTGAAATCATCGGCACGCCCGTGAATCATGCCTCCGCCGATGTCGATTTTTTTCAGCGTGGCGGGTGTCAGATATATTCCCTCGATTTTGTCGCGGAACTCTTTTGTGATGCCGCTCTTCGCCGGATCGTCCGTGACCATTTTGTCCAGAACGTCGAACGCGGCGATGTCCGCCCAGTGCGCGTAAGTTTTGTGGCCTTCGTAGCCGAGAGCGCGGAACATCATGATGCTCGTCTCGACCGGATGCGGCGAGAAAACCGGCATCACTTCAAGGCCTTCGATGTCGTTCCATTTATCGAATTCGAGCGTGTGAACGTCGAAATATTTGCTGAAACGCTCCTCGTCCATGCCGAGCAGCGCGGACAGCTTTTTAACGACGGACGCAAGCACGAGGGGCGTGGCGTAGTATTTAATAAGGTGGTCCGAGCGGATGAGAGTTGTGAGGCCGGCGAAGTGGTCGTCGTGCGCGTGAGTGTGGAAAATGCCCTCGATCTCGTTGACGCTGATGCCGAGCGCGGTGAGGCTGTTGAGCATGTTCGGGCCGGCGTCTATCAGGTAGATTTTGCCCTGAAATATTATGATGCTCGCCATGCACGGCCGGTTGACGTCCCACCCGTCGCCCTCGCCGGTGTTTATAACCGAGAAATATTCGCGCTTGATGCGGTGGAAGCCGAGGTGGTAAGGCGGTTCGTATTCCTCATTCAGAGCGAGGTTAAGGTCCACTGTAACCGACTTCCCGTTATACATGAATTCATAAACATTGAAGCTCTTGCGGTGGATGTACACGCCGTCCTTCAGCTCGACAGCTTCCTTGTCCACGATCCGCAAATCGAGCAGGTCTTTCGTGTCCATGATGTTATCGAACGCGAACTTACGTTTGAGCCGCATCATTTCATGCGCCTGCTCCGCGGGAATCCCGGCCTTCATTATCTCTTCCTCTGAGACGAGACCGTAGTTGCCCCGGTAGATGTAGAGGCTCTGCGCCTTGACCTGTTCCGAGATGCCGATCAGCATCGGTTTCGTTCCTGTGTTGTTCGGGTGGTTAGGGATGAGCATTCCCTGTCGGTAGAACATCTGAAGCACCGGGAACTCAGCGAGGTTTGAAAAATTTCCGTTCTGAACCGAGACGTCGGAGAGCAGAATTGCGTTCGGACCTGTCTCGAATTTAGTTCCGTTTCTTTCTTTTTGCTGAATAAGCCCGCGTTTCATCAGGTGTTTGACCGAATCCGCGGGGCTTCCGCACATTATGCTCAGGTTGACTTCCGGGATTTCGACCCAGTACAGGCCTGACGTGACTTTGATTTTTTCCAAAACTTGCTCCATTCCTGCTAACGATTATTCGCCATAATATTATATTGATTTATACCATTTACAGGGAGCAAAATCAATTTGTGTTGTTGCGTGACGGGTTTTCGGTGCTCATGGCGCGAAACCGCGATTTTGTGTATTATGGTAAACTACGGTTTAGTGATTAGCGATGGTAGGCGGAGGCCGAGGCGGATGAAAAAAATATTCACATGTATTTGTCTGGTGATTGCGTCATTGATGATTTTTTTCGTGACGCTCGCGCCTCTGTACGCGACGGAGGAAAACGCGGGCGGCGCTTTCGACGTTCTGACGCCGACTGAGCGGAGCGCGGAGCCGGTATTCAATGCGCTATCGGACCGGGTTGAGTTGCTGATGAAGGAACACAAAGCGCCCGGGGATGCAAAAGAACTCAAAAAACTTCAGTCTGAGACGAGGCCGCTGTTGCTGTCGTCGCTCGGGCTCAATCCGCCGCCGCCCGACGCGCCGCTGAACGTGGTGGTGACGGGCCGGACGGAAATGGACGGCTATACGATTGAGAATGTTGTATATGAAAATTTCCCCGGTATGTATGTGTCGGCGAACGTGTATGTTCCGAAGAACTTGTCAGGCCCGGCGCCAGCGGTGCTGAACCCGGTCGGCCACTGGCGGGAGAACGGAAAGAACGAGCCTGTGGTGCAGGACCGCTGCATCTCGCTGGCGAAGATGGGGTTCGTTGCCATCACGTTCGATCCGGTCGGGCAGGGGGAGCGGCTGATCGACGGCAACAGCCACGACTGGGGCTTCAATCTGTTGCTGACCGGCCACGCCATCGAGGGCGTGATGGTGTGGGATACGATGCGTGCGCTCGACTATCTGCTGACGCGGCCGGATGTGGACCCGAAACGGATAGGAGTCACGGGCGCGTCGGGCGGCGGCGAGAACTCGTTTTACTCGGCGGCGGCGGACCCGCGCATTGCTGTTTCCGTCCCGGTGGTTTTTTTAAACGACTATGAAATATGGGTGCGCGAGGGCGGCCCGCACTGCATCTGCAACCACATTCCCGGCATATTTAAATATGCGTCCGAGGTGACGATCGGCTGCCTGATAGCGCCGCGACCGCTGATGCCGGTGAGCGGCGTGATGGATCCGATATTCCCGATCAAAGGGGCGGAAAAAACAGCGAAAACCATCGCGGGGATTTACAAAGCTTTAGGCGTGCCGGATGACTTCAGGTTCGTCAAGGTTTCCACGCAACACGGTTATTTTCAGCAGATGAGAGAGTCGATGTACGTTTGGATGTCGCATTGGTTGCGGGGCTCCGAGGAGCGTGACAAGATCAAAGAACCGGAGCATAAGATACTGGATCCTAAAGACCCGGCAATTCTCGCCTTCAAGACGGACGAATATACGAAAAAGACGCTCACTTTGAAGACGCTCGGCGCGCGCTGGGCGGAAAACCTGCCGGAGAAGACGTTTCCGGCTGGAACGCCTGCGGAGTGGGAAAGCACAAAAAAACAGTTGCGCAAAAGCATAATAGACGTTTTCGGAGCAGCGCCGGAGACTTCTCCAGTGAAGTTTGAGGAGCGCGGCGCGACAGCGTGCGGCGAAGGTTATTTCTGCGCGAAGCAGGTTCTTTGGAGCGAAGGAATTCCGGTGCCCGCAGTGACCGTCATGCCAGCGAACGCGGCTGTGAGCAGCGCGCAGTTCGGCGGCCCGGTGGTGATTGTGGTGTCGCGCGCCGGGAAGAAGGCCTCTTTCGGGTCGTTGGTTGGCAAAGCGCTGCTTGCGAAAGGCGCGGCGCTGTTCCTGCCGGACCTGCGCGGGTACGGCGAGACGTTCGTGAGTTCGGACCGCGAGCGCATGATCGTGACGGACAGCATAATGCTAGGCGAGCCGGTGTTCGGCGGCCGGGTGCGTGACATAATAAGATCGGTGGATTATCTTACGTCGAGACCGAACCTCGGTGTGAAGAGCGTCGGCTGCTACGGGAAGGGCGAGGACGGCTGGCTGTGCCTGTACGCGGCTGCGCTCGACGATCGGATATCGGCGGTGGCGATGGACGGTTCGCAGTTGTCGTACAAGGAGACGTTCGCGTCAAATATGCCGCCGTCGCCCGCGGGAGCGTCAGGGGCTCTCGCGTCCACGACCGGTGATCTGCCGCAGAGCGCGTTTGTCCCCGGCGTGTTGAAGGAATTTGACATACCGCAACTGATGGCGGCTGTCGCGCCGAGGCGGATAGTTATTGCGGACGCTCCAGCCGGACAGAAAAACAAGTACAAGGGCTTCCCGGAGCAGGTGTATTCGCTCGAGGGCGCCGCGGAGTCGCTTATTTTCGCGGGCTCGGGAAAGAAAAACGCTGCAATCGCGGGGGCGCTTACGGCGAAATAGAATCGGAAGAGGCATTCAATGGTTAACGGCATCGAATTCATATCGGGAGGCGTGGAGCTGCTCGAAGACGTGAGGCCGCTGTGGGTGAAGCTCATGGAGCATCACCGGGAGCGCGCGGTGAACTTCAAGGAATGGTATTCAGACCTGACGTTTGAAAAACGTGTGAGAAAATTCACGCGGGAAGGTGTCAGACTGAGAATCGTTCTCGCGCGGGACGCCGCGACGGGTGTCCATGCGGGCTACTGCGTCAGCACGATACACGATGAAGCCGGAGAGCTGGACTCGCTGTTCATTGAGGAGGCGTACCGGCGGCGCGGGATCGGCGGCGAGCTGGTGAAAATGTCGGTGGCGTGGCTGGGTGAGGGCGGAGTGGGCTCCAAGATCATCACCGTCGCCGAGGGGAATGAAGAAGCGATAGGATTTTACGAAAAGTTCGGGTTCAAAAAGCGGCTGACCGTCTTGATGGAAGCGACGGAGCCACGGAAATGACAAATCGAACCGGCGTCCGCGGCCGGCCCGGCGCAGACGTTTTTATATCTTCTTACTCTGCTGCTTGATCCAGAATTTTACCTGCTTTGTCGAGGTACTTCACAACATCGTCCATGTCGTCAGCGAAGTTGGAGAAGTGGATGTCTTTCTGGTCGTCGCAGTAAGCGATAAGTTCGTTGGTTGCTTTCTTCAAACTTTCATTGGTTCGGTCCATTAATCTGATTAATTCGATATCGTTATCCTGAATTTCGTTCGATTTGAGCAGGGCTTTGATTGTTTCGCCCGCGAGGTCGAGGCTGGAAATGATGGTGCCGAGATTTTCGCGGTCTTCCTCGACGGTTGTGTAATTGTGCTCCATGTTGCCTTCCGTCAAACTGAGGGAGAGGATTGCAAGATTCGCCTGAGAGATCATCAGCAGCTCGGTTGAAATCAGAAGAGTGGATGCTGTTTCGTCGCTGACCTCGGCGAATGCGTTGCGTGTGAAGAATGTCGCACATATCGCAACAATAAGTACCATCCGAATAATCATCTTCTTCATTTTCTGGCCTCCATTTTTTTCGGGCATCATCCGAAATATTGATTAAGTATAATAAACAGGACAGAAGATTGAAAGAACAAACAAGCCGCAAATAAAAATATTTCCGGGAGGCTGTTCTGTACTTTTTTAATTGAAAGGTAAAGGAGCCGACACTATAATAGAGCGGACCGGCAGAGGGTTTTGCGGCGACGGGAAGGCATCTGCTGCCGTGGCACGGACGGCGCGAAATGACGAAACAGGAATCCCCGGAGGAACATCTGATCCGCCGGGAGGTTGTTAAATACTTCCACAGGGAAATACACAAACGCTACCGGATGGAGCATCTGAGCGGCATCCCGGAAATTGCCAAACGACAGCTGCTCGAAGGACTCACGCAGGAGCATATCGACAATTTCGAGGCGCTGTTTCTCAGCACGGTCTATCCGGAACTCGAACTTAGAGAGACGCGCGACCGCAGCTTCGAATCTCTCGTTAAAATGCTGAAAAACCCGCGCAAGCTCGCGCACATCATCCCGGCCATCCCGTCGATCATGCTCCGTTACGCAACGCTTTTTCCATACGCAATGAAAGTCGGACTCAACTCGGTGCTCGCGTTCAACCATTCGATGCGGATGGAGGACAAGATGGTGGAGAACCTCGCGCGAATGGCTGAGGAGAGCGGCCGAAAAATCAACGGAACGTACAAGCTCGACCCGGAAGACTACCGGAAGGCGTACGTGATGGTGCCGTACGAAAAAGCGAGGCACATGATCGGGCTTTCCAACAGCGTGATGAAGGCGGGCCGCAACATGACAATAATGGACGCGGCATGGAACATCATGGACGAGGTTCAGGCGTCGCTGATCCACAAGGATAAATCGCGCACGGCCGCCGGGCTCGAAACGGAACACGGGCAGGACATCGACGCGATCGAATACGGCAAGGCGGCGCTCGAAAACATACGTTCCACTTTCAAACAATACGATAGCGACACAATGCGCCGGATGATCGAAATATCTCACATCAACGAACTCGACTACAACGACATAATGTACGGAAAAACGCGCCCCGCGTGAGTTGTTTTTTATCGGAAATCAGTTACACATGAAATTCAACTTTTGTGAACTTCATGCTTTGGGGTGAGTCTTTTTTAAGGATGCTTCTTGAGATTATCCGAAGGCCGTTTCATTTGATCTTGCCGCCATTTTTGGGTTTGGTTATGCGGCCGCCGGAGGATGTTGTTTTTTCTTCTTTCGGTTCGGGGATGAGAGGGTAAGTTTCCGTTTGGGCGGAAGTCTGCTTTTTCGGCGTGGCGATGGGCGGCACGGCGGTTTTGCCCGGCGACGCGGTGTCGAAATCGGCGGGAATCGCCGGCGGAAGTTGCGCGCGGTGTTTGGCGACCCAGTCTGTCCACTGCTTCGTAACGTCGCCGTCTTCGTCGTTGAACGATTTTGCGAAGATTTTTTCAAGCGATCGGAATGCGGTCTCACGAATGATGCTCGAGGAGGAGAAGCCTTCCGGCATGTTCGAAACGAACGAGTACGAATCCGTATTGGTGACGAAACCGATGAGCGCATCGGCGGACTCGACGCAAGCGAAGCCGCCGAGCAGGTCGAGCAGGTCGTTGACGGGGAGCAACCTGCGTTCCCGCTTAAGAGCGGCGGCGACTGGGATGGCGGCGGGCGTGTCGAGGCTGAGTATTTTCTGTTTGTATGCGGCGGCGGTTGTGTAGTCGTAGTTGGTGAGCCACTGTGCGATGAGCGCGTCAGCGATCTTGGCGCGCTTGCGGGCGTCGCTTTCGCGCACTTTAATTTTCACGCTGTTAGTGGTGAGTATGCCGTGCCATACGTCCGGGTTCTTCGCGCGTGACGAGAACTGTGCGGCGATTGTGTACTCACCGGGATCGAGGAATTTATAGCATTCGGAAAGGTTGAAGGTTTTGCGTCCGTGGAATTCGCCGGGCTGGATAACGATTGTGGCGTCCGGATATTCGACCGCTGGCGCGGCGCATGACGAGTCGATCGGTTTGTTGTCATCTCCGACGATGTTGAAGAACATGCCGCTGCCGTCGGATGACAGCGGGCCGAAGAAGTGGGCGGGCAGCCGCACCGGTTTCGAGCTCTGGTTCTCAACTTCGTAACTGACATAGACCGGTTCGCCCGCGGAGATGGTCGATGTCGTGGAGGAGAGGAGGGCGGCGAGAGATTGATCCGCGTAAGCGCGTGGCGCGGCGAATGACATGGCGATGGCCGCCGCCGTGATGATTTTTCCTATAATTTTTCCGCGCATTATGGTCTCCGCGCCGTTTTTCTCCGAACGGGAAAATTATATAACAACGCCGTGCAACATGCATAACGGGGCGAAAAAATGTGAGCGGCAAAAACGTGGGCCGGTTGATGGCTCTGAAACTATGAAAGGGTATCGGATGCTTTTGCGGTTTTGTTGCTATGTGAAAAAAACAGGCAATATTACATGAGGCGCATCATATTTTGTGTTTCTTCTTCCGTGAACACTTTTTCGATGTCCATGATGATGATGAGCTTGTCACCTTTCTGGGTGACGCCTCTGATGTAGCGGTTATCGACGGCGCGGCGGCCGAACCGCGGTACGGCATCGAGCATGTTCTGGTCTATCTGGAATACTTCTTCGACGGAGTCAACCATGATGCCGATGACGAGGTTGGAATCGAGCTCGACGAGGATGATGCGGGTCTGTTTGTCGGGTTCGCGGGCGGGGAGTGAAAATCTTTTGCGCAGGTCCACCACCGGTACGATTGAGTTTGATTTGAGATTGCGTACGTTCCGCAGGTTGATGACGCCGTCTATGAATTCGGGCATTCCGGGGATCGAGGTTATGGACATCATGCGCTCGACTCCGCAAACTTTCATCACGTCAATCGCGTAGATTTCTTTTTCAAGGCTGAAACTGACAAGCTGAAGCGCACTCGATATTTTATTTATTGTGTCGGTTTTGCTCATCTTGTTTTATGCGGGCCGCGCCGGTATTATTGGCATGGGCTCGGCGTGATTACGTCGGCTTTCAACCCGTAATAACCTTTCATCGTGAGTATGTCGTTGAGGTTTACCCGGCCGTCGCCGTTTATGTCGGCGTTGACTTTGTAGTTGTCGTCAGTGGATGTCGAACCGTAGGAGCTCTTCATCGAAAGTATGTCCGTGAGGTTGATGTCGCCGTCGCAGTTAACATTGCCCACCGCAGGTCCTTTGCCCACGGGATATATTGATTTCAGTGTGGTGAATCCGGTCGAAATCGTTACGCTGGTGAGAACCGTCAGGTATCCCGTGTTGTTCGACATGAAGGTGTACGGGAAGCCGTCGCCGTGGTTGACTACGAGGCGGATCGAATAAATATCGGATGAGGAAGCTGTTTCGTAAACGATTTTGAAAGCGCCGTTGTTTGATGTATATCCGGATGCGACAACTTCGTTGGCGCTGTTGACGAGCTGCATCTGGCGGCAGGCGAGGCCGACGAGAGCGTACCCGTTCGAATCCTTGGTGGACATGTCCCTGTACAGGATCGTGCCCGACACGCCTTTTGTGCCGTAGGTGGACACGGCGGCCGATGAGCTCGCGCTCTCATTTCCAGCGGTGTCAACCGCGGTCACGTAATAAGAATACTGAATTCCCGCCGTGATCGGGGAGTCCGTGTAGGTCGGCGCCGTGACAAGACTTGAATTGAGCTTCGTTTCTCCCGACGTGCCGCAGTCCTGTGATCGATACACGTTGTAACCGGCGAGATCCGAGATCGAGGAGCCGTCGGTGTTTTTTGTCGGAGCGGACCAGCTCAGGAAGTTCGAGGTGCTGCTGGTTATTACGCTGAGGTTTGAAGGCGGATTCGGCGGATAGTCGGGCGCAACTCCCGGCGTTGCTGAAGCCTCGGTTGACAGTTCGCTCTCATTTGCCGGAGTCGAACTGTCCAGCGAAGTAATGACGTAATAATACGTGTGGTCGTTGGTCACGTTTGTATCGGTGTATTGCAGTGTTTCCGGCGCGAGTATATTTTGCGTGAGAAGTCCGTAGTTCGCGCCCTGTGTTTCTGAGCGATAGATGAGGTATCCCTGAAGGTCTGTTATGGGGGTGTCGTCCTCGTTAAGTTCGGGTCTGACCCAGCTCAGCAGCACTTGCCCGTCGCTGCCGACGGCCCTTAAGTTGTCGGGCGGCTGCGGAATAGCATCGTCGGCGTTCAGCGCTATCGCGGATACTTCGGCCGACAACGGGCTTTCGTTCGCGGGGGAAGCGTCGTCTTTCGCCACCACGACGTAGTAATATCTGATACCGGCGATGACGGTGTCATCGACGTATGAAGTTGCAGTCGCGCCTGCCGTGCCTAGGTCGTCGTAAGCGCCGGCGTAGGTTCCTCGGAGTATTCTATAACCGTTGAGGTCCACCAGAGCCGAGTCGTCGATGTTTAGAGTCGGCGGCGTCCACGAGATTGTGATGTATTCATCGCCTTCCGTCGAGGAGGCGTCGCCGGCTACCGCTGTTATGTTAGTGGGTTCGGCCGGGCCCACCAAATCGTCGAATCTGATGCTTTTTTCGACTGTATTCGTGTCCTCGTTGGGTGAGTCCGCACTGTCTTTTGCCCTGACTCGGAAGAACACGTACTGGTTGTCCTTTAGACCGGAAACGATCAACGAGTTTGTCGCGGTGAGTGTGTATGTCGGTGTCGCCGGATATGAACCGGTGAAACGCTGATATACGTTGTAGTAGATCGGCGGAGACCGGTCGTAAGCGTTGCCCCATTCGAGAAGAACTTTTCCGTCTTCCGAGTAGAGCGAAACCGTGGAAGCACCTCCGAATGTCGGCGCCGAGGTGTCGCTCGGTGTTGCCGAAAGTTCTGTGGTGGATGTGCTTGTTTCGTTCTTGTAATAGCTTGAGTCTCGCGCGGTCACGATCGCGTAATATGTCGTTCCATTCGTGAGGCCCGTGATGTGGTATGTGTATGTGGCCGTGACGCTGTAGGTGGGCGATGAGAAGTCCTGCCCGTGTGAAGTAGTGGCGAGGTAGATGTTGTAGTAGATCGGGGTGGAGCTGTCCGTCGCCGCGCTCCACGTCACGGTCAGTTCGTTGCCTTTTGTCGAATTCGCCATCGATGTCGCACCGGACCATGTGGGTTTCGTCTGGTCGGTGGGCGTGGCGAACAAAATTACGTCGTTGTCGTCCAAGTTCTGGTAGTAAGAGGAATCCTTTGCGCGGACGGCGAACGCATAACGGGTATCGTTTGTGAGGCCTGTGATCGTCAGCGATGTGCCCATCGTCGAGGTTTTAACAGTGCTGTAGAGAGTTAATGTTGCACCTGACGTATAGTAAATGTTGTACCAGATCGGTGGTGTCTGATCAGTTGCCGCACTCCATGAAAGCGCGACGGAGCCGCTGGTTTTGAGATCGGTGGCGGAGCCAAGCCCGGCGAACACCGGAGGATCGTGGTCCACGATCGGCAACGACGCTATCACCGTGTTTGTGTCTTCGTTTCCGTAGCTGTCCCGCGCTCTCACGATAAAGTAATATGAGTTGTTTATCGACAATCCCGATACAGTGATTTCCGTGCCTGTGGAGGTGGCCTTAACCCCGCCTGAAATGATCGTGTTCGAATTCGAGGAAGTGGAATAATAGATCCTGTAAGTTATAGGCGTGCTCGGGTCTGTGGCAGCCAGCCACGTCAGTTTCGCTTCTCCCGTTGTTCCCGTTTCCACGGCATCGTCTATTCCGGAGAAAGTGGGCGGCACGCTGTCCGTCGGGGTTACCGTTGCCACAATAGTGTTGGTGTCTGTGTTGGGGGGCGACGCGTTGTCTCGCGCGCGCACTGAGAATTTATATGTAGTCCCGGTGACGAGACCGGTTATGGTATATGGATGTACCACAACGGTATATTGCGGAGTTGAA
>CAYPEK010000004.1:95873-99896 GCA_964409645.1 uncultured bacterium | reverse complement strand
ACTCGCCGCGCTCGGCATCGCGTGCGCCGCGCCGGGATTCGCGGTCTCGCTGATGTTCCTGAGGAACAAACCGGATGCCGATGGGCTTGTTAAATTCGGCGTTGTGGAGGCGACGGCGCGGTGGGCGGTATCGTGTGCGCTGACGCTTGCGGGCGGCTTCTTCGTCGCGGCGATGCTTTCCGAAAGGGAGTATTTTCTCCGGATGAATGTTTTCTCCGGCGTTAAGATTGCGTTCCTGATACCGCTGATTATCGTGTTTTTCACTTATCTGAAATCGACAGGCGAAAAACTGTCGGAGTTTTTCGATTCGCCGATGAGGTATGTCGAGGTCGCGATAGGCGTGGTGGCGGTGGGCGTGCTCGCTGTGTATCTGTTGCGCTCCGGCAACCAACCGGGGCCGGGCACGATGACGGATCAGGAGAGCGCGCTGCGGACGGCGCTCGAATCACTGTTCTTCGCGCGGCCGCGCTTCAAGGAATTCCTCATCGGGCATCCGGCCATGCTTCTCGCCGGGCTTATCCCGTTCGGCAAAAAACGTTACATCGGACTCGGACTCATTATGCTTGGCGTGATGGGGCAGGTGAGCATGCTCAATTCGTTCTGCCACCTGCACACGCCGATTGTTATGACATACCTCCGGACTGTCATCGGAATGATTCTCGGGCTCGTGATCGGGCTTGGCCTGCGCGTGTTCTGCACGGCGGCGCTCTGGGTTTTCTCTAAGAAATAAATGCGGCGGTGCGGAATGGGAAAGAATCTGAACGGAAAAAGCGCGAAAGAGTTGACGGGTGGCTACAACCGCGAGGCGTGCGAGGTGTGCGGCAAGTGTCTCATGGAGTGCCCGGTGATGCGCATGACGGAGTCGGCGGCGAAACGCGAGATGGCCGCGATGCGCGACGGCAAACCCGGCAGCCGCGTGCTCGCCGAGTGTGAAACGTGTTTCGCGTGCAATCTCGTCTGCCCGAATGGCGCAAACCCGATGCGGCTGTTTCAGGAGCGGTTTCATAAGGAACATCTCGACGCAGGGCTGCCCGAATGGTCACTCTATTTCCAGCCGCACGAATCAAAAAACTTCCGCACCGAGACGATCCGGCAGCTTCCCGCCGCCGAGAAGAAACTGCTCGAAAAATGGGCGGACACGTCGCCCTGCGAGGAGTTCGTCTATCCCGGCTGCAACATCTGCACCGCGCCGTATCTCACGCAGGCGAAGTTCTTCGAGGGACTCAACATCCGGGGCGGCATCGAGTACTGCTGCGGCGAGATGTATTACCGCACGGGCATGTTCGACCAGCTCCGCATGGGCGCCGAGCGCATCAACCGCTGGCTGGACAAGCTTCAGGCGCGCCGCATGATGATACTCTGCACGGCCGGCTACAACCTGTTCACGAACGTGCTTCCGCAGTTCGGGCTGAAAACCGACATGGAGATTACGTCGTACCTGCCGTGGCTGTGGGGCAAAATCGAGAGCGGCGAAATCGAGATCACGCGGCCGCTCGGAATCACGGTGACGATTCAGGAGTCGTGCCACGCGAAAGTGCTCGGTCTGGAATACACTGATCTGCCGCGCAAAATCGCCGAGCGCATCGGCTGCAAAGTCAAAGAGATGAAGCACAGCCGCGAGTGCGCGTACTGCTGCGGGATCGGCGGCGGATTCCCTGCGAAAAAGAACTATCACCCGCTCGCGATCACTAAGGCAACGATGCGTGCGATCTACGAAGCCGACCGGACCGGATCGGAAGCGATCATGGCGTACTGCGCGGGCTGTTTCCAGTCATTCGCGTCCGGGCTTGTCGTGTATCCGACACGGAAGCTGGTTTATCACGTAGTGGAACTGGTGCAGATGGCGTCGGGCGAGACGCCCGCGCGGCTTGCGCCCGAGCGCGGAAAGATTTTCCTCGCCAACATGCTCAAGAACCAGCTCCCGAAATCGCTGAGCATGAAGAAAGTCCCTCTGCCGGAAATCTCACCCGAACCGTGACGTATAATTTAAAAGATAAGAACCACAGATAACCACAAATAAACACGGATTAAAAAAGATTCCGGAACGTTCAGGACGGTATATTATTCGAATTGCCATTTGGCGTTTTGCGCTTGCTTATAATCGAGTAAACAAAGACTATTAAAGCATTTATCGGTAACAGGAATATTCCAACTGCGAATAGAACCAGTGAAACGTCCAATACATAACCGACATCAGACAGAAAAAGGAGAGCAAAAACAAACTGAATAACCAGAGCTGCGGTGATATAAGCGAATATTTTTACAGCCCGAGGATATTCTTTCTTTTCCGCCTTTTTTTCCGACCTGTACGCAAGCTTCAAAATTAGCCCCGTAACAACTCCAAAAAGAACGTTCAAAAATGTATCGAAGACAATTTTGGATGCGCTCAAATGGCTTGCATAGTAATCGCTGCTGACCGAATAGGATAAAAGGCACGTGATTAGCGCGATGAATACGCCTTGGATGACCGGATAGTCCCTGCCTATAAGGGATGCCGCGTACGTTCCTAAAACGATTTGCAGGATATACAGAGAATCCGCCATACCTTTAAAAGCGAGTATATCCACGATAATTGCTACAAGAACACCCGCTATTATTGCGATGATCGTTTTTATATATTTCACATAAGGTATTTTCATAAGCAATTGTGATAATCTTACTTTCCAACTCAATGATACCACATTCCCCGAACGTCAACAACGGGCTATCGATACGTGGGCGGTTTTATATGAGCGAAGCGAATCCGAGCCGCGCGCGTCAGCAAGCGGACACGTGGAAGAATCCGGCAACAAAACAGTAGCGAGTTGCCAGTAGCGAGGATAGAGGGAAAAGATAAAAGTATAAGGGAAAGACGGTAGCTGGTAGTTGGGGAAAAGATGAAAAACAGGGACTGGCAACGCGGTTTGTACGGTGCCTGTCCCGCTCTAAAGTATCTAACCCGGATTATTCAGGAGCTTTTCTTTCTCTGTGATCTCTGTGGTTAAGAATGTGTCATTAAATAAATCTGTTGTTATTTAAAATCCAAACAACAAATCCGTTTTTGCCTTAAATGACCTGTGTCTGTATAATGATAGTATGAGGAAGCCGAAACTTTATCTCGAAACATCGGTATGGAATTTCATGCTTGCCGATGACGCTCCTGATAAGAGAGAGGCGACCGAAAAATTCTTCAGCGAAGTTGAAGCGGGTAAGTATGAGATTTATATATCGGAAGCCGTAAGGGCTGAGATCAGCGCCGCCGAAGCCGGAAAGTCTGATTCGCTGAATAAACTGTTGGAAAAGTATAAACCGGTCGAGCTTGAGTTGGACGACGAAGTCACACAGCTTGCCGAAGCTTATATTGAGAATGGAGTGCTTTCAAGAAAACATTATTTCGACCTGTTGCATCTTGCATACGCAACGGTTGAAGGGGCGAGCGTTCTGGTGAGTTGGAATTTAAACCATTTAGTCAGAATGAAAACGTTCATGCAAGGTAATATTGTAAACCGGATGAACGGTTATCATGAAATAATGCTGTTTACGCCACAGCAGGTGATCGAAAATGAAGAATAACGAACCGAAAGCCATGCGGGAAATTCATGAAATACGTCGGAGGATGTATGAAGAGACTAAAGGTATGTCTCAAAAGGAAATCATAGAGTATATAAAATCGAAAGCCGCCGAACACGAAAAAAAGAGCGGCATCAAACTGAAGAAACTGCAAAAGGTGTAGCTTGCTGTTTAAACGGCCCCGGAGATGTAAGGTTTGTCGCTAAGACGATAACAAGATAATATAAGACAGATACACACAAGTAAACACAGATGCAAAAAGCTCCCGGATTTTTCGGGAGCTTTTTCTTTCTCTGCGTCTCTGTGAACTCTGTGTTGAATAATTACATATACAAACCGCCGTCAACGCGAATGACCTGTCCGTTAATGTAGGATGCACCGTCGGATGCAAGGAACAGCGTCGCGGCCGCGACGTCCGCCGGGTCGCCGATCCGACCCACGGGGATGTTCTTCTTCAGATCGTCAAGCACCGCC
>CAYPEK010000004.1:0-95773 GCA_964409645.1 uncultured bacterium | reverse complement strand
TTCACCGCCACCACCGCGTCCCACTCCTCGCTGTTCATGCGCAGAAAGAAATTGTCGCGGTTCAGGCCCGCGTTGTTCACCAGAATGTCGCACCGGCCGAATTTGTCGAACACCGCTTTCACGTAGCGTTCGACATCCTCCTCCTTCGACACGTCGAGCACCAGAGGTAACACCTCCGCGCCGAGCGCGCGTATCTCTTCCGCAACCGGATTGATCGTCTCCTCGTGCATCGAGTTGATCGCAAGTTTCGCCCCCTCTGCCGCAAACGCTTTCGCGATCTCGCGTCCGATCCCGCGCCCGGCGCCCGTCACCACAACCACCTTGTCCTTGAACGTCATTTTCTCCGCTCCCTTCAACTCGCGATATTTGTTTACAACCACCGCTCAGTTAATGATATAATAACCGGACATTCGCGGCAATCTCGGTGCGGCAGACGAAAAATCGGAGGCGGGACATGGCTTCAAAGGCTCTCGACGGCATAAAGGTGCTCGATCTTTCGCAGTTTCTCAGCGGGCCGCGCTGCTCGCAGCTTCTCGCGCTCAAGGGCGCGGACGTGGTGAAGGTGGAGCCGCCGGTCGGCGAGACCATGCGGATGCTCACCCGGTTCATGAAGTCAGAGCGGATGATGAGCGTGATGCATCAGAACAAGCGCGGCATAGTCGTCGATATGAAAAAAGAGGAAGGGCGGGCGCTGATACGCAGGCTCGCGGACGCGGCGGACGTTGTGGTGGAGAACTTCGCGCCGGGGCTGATGAGCAAGATCGGGCTCGGCTATGAAACGTTGCGGGAGACCAACCCGCGCCTGATATACGTCTCGATCTCCGGATTCGGGCGCACGGGGCCGATGAGCAACCGGCTCGCGTTCGACATTGTCGCGCAGGCGTCAGCAGGCATCATGTCCGCATACAAGATGGAGGATCGGACACCGAAGATTTACTTCGCGGACCTCGTTAGCGGCGCGTACGCGGCGCTCGGCGCGGTGGAGGCGCTGTTCCACCGCGAGCGTACGGGCGAAGGGCAGCTTGTGGACGTCTCGATGCAGGACGTGATGTACTTCCAGAACTTCTCGGCGATGAGCGACAAGGCGCTCAAGGCGGTCGCGGACGACGTCGAGAAAATGATCGGCCGCTCAATAACAAACCTGCTCTCGGACGACGCGCACCCGCTCCCGTTCTGGGCAAGCTACAAGGCGAAGGACGGCTATGTCGTGATTGTCGCGCTGACGGACTCCGAGTGGAAGGGGCTGATGGAGGCTATCGGCCGCGAGGACACGCTCAACGACTTTCGTTTCAGCAACTTCCTGACGCGCATTCAGAACGCGCCCGAGGGGATAAAGTTGATCGCGCCGTGGGTGGCGGAGCACACCACGGACGAGGTTGTGGCCGCGCTCGAAGCGCGCAAGGTGCCTTGCGCGGCGGTGCTGAACTTCGAGCAGGTAAACCACCACCCGCAACTCGACGCGCGCGGCATGCTCGCGGCCGTCGAGGACAGCGAGTACGGCACAATCAGCGTGCCGGGCGACCCGATAAAGCTCGGCGCGTGCCCGGACGACGTGCGTTCCTCATGCCCGCACATAGGCGAGCACACGGCGGAAGTGCTGGGCGAGTGGCTCGGTCTTTCGGACGAAGACATTGCAGGTCTGCGCGGGAAAAAAGTTGTGGCGTAAACGAGCTTCTATATTTAAAGATAAATATAAGGACAATCCGTGATAATCGCGCAAAACAAAAAAACCCGCCTCACACGGAGCCGGGCTTTTTGTCTTTTTGATTGCGGACGGGCAGTTTATCGTCATGCCCGGGACTAACTACGGCAACCCTCTTTGCAGTGCGATACTTCACGCAGCATCCAGTGTTTCATCTGAAGCACCTCCTTTTCGTTCGATATCCATGCAAAAAATTTGTTCGTTCTTAGTCGCGGAGCCTTCAAAGCCCCACACACAATATTATAAACTACGCTCACCGGTTCAAAGTTCCCTTTAAAATATTTTTATTTAAAAGACCTTTTCGCCGGAGATGGCTGCGAATCAGTTTCCGACTCCCATGCCGGCGAATACTTTCACCGCCGTGTCCCAGAAAATGTTCAAAATAACAAGACCGAAAATATTGCCGGAGCGGCGGTAGATGAACCCCATGAGAACTCCCGCGATTACGAAAGTTCCCGCCGCAAACACTGCTATGACTTCGGGCTTCATAAGGCCAATGTTGCCCACGATATTAAGAATTGTGACCGCGGCGGCGGCAACGAACACTCCCTTGATATCTCCGAGAGCCGACTGAAGGCGTGTCTGGAGGTATCCCTGCAGAAAGAGCGTCCTTGCGATGATTGACAGCGCCGCGGCGGGAGCGAGGCCGCGCAGAAGGAATCCCCAGTTAGCGAAACCGCCGGGCAGAAAAGCGAGTCCGGCGGGCGGGATCAGGAAGAACGCCAGTGTCACGATTCGTTTTGTCGATAGGCCGAGCGCGTCCGGCCTGTCTTTATTCACGGCGGCGGCGCAGACGGCGGAAGCTATCAGCAAAACATAAAATGCATAAAATGCGATCTGCTGAGTTAAGGGTTTGAAATTGTGCAATGTAAAACTCAATGCAGCATGTACGGCGACTGCCGACGCAAACAAAACCGCCGCGATTTTTAACTGCTTCTTCGGATTGTTTATCTGCGGCTTGGGCAACGGGATATCCGCGCCGGCCATCTCGACTGCGAGCAGACAGAAGAGCACAGACCCGATCAGATACAACAGTATAGTATTTGGCAACATTGTGCAGCTCCAGAGCGGCCGATACCCGGCTCCGCGCGTGAATTTAATATTCTATCACCGGCACGGCGGGAGTCCAGAGCGGTGTTTTGACTGCGTGGTACGGGTGTGTTAAGCTTAGTGCCTTGTAAGTTGTGGTTGTATGATTTTGTGGAATTTGATCTGAAAGGCATGGATGGAAAAACGTGATGCGGAAGAAAGTGCGGACTCCTTTTCTAACGGGGAGCGCGAAGCGGGCGGGCTGTTGTCGAGGCTCGAAGAATTGGACCGCGGAGCGATGCGTTTTCTTTATTTGCGGTTTCGCAATCCGGTATTTGACATTCTCATGCCGTTCCTTTCGGTTGTTGCCAACAAGGGGCTGATTCACATTGCGGCTGGCGTGGTAATGATGGTGTTTGGCGGGTCTGCGATACAGCGCGCGGGTGCTTCGATGCTTGCGGCGGCGGGCGCCGCGGGTTTTTTTACGGAGGTGCCGATCAAAAGGCTCTGGAAACGAAAGCGGCCGTTTGTTGTTATGGATGAGATCGCGCCTAAGGTGCCGCACAAAAGGCTTGCGAGGCGTCCGTCGTTTCCGTCCGGCCATTCGGCGGGATACTTCAGTTGCGCGGCCTCGCTGTCGGTCTGTTTTCCGGCTTGGAGCGTCGCGCTGCTCTTAACGGCCGCGCTCGCGGCGTATTCGAGGATTTATAACGGGGTGCATTATCCTTCCGACGTGCTCGTCGGTTCATTGATAGGCGGGGTGAGCGGTTTCGCTCTCACGCCGGTATTTTTGAAGCTGGTTGCGGGAGTATTCTGATAACGGCGGCTGCAATGTCCCGGGACCGCCGCGCGAGCGGTTAACGAATGAAAAAAAGGTACATACTCCTCTTATTGCTGGCGACGATTCCATGCTGGTTTATTGCCGGTCTGCTTATAAATAAAGATTACCATGACTCGATCAGGGCGTTCAGGACAACACAAAAAGGCGTGTTGATAATGGTGGACGGCGTGATGGCGGTTGTGAGGAAAATGACGCCGGAAGATTTGCTGGACTACGCGGCGGAGATGTTGAAATCTCCACGGTTCAGGGAAACCGTGCAGGTTGAAATAAAGAAGCATCTGAGCGCAAAGAACATCGCGGGATACGGGGATATTTTCATATTCGATGAGGATTCGCGGCTGATATTCCACAACGGCGATCTGCCGGGGGAATATATAGGAATGACAGCGGCGAAGATGTTCGGGGAACGGGTAAAACTCGGCGGTCGCGGATTTCAGCAGACACTCGGCGGGATCGAGGTCGGATCGGAAGGCTGTTCGAGATACGATTTCGGCGGCGGAGAAGGTGTGCAACTGGTTTGCTGGAAACCCGTTCGCATGACCGGAAGCCGGCTGTACACAGGCCTTTTATACGCGCCTGAAAAAGACGTGTTGTCGAGCATGGGATTTTATTACAGGGCGTGGCTGACGGTTATCGGGACGTTGCTTGTAAATTTTGTCGTATTGCTGCTTGGCATAGGGTATTCAAATCTTGTGGAACGGTTTGCGCGGACGGATGAGAGGTCGTTTCACAAGGAGACGATCAAGAACCTCGAAGAGCGGTACAGGCTGCTGATCGAGTCGTCGAGCGACGGCATAGCAATGCTCGACGAGGACGGTATTGTCGTGGACGCGAACGCGGCGGCTCTCGCGATGGGCGGCTTCGCGAGGGGGGACGTTGTCGGAAAGCACTTTACGCATTTCTTCAAAGAGGCGGACAGGGAGCTTCCGATGGTTTATTTCAGGAAGCTCTCGGAGTTGAACGGCGCGATCAACTACGAAACGCTGGTGCAGACGAAGGGCGGAGTTGTGGTGCCGATCAGCATCAGCGCTTCGGTGTTCGAGCACGATGGGCGGCGCCTGATTCAGGCGGGGATAAGGGACATTACGGCGATGAAAGCCCGGGAGGAGGAGCGAGTGAGCAAGGCGATCCTCCAGAGCGAGGTCGAGCGGCTCCGCGAGATGAACACGTTGAAGGGAAATTTCCTTTCGATGGTGTCCCACGAGCTGCGCACGCCGCTCGCCGTGATCCTCGGCAACATATCGCTCGCGCTGCGCCACGACAGCGGCATTTCAGACGACGCCCGAAAGAGGCTCGGAATAGTCGAACGCAGAAGCCGCGAGCTCAAGGACCTGATCGACGACTTGCTCAGCCTTGCGGCCATCGAGGCCGGTAAAACGGAGCTTCACCTCGAAACAGTCACCGCGTTGGAGATAATAAACGACGCGGCGGATGCGTGCAAAGATTACTCCCGCGACGGCAAGCTTACGGTCGTAACCAAGATCGAACCGGAAAATTTCGACGTGCACTGCGACCGGAACAAGCTGTCGCAGATAATAAACAACCTAATTAAAAATTCGGTTAAGTTCATGAAGGACGGCACGATCACTATAGTAGCGCGCGCGACGGCGGATGAAACGGTTTTCTCCGTGACGGACACCGGGCCGGGCATTCCCGAGAGCGAACTCGGACGCGTGTTTGAGCGCTTCCATCAGGTGGATAATTCGATGACGAGGCAGTGGGGCGGAGCCGGGATCGGGCTGACGATCGCCCGCGAGATGACCGAGCTTCACGGCGGTTGGATAAGGTTGCGAAACGTCAAACCGTCCGGCCTCTGCGCCGAGTTTTCGATACCGAACGAAGCGGCCCGCCCGGACGCCGGGCCGAAACGCCCCACAGTTCTCATCGTTGACGACGATCAGGAATTCTGCTCCCTGATTTCCCACTTCCTGCGCGAGAACCATTTCAATGTTAAAACCGCGAACGACTCGGAAAGCGGTCTCTTACTGGCGGAGACCGAGAAGATCGACGTTGCGCTCATTGATTCGAGAATTACGCCCGGAGACGGTTTTAAACTCTGCCGCGCGATATCCGACAACCCGAAAACGAGAAGAATTCCTGTTGTGATTCTATCGACCGTGTTCGAATCGGAGCAGAGCGAAAAGGCGATCGCCGCCGGGGCGATAGACTGCATTGTTAGACCGTTCGATTTTAACGAACTGCTCGGCAAGATGAAAACCTACACGGCGCAGGCATGAAACCGTGCGCCGCTTTATAAACAACATGGAGGCCGAAGATGAAACCCGAAATAACTGACCCGATAAAATACGCCCGCGAGGTCGTCGGACGCGACCCGTTCGCGAGCTTTCTCGGCATAGAGGTGGAGGAAGTCACGGAGGGTTATGCACGCGTTTCGATGAAGGTGAGGCCGGAGTATGCAAACGCGGTGGAGCGCGCACACGGTGGCTGCGTGTTCATGGCGCTGGATCAGGCGTTCGCCGTGGCGTCGAATTCGAGGGGCGTTTCCGCGGTTGCGCTGACGAACACGGTGAACTACCACGCGGGTGCGCCGGTCGGCTCGACGCTCGTTGCAGAAGCGAGGCCGGTTGACATAAAGAGAAAAGTCAGCGTTTGGGAGCTCACCGCCCGCACGCGCGAGGACGATGTCCTGATCGCTACCGCCCGCGGAATTGTGTACCATCAGGGCTGAACCGGTGCCGCTGCGGCGTTTGTCGATAGTTACTTTAAGTTATATAATTTTCATGCCAAATATTTGCGTCTGATCCGGGCTTTTATTTTAAGTTTTCTTAGGATGGCCCCGGTCGGGCGGACGCACAGGAGACCGCCGTGGAAGATAACTGCTGTTCAGCCGGTAATGCGATATGGAATCCTTCCGATAACCTTTCGGCCCGCGTGAAGAGACTTCGCGACGAGTATTTCTCGTTCTACGAGCGAGATTACTTCCGCAACGAAGCGATGCCGTTCTCGACGGGCGCGAAGTGGGACTGCGTATATAGCTCTTACCATTGGGGCGTTGCGCCCGAGGTGTACCCGTTCTTCACCGCGTTCGAGGACTCGCTTCTTGCGGCTTCCGTCATTCTCGACCAGCCGCGCGAGTTCTACTCACTGCCGCTGCCGGTGCGCCGCGCGAAATTCTTCGCCGAGGTCGTAGGCGGCGCGCTGCCGGTGCGGATTCTCGAAGGAGAGTTGATCGTCGGCGGGCAGTTCAACACCGCGCTGTCTAAGACGCACAATGAGAAGGAAGCCCGCGCGTTCGCGCGCGCCAAGAAGGCATGGCTGGACGCCGCCCGTCCGCTGAACGAGTTCGGGGTCGGGAACTGCGGCGCGGTGCCGGGGCACCTCATTCCGAATTATAAAAAGGCTCTTGAACTCGGCTTCGAGGGCCACGCAGCCGCGATTAAGGAGAAGCTGAACGGCAACCCGGAACCCGAAAAGCGCGCGCAGCTCGAAGCGATGCTGATATGCTGCGAGGTGACGAAGGTTTTCGCGGCAAGGTACGCGGAGGAAGCGCGCTCGCTCGCGGAGAAAGAAGCCGATCCGCAACGCCGGGACGAACTGAACGAGATAGCGCGCATCTGCGATAAAGTGCCGTGGAAGCCGCCGGAGACGTTCCAAGAGGCGCTTCAGGCGCTCTGGTTTACCCACATGCTCGTCATGGCAGCTGAGTCCTATCCCGGCCCCGGCCTGTCGCACGGCCGCATAGATCAGTACCTCTATCCTTATTATAAAAAAGACATCGACTCAGGCACGCTCACTCGCGAACGCGCCCGCGAGCTTCTGCAATGCTTCTGGATCAAGCACAACTACGCTTACGATTTTCAGGGGCGTGTGGGCGCCAATCAGGGAATCAATTCCGGTTTCGGCCAGCTTGTGACTCTGAGCGGGCTCGGCCCGAACGGAGCGGACCTCACTAACGACCTGACGTGGCTGATGCTCGACGTGATCGAGGACATGAACCTGCTCGAACCGAAGCCGAATGTGCGAGTCCACAGGAACACGCCGCCGGAGCTGCTCGACCGGCTCTGCGGGATGGTATCCAAGGCGCAGGGAGCGCCGTTTCTCCTGAACTTCGACGAGACGTCGATGCGCGGGATGGAATGGCAGGGCGTGCCGCCGGAGATTTCGTGGGATTACGCGCCGGTGGGCTGCCTCGAAAACACGATGCAGGGCAACGACCGCTCGGGGACGGTGGACGTGAACGTGAACCTCGCGAAGTCGGTGGAACTCGCACTGAACGGCGGTCGCGATATGGCAACAGGCAAACAGATCGGGCCGGACACGGGCGATCCGCTGACGTTCGATACTTACGAAAAATTCGAGGCGGCGTTCAACGCGCAGCTCGACGCCGTTATGGACGCGATGATGTCGGCGGCGGAAGCGGCGGACGCCGCGCGCGCGGAGTTCGAGCCGGTTCCGTACCTCTCGGTTCTGGTGGACGGCTGCGCGGACAGCGGCGTGGACGTCAACGCGGGTGGCGCGGAGAATAAATACATAACAGTCGAGGGAATCGCGTTCGCGACGACGGTGGACTCCGTCGCGGCGGTGAAAAAACTCGTCTATGAGGAAAAGAAAATATCGATGGCGGATTTGCTGGCGGCGTTGCGGGCGAACTTCGAGGGCCACGAGCGCACGCGGCAGCTTCTGATGAACCGCGCGCCGAAGTTCGGCAACGACGACGACGAGGCGGACGCGGTCGCGCGCGCCGTGAACGGCCGCTGGACGAAACGCGTTTTCGAACGCACTTCGCCGAAAACCGGCCGAAGGTTCCGCGCGGGATATCTCTCTTGGAATTACTGGATCGGTTACGCGCCGATGACGGCGGCGACGCCGGACGGCCGACGCCGGGGCATGTTCCTCTCGAACGGCATCGGCCCGGTGAACGGGATGGACCGCAAGGGGCCGACCGCGAACATCCGGTCGGTCGGCAAGATCGGCCACGAGTCCGCGCCGAACGGCGCCTCGCACACTATGAGCATCAACCCGTCGCTGCTGCGCGACCCGGAGCACAAGGCAAAGCTCGGCGCAATGCTGCGCGGGTATGCCGCGGAGGGCGGCACCGCGCTCCAGATAAACATGATCGACCCGGACACACTGCGCAGCGCGCAGAAGAACCCCGCCGAGTTCCGCAATCTGCTCGTGCGCATCACCGGCTACAACGCATATTTCGTAAACCTCGGCCGCGAGATTCAGGACGAGATAATCGCCCGTGAGGCGGGTACGCTCTGAGCGGCGGAGGCACATGGCGGATACGGCGGCAATTTTCAACGTTCAGCGATTCAGCACCGAGGACGGCCCCGGCATAAGGACGACGTGCTTCTTCAAGGGCTGCCCGCTCAAATGCACGTGGTGCCACAACCCCGAGGGAATTTCCGGCGACCCGCAGCTCGTCTGGTACGAGGCGCGCTGCATCGGCGCGCGCGACTGTCTCGACGCGTGCCCGGAGGACGCGCTCGAACTGACGCCGTCCGGCCTGAAGATCGACCGCGCGGCGTGCAAGTCATGCGGCAGATGCGCGGAGGCATGCCCGGCGGCGGCGCTCGAAATCATAGGAAAAAACTGGACGCTCGAAGCGCTTCTCGACGAGGCGCTCCGCGACGCGGCGTTCTATAAAACATCGGGCGGCGGCGTTACGCTCTCCGGCGGCGAGCCGCTCATGCAGCACGCGTTCGCCGTCGAATTCATGCGCGGCTGCCGCGCGGCGGGGGTGCATGTCGCGCTCGACACGACGGGCTATGCGTCTGCGGGGGTATTCGAGCAGACGGCGTCCGAAGCGGACCTCGTTCTCCTCGACCTTAAACAGTTCGACCCGGAGCGGCACCTCGCTATTACCGGCGTGCCTCTCGAACCGATTCTCGCAAACGCGAAGAGGCTCGCGTCGCTCGAAAAGCCGGTGTGGGTGCGCACGCCCGTGATCCCGCGCGCGACGGACACGGACGAGAATATCGATGCGATTGCAGCCTTCATAACGGAAAACATGCCGACGTGCGAGCGCTGGGACTTATTGCCGTTCAGCAATCTGTGCGGCTCGAAATACGACCGGCTCGGAATGGTGTTCGAGCATCGCGCGGACCCGCTTATCGAGCAGGACAGGATGGAGGCGCTTGTGAAGATCGCCGAGGGGCGCGGCGTGCGGAATGTGGTGATTCAGGGCCTGACGGTGCGAAACAAATAATATGTATCCCGCCGGTCGGCGGAAAAACAAAACGGGAAACGAAAAATGAAAACAGCCGAACTCGAACAAAAAGCAATCGACACATTCGCGGGGGAGATGACGCCGAAATTTCTTGCCACCGTGTCGCCGGACGGGATGCCGAACATCGTGCCGATCATCTCGATTGAGGCGTTAGACCCGAAAACGATCATCTTCGGCGAGTTCATGATATGGAAGACGAAGAAAAACCTGACAAGCAACGCAAAAGTCGGCGTCTCCGTGCTGACGGAGGAACTGAACTGCTGGACGCTGCGTGGCACGTTCGCCGGGTTCGAGCGCACGGGCGAGAAGTACGACCGGATCAGCATGCACGATCTTTACCGGTACAACGCATACTCCGGTCTGCGGAACGCGGGCGTGATTGAAGTTGCGGATGCGAAACGCGTTCAGGGAATGCTCGCCCCGGCGCGCGTGGTGGAGATGGCGTTCGCGGGGCTGTCCGCGGCGGTGTCGAAGTCGGATTCCGGCGGCCCGATGCCTGTGCAGGTGTCGGAGAAGTTTGGCCGGTTGAAAGCGGCGAAGTATATTTCGTACGTTGACGGGGACGGCTACCCGCTCGCGCTGCCCGCGCCGTCGATGTTTTCGATCGGCAACGGCGCGCTCGAGTTCGGCGCGGGAGCGCTGAAGGACATGGACGGCAATCTGCCGACGCCGCCGTTCAAGGCCGCGGCTGCGATCATCACCTTCGATCCGGTGGCGTATCAGGTGAAGGGAACCGTGACGAAGTTCGAGAACCGGCTCGGGGCGAAAATCGCGCGCCTCGAAGTGGAAGAGGTTTACAGCGCGTCGCCGCCGTTGTGCGGAAAGCGGATCGACCGAAAGAACTGACCCGGTTTTGATTGTGATAAATCCTGAATCATACAGAAAAGACTTTACGGTAGGGGCACGTTGCAACGTGCCCTTACGTTAAAATTATGGACGGGCAAAACGAAACTCCCGAAAAAAAAGCTCTCCCAAAAGTCGTATGGGCAACGTCGGCGGTGAGTTTTTTCACCGATTTCGGCAGTGAAATCGTCTATCCGATACTCCCGATATTTTTCACGACAGTGCTTCATCTCAACCGCAAATTCGTCGGACTGATCGAGGGGATCGCCGAGGCGACCGCGAGTCTTCTCAAGATTCCGAGCGGCTGGCTCAGCGACCGCGCGGGAAGCCGCACGCCGTTTGTTTTCGGCGGCTACACGTTATCGTTTCTCGCGAGGCCGTTGCTTTGTTTTTCGCGGACAGGCCCGCAGGCGCTTTTCCTGCGTTTCTTGGACAGGTTCGGCAAGGGCGTGCGCGGTGCGCCGAGGGATGCGCTGATCAACGAGGCGGTTGACCCCGGGCAGCGAGGCCGTGCGTACGGAATACAGCGCGCGATGGACCACGCGGGCGGCATCGCCGGTTCGCTCGGCGGGTTTGTTCTGCTGAGATATCTTGGTTTGCCGATGCGCACCGTGATTCTGCTGTCGGCGATTCCCGGCGTGCTCGCGGTGATGATGGTTGTGCTGTTCGTTCGCGACGTGAAAGAGGCGAAAAAAGCGCCGCCCGCGCGCGAACTCGCCCGCGCCGCGCTGCCCGCCCGGATGAAACTTTACCTCGTTGTAATCTCATTCTTCGCGCTTGGGAATTCGAGCGACGCGTTCCTGCTCCTCCGCGCGCAGCAGATGGGCGTCGTGGTGAAGTACGTTCCACTCCTTTGGGCGGCGCTGCACGTCGTCAAAGTCATCTTCTCGATATACGGCGGCGGGTTGAGCGACCGGGTCGGGCGCCGGCGCGTGATCGTCGGCGGCTGGATAGTATATGCGGGTGTGTATGCGGGATTCGCGTTCGCCGGGGGCGTGACGGCGGCGTGGGCGCTGTTCATGCTATACGGGATTTACTTCGGATTCACGGAAGGCGTCGAGAAGGCGTTCGTCGCGGACCTCGTCCCGAAGGAAGCGTCCGGCACCGCGTTCGGCATATACAACTTCGTCATAGGGCTGTGCGCGCTGCCGTCGAGCCTGCTGATGGGGTGGGTGTGGGATAGTTACGGCCACCGGACGGCGTTCCTGCTAGGCGCGTCGTTTGCGTGTATAGCTGCGGTTCTGCTGCTGACCGTCGTGCGCGTCGGCAGAAAAATCGCCTGACAGGTATGAAATTTAACGGAAACTCAGGTCATCTTTTCAAAATCCGGCTTTAACAATCTGCAATTTTTCATCGACTTGCTATATAATGAAGAAATGAGTTCGCCTGAAATTCTGCTCGTTTCTCCGCCGTTCGATTTCTCGGAAATGAATACGTCCGGCAGGCGCACCACTCGGCAGGCCGGTTATTATCTGTTCTATCCGCCGATCGGGTTGTGCTCGGTGGCGGCCTATCTCGAACGGGCCGGATACCGCGTAGGAGTGATCGACGGTCAGGCGGAAGCGGCGGACGAGGCGGAACTCGTGCAACGAATCGTCGAGCTGCGGCCGTCGCTTGTCGGTTTCGGAGTGACGACGCCCGCGCTGCCTGTCGTGAAGCGGCTGGTGGGGGCGGTGAAGGATAAGGTTGGAGTGCCCGTGATGGTGGGCGGGCCGCATGTTTCATGCGATCCCGCGATCACCGGTCCGCTGGGCGCGGATTTCGGGATCGTCGGCGACGGCGAAGCGCCCGCGGCGGCGGTCGCGGGTTTGCTTTTGCGCAACAGGCCTGCCGCGCCGGACGAACCGGGCATATACACGCCGGGCGTCGCGCGGATTCCGCGTCCAGCGCTCTCCGATCTTGCGGAGATTCCGCCGCCGGACAGAAGCCTGCTCAGCCGCCCGGAGGCGTACTTCAATCCGTTCCTCGCGGCGCGCACGACCATGCTGCTCACCGCGCGCGGCTGCGCGTTCAGGTGCTCGTTCTGCTGCCGGACGCCGTCGATGGGCGACTACCGCCCGCTGCCGGAGGAGAAGTCGCTCGTGGAGATGGAGCAGGTTTCGCACGCGGGCTACGGGTTCGTGTCGATCATCGACGAGACGTTTACATACGACCGGGAGCGGGCGATGAGGCTCGCGCGGGAGATGCGCCGCCGGGGGATCGCGTTCAAGTGGTCCTGCCAGACGCGTGCCGACCTGATCGACGCCGAACTGCTGAAGGAGTTCGCGGCGGCGGGGTGCATCAACATCTCGTTCGGGGTGGAGTCGGGCGACGCGGAGGCGCGCGAGAGCATGGAGAAGAAAATTTCCGATACGGCGTTTGAGCGGGCGTTTTCGGAGTGCCGCCGGGCGGGGATCACGACGAATGCGTTCATCATCATCGGCGGCCCGGACGAGATGGGCGCCGAGATCGAACGGAGCATTCGCCGCGCGGTCGAGCTCGAACCGGATTATGTGGTTTACAATGTGGGCACGCTGTTTCCGGGTACAAGAGAATATGAGAAGCGGGTTGCGGCGGGGGAGATTACGCGCGACATCTGGGACGGGTACATGCGCGGCGAGACGCCGATGCCGACGCTGTCGCGGGAAATCACGCGCGCCGAACTCGCGAAGTACCTCAAGCGCGGATACACTAAGTTCTATCTGCGGCCCGCGTATGTGATGCGGAAGCTCGCGACGTTGCGGTCGCCGAGGGACATTCTGGTGCTCGCGAGGCAGGCGCGGACTGTGGTTTCGGATTACGTTGTTTCGTGAATCGGGCGTGTTCGCCCGGGTGGAATAGATGGCTGTGAGTCGAAATGCGGAGCGGGAAGGGCGGCTGACGGAGCCGGTGGCGGCCGTGCTCGTGTTCTTCGCGGGGCTGGTTCTTTATTTCGGGTCGGCCCGGCCGGACATGATGTGGGGCGACAGCGCGGATTTCGTCCTCTGCTCGCATTTCCTCGGTGTGCCGCACCCGACGGGCTATCCGCTGATGACGCTTGCCGGGAAGCTCGCGCTGTACATTCCCGCCGGAGCGCTTGGTTTCCGGTTCGGGCTGCTGAGCGCGTTCATCGCGGCGGCGCTGCTCGGCGTTTTCTTCCGGCTCGCCGCGTCGCTGACCCGCAACATCCCGGTGGCGCTCTACGCGTCGGTGATACTCGCGCTTTCGTCGTTCCTGTGGGATCAGGCGTTGGCGGTCGAGGTGTACGCGCTCAACCTGATGTTCTGCATGTTCCTGCTCGGGCTGATGCTGCCCGGCGGCGGGGGCAGCCGCGCGCTCGCCGCGTTTTTCTTCGTCGGCGCGCTCGGACTCGGCAACCACGGCACGCTCGTGTTCCCGGCGCTGATGTTGGGCGCGGTGGGCCTGTTCATGGAGCGGCGGCGTTTCGCGCGCGCGTTCTTCACGGGTGGTTTTCTCATCCTCCTCGGGCTGATTCTCTATCTGTGCCTGCCGCTGTTCTCGGCGCGCTCGCCGGTTTTCGACTGGAATCATCCATTGACGTTCGGCAACTTCATAAACCTGCTCAGCGGCTACGACTTCTGGGTCACGGGCGCGTATTCGAAGGAACTCGTCGAGGAAACGGCGCTCGCGCTCGGCGGCTCGATCGCGGCTCAGGCGTCGATCCCGTTCATACTGGGGCTTGCGGCGGCGTTCTTCATCAAAGGCGAGCGGCTGCGGAAGCTGATGCTCGTCGGCGTTTTCGCGCTCACAGCTTTCTTTCCGCTGTTTTATCCGACAAAAGAAAAGGAATCTTTTTTCATTATATCTTACGCCGTGTTCATGCTTTTAGGCGCGATGGGGCTTGCGTGGGTGATCGGCGGCCGCGGCAACGGGAAGCGCGTCGCGGCAGCCGCGGCGGCGCTTGTCATCGTGGCGGCGGCCCATTCGATGCTGTTGCTGAACAGAAACAAAGTGAATTTCAACGCGCGGCGGGACGAGACGACGCTGACTTACAACCGGCTGCTGCTGAAATCCGCGCGGCGGGACGCGTTCGTGCTGCTCGATCACGTTGCGGACGATGCGGTGGCGGCGCCGCTCTACTACGAATTCGCGCGCGGCGCGCGGCGCGACGTTTTCTTCTTCCACAGGCTCTTCCTCGCGTTCCCGTGGTACGGCGACAACATGCGCGAGCGGGTGCGCGCGACCGGCCAGACGGTGGTCGTGCCGGAAGTCGATCTGCAAAAAGAACGCGACAAAGACTACGAAATAACAAAGGAAGAATTAAACAGGCTCCGGCAGGGAAAGACGATGAACACGGTGTCGATCGACATCCAGACACGTAAGTTGTGGGAGGCGAACGCGGGCCGGATGCCGATGTACATCAACACCGCGAACAGGTATCGCCACTCGGTGCTGAGCCGCGACGTGCCGCTCGAACTCGACGGATTCCTCTTCTCGATGAACGGGAGCGGCGGCGAGCCTCTGAAGAGCCCGCCGCGTGCGGCGGGGCCGCCGAACGGCCGCATTTTCAATTCGCTGATGAGCGACTATTACACCGAGCGCGCGCAGTGGTACGCGGCGAAGGACATGAACGCCGAAGTTGTAACATCGCTGCTCGATGGCTTAGAATATAGGCGTGACGCGTGGATGTACGGATCGCTCGCCGACGCCTACGAACGGCTCGGCGACGGGACAAAGAGCGAAAAATACAGACGAAAGCAACAGCAGCTCCGGCTGAAAGAATATGATCTTAATTAACCCCGACTGTTTCGAAGGATACCGGTTTCCGTCAATCGGGCAGCTTTACATTGCAGCGGTTCTGAGGCGCGCGGGCCGGGCGGTGGAGTACATCGACGCGAACTATCAGCCTGACTGGCGGGAACGGCTGGCTCGCACGGCGCCCGCGCACGACTGGATCGGGATCACCGCGAACACGCTCTCGATCGGACCGGCGATGAAGGTCTCAGAGTATATCCGGGAGCGATACCCGGACAAAAAAATAATCTTGGGCGGCCCGTATCCAACAGTCTGCTATCAGGACCTGATCCCGAAGTACGCCGACGCGTGCGCCGTGGGTGAGGCGGAGGAAACGGTCGCCGAACTCGAAGCGGGCGCGCCTTTCGCCGATATTGCCGGGCTCGCGTATGCGGAAAACGGCGAGGTGAAGTTCAAAGGCCGACGCCCGCTGATCGAGGACTTGGACTCGTTGCCGACGCCCGCGTGGGACATGGGCGAGGTGAATAAATACCGGCTCAACCACACGAAACATAATCCGGTGCTGCCTGTCATCACGAGCCGAGGCTGCCCGTTCAACTGCATCTTCTGCTCTTCCGACATCATCTTCACAAACAGGATTCGCTACAGATCGACCGACCTCGTGGTGGAGGAACTCGATGAGCTGATCTACCGTCACGGCGCGCGCGAGATTCACACGTGGGACGACAACATAACGCTGAAACGCTCCCGAATCGAGGAGCTTTGCGAGAAGATAATCCGCCGCAACTACCGGGACATCAGCTTCATGATCCCGTCCGGGATCAAGCCCGACATAGGTGACTACGAGATGTTCCGGTTGATGCGTCGAGCGGGGTTCTACGCGATCTGCATCGCGGTGGAGACGGGCGATCAGGAGATAATGACAAAGCTCGGCAAAAAGGTGGATGTGTCGAAAGTTCGGGACGTGGTCGCCTCGGCGCGGCGCGCGGGCATCCTCATGAACGGCTTTTTCATGCTCGGCCTGCCGTTCGACACCGAGGAGACGATGCGCCGCAACATGGAGCACGCGCGCTCGCTGCCTCTGCATCAGGCGATGTTCTTCATCACAATCCCGTTCCCCGGCACCGACCTGTACACGATAGCGAAGGAGAAGGGGCGATTCCTCTATCACACCGAAACGAATCTGTACGAGGACGGCTTCTTCCTCGGCCGGGCGGCGTACGAAATGCCCGGCCAGTTCGACGCGGCGACTCTCGAAAAGATGTTCCGGCTCGCGAACCGGCGTTTCTACTACCGCCCGAAAGCCCTGATCGTCCTTTTCTTTAAAAGAATTCACGGCTTGCGCGATCTGGCATATCTCGCGTATAAATTTTTCAGGGTGGTCTTCAAAGGGAGACAGTTTTGAACGACGGAATTCTGAAAAAAGCGCTTAGTTTTCTGGACCGGCGGCAGGCCGCGGTTATTTTTCTCGCGGCGTTCGCGTATCTTCTCTATTGCGCGGTCCCGACGCTGTACTGGGGCGACAGCGCCGAGATGGTGTCTGTCGGTTGCAGCCTCGGCGTGGCTCATTCCCCCGGATATCCGCTCTACACTCAGCTCGCCGGGCTGTTCTCGGTCCTGCCGCTGGAGCCGTTTCCGTTCCGCGCGAATGTATTGAGCGCGCTGCTCGGCGCGGTGTCGCTTCTGCTTGCGTACCTCGCGGTCAGGGAACTCACCGGCTCGAAATTCGGCGGTATCGTAGCGGTCGCGGGCCTCATCGGCTGCAAGGCATTCGTTTTCTATTCGCTGATGGCGGAGGTGTATGCATTTCATCTCGCGCTCTTTCTCGGAGCGCTGTATCTGATTGCGCTCCACGCACGGGACAAATCAGTGGTGAAGCTCCTCGCGGCGCTGTTGCTGATATTTCTCGGCGCGGGACACCATCTGCTGATGGTGTTTGTTTTCTTTTCGGTGGTGATATACCTCGCGGTGCTGCCCGGACACGGCTGGCGGATTGCCGCAGGGCCTTTGTTTTTCATGCTCGGCTACGCGATGGTCAATCTGTTCAGGTCGTTCGACGCGCTGCCGCTCGTGACGACGATAGCGCAGTGGTCGCTCGTCGGGCTGGCGGGGGCGTATGTGGGCTATGTTGTTTTTCTCGCGGTCAAGCGGAAGGGCGTGCCGCGTATGCTCGCGACGTCGCTCGTCGCCGTATTCGCATTCGCGGCGGCGGCGGCGGTTTTCTGGTATCTGCCGCTCTCCTCGTCGCGCGGGCCCGTAGCGGATTGGTGGAGCCCGAAGGACATCACCAATTTCCTCAACCTGCTGTTGCTCAAAGGCTACAAATCCACGATGCCCGCGGACAAGCTCGAATGGATCCGCAGGATCGATACCGTAAATTTCATTTCGCAGACGCCGATCCCTGTTCTTCTGCTCGCCATCCCTGGCGCGATCTTCATGTTCCGGAAAAACTGGCGGGTGGCGCTGTTCCTCGTGCTCGCCGGGCTGACCACGTTTGCCGGCACGCTCTTCATCCAGCACGGCAAGCCGGAGGCGCTGCGCCTGCCGGTGTACACGATAATATTCCTGCTGGCGGGAGCGGGCGCGACGGCGGTTGCCACATGGCGACACTTCAAAGGCGCGGTCTGGCGGCGCGCGCTCGCGTGGACGGCGACGGCGGCGGCGATTGTTGCCGTGATTCTTAATCTGAACGACGCCGACTGGCGGTTCATGAACCGAAGCGGCGCGGCGTACGCGCTCGGCAAGTCCATTATCGACGACACGCGCTCGCGCAGCCTGCTTTTCCTCGGCCTTCAGACGCCGAGCATAATGGGCTATTTCCGCGCGTGCGAGCCGGACGAGCTCGAAAGCAAGGAAATCGCGGTGATCCCGGTTTCATTCCTGCCGTTCAAGTGGGAGCTCGAACAGCTTCACAGGGCGTACCGGGACGTGACGTTCCCGCCGACGCCGGAGGACTTCGACGAACAGCAACAGATATTCAGGGTGGACGACACGGCGCGTGTGAGCTATGCGATGTCGCTCGCGTCGGCAAATCCCGACATGGCGGTGTTCACCGACTTCCAGTTCGTCCCGGACAACATGGAGAAGATAACGATCCCGCACGGGGCGGTGTATCAAGTGGTGGACGGAGACACGCTGACAACGCTTGTTAAGGAGCTGATTGCGGCGGACAAGGAGCCGGACTGGCGCGGGCTGCCCGCGAAGGACGGCACATCGTCGGAAAATATAGCTTCGATCTACAACGAGAGAGGCAAGATTTACCTGCAATACGGAATGAATTACGGTGAGGAAAAATATACCAGAAAAGCGATGAAGGAGTTCAACAAGGCTCTGAAGATCGCGCCCGAATATGCGCCGGCGCTGGCTAACAAAGGGCAGGCGCTGATATTTTTCAGGCAGGAGAAGCGCGGGCTCGATATGATGAAGAAGGCGCTCGCGCTTGCGCCGACGGACCCTTCGTTGTACGAAGCGCTCGCGACGGTGAAGTTCAGGCAGCAGACGCAGCAGGGCGTGCAGGAGTCGATCGCGCTGTGGCAGATGGCGGCGGTGCTGGACCCACACAACGCGCGCGCCCTGAACAACATCGGCAGCGCGCTTGTTGCGATACAGCAAAAAGAGGCTGCTGTCGAGCAGTACAAGCGCGCAATAGATATCGACCCGAACTACATATCAGCGTATATAAACCTTTCTCGCGTTTACAACCAGATGCACGCCTGTGCCGGCGCGGTGGATGCGCTCGAACGCGCGAAGGACCGCCGGCCGGACATGCTCGCAATCCGAACCGAACTCGCAGAGCAGTATTACGACTGCCGGATGCAGCACCTCTACGCGCAGGTGATGGACGACATACTGGCGGACTTCCCGCACGACCGGAAGCTGTATTACGCGCTGGCGATCATCTTCCGCAACGTGGGGCAGTACGACAACTTCGTCGCGTCGATCGGCGAGTTGCGCAAGTTCGACCCGAAGTTTCCGATACAGTCGTTGTTCGTGACGCTCGAGCCGTGCGAACGCGCGATCAAGGTGCTTTCCGAGGTGCAACGCCGGATGCCGAACGATCAGCAGTTGTACCTGACTCTCGGCGCACGCTACTACAACTGCGGCAAACCGCAAAAGGCGATCGAGACGTTCTCGGCCGGAATGAAACTCCCCGGCGGCGGGGCGTTCAAGGTGCTGATCGATCAGATTAAGAGCGGCAAAGACCTCTCCGAGATGATCAATCCGTACAACATGAAAAGCCCGCTTCTCGGCGGCGGGAAATGACCGCGCGGAAAGAATTTTTCAAATCGTACAAAAAGAGCCGGCCCGCGTTGAAAACGCGCCCCGGTCGGGTTAGCTCGTAAGTGTTCCCGGTTTTATTGACAATTATAGAGAATGGAAATAAACTCGATCTATTCTGTGCGGCGCCTGAAAAAGGATATCCGGTGAGTGTCGGGCGGCGCCTGCCGGAGGTTGTTATTGGGCAATTTTACCAGTCTGAAATGCAGGGAATGCGGCCGGAAATTCGACGCCGTCGCCGCAAGTGTTTGCGAATACTGCTTCGGCGCGCTCGACGTCGATTACAACTACCAGCGGATCGCGAAGATTGTCACTAAGAAACGCATCCGCCGACTCGAACCGGACATCTGGCGCTATCACGATTTCCTTCCGGTCGAGGGCACGGAATTCGTCAATCTCTCCGCGGGCTACACGCCGCTGCAGAGAGCGAACAGGCTCGGCGCCGAGCTCGGCATCAAGAACCTCTTCATCAAAAACGAAACGATGAACCCGACGTTTTCGGTGAAGGACCGCATGGTTGCGGTGGCGGTGAGCCGCGCGGTCGAACTCGGGTTCGACACGGTGGCCTGCGCATCGACGGGCAGCCTCGCGCACTCGCTTGCCGCGCACGCCGCGCGCGCCGGTCTGAAAAGCTGCATCTTCATTCCGCACGACGCGGAACCGATGAAGCTCACCTCCACTCAGATTTACGACCCGCTTCTGATAGCCGTCAAAGGCTCCACCTCGCGCATCAACTCGCTCTGCAACGAGGCGATGTCGCGGATGAACTGGGGCTTCGTTAATATCAACCTGCGCCCGTACTACGCGGAGGGCGCGAAGACTATCTCTTACGAAATCGCGGAACAGCTCGACTGGAACGCGCCGAACCACGTGATCGTGCCAGTGGCGTCCGGGACGACGCTGATGAAGATGCATAAGGCGTTCAAAGAGCTTGTCGAGACCGAACTCCTGCGCTCGCAGCACGTCGTGATGCATGGTGTTCAGGCTGAAGGCTGCGCGCCGGTGGTGAACGCATTCTCGCGCGGCTCGGAGCTGATACAGCCGGTGATTCCGGCGACGATGGCGAAGTCGTTGTCGATCGGCGACCCGGCGGACGGGATCTACGCGGTGCGGGCGATCCGCGAGTCGGGCGGCCGCGCGGAGGCGGTTTCGGACGCGGAGATGGTCGAGGGCATCCGGCTGCTCGCGCGGACTGAGGGAATCTACGCGGAGCCCGCGGGCGGCGCGGCGGTTGCCACTCTCGTGCGGTTCGCGAAGGAAAAGATATTCAAGCCGTCGGACACGGTTGTCGCCGTGGTCACCGGGCTCGGGATGAAGACGCCGGAGGCGCTGCAGAACAAGCTGCGCCCGCCGAAGACGATTTCTCCGTCGATCGAGGAACTCGAAGCGTTTTTCTCGGAAATGAAGCGGTCGGCGTTCGTGCCGGGCGCGCCGAAGGCGGAGTAAGGCGAAGGGGCTGCAATGGGCATTAAAGTGTTGGTGCCGGGCGTGCTGAGGCGGCTGGTGAACAACAGGGCGGAGGTCGAACTCGAAGCGGGCACCGTTTCAGAGGCGATCCGGGCGCTCGAAGAGCAGTCGCCGGGGCTCCGCAACAAACTGACGGACGACAAGGGCGAGATCAGGCGTTTCATCCGCCTCTACGTGAATGACGAAGACATAGATAAACTCGGCGGCGCAAGCGCCGCGCTCAAGGACGGCGACGTGCTGACGATTGTCCCCGCCGCCGCCGGAGGCTGAAATAATGATTCGCAAAAGGCTTTTTGTTTCGATGAACGCGGAGCTGATCCGCGAGCCGATCCTCTACAAAATCGTGAAGGATTACGACCTCGTGCCGAGCGTGCGGCGGGCGGATGTCTCGCTTGCCGAGGCATGGATCATCCTCGAACTTGCCGGCGGCTCGGAAGACCACATTCAGGAAGGAATCGATTATCTGACCGGACTTGGGGCGGCCGTGAAGCCGCTTCAGGGCGACTACCTCGAAAGTTGACGCTGTTTGTCAACTCGGGGCGGCGTGCGCCCGCGTCCGCGCCGGATTTATCCGATATATAACCGGGAGGTGCAAGCATGGCGGATTTGATGAAAGCCGCAGTTTTCGAGGGTAAGGGGAAGATGACCGTCAAAAAAGTGCCGGTCCCCAAGATTAAGAATGCCGACGACGTCAAACTGAGAATCGAGGCCGCAAGTATCTGTGGAACCGACGTTCAGATATTGAAAGTCCCGCCGGGACACCCGGCCACTCCGGGCGCAATCCTCGGCCACGAGTACGTCGGTCAGGTTGTCGAGGTGGGCAAGGCCGTGAAGCACCTCAAACCCGGCGACCGCGTCGTGGTGGACCCGAACCTGACGTGCGGGCTGTGTCCGTACTGCCGGCTCGGTCTGCCGAACATGTGCCAGAACATGACCACGCTCGGAATCTTCATCGACGGCGGCTTCGCGGAGTACAACGTCGCCCCGGCGAAAGCGCTCCATAAGATTCCGCCCGAACTGACGACCGACCTCGCGATCTTCGCGGAACCGTTCTCGTGTGTCGTGAACGGCGCAACCAAGCTGAAACTGCTGGCGGGCGAGAGCGTCGTCGTCCTCGGCGCGGGCCCGATCGGCTTGTACTACACAGCGCTGATGAAGATGAGCGGCGCGGGCAAGATCATCGTCGCCGAAGTGAACAAGAAGCGCGCGAAGATGGCGCTCAAGATGGGCGCGGACATGATTATCAACCCGCAGGAAGTGAACCTGCGAGAGGCGGTTCGCGCGGAGACCGGCGGGATCGGCGCCGACGTCGCGATCGAATGCGTGGGCTGCCTGCTCACGGACGCGATCTCGTGCGTGCGCCGCGGCGGCCGCGTGTTGCTGTTCGGCATGAACAGCACGGCCTGCTGCTCCTGCACGCAGTACGACATCACCCGCGAGGAAATCACCATCATCGGCACGTACATCTCGAATCACTCGATGCCGTCCGTCATCCGGCTGCTCCAGACGGGCAAGATGCCGCTCGACAAGCTGATCACGCACCGCGTGAAACTGAGCAACATCATGGACGGGATCAAGGCGATGCAGAGCGGAGACGCTATCGAAGTCATAGTAACGCCGTAATCGGCGGTGTAAAATAACCAAGGTATAACAGGAAAACGGGAGGCAAGTATGGCGAAGAAGGCAGAAAAGAGTTGTGTTACGGCGAATTGCGCGCCGATCAAACCGAAGAAGCACAAATGGAACATCCCCGCGCCGGGCGGAATGGAGAGCGCGGACGGAATCTACTTCCAGAACATGACCTACGCGCAGATCGATAAGCGTTTAAAAAAGAACGACATCATCATCCTGCCGATCGGCAGCACCGAAGCCCACGGCCCGCACGCGTGCCCGGGCGAGGACACGTTCCTCGTCACCCGCATGGCGGAGCAGGTTGCGCGCGTCACCGGCTGCACGGTCGCGCAGCCCCTCTGGTACGGCTCGCATCCGTATCACCACATGGGCATGCCCGGCACCGTCCTCGTCCCCGAGGATTACTTTAACGGAATGCTCAAATCCATGATGGCCGGCTTCTGGAACGCTGGGTTCCGCAAACAGATTCTGCTCAACGGGCACGGACAGGAATACGTCATCCCGACCGCTATCCACCAGTTCGCCAAGCACTTTCAGGTGCCGGGCGTGTTCATCAACCTCAACTGGTACCACGCGGTCCGCGACAGCTTCAAGCTGAAGGGGCAGGGCGGCGAATACGACACGAACTTCATCCACGCGGACGAGGTTGAAACATCGTGGTCGCTCGCGCTGTTCCCCGAGTTCATGGACATGAAGGAATCCGTCGATACGAAGCCCCGCGGCTATATGCCGGACGGGCACATCGACAAAGCCGGCAACCTGCTGAACCGGCCGATCGCGTGGTACGGACAGGTCGGCTGCGGCCCGGTCGAAATCTCGGCGTATCCGGAAGGCTGCGTCGGCAAGTCCACGCTCGCCAAGGCGGACAAGGCGAAAGAGGGCATAGAAGCGCTGCTCGACTACATGGTGCAGCTCGTGCAGGACATCCAGAAAGTGTTCCCGGTAGGCAAGCTGCCGCCCGCGAACGAAATCTGCGAGCGCCCCAAGGCCGAGATCGACGCCATCACAAAGAAACCGCTCTCCAAGGGCTGGAAGTCAATTTATTCGCTCGGATATCCGTTCTGATCCGGGAGCTACTGACACGCATACGAAAAGCGGGCCGCAAGGCCCGCTTTTTTTGTTGTGAGGCGAATTTATAATTTGCGAAGCTCGAACAATTGCAACCCGTGGTATAATTGGAAATGAAATGAGAAAAATCAAATTATACTTGGAAACATCGGTATGGAACTTTCTTTTTGCCGATGATTCGCCCGACAAAAAAAGATATACCGAGTTGTTTTTGAGGAAATAAAGAAGGATGAGTATGAACTGTATATTTCAGAACTTGTTATGGCCGAAATAAGACGCGCACCGGAGCCCAAAAGAACGCAATTGATTGAAAAGATAAGAGATTATGAGCCTGAAGAACTGGAAATCAATGAAGAAGTGGAGTCTCTTGCGTTAAACTATGCCGATGCGGGCTTTGTGTCAAAGAGGGCTTACGACGATCTTTTGCACACAGCGACGGCAACGGTTAATAATATGGACTTTCTTGTAAGTTGGAATTTGTCGCATATTGTCCGGGCAAAGAGTATAATAGGAATAAACAGGGTGAATATTGCGGAAGGTTATAGAGAATTAAGAATTTGCACGGTATTGGAGGTGTTACCTGATGATTGAAAAAGAACCGGAAGCCATGAGAGAAATACATAAAATACGAGAGCAAATGTATGAGGAAATGAAAGACATGTCTCCTCAGGAAAGAATTCGAAAAATTAAGGAAGAAGCAGAAGAGTTTAAAAAAGAATATGGCTTGAAATTGCCTCAGCGTGTACTTGTTAAAAGATAGTTGTTATCGAGCGGGCCGCAAGGCCCGCTTTTTTGCTTTGGGGCGCTTCGCTTTCTTTTTTTTGCGCGGCGGTTGTGTTAAAATCTCCATGATGAAAAATCCACCGACACAACAGGAGACATAGAGATGGCGAAGAAAAAGAATCCGGACGGGATAATCCTCGATTACACGAACATGCTGGCGGAGCAGGTCGGCCCGAAGGACGGCATATCCGATAAGCAACTCAAAAAGATGGAGGCGCGCGCGGCCGAGGCGCACTGGAGCGTCGTCGAGCGCCGCCGCGCGGGAAAACTTCCGTTCATGGACCTGCCGTACATGAAATACGCCGGCCCGATCGTCAAATTCGCCGGGGACGCCGCGAAGAAGTTCGACAACTTCGTTGTGCTCGGCATCGGCGGCTCCGCGCTCGGCGCCATCGCCGTCCAGTCCGCTCTCAACTCGCCGTTCTACAACCTGCTCGATAAGAAGGACCGCAAATTCCCGCGCTTTTTCGTCGAGGACAACGTCGATCCCGAACGCATAGGCGCAATGCTCGACCTGCTCGACCCGAAGAAGACGCTGTTCAATGTCATAACGAAGTCCGGCAGCACGGCGGAAACAATGTCCGCGTACATGATCGCGCGCGACATCCTCATCAAAAAGCTCGGAGCGAAAGGGTTCGCCAAAAACGTCGTGGTTACGACGGACGCGTCGAAGGGGCTCCTGCGCGACATCGTTAACAAGGAGTGCCTGACGAGCTTCGAGGTCACGGACGGAGTCGGCGGGCGGTTCTCCGTGCTCACGCCGGTGGGGTTGCTCCCGGCGGCGATGGCCGGCATCGACATCAAGGGGCTGCTCGCGGGCGCGGCGGCGATGGACAAACGGTGCGCCTCGGGAGTGATGAACACCAACCCCGCGCTCATGGGCGCCGTGCTCCAGTACCTCGCCGACACCGAAAAAGGGAAAACGATTCAGGTGATGATGCCGTACTCGAACGCGCTGAAAGACATCGCCGACTGGTTCCGGCAGCTCTGGGCGGAAAGCCTCGGCAAAAAGTTCGCGCTCGACGGCAAAAGCGTCGTCCACACCGGCCAGACGCCGGTGAAGGCGCTCGGCGCCACCGACCAGCATTCGCAGGTGCAGCTCTACAACGAAGGCCCGAACAACAAAACGATCACATTCCTGCGCGTGGAAAAATTCCGCCGCACGGTGAAGATACCCGTCGCGTACAAGAATGTGCCGGACTTGGCGTATCTCGGCGGGCGCGAGGTGGGCGAGCTTCTGAACGCCGAGCAGCTTGCGACCGAGATCGCGGTGACTGCGGCGAAGCGGCCGAACAGCACCATACTCGTGCCGGAGATCACACCGGGCACGGTCGGCCAGATCATCTTCATGCTCGAACTGGAGACCGTTTACGCCGGTTCGTTCTACGGGATCGACCCGTTCGACCAGCCGGGCGTTGAGCAGGGCAAGATCGCGACGTACGCGCTGATGGGCCGCCCCGGATACGAGAAAAAGCGCGCGGAGATCGAGAAGGCCGCCTCCGCCACCAGCCGCCGCACGGTCTGAGTTTAAGGTTTTTTTACGCGTTTGCTTTTGAACGATATAATTCGTTTTCTCTATAAATGCAGGCTGTAAACATCGGAGCAGCTTTGGACGAATCGCGCCACATACGATTGGATCTGATGCTCGCGAACATGAGGAAGAACGCGCCTGTTGTCGAAAAGCATCCTCATGCGGGTGAGTATAAGGGGTCGTGCGCGGGCAGGGCGGGAATTGTCGTCGGCGCGGGGCCCGGAATCGAAAGGAATTGCGCGCTGCTGCGGGAACACGGCGATGCGGTCGTGTTCGTGTGCGACCGCGGGCGCGACAGGCTCGTGAGCCTCGGCGTAACCCCCGACTTTGTTGTGACCACAGACCCAAGCGCGGCAACGGCGTCTTTTTTCGCCGGGCCGGGTATCGAACGCGACACGCTGCTCGCCTCGACGTACACCCCGAAGGAAACGCTCGCTCTGCCGTGGAAACAGGTGGTTTTCTACAACACACAGGACAAAGACCCCGACTATATGGCGGAGGCACGCCGGATATGCGGCCGGGCGGCGTTCATCCCCGGCGGGTTCATTGTTTCAAATTTCGCGTTCGCGCTCGCGGATCTGATGGGCTGTCGGCCTGTCTGTTTCGCGGGTGTGGACTTGAGCGCGCCGGAGCCGGAACCGGGCTGGAAAGATTCTGAGAACTACCTTCTGCTCGAACTGACGGACGGCCGCCGGTTTCATACGCTCAAAAGTTTTCTGCTCTCTTTGGAATGGATAGACGGATATGTCGCCCACCGGAGGCGGGAGGAACGCGGTTTCGAGGCGTTCAACTGCACAGAGGGCGGGATGCTCTACTCGGATAACATCACAGGAATGCCGCTTGCGGGTTTTTTACAAGTATATTCAAGATAACGACCCAAATCTTGCACAGAGAGTCGTCTCAGGCGACGTTGACATATGCCGAAAACGCGTTGTAGCGGAACCAGATATCGGCGGTGTTGCCCGTTGTGCCGTTTTCAAAAGTGAAGAACGAGCGTTGGCGTATCTGGTTGCCGCCCGTCACCGTTTCGGAGACGGTATTGTAGTTGACGTTGATGGATGAGACGCCGGTGTCGGCGAGGCTGCTTAGTTCGCCGGTGTCGCTCACGCCGTTCATGTTGGTATCCTGCCACAGAAGGAGCTTGTTGTAGATGGAGTCGGAGGCGTTTATGACGCCGTCGTTATTCTCGTCGTATTTTGCGAGTTCCTCGTAGCCGTTGGCGGCGCCGCTCTGGTTGCCGAACAGCTCCTTGCCGCTCTCGATCGAGCCGCTGTTGTCCTTGTCGAGGGCGAGGAAGGCCGCGCCCGGGCTCACCCAGCCGGTCTGCACCTTTTGGCCCGTCCCGAGGAGGTCGAACTGAACTCCCTGTTCCGCACTGACCGATTCGATTCCATTCCCCGTGAGATCAAGCACAATCGGGCTGGCTGTTAAGGTCAAATCCGGCGCTTTGTATGCCGAATTTACATAATCACTGATAGAATAAGCAGTTCCATCAACTTCAACCGCAAATAAATTTAATATGTTTTTGTCAGTTTGACTTGTGTCATAGATGTAATATTCTGTTACATTTTTGCCGTTTACAGTAAGGGTTCTGTTGTAAAGATTGTTATTTTTAGCCCAGTCGATATTATCCTGCTCATTAGTAAGGACCATTCCATTAATTGAAAACAAGCTTTCTTCTACTTGGGCCGTCTGTACGTCGTACCATGTTTTCCAGAGGCCGGTTGTAATGTAATTGCCCGAAGCATCTTCGATAGTTGCGGTGTTTTCAGAAAAAAATAATTGCGATCCAGAAGAGTTGACCCAATTTAGGCTGTTGCAAACGATTCCGTTCACTTCTGCTGCGATTCGGATTTTCTTTGTACCTAATGATGTGACAAAACTGGCATAATATTCGTTAACTTGATTCCCGGCGATGTCATAAGATTTTGTCTCAAGGCCTTCCTGTTTTGCCCAGTTGACAAGCTGCTGATCGGTTACCGAAGTTCCGTTAATCGTTGCTTGGCCGGCAACCATATTTTCGTCTAAATAAACATAATTACCGGAAGGAGTTTCAACATAACCGGAAACGGCGGGCCAATTAGGAGCGTTACTATATCTTCTGTGGTCTATAAGATACTCTTGGCGGTTAAGCGCCTGTCCGTCCACAGTCGCTGCGATAATTGCATCAGAACTTCCATAAGGCGACTGAGTTGTTGCGTGGTACTCGGTTATTTGTTGGCCGGAAGAGATTGTATAGGTATTGGCCGCCAAACCTGCACTCGAAGCCCAATTCACGAGTTCCTGCGAGTTCATTGTAACACCGTCAACAACAGTGTCGGTCACTGTTCCATTTGCAAATACGCCCTGTATTGTATGTGTTTGACCGGATGAATCTAAAATAGTTGCTTGCTGTGCGGTATCAATATATTTACTTGCTTCAGTTAAATTACCGAAAAAATTACCGAATGTTTGTGTCCCGTAATCGAGCATTACTGTATTGGTTTCAAGCGATACGGAAATAACATGCTGGATACCATTTATATCGGTTTGTAATTGGTTACTAAAATGAATATTGTCAATTATCCCATCTATTGGATATTGTAAGGCCATTGTTCCCGACCCAAAATAGAAATAATCGCTGTTTTTGAGCGTTTCGAGTGCTTTCTGAGCATTCGGATCGCTGAGGATCGAGGAGGGTGTTGATTGTGTTGTTGTTTGTGTATTGGGGGGCTGCGTGGGAGTTGTTCCTGTTGTTGTACCGGCTGTTCCGGTTGTGGCGCCCGTAGTCGTTCCGGTAGCCGTGCCGGACGAGGTGGATGTTGTTAGAGAGTTCAGGTAGCTGGTCAGATTTTGAGAGGTGAGTGATTGCGTCTGCTGGAGGCTTTGTGCGTTATAGCCGGAATAAAGGTTCATCGAATTGTAGATATCTTTCGTGCTTGTGAAGGCTTTGTCGATCAGGTTCATGACAGCGAGCAGTAGTTTGATTTTCTGAGACGACGGGAGGTTGTTGGTGCTCGATGCGGTATCGACGATATTCTTTGCGAGACTTGTGATCTTCTGTGAGGCGGTTTGAGGCGTTAGAGAAAATGAGGATTGGTTGAACGCCGAGTTGGAAAACGCGCTTTTGAATGCTGAGCTGAAGTTGATGTTTTTCGTCAGGGAGCTTGTCGCAGTGAAAACGGAGAGTTCGCTGTCCACCTGACCGATGAGCGTGCTAAGTGAATCCACGTTGGATGAAATGGTTGCTTTGTAGCTTGCATTTGTCTTGGCGGCCGCTGATTTGCTGAAAAGTCCGTTTTTTTTGCTTGAAGCCGCCGAGTTTTTATTCGAAATCAGAAGACTGTTTGTTGAAAGGCCGGACAGACTATTAAGTATCGACATGGCGTTCACTCCTCAATTAATTTGTTGGTAAAATACAATCAATGATAATAATAAATACTATGTTATATGGAATCGGCGGGTAGGAGAAAAACTTAAGCAGTTTTAAAAATAAATTTGTTTTTGACGGAGCTTTTTTTGCCGGGCGGCACATCGCGAATATGCTTTGCGAGCGCCGGAAAGCCATTTTGATGTCTGTTTGATTTGAATGCGGACTTACTTTTTTGCTTTCCGCCGCCTCATTCAATATAATATTCGGATTGGAATGGCGATGTCCGGTGCGGACATCTGAGCGGTGGTTAAGGTTGGACGAACGAAAGTCGAAAATCATCAAGCACGTTGTGACGGAGTACGTCGATACGTGCTTGCCTGTCGGATCTAAGCGGATCGCCGAGAAGCTCGGCGTTAGCCCGGCAACGGCCCGCAACGAGATGCACGATCTGCTCGACGCCGGTTATCTCGAACAGCCGCACACGTCCGCGGGCCGCATACCGGCCGACCTCGGCTACCGTTTTTTCGTCGATGCGCTCCGCGAGGAGTATCAGTCGGCGGAGGAAGACGGCATCGCGGTGCGCCGTTCGATCGATACGATCCAGTTCAAGCTCGACCAGCTCATGAGGCAGGTTTCGGCGCTTCTGGCGTCGTGGAGCGACTGCGTTTCGTTCGTGGCGGTGCCGGAGGAGACGCGGAGCGAGATCCGGCGGATGGAACTGACGGGCGTCTCCGAGCGCACGCTGCTGATTATTCTCGTGTTGAGCAATGGACATGTCGAGAACAAGCTGGTGGAACTGCCGATGCCGGTGGACAAGTTCCCGGTGGAGTGGATCACGAGGCAGCTCAACAACCGGCTTTCGGGCAAGAAGATCGAGGATGTGACGGCGGCCGGCCTCACGGAAATATTCAGGGACATCAGGATGCAGCACGATTCCTTGTATCAGTATCTGATGGGATTTTTCGAGGAGCTGATTGTGGGGGTGGGCAGCCGTGTTTTCGTGCAGGGTTCGACGCGGCTGATACGGCATCCGGAGTTTCAGGAGGCGGGCAGGCTCGGCCCGGTGCTCGAGGCGCTCGAAAGCCCGGAGAACGAATCGGGGATATTCACGCTGCGCGGCGACACCGGCGTGGCGAAGGTGATAATCGGCCGCGAGAACGCGATCGAGTCTCTGCACGACTGCAGCATCATCAAGAGCCAGTTCAGGTTCGGCGACAGGACGGTCGGGACGGTGGGGCTGCTTGGGCCGAGGCGGATGAATTACGCGAGGCTGATAGGGATGGTGCGCGAGGTGTCGAGCGCGCTGACGGAAGTTCTGAAGAAATATTCGTGCGTGTGACGCGCTCCGCCGGACGGGGCGCTTGCGCGCATTTGAGAGGTTGGCAAAACGCAACATGGCAAAACGCGATTACTACGAGGTTCTCGGCGTCTCCCGCGGCGCCACGCAGGACGAACTCAAGAAGGCGTACAGGCAGCTCGCGAGGAAGCTCCACCCGGATGTTAACCCGAACGACGCGCAGGCCGAGGAGAAGTTCAAGGAAGTCTCCGAGGCGTATCAGGTGCTGAGTGACGATCAGAAGCGCTCGGTTTACGACCGGTACGGGCACGAAGGGCTGTCCGGGCGCGGGCAGGCGGACGATTTCGGATTCGGCGGTTTCGGTGACATCTTCGACATGTTTTTCGGCGGCGGCGGTGGCGGACGCGGAGCAAGCCGCGGGCCCGCGCGCGGCGCCGATCTTCGATACGATATCGAAATCTCTTTCTTCGACGCGGCGTTCGGAAAGAACGCGGAGATTGAAATCCCGTCGCAGGTGAAGTGCGAGAAATGCGGCGGCACGGGCTCGAAGTCGGGCGCGCCGCCGGTGAAATGCTCGCGCTGCGGCGGCACGGGCGAGTTCAGGCAGACGAAGCAGACGCTGTTCGGTCAGATGGTGAACGTGCAGACGTGCCCGTCGTGCCGGGGCACCGGCGTGGAGGTTGCGGACCCGTGCGGCGAATGCCGGGGAATGGGCCGCGTGCGCGGCTCGCGCAAGCTGCAGATTTCGGTGCCGCCGGGTGTTGAAACGGGCCAGCGGCTGCGGTTGAGCAGCGAGGGGGAGTATGGCGAGCGCGGCGGCCCGCGAGGCGATCTGTTCATTGTCATCCATGTGATGGAGCACGAGTTTTTCAAGCGTGACGGTCAGGATGTTTACTGCGAGGTGCCGATCAGCTTCACGCAGGCGGCGCTCGGCGACGAGATCGAGGTGCCGACGCTCTACGGCAAGCAGGCGATAAAGATACCGGCGGGCACGCAGACGGGGGCGATATTCCGGATGCGCGGCGCGGGTTTCCCGAATCTGCGCGGTTCGCACAAAGGCGACCAGCATGTAGTTGTGAAGGTTATGGTGCCGGAGAAGCTGACGGCGAATCAGAAGAAGCTCCTCAAGCAGTTTGCAGAGGAGGGCGGCGAGGACCTCTCGCACCCGCAGAAAAGGGTGTTTAAGAAACTGAAGGAAATATTTAAATGACAGGCAGAGGGAAGCAGGCAGAAGGCAGTAAAAAAAACGGAAAATAAAAACAAGAATATAGAATATAGCAAAAGACAAAAAACAACATTCAAAATATGCAGGGCGGGGTCGCCGTTCGGCTGGCCGCACTCCGCCGATCATTACTAAATAAATTTTACGAAAAAATGGCTTTGTTGCTAAAAAGGAACAATGGAACGCGTTTATTTAGACGAATTCAGCGGCGGTGTTGTGGGCGGCGCGGCGGCGGGACACATTAAAAAGGTTCTGCGGCTGAAGGCCGGCGACGTTTTCGCGGGCTACGACGGCGCGCGCGAGTTCGTGCTTAAGGTGGAGTCGTTTCGCGGCGCGGAGGTGGAAGTCGCGGTCGAGAGCGAGCGCGAACTTCCGGAGGCGCCGTGCGGGCGTGTGACACTTGCGGCGTCGATGATCAAGGGGCCGCGGTGGGACATGCTGCTCGAAAAATCGGCGGAGCTTGGAGTCGGCGAGATAATCCCGGTTGTCGCGGAGCGGTGCGTTGTGCGGGCCGACGCGGCGGATGCGGAGGGGAAACTCGCGCGGTGGCGTCGGATTCTCGGCGGGGCGGCGGCGCAATGCGCGGGCCGCGCGCCGGCGATTTGCGGGCCGGTTTCGATGAAGCAACTCGTGGCGGAAGTCGGAGACGGGTTCTCCGGACGGATAATATTATTAAAGGGGCCGGAGTCGGCGCCGCTTGTCGATTTGTTGCGCGGCGCGGGCGAAGGGCGGATAATGATACTCGTCGGCCCGGAGGGCGACTGGACGGATGCGGAAGCCTGCGCTGCTTCCGAAGCCGGTTTCAGGGCGGCCTCGCTTGGCCGTTTGATCTTGAGGGCTGAGACGGCGGCGATTGCCGCCGCCGCTGTGGCGGCGAGCGTTTTGTGATTGGAGAAAGTTGCACCCTCAAACGAGTTTGAGGGTGGCACAAAGAAGCGGCGGGGTGCGGTGACCCCGCCCTACATAAGATGATTAAAAGCGACGGGATATAAAAATCTCGCTCTACATAAAAGGGTAAGTGCGAATGGCAGACAAGAAAACGACGGCTGTGCTGGAGGTGGGGAGTCAGGAAGAGGCTCTCGGACTGTTCGGGCACCGCGACGAGAATCTGAAGTACATCGAGAAGGAAATGGACGTCAGGTTGACGTACCGCAACGGGGAAGTGGTTGTTGCCGGGCCGCAGGCGGACGGGATTGTGGAACTGCTCCGCCACCTGCTGGACAGCTACCGGCGCGGCCGCAAGGTGACGAAATCGGACATAAAGTACGGATTGATGCTGTTGAAGGAGGATGGCGGCGGCCGCGATCTGAGGGCCGACCTCGACATAAAGCTGATGGACGGCTCCGGGCGCGCGATCAAGCCGCGGTCGCCGAGGCAGCGGGATTATCTCGAAGCGCTGGTGAAGCACGACATGGTGTTCGCGATAGGGCCGGCGGGAACGGGCAAGACGTATCTCGCGGTTGCGATGGCGGTGAGGCGGCTGCTCGAGGAGTCGGTGAGGCGGATAGTGATATGCCGTCCGGCGGTGGAGGCGGGCGAGAAGCTCGGGTTCCTGCCGGGCGATTTGCAGCAGAAGGTGGACCCGTATCTGAGGCCGATCTACGACGCGCTGTTCGGGATGATGGCGTCGGACAGGTGCGCGCGGATGCTCGAAAGGGGTATAATCGAGGTTGCGCCGCTTGCGTACATGCGAGGGCGCACGCTGGACGACGCGTTCGTCATCATGGACGAGGCGCAGAACACGACGGTGGAGCAGATGAAGATGTTCCTGACGCGGTTAGGCCCGCATTCGAGGGCCGCCGTGACGGGGGACATCACACAGATAGACCTGCCGCCGGACAAGTTGTCCGGGCTGATCGATGCGGCCGAGCGGCTGCAGGGGATAAAGGAGATCAAATTCATACGCTTCACGAGGCAGGATGTCGTGAGGCACGACCTTGTCGCTAAGATAATCAAGGCGTACGACGGCGAGGAAAATAAAAAGAACACAGAAGAAGGCGAATAAATTGCCCGACAGCAAACAAAAAGTCAAGCTGCCGAAGCTGGCCGAGAAACGGATGGACGACCGGGTGTTTTTCGTGCTGCGGATGCTGAGGCGCGCGCGGAACCCGCGCATTATAACGACGCTGGTGCTGTATGTCGTCGTCTGCGCGGCGCTGATGTCGCGGTTTTTCGGCGGCGTGGTTCTCAAACCCGGCGATATTTCGAGGGAGGACGTGGCCTCGCCCGCGACGGTGAGCTTTGTTGACCGCGCGGCGACGGCTGCAGCGCGTGAACGGGCTGCGTCGCGGGTCGGATCAGTGTACAAGCTGCCCGACGATTTCCAGAAGAAAGTGGACGGGATTTTTTCGACGACTCTCGAATATCTCGGCTCGGGGCGCGACGCGAAGGAGCGCGACCGGGCGGAGGAGAAGCTCGCGGCGGCAGGTCTTTCGTCGTACTCGATACGAACGCTTCTCAATCTGAGAATCGACGAGCCCTCGAAGCTCAGGCTCCGCACGAGCAGAATCGTCGAGGGGCTGACCGGCGACGGGATGATAACCGAAACCGAGAAGCGCGAGCTCGACGACATACTGGCCGGTTACGCGAAGGACGAGGGCATCGATTCCGGGCTGGTTCCGGTTGTTACTGAGATTATCAAAAAGTCCGCGGGCGAACTCGAACTGGATAAGGAAGCGACGGATTTCCGGCGGAAAGAGGCCATGGACTCGGTGCGCCCGGTGATGACCCGCATTCAGGAAAACGAGATGGTGATCCGCAAGGGCGAGAAAGCCACTCAGCGCCACATCGACATCATGCGCGAGATCGGACTTACGAAAGCCGGTCTTTCGTGGCCGGGGCTCGCGGGTTATGTGTTGCTGATCGGAATGTCATTTCTGATCGTCGGCATTTTCCTCAAGACGTTCGTAACAAACATTTACCGCGACGAAAAAAGGCTGCTCATATTCTTCATCATCGTGCTGATATCGGTGCTGTGGGGCGTGCTTGTGGACCGGATGCTCGATCAGAAATACCTGATCGGCGTGTCGGCTGGGATGATGACGATCCTTACATGTCTGCTGCTGAACGCGTCGGTGGCGATGTTCGCCGTGCCGGTTCTTCTGCTGACGGTTTCGCTCGTGCTCGGGCTCGACACCGGGCATTTCATCGTGGCGCTGTTCTGCTTTCTCGCGGCGTACTACCACTCGGTCCGCACGCAGGACCGCGACAGTCTGCTCAAGGCGGGCGTGTCGATCGCCGCGGCGTCCGCGCTCGTGATCCTCGTGATGACGCTGATGAAGTTCAAAGGTTCCAACACGGCTTTCTACAAGGCCGCTTTCTTGGACATATTCGTATTCGGTGGCATGAACGGGCTGCTGTCGTTCGTGCTCGCGACCGGGCTGCTGCCGGTGTTCGAGCGGCTGTTCAGCGTGACCACGCCGCGCAGACTGCTCGAACTGTCGAACCCGGAGGAGCCGCTGCTGAAACGGTTGCTTATCGAAGCGCCCGGCACGTATCACCATTCGTTGCTGGTCGGCAACATTGCCGAATCGGCGGCCGAGGCGGTCGGCGCGGACGCGCTGCTTGTCCGAATCGCGTGCTATTACCATGACGTCGGCAAGCTCAAACGCCCGTACTTCTTCACTGAGAACCAGATCGTCGAGGAGGACAGGCACGTCGATATGGCGCCGACTCTCGCCGCGCTGGTCATCTCGTCGCACGTTAAAGACGGAGTCGAGATGGCGCAGGATAGCGGCCTGCCGGACGATATCGTCGAGATTATCTCGCAGCATCACGGCACATGTCTGATATCGTTCTTCTACCAGCAGGCGCAATCGGAGGCGAAGGAGGGCTCGGCGGTGACGGAGGAGCGGTTCCGCTATCCGGGACCGAGGCCGATGCGGATCGAGTCGGCAATCCTGATGCTCGCGGATTCGTGCGAAGCGGCCGTGCGCTCGCAGAAGACGCCTACGCCCAGATCGATCGAGAGCACGGTGAACAACCTGTTCGAGGCGCGGCTCCGCGACGGGCAGTTCGACGGCTGCAACGTGACGCTGAAGCAGCTCGGCGAGATAAAAATAGCGATCACCAAGACGCTCGCGCGCGTGTACCACTCGCGGATCGAGTACCCTGATCTCGAAGAGCTCAAGCAACTCCATCGCGAGCAGCCCGCGCGGCGCAACGGCGATAAATGAAACGCGAGCCTCGACGGGCGCGACCGGGTGGATACAGATGGCAACAGTTAATATAACCAATCGAACACGCAAAAAAATAAGAATGGAACCGCTGCGGAAGTACGCCGCGCGCGTCCTCGAAACGGACCGCGCTTGGCGCGGCGCGGAACTCTCGATCACGTTCATCGGAGACCGCGCGATCCAGACGCTGAACGAGAAGTGGCGTGGTAAGCCGCGGCCGACGGACGTGCTCAGCTTCCCGATGGACGAAACAGGGGAGGATTGCGGCGGCGAGTTGCTGATGGGCGACATAGTGATCGCGCCGAATCAGGCGCTGTCGGACGCGCGCGAGGAGAGCGTTTCGGCGGACGCAAAATTCCGCGAGCTCATCCTCCACAGCATCCTGCACCTTATGGGGTACGACCACGAGACGCCCGCCGACGCCAAGAAGATGGAGCGGAAACGGCTCGGAATCCTTAAAAAGCTCGCGGCGGAGTAATTGCGTATGCGCAATCAGATAAACGGAAACGGGCCGGAGGAAAGCCGCCACCCGACCAAGATGCTTCTGAAGGTGATCGCGAGCTTCCGCTACGCTTTCGCCGGACTTTCTTATGTACTGCTCACCCAGCGCAACATGCGCTTCCATTTCTGCATGGCGATCTGGGTAATGTGCTTGGCGATTATCTTGCGCCTCACGGGTTTCGAGAAGGCGTATCTTTTCATAGTCATCACGTTCGTGTTTTCGATGGAAGTGCTTAACACGTGCATCGAGGCATTCACGGACATCGTGATGCCGACGTACCACGAGAAGGCGAAAATTGCGAAAGATACGGCGGCGGCGGCGGTGCTGGTGGTCAGCATCGGGTCGCTCGTGTCGGCCGGCTACCTGATGATCCCGCCTTTCATAAAGGCGATTCCGAGCGCGGTCTGGTGGCACGCGCACTGGAAGGAAATGGCGTCGATCGGAATGATTGTCGTGGCGGTGCTCGGTTTCTGGGCGACGCAGGTTCCGAGGTGGCCGATGATAATAACGGAGCCGCCTCTCGGCGCGGCATCGGGATTCGCCATTTCGTATCTCTGCGGATCGGGACGCGACTGGCTGTCGTTCATCGCGGTGCAGTTTTTCTCGATGATGCTTTTCCACTCGCTGCAGCGGAAGCGTGAGTCGCTGAGACTCCCGCTCGCGGTTCACGCGGCGGGCATCGCCGCCTATTTTCTGCTTAGGAAATATTTATAAAGAGGACATTCTAATGGAGGAAGGGGTCGGGCCGTGAATTGGGAATTGAGCGGGATTTGATCCGAGCACGTGTGTTGTTTTCGGCGTGAGACTGCGAAATGAACCAACTCAATTCCCAATTCATGGCCTGACCCATGCTGTTTATATGCCGTTCTACGTCGAGAAGTCGGATTCCTCAGCGGCGCAGATGAGGGCGCTGGCGTCCGCTTTGCGCGGCGAGCATTTCGACATGTTCCGGCTCGGCTTTTTCGAGCGGAGCGTGTCGCGCTTTCTTTCTTGGGTTCCGCACGGCGCGGCGCGGGCCGCCATCCGGTTCGCGGAGGGCCGCATCGGAACGCCGCAGGCGTCCGCGGGCGCCGTCGATGCGGATGACATGGCCGCGTGGGCCGCGTCGCTTTTTCCGCAGAGGGAATACAAAACGATAATATTGGGCGCGCCGAGCGGCGGCGTGAGCCACATCGGCTCCGTTCTCGACGCGCCTTTCCTCACGACACATTTCCTGATCTGCTTCAACGATCTGCGTAACGTGGACGATGTTTACACGACGGCGATGCGCGCGCGGCGGCTCGCTTCCGAGATCGCCCGCAACAACCCCGGCGTCCACGCGGTGGTGCACTACGATCCCGTGCACGACAGGCCGGTGTTGCTATTCATCAACCACGTGCGCGCGAAGCTGATCTCGATGCCGCGCGCGTACGAATCGTTCGTCGCGCGGAACCTGTCGCACGACGGCGTGATCGTGCTCATCAACTGCGAATATTCGTGGCTGCAATACAGGGTGCGGCCGCGCGTGTCGTTCCAGATCGGCGGCCTCGGCGGAATTCCGGACGAGGAGTATCTCGAAGGCAGCGAACGGCTGCGGGAGTACAGGCTGCGGCAGGGAGGCGCGCGAACGCGCACGGGCGGCTGGCGTTTGAAGGGTGCGCGCTATCCGCTCGAAAAAATGCCGGAGTCGGAATGGGGCGCGATGCCTGAGTTTTCGGAAGCGGTGCGGGAGTACGCGGCCCGGAAGGGAATACCACTACTGACGCTAACAGCGGATCATCCGGAGAAGTTCAGCGAGCTCGCGCTGGAGTTGCATATTGATGCGTCGCGGCGGGACGGCGTCGAGCCGTCGTATGTGTTCGCGGACTGTTTCAACCAGCTCGATCCGTGGGCTAACCTCCGCTCGCGCTGGCTGCCTCTCTGGCTGCCGTACTACTGCGACCGGTCGTTCGATTTCGCCGCCCGCATGCTTGCGAAGCTGCCGAAGGATATCCGGTGCCTGCTCACTCTGCACCCGTCGCTCGCCGACCCGTTCGACATGGTGCCGCTCGGCAAATGGACGGAGCTGATGACGCGAGGCGCGAAACCTGTTTTGTTCGGCATCGACCCCGATCGTTTTCCCTGCGATATGAGCTACATAACGGATTTCGGACGCCGTGTGCGCTCGTTCAGCGAGATGAACGCCGATCCGGTCGAGTCGCGGCTGAGCGCCGAAGACCTCGCGGCCGCCGCGCGCCGCATCGGTATTCGCGCGGAATGGGCTTAACTTTCAAAAGCATAAGGATAAAAAATGAACCTTTGAGTGTTGGACGGTATTTATTATTATAATTGTTAAAAGTCTGAATAGAGGTTACTGCTATGAATGATAGGATAACAAGACGGGAATTTTTCGGACGCGCTGCCGCTGCGGGGCTTGCTTTTTACGGACTGGGGCTGACCGCCGGCTGCAAGCGCGGTTTTTCGCGGACGCTGAAGAGCGGACCAAGGGAGAAACGGGCGAACGGATTGAAGAAGGGCGTGTTCGTCGCGCGCGGGTCGGACGATCCGGCGAAGCTGACGCGTGCGGCGGTTGACGCGGCGGGTGGTATGAAGAAGCTCGTCAAAAAAGGCGACATCGTCGTGGTGAAACCGAATATCGGCTGGGACCGCACGCCGGAACAGGCGGCGAACACGAACCCGGCGGTTGTGGCCGCGCTGGTGGCGATGGCGATCGAGGCGGGCGCGAAGGAGGTTCGCGTTTTCGACCGGCCGTGCAACCCCGAGCGGCGCACGTACAAGCGGAGCGGAATTGCCGCCGCGGCGGAGAAGGCGGGCGCGAAGGTATCGTTCATGGACGAGGCCCGATATATCAACGTGGACGTCCCCGGAGCGAAGGCGCTGAAGGAGTGGATGCTGTACAAAGACGCGCTGGAGTGCGACGTGTTTATAAACGTGCCGATTTTGAAACATCACAGTGCGACGGGTATAACGGCGGGAATGAAGAATCTGATGGGGATAGCGGGCGGCGACAGGGGCGCATGGCATGTCGGCCAGCTCGATCAGCGCATCGCGGACGTGCAGCTTGCGATCAAGCCGGACCTCGTTGTGATAGACGCGTTCCGCATTCTGAAAGCGCACGGCCCGCAGGGCGGCAGCGCCGCTGATGTCCGGGAGGCGAAAACTGTCGCGGTGTCCACCGACATCGTTTCGGCGGATGCGTACGCCGCGAAGCTGTTCGGCGCCGACCTGAATGACATTGCACACATAACGATTGCCGCCGGGATGGGGCTCGGAAAAATCGAGCCGGCGGCGCTGAAAGAAATCAACGTGTGAAAACATAGAAACAAGAACGTGGAATCACGGATGGACACAGATAAACACGGATACGATAAGGCGAAAAGGGCGGGCGGATGATTTTACTCAGAAGGATTATTCAGATAGTTTCTCTTTTGTTTTTCGTCGCGCTTTTATCTCTGACAGTTTATCCGCTGCTGCTGCCGCCGGAGCTGCTGAATACTTACGTGCAGCTCAGTCCGTTTCAGGCGGTTGCGACGTGGCTTAATACCGGCAGGTTCATCCACGCGTTTGCAATCTCAGGGGTCTTGCTTCTGCTTACTCTTGTGTTCGGCCGCTTCTTCTGCGGCTGGATATGCCCGATGGGCATCACGTTCGACGCGACCGACAAGGCGCTGAGGCCGAGGCCGGGCGACGATTCACGCGGGCCGGTTCGACTGAAGAGCCTGAAATACGGTTTGCTGATCGTCACATTGGTCGCCGCCTACTTCGAGGCGAACCTCGCTGGCTGGCTCGATCCGCTTTCGTTCGTGACACGGCTCTACGCGCAGGTCGTACTGCCGTCGTTCGAGTTTGTCGCGCATCTCATCTTTCGCGGTTTGTACCCGGTCGGCGGTGTCGGCCCGCTTGCCGAGCGCGCGCATTCTTTCTTGAAAACAACTATATTTGCTCCTCAGCAACAGCAATTTCACGGCTTGGCGGCGACGGCGCTCATCTTCGCCGGGATCGCCTTGCTCGTCTATATAAACCGGCGCTTCTGGTGTCGGTACTTGTGCCCGCTCGGGGCGGTACTCGCGATTTTTTCGCGGTTCTCGGTCTTCAAGCGGGTCGTGGACACCGACAAGTGCATCAACTGCAACAAGTGTGTCCGCAACTGCCGGATGGGAGCGATACTCGAAGGCGGCACGCAGGACTACCGCGGAGAGTGCATAGAGTGCTTCACGTGCAAGAGTGTCTGCCCGAAAAGCGCGGTGAGTTTCCGTCCGGTGAAGAGAAGCGCGGCCGCCGCGAAGATGGGTGTGAGCGTTTCGAGGCGCGGGTTCATCGCGTCGGCGATTCTCGGCCTCGCGGCTGTGCCGTTCGTGCGGATATCGACCGGCCTGCGGCGGCGCGGCATCATCAGACCGCCCGGCGCGGGCGACGAGGACCGCTTCATGCAGACATGCGTGCGCTGCGGGCTGTGCCTGAGGGCGTGCCCGACGAACGGACTGCAACCGTCGTGGTTTGACAACGGCGTCGAGGGGCTGTGGTCGCCCGAACTGATTCCGCGAATCGGATATTGCGATTACGGATGCACGATCTGCGGCAGCGTCTGCCCATCGGGTGCGATAAAGCAACTCGATGAAGCGGCGAAGAATCTCACTGTGATCGGCCTCGCGACGGTGGACCGCAACCGCTGCATACCGTGGACGCGCGCCGAGAACTGTATCGTCTGCGAGGAGCATTGCCCTGTGCCGGAGAAAGCGATCCGCTTGCAGACGGAGACGGTGAAGGACGAAAACGGAAACGACGTGCAGGTCAAGCGGCCGTACGTTGTGAAAAGTGAGTGCATCGGCTGCGGGATTTGCGAATCGAAATGCCCGGTGCCCGGCCCGGCGGCGATACGTGTGGATGGAGTGATGCCGCAGACGAAAAAGACTCCGTCCGGCCCGACGAACGGCTTCAAAGGATTGTTGCCCGACAGAATCGGCGACTGGAAGGCGGCGGGCGCGGCGATGACGTTCGCGCAGGACAAGCTGTTCGAGTTCATCGACGGCGGCGCGGAGATTTATTACGAGTACGGATTCGCGCAGGCGGCGACGCGCGACTATGAGAAAGGCGACGAGTCGGTCACGCTGGACGTGTTCGAGATGGCGTCGCCCGAGTCGGCGTTCGGGATATTCTCGTACGAGCGCGACCCGGAGGGCGAGCGGTGCGCTTACGGCGACGGATGCACGGCTTCGCAGGGGCAGCTCGTGATGTGGCAGAAGGTGTATTACATAAAATTGACATACAGCGGCGAGTCGGAGGACAAGCCGGTGCTGAAGGATTTCGCACGCAGGATTTCGAAGCTGGCGGGGAGGGAAGGCGGCAGTCCGGAGATACTGTCCGTTTTACCGGCGGGCGCTGACCGCGAGAAGGTGATGCTGGTGTCCGGCCCGTTGACGGCGCGCAACTTCTATCCGTTCGGCGAAGCGGATTGGGCCGGGTTCAAAAGCGGATCGCGCGGACTGATTTACGTGTGCGGCGCGGCGACTTGCCTGACGGTACGGTTCGCGGATACGAAAGCGGCGGCTGAAGCGCCGGCCGTGCTCGACAGGATTATGGCGGAAAAAAAGTTTTCGAAAAAAGAATCGCCTGACGGCGGAGTGTCGTATAAACTTGAAACGGAAGAGATACAGGCGTTGCCGCAAACGGGCGGCGGCGCGGAGACAATGACGCTGAGGCTCAACCGCTTGGCCGCTGAGTAGCGACGAAAGCATTCAAGGGTAAGATGGAATCGCGGAAGATAACCGAAGTCAACGAGAAACTCGCATCGCTGATGAAGAAGGCGTTCGCGGGCGGCACCGACGTGCGGTTTGAAAACCGCGACATTAAAACGTGCTGGATGATGACCGAGTGCGCGAAGAAAGAGAAATGCCCGCTCTACGGCAAGGAGAGGGTGCGGTGCTGGCAGCTTCTGGGGACGTTTTCCGAGGAGGGTGGCTGCTGCCGCCTGCAGGAGGTGCTCGACTGCCGGACATGCGACGTTTACAGGGAGAGCCTCGCGGGTGATCCGATGACCGAGATAGGCGAGACGTTCAATAACATGATGCACCTGATCGAGCGGACGCAGAGCCGGATGGTCGAGATGGAGCGGCTGGTGACAACCGGCAAACTCGCCGCGAGCATCGCGCACGACGTGAACAATCCGCTGTTCGGCATCTCGAACTATGTCGATCTGATAATGGCGCGTTCCGGAGGGGACGCGAAGACCGCGGAATACTGCGGTGTGATAAAAGACGCGGTGAAACAGATACGGAGCGTGACGGCGGGACTGCTCGAGCTCGCGCGGCCGCGAGCGCCGCAGCCGGCGGATCTCGCGCTCCACACCGAGCTCGACAAGGCGCTCACTCTGCTCGAACCGCGAGCTGCGAAGTTCCGCATCGAGGTGCGCCGCGAGTACGATCCGTTGCTGAAAAGCATGAGATTCGACCGCGAGGGGCTTCACGAGGTGTTTCTGAATCTGATGATAAACGCGCTCGACTCTATGCCGGACGGCGGTGTGCTGACGGTGCGCACCCGGTTAGCGGGCGACAACGCGGAGATCGAGGTGCGGGACACGGGCCACGGCATCGCGGCGGCTGACCTGCATCGCGTTTTCGATATGTTTTTCTCGAAGAAAAAGAAGGGCCTCGGCACAGGCATCGGGCTTTACACCGCGCGCCGCGTCGTCGAGAACCACGGCGGCCGCATCTCGGTTGCCAGCAAGACCGGCGAAGGTTCAGTTTTCACCGTTTCGGTGCCGCTCCGCGGGAACGGCGGAGGTGACTCATGAAGCGTTCCGTGCTCGTGGTGGACGACGATCCGTTCGTCCGCAATTCGCTGACGGAGTGCCTCGCGAACGAGGGGTACGAGGTGCTTCCCGCGACGGACGCGGCGGAGGCGATGCAGCTTCTATCGCGGCACGGCGCGGACATAGCCGTTCTGGACGTCAACCTGCCCGGCGAGAGCGGAATGGAGTTGCTTAACGGCATTAAGAAGGCTTCGCCGTCCACGGGCGTGGTCATCCTCACCGGGTACGGCACCGTCGAGGATGCCGTCGAGGCGATGAAGCGTGGCGCGGAGGATTACCTACTCAAGCCGTGCTCGATGGAAGAGTTGAAGATCGTTCTGAACCGGATAGCGAACCGGCTCGAACTGCTCGACGAAAACATAGAGTTGCGGCGGCAGCTCAATAAACAATACGAACTCGACAACATAATCGGGCGCAGCTTCGCGATGCGTAAAGTGTTCGAGCGGATCGAGGCGGTGTCGGACGCGGAAGCCAACGTGATGATAGAGGGCGAGACGGGCACCGGCAAGGACCTCGTCGCGCGCGCGCTGCACCGGCGCAGCCCGCGGAAGGACAAGCCGTTCGTCAAAGTTGACTGCGCGGCGCTTCCGGAGACGTTGCTGGAAAGCGAACTGTTCGGCCACGAGAAGGGCGCTTATACGGGCGCGACGAGCAGTCAGGCCGGTCGCTTCGAGCAGGCAGGCGGCGGCGTGCTTTTTCTCGACGAGGTGGGCAACCTCTCGCTCGCAACACAGGCTAAATTGCTCAATGTCATACAGGACCGCGAGATAACGCGGCTCGGCGGCGACAAACGGATCAGCGTGGACATCCGGCTGATTTGCGCCACTAACGTCGATCTGGAGAAAGCGGTGGCGGCCGGCAAGTTCAGAGACGATCTCTATTTCCGCATCAACGTCATACCGATCCACCTGCCGCCGCTGCGCGAGCGCCCGGAGGATGTTCCGATTCTCGCGAACGCGTTTCTCGAACGTTACGCGCGCGAAAACCGGCGGGACATCACGGTGATCAGCGACGAGGCGATGGAGAAACTATGTGCGTACCACTGGCCGGGCAATGTGCGCGAACTCGAAAACACCATCGAACGTGTCGTAATCCTGACACACGGCAAAGAGATACAGGTAAGCAACCTGCCGACGAAGATCGCGCGGCCGGACGCGCCGGTGCAGTTCAAGAACTTCCTGCCGCAGACGGTTACGCTCAAGACGGCTGTCGAGGAGTACGAGGCGCGAGTCATCCGTGCGGTGCTCGGCGAATTCAACGGCAGCCGCGACAAGACCGCGCAACGCCTCGGCATTACCCGCATCACCCTCTATAACAAAATGAAGCGCTATGGAATGCTCGAAGACGAGTAAGTTTCCATTCGAAATTGCGATTTGGATAAAAGTGTGGTTTCTCAGCTCTGAAGGAAGCTGAAGAGGCGTCCGGCGATACTGCGGATTTCTTCGGAGTCCTCGACGCGCTCGATCCATCGGCGGGGGATGCCCCACGTGCCGTTCCACGCGCCCGAGATCGCGCCCGCGACGGCGCCCGTGGTGTCGGAGTCGTCGCCGCCCATCACTGCGGCGGTGACGGTGGCCTCGAAGTTGTCCGGCGTCTTGAGGAAGCAGAAGACGGCGCTCGCTACTGTCTCGACGACGTAACCTCCCGTGCCGAGCGCGCCGATGGCGGTGCCGGCGGGGAGCCCTTCCTTCAGCATCTTGCCCGCTTGGATTAGCTTATCGGCAACTTTGCACGGCCCGATGAGTTTTACACACTCGTCGATCAGGTCGATCCGCGCCTCGCCGGTGTCTGGCTGGTTGACTCCGCGCGCGATGAAGAACGCCACCGCTTGGCTGCCCGCGACCGCCTCCGGGTTGTTGTGGGTGATGACGGCGTCCGCGCGCGCGTCTTCGAGCATCTTTTCATAGTTGTTGCAATGCAGCAACCCGATCGGCGCAACGCGCATGGCGGTTCCGTTACCGGCAGCATACTCTCCTGCTTTGCCGCTCTCGCTCCACGGGACGCCCTTTTTCAGGCGCAGTATGGATTCCGCGGTCGTGCGGCCGATGCCGCGCAGGTCGCCGGAGTCGAACCATTCGAGGTACGCGCGGGCGATGTCCTCAGGATCGACACGGCCGCTGCTGCGGATAATGCTGCGAGCAAGTTGCAGCGCCATCTTCGTGTCGTCCGTCCACTGTCCGGCGCGCAGGCCGTGCTCGGTGCTGGACATGAAGTCGTCCACGCCATGCCCGAGGCGACTGCGTATGGACGACGCGCGCCAGCCCTCGAACGGCATGCCGAGCGCATCGCCGATCGCGAGCCCCAACAGGCAGCCTTCGAATTTGGACGGGTCTGTCTGACCTTTGCTGTGCATTTTCAGCGTTTCCTCAAACATGCCTGAAGGTAACAGGCCATTTGCTTAAAGGGAACACGTGCAACGTGCCCCTACGTATCGGAACTTTTGATACAGAACATTATTATAAACCACAAACCGCGGATGCGGCCAATTTTTTTAGGTTGCCGCTCAACATTACTTCCGGTTGAGGTCGAAAACTTTAATGGACGCCGACGCGCGGTCGATCACGTACAGTCTGTTTTTCGAGTCGATGAAGATGCGCGACGGGGTTATGAACCTCGGCCCGTTGTCGGTGTTTGCGTATATTCTTTTCTTCAACGTCCCGAACGAATCGTAGCCGTCGATCGAGTTCTGAAGCGAGTTTATGAACCACAGATTGCGGTCGGCGTCCACCGCGAACGAAGGTGAATCGCACGGAAACGAAACGTCCTGAAAATCCGATTTCGGCAGCGAAGGCAACGCGCGCGCTTTCTGGTCGAACGGGAACACGGCGCACTTCACAGCGTCGAAGATGAATATTCTTCCGAACTGATCCGTCGTTATGTATGAGATTTTTTTGTACGGCATCGGTACGGGCGCCTGCTTTTCAGTTTGCTTATCGACAACCGATGTCTGCGAGCCGCCTATCTGGAGGTCCTGCGCGCCCTTCTTGTCGTACCGGCGGATTTCCTTCCCGTCGCCGTCGGTAACGATGAGTCTTTCGGACGAGTCGCAGAGGATTTCGCCGATGCGTTCCGGGAGAGGCGAGGGTAGGTTGGACGGCGTCACGACTTTGTTCTTTCGGTCGATTTCTAGAAGTTTGCCGCTTGAGAGGAGCCATATTCTGCCCGCGCATGGAACGACGCGGTCTTTCGCGCCGACGCTTGCCGGAAGCGAAATCTGCCGTTTGAAAAGTCCGTCCATCCTGTAATAGACCTCGATGCCGTCGGGCGGCCCCGCTATGACGAAAAGGTTGTCCGTGTTTTCCTCGACCGACGCCGAGATCACATACTGGAAGAAGCCTGTCGATGGGCTTTCCTTGATTTCGTAGAGTGATGTCGGGTCGAACTGCTCCGGCTGATCGCTGAAAGCGAAAGCGGGCGCGGTGAGAGCCGCAAGCGCAACGAAAAATATTGAAATTGTTCGGGTTATCTTTTTCATAATCAAATTCTAATCCGTGCGGCGGGGTCGATCAAGCGTGCAGACGTCACGCGACGTATTCATGTCCGGGCCGGAATGGGCTATAATTCGAAATGCGAAACGGAGAGAGGCACGCGCAATGGAAGAGAGAATCGGACTGAGCATAGTCAGTCCGATGTACAACGAAGAGGCCAACGTCAGCCGGACGGTGACGATGATCGCCGAGGCGATGGACGGGATGCCGGAGCCGTGGGAGTTGATAATTGTCAACGACGGGAGCACGGACGGCACGCTTGCGGCGGCGCGCGCGCTCGAAGTGGACAGGCCGTGGCTGCGCGTCGTGTCGTACCCGCGCAACGCGGGCCGTGGGAAGGCGCTGCGAACCGGTTTCGAGGCCGCACGCGGCGAGATAATCGCAACGACCGACTTCGATCTCAGCTACAGCCCGGACCACCTCCGCAGGATGTACGACTATCTGCGGGCGTACCCGGAGGCGGACATTGTTCTCGGCTCGCCGTACATGCCCGGCGGGACGGTGAAGGATGTGCCGCCGCTGAGGCACTTCGTCAGCCGCGCAGGAAACGTGGTGCTGAGTTTCGCGATGGGCGGCCGGTTCACGACGCTCAGTTCGGTACTGCGCGCGTACAGGCGCGAGGCGCTCGAATCGCTCGACCTCTACGAAGATAAGAAGGAAATACATCTCGAAATACTCTCGAAGGCGACGGCGCTCGGGCTGCGCATCCACGAGATTCCGGCGCACCTGCGAGGCCGCAAGGCCGGACGCTCGAAGTTCAAAATGCGGGCGACGTCGCTCACACATCTCCTGTTTTCGTTCTCGGAACGGCCGATGATGATTTTCGGGACGATAGGGTTCATCCTTCTTTTCTTGGGGCTGACGGCCGGCGTGGGCATCGCCGCCATGCGGTATCTCGGGACGCTGAACCCGACGCGACCGCTGATGACTCTTATGGTGCTGCTCGTTCTTGCGGGCATACAGATTGTCACGCTCGGCATAATTTCGCTGCAAATCGCCGCGTTGCGCAAGGAAACGTACCGTGTGCAGATGCGTACGCGCAGGATTGAGCGGTTGCTCGAACGTGACTCAAAGAAGGAAGAAGAGAAGTAGCGCGTGAGGCTTTTTACGACTGCGCTTTACCGCCACGGAACATTTTCAGTTCCTCTTTCTTAATACCGCCGATCAGATAAAGGATTGCGAAATAGCAAGGCAGCGAGGCCGCCGCGGCGATCATGAACAGGTTGCCGTGAAGTGGTATAAGTTTTGTCAGCAGCGCGGTGGCCGCGCCCGCCGCGAGAGGTCTCGGCAGCGCCGACCACGACCAGCTCAGGCCGACCTTCACCTTCAGATATACGGCGAGAAACGCGAACCCGATAAGCACGGTTGCATCAAAGGCGGCGGCGGCGATGAAGATCGAGCCGCGCCCGACGCCCGCGGCGGCGAGGGCCGCCACTTCCGCCACAAGAATAACCGTAGTCGCGACGGCCGGCGCCACCGGCCTCTTGGTGCCGATCAGGATGTTACACATCAGCATAATCATCATGCAAATGCACATGCCCGCCGCGAGAGTCGTCGTCAGCGGCCCCATAGTTGCTTCCGGGAATTTGCCGCCGCTGAAAAGCTCGACTATACGGCCCGCGAACACGACGTACACGGACATTACATAGAGCATGATTGTGACGCAGTATTTGACAGCGAGATCGAAGTACCGCTGCATGAGCGCGTGGTTGCCCTGCGATTCCGCCTCCGAAACCGCTGGCACGATCGCGAACACCATCCCGACGATGAGCATCGGCGCGAGCGCGTAAGTGAACCCGCCGCTGAACCAGCCAGCGTGGACTGCGTTCTGCGCCTGCGTCGCGCCGAAGACGCCGAATTTGTGCGCGAAGAAGGAAACCGCGACCGGCGGGATGTACGAGAGGTTCGAGCCCGCGATCATTGCGATTGCGGAGGGGAGTCCGAACAGCAACAGGCGTCGCGCGCCGCCTCCGGCGGATTTCCACGCGAACAGGCTGGATGCGCTCACGCCCGCGAACTTGACTATGAAAAGTGAAAGAATGTACTGAATGACGGCGGCCGCGCCGATGCCGGCCGCGCCCGCGATGATACAGGCGTCCGTGCTGCCCGGGTAGTAGCGCCGCGCCGCGATCACGAAAACTATCGAGCACGACAGCATCAGGATGGAGTAGGAACTGTTACTGATTGCGAGCACGGTGTATTTCTGCAGGCCGGCCATGACGGCGAACATGCCCATATAGAACTGGCGACCGAGGAGGGCGGCGAGCATGACCAGCGAGAGGGCGGCCATCAGGCGGCTGATCCTGTGGGCGGCGACGGCCGTGAGGATTCCCGCGACGGCCGCGGCGGTGAAAAGACCCGCAATGACGAACAGCAACCACATCCCCTGCGCCATAACCCGCTTCGCCTCGGCGGGGTCCTCGTGATGGCGGTCCGATATGAACGTCGCCATGGCGTGCGGAATGCCGAGAGTGAGCGCGGCGGTCAGCATCCAGAATGCGTTCAGGAACGGGCCGACGAATCCGTATCCCTCCGGGCCGAGCAGACGCGACATGAGAACCGTCCACGCGAAAGACAGTGTCCCCGAAAGAAGGGATGCCGCGAGTAGCGCCGTGCTGCCCGATAGAAAATGAGCCGCCTTGTCGCCGTCGTGTCTGCCGGTGTCGGCTTCCATAGTTTTGGAAGTGTAGCATAATTGCGGGCGTATATGAAACGGCGGCGGGGTTAATGGCGACCTATATTGATTTGTGTTATCATACATCTTCTAATCTTTCGCGGGGAGTTTCCGGCTACGAGATGAGCGGTGTAACGGGGAGAAAATTCAATTTTTTGTTTCTTCTGCCGGTTGCGGTCGCGGTGATCGGATTGTGGCGGCTCAGGTTCGGACTGGACCTGACGGACGAGGGTATCTATCTCACATCGCCGTTGAGGTACATTCTCGGAGACCTTCCGTTCAGAGACGAGATTCATAATGTCGTGCGGTGCTTCGACATACTTCTCTGGCCGGTGATGAAGCTGCTTCCCGGCGACGGCGGCGTGCTTGCGTTCAGATATCTCGGTTTCGCGCTTCACATATTCGGAGTTGTTTTCCTTTATTCGTCGGTGAAAAAGCATGTCGATGCCGCGGTTCTCAATGTTGCGTGCGCGGTGGTAATAATGTCTAACGTATTTCACCTGTGGACACCCGGATATTCGTCGATGGCGGTCGCGTTTGTTTTTGTGAGCATCGGCGGGTTCATTCGCGGCGCGGAGGCGAAAAAGGTTTCCGGCAGGAGGCTTTGGGGTATTTTCGGCGGGACGGCTTTCTTTCTCGCGGCGTTCTGTTATCTGCCACTTTTCGCGGTCGTGCCGGCGTTCGTTATCTTTCTACCGGTGATGTTTCGCTCAGAAAGATGGAAAAGCGGGGCGGTGGCGGCGGCGTGGTTCTTCGCGACGGCGACAGTGCTTATGGTTTGCGCGGCGGCGGTGGTTCATCTATCGGGATTGACGCCGTACTTCATCAGGGACTGCCGGGACGTGCTTTCGAACAGTTTGTATGCGAACGGAATGGAAAGCCGGCATTTGTCGCTCTCGATATGGCTTTTGAAAATATTCGTGCGGAGTCTTCCGCAGGTTGTTTTCATCGGACTCGCTTTTCTGCCCGCAATCGTAAAGCGGCCGATTCCGGCTGGAAAAGTCGGAGCGGCGGTCTTCACCGCCGCGGTTGCGGCAGCTTACTGCTTCTATCTTTCGCGCAGGGATTTTGCGGCGATGTGTGAGGAGTTGTGTGCCGTGTCGGTTATGGCGGCCGTGGCGGGGCTGGCGTGTGCTGAAAAGAAAGACGGCCGGAACCTCCATGCGCTCGCATTCGTCATTGCTTTAGCGTGCTGGCTCATAGCGGGATTCGTGTCAACGACGGGCTGGACGAGCGCGTCGAACATCCTTCCGGCGCTGTTGCTGTTCGGCGTTTTATTCGGATATCGCGCGGTCATGAAAGACAAAGCGGAGGGAGCATTTGCCGCAAAGGCGGCTTTCGTGTGTATTCTGGCGGCGGTCGGCGTGTGCCTGATCGCGGGGAACGTGAAATCGAGCTATCGGGACGGGGATTTGACGCGGCTGGACACGCGTTTCACATACGGAAAACTCGACGGAGTCTATTCGACGAAAACAAGAGTCAAAATGGTCGAGGACCTGTTGAAGTATATGTCGCCGAGGCTGAAGCGCGGTGACCGGCTGCTCGCATACGAGAAAATTCCGATGATTCACTATCTGACGGGTACAACGCCGGCGCTTGAAACGATGTGGGTGGTGCGGCAGTGGCCGGTGAGCCTGCGCGAGCGGATGATCCGCGACATGGTTAAGCACGGAAGAACTCCGGAGTACGCGATACGGATAAAGCGACCTGCGGAGTTTATCGGGATGAAGGCCGGATCGAAACCGTATTTTTATTCCGACGACCCCGCGAAGGACCCGATAAACGCATTTGTGTGCCGGAACTACACAAAGGTGAGAACGATAGGCGAGTTCGAAGTCTGGCGGTTAAAAAACGCTGAAAAATGAAGAAAAAAATTGATGCGGGCATCGTTATTTCTGATCGAAAAACAATCGAAAAAAATTAAGATATGTTAAATTGAATATATATATTCAAAAAGTGTTAAATATATGGATATTAAAATATAGAATACTTTTCGGTAGTTTTTGCTATGCCAAAGAAAAACGATAAAAAAGAGGTCGCGAAGAAGCCGTGGGGCGGCCGGTTCAGCGGCGGCACGGACGCCGATGTCGAGCGGTTCACCGAGTCGGTGAGCTTCGACCGCGAGCTTGCGGAATTCGACATCGAGCAGTCGTTGGCGCATTCGGCAATGCTCGCCGCCTGCGGGATCATATCGAAATCCGACGTAAAGAAAATACATGCCGGGCTCAAGCAGATCCGCGAAGATATCGAGAGCGGCAGCTTCAAGTTCAAAGTCTGCCTTGAAGACGTGCACATGAACATCGAGTCGCGGCTGGCGGAGCTGATCGGGCCGGCGGCCGGGCGGCTGCACACCGCGCGCTCGCGGAACGATCAGGTGGCAACCGATCTGAAGCTTTATCTGCGGGCGGCGTCGGGTGACATCAGGTGCGGCATACGGGCGGCGCAGGCGGCGCTCGTCTCTCAGGCCGAGAAGCACGCTGAGACACTCATGCCCGGTTTCACGCACACGCAGCACGCGCAGCCGGTTCCGCTGGGGCATCACCTCATGGCGTACTTTTTCATGCTGGACCGGGACGCCGGGCGGTTCGCGGATTGCGCGGCGCGGATGGGCACGCTCCCGCTGGGGGCGGGCGCGCTCGCGGGCACGGCGCTGCCGACCGATCCGAAGCTGACGGCGCGGACGCTCGGGTTCGACGCTCCGGCGGATAACAGCATGGACGCGGTGGCCGACCGGGACTTTGCAATCGAATTTCTCGCGGCGGCGGCGATCTGCATGAACCACCTCGGCCGCGCGTGCGAAGAGCTTGTTATGTGGATGTCACCGGAGTTCGGTTTTGTGTCGCTGCCGGATGCGCTCTGCACGGGCAGCAGCATAATGCCGCAGAAGAAGAACCCGGACGTCGCGGAGCTTATCAGGGGCAAGAACGGCCGCGTGGCGGGCGATCTGGTGGCGCTCCTGATGGTGATGAAATCGCTCCCGCTGACGTACAACCGGGACATGCAGGAAGACAAGGAGCCGGTGTTCGACGCGGCGAAAACGGTTGCCGCATCACTACGGCTTTTCGCGAAATTGATAGACGGCGCGACGTTTAACACGGACCGCATGGCGGCCGCGGCGGGCACGGGGCTGCTCAACGCGGTGGACCTGACCGACTACCTCGTGCTGAAAGGGATGCCGTTTCGGGAGGCGCACTCTGTTGTGGGGCGGCTCGTGCGGAGCTGCGTCGAGCGCGGGATCGAATTCAAGGGCCTGACACCCGCCGAATTGACGGCGGCGTCGCCGCTGTTCGGGCCGGACGCGGCGAAGTTCCTCGAACCGGCGGCCGGACTGACGAAGCGCACCGGGCCGGGGGCGGCGTCTCCGGCGTCCGTCCGAGCGCAAATCAAGAAGGCGAAACGGATTCTCACAACGGGATAACCGATGGACATACAGTCGATCTTCAACATACCGATCCCGACGACGCCGGTGGACATAATCAAGGCGGCGGTGGAGATCATTGTTATATCGGTGGTGTTTTACTACATCATCATAAATCTGCAGAAGACCCGCGCGGTGTCCATCCTTCGAGGGCTGGGCGTATTCATTCTGTTCGCGCTGGTGGCCGGCATCTTCAAACTGGACACGATCTTTTTCATAATCAAGAGCCTCAGTGCGGTGATTGTGGTGGCGCTGCTGATAGTGTTCCAGCCGGAGTTGCGGCGCGCGCTCGAGTCGATGGGGCAGCGCGGGTTCTGGCAGCGCAGGTTCGCCGGCCTCGAAAAAGAAGACATCATAAAACTCATTCATTCGCTGATTGTCACATTGGAGGACCTGTCCATCGTGAAGATGGGCGCGCTCATAGTGGTCGAGCAGGAAACAAGCCTCGAGGACTACACGCGTTCCGGGACGTTTATGGACGGCGTGCTGTCGCCCGAGTTGCTCAAAACGATATTCTTTCCGCATACGTTCCTGCACGACGGGGCGGTGCTGGTGCGCGGTAACCGGGTGCTGGCCGCGGGATGTTTTCTGCCGCTGTCGGAGAACCCGTCGCTGCCGCAGGACGTCGGGTCGCGGCATCGCGCCGCGCTTGGAATATCCGAGGTGACGGACGCCGTCTCGCTCGTCGTCTCCGAGGAAACAGGCTACATTTCGCTCGCGCACAGCGGCAAGCTGATCCGCGACATTAAACCGGATGCGCTCCGCGAGTTGCTGTATTCGCTTTTCGTGCCGACCGGAACCGGGTTCTCGTCGTTCCTCGGCTCGGAGAAGAAGTGAGGCCGCGCGGCCGGCGTTGATTGCCGGAAAGCAAATTATGAAGAAGCTGATACTGAACAATTACAAGATAAAGATAATCTCGGTTCTGCTCGCGTGCGGGCTATGGTGGTTCATAAACGCCAGCCAGAATCCGAGGACGAGCATCACGTATCCCGCGAAAGTTAAGTACGTAAATCTCGTGCCTGAATGTGGTTTCGGCGATTCGAAAGACGAATCGGTGCGGGTCGAGCTGACCGGCAACACGAAGCTGATGGACAATATCAGCGGCGAGAAACTGTATGCGGTGGCGAATCTGTCGGGGCTCAAGGAAGGCTCTCACAGAGTCGGGGTGAAACTGGTCAACAAAACCGGTCTGAGGGCGCGGCTCATGACGCGCGACATCGAGGTTGTCCTCAAACCGCTCAAAAAGATCGAGCTGCCGGTCGAGCTGAGGCTGTCCGGCCTGCTTCCGGAAGGTTACATGCAGGGGCAGTCGGAATACAGGCCGATGTCGGCGCGCGCATACGGCGATCGAGAGGACCTGAAATCGGTATCGAGGCTGGTCGTGAAATTGAGCATCGAGGGAAAGAAGCGCTCGTTCAGAGGTAATTATCGCATATCGGCGCAGGACCCGGAAGGAAATGACGTAACATCGGTGCATATAGTGCCGGAAAAGATTTCCGTGAGCATTCAGATTGTGTCGAAGCAGACGGCGACGGTTCCCGTGAAGGTGGTGTTCAAGAATCCGGGTGACGAGAAAGGGTATCCGGATGCGTATTACCTGCCCGAGGAAGTGTCGCTGAGCGGCGACGAAGCGAAGATAAAGAAGATAAAGGCGGCGACGACGGAGCCGTTCGACGTCAGTGTGTGCGAAGGCGGTGGAGCGTATCAGTTGAAAATGAAGCTGCCCGAAGGTGTTATGGCCGACCCGCCGACGGTGACGTTCAGTTGCGAGCCGCAGAAAGCGGAAAAGAAGACAATTACCGTAATGGTACGCGGACTCAATTTGTGTGATGGATGCAGTGTTAACTTCAGTCCCGCGAACGTGGATGTCGTTCTTACGGGGCCAGCGGACGTTGTTTCACGGATCGATGCGACCGAGGTGGCGGCAAAGGTGGACCTGCTCGGCCTTAAACCCGGCGAATACGAGATTAGACCGGACGTGCATCTTAACAAGGTTCATGAGCAGGTGAAGCTCGAATATGATACCAGCCCGGTGAAAACGTTAATTGCAAGAACAGGTGACTGAAAAGATGGCGACTTACGGAAAGAATAAAAATACGGTGCGGTTCGGCACCGACGGCATACGTGGCGTGGCGAATGTGGAACTCACGGCGGAGATAGCTCTGGCGGTCGGACGCTGCGCCGCGCATCATCTGTGCACGGTGAAGAAGGGTACGCCGGGACGGGTGCTTGTCGGCAAGGACACGCGGGTGTCCGGCGACATGATAGAAACAGCGCTCGTAGCGGGTATCACGTCCGCCGGGTGCGACGCGCTTTGCATAGGCATCGTCCCGACGCCCGGACTCGCGTACCTGACGGCGAATCTCGGCTGCGACTGCGGGATCATGATCTCCGCCTCACACAACCCGGTCGAGGACAACGGCATTAAGGTTTTCTCAGGCGAGGGCGGCAAGCTCGAAGACGAAGACGAGCGGGCGATCGAGAAGCTGATCGCGCAGGGGCCGTATGCGCTTGAGTTGCCGTCCGGCGACAAAGTCGGCTCCTCGCTCGACAAAGGCAACATGGCGACAAATTACATCGCGTACGTACGGCGGCTGCTGCGCGGCGTGTTCATCGACGGCCGGATCATAATCGATTGCGCGAACGGCGCGGCGTCCAGATACGCTAAGCGTGTCTTCAGAGAAGTCGCGGAAGACGTCATGTTCGTCAACGCGGATGAAGACGGCAGGAAGATCAACGTTGACTGCGGATCGACGCGGCCGGACAAACTCGCGAAGAAGGTGCTCAAGCACGGCGCGGCGCTCGGATTCGCCTTCGACGGCGACGCCGACCGCGTGATTTTTATAGACGAAAAAGGCAATATAGTCGATGGCGACCAGATAATGCTTCTCTGCGCCGGACAGATGATAAAGGAAAACCGGCTGCCTAAGAAAACGGTTGTCACAACGGTGATGACGAACATGGGGTTCGAGCTCGGGCTGAAGAAGCTCGGTGGTAAAATGATACGCGCCGCGGTAGGCGACAAGTTTGTCATGCGTGAGATGGTCGCAGGCGGCTACAACCTCGGCGGCGAGCAGTCCGGCCATATAATCTTTCTCGACCTGTCAACAACCGGCGACGGGCTCATCACCGCCGCTCAGACGGTGAAATACTTCGCCGCGCTGAAAAAGCCGTTCTCCGAACTCACGAAGATGAAGCGCTCGGCGCAGTTTCTAAAGAACATAAGAGTCCCGAACAGGGAAGCGTTTTACGAAAACGCGAAGATACAGAAAAAGGTTGCGGAGATAGAAAAGCGCCTCGGCGAAAACGGCCGCGTTGTCGTGCGGCCCTCCGGCACGGAACCGCTGATACGCGTCATGGTTGAAACGTGGGATCGAGAAATCGCCGAAGCCAGCACCGACGAAATCCTCAATACAGTCAAAAAAGAACTCAAAGTCAACTGACCAGCAAAGCAAGAACCACAGATAGACACGGATTCAATAGCACTTACTATTTCGGGAAAACTATATCCAGATTTATCCCTTGTGTTTTTCTTTTTTTCTGGTAAGATAACCGGTCTTTTTATCGGTATCGTAAGTGATCCATTGGGAAGGTATGTTTGCGTGACTTCCTGAGCCTATCTCAAATTTTTTAATTCTGCCTTCAGAATCAATAACGATGGTCTCGTCATCTCTTTCATAAAATTGCATGTAAATCTTTTTTTCATATAGTTTATGTTTTTTGTCGTAATATTCTCTCCAGTTGCATTCCATTCCAAGCTCAGGATAAACATTCCTTTCTATGTTCATCCGTGATTTTGTTTCCGTATAAAATGTCATATCGCTGAAGATACAATCGAAAACTGTAGCCTCGCCTTTTTCCGCGCAATCCGTTATAGCTTGTCTGATTATTGTTTTTGCTGTTTTCTTCGATATTAATTTATAACCGAATGTTTTCATTGCCTTCTTCATGTCATTAACGGCAATTGCTTCGTGCTTTTTTTGGGGCTTATAAGGGCCAAATTCCTGAATATTATCTTTTTTCGAATATTTCCAATAATAGATGTCGTAGGTGTACAGAGGAAAAAGAATACTTGCCCAGATTTCACAAAAGAATAAAGTGTTGTGTCGTTCCGCCAACTTCTCATCGAAATCGAGAGGGTCTTTTATATTCTTATTCAATAGTAAAAGGAACCAGAAACTCGGATCTCCTATTAGTTCGGAACGGTCTTCGGGATCGAAATTCAGCTTCTTAATGTCACTGGACTTTTGAGACATCCATTTCAGGGTATCATCAGATAGCGCAACACATGATTTTACATGCAGCCCCGTTGTTTTTTGTAATTCTTGCTCAATCATTGCTTGTACGGGTATTTTATCTGCACATTCATGAAGTGCTTTTAAGAGCGTTATTCTCTTGGACCCGAATAATCTTTTTATCTCTTTAATCAATTCTTCATCAGTCATTTTACTAATCTCACAATATGAAATTGTATAGTTATATTATATCATTGCAAGAACCACAGATAGACACGGATATAGCTGTAATATTCCATGATTAGAATTTCTGATTTTAAAACAACAAATCGTTGTAGGCCTGTCAGCCGTTGTTTTTCATCGATTCGATGAGCACTTCGGCGACTTCGGGGCGCGTGAACTCGACAGGCGGGATTTCGCCGTTCGCCAGCATCTCGCGCACTTTGGTGCCGGAGAGCGAGATGTGGTGCGACGCGTCGTGCGGGCATGTTTTGTTCGATGCCATGCCGCCGCACTTCGAGCAGAAGAACGTGTAGTCGAAGAAGAGCGGCGTGATGCCGATCGCGGCAGGGTCGAATTCATCGAAGATGTAATGCGCGTCGAACGAGCCGTAGTAGTTGCCGACACCGGCGTGGTCGCGGCCGACGATGAAGTGGGTGCAGCCGTAGTTCTTGCGCATGATGGCGTGGAATATGGCTTCCGCCGGGCCTGCGTAGCGCATCGCGGCGGGCAGCACGCTCAACAGCGTGCGGTCTTTCGGGTAGTAGTTGTCAAGCAGCACTTCGTAGCATTTCATGCGGACGTCCGCCGGGATGTCGCCCTTTTTCGTTTCGCCGACGAGCGGGTGGAGCAGGAGCCCGTCGCAGATTTCCATCGCGACTTTCTGGATATACTCGTGCGCGCGGTGCACGGGGTTCCGCGTCTGGAACGCGACGACGCGTTTCCAGTTGCGCTCCTCGAAGATGCGGCGCGTCTCCGCCGGGTCGCGCCAGTACTGCGGGAACTCGGGTGGCTGCGGCCGCTCGACCATCCACACGTCGCCGCCGAGGAGGGTGTCGCCCTGCGCGTAAACAAATGCGACGCCGGGGTGTGCTCCGTCGTCGGTTCTATAGACTTTCGTCGCTTCTCTCTTTTTGTCGTAAGTGTATTTCTCGTCGATGTGCAGCACGCCGCGAAGGACGCCGTCGCCGTCGTACAGTGCCGCGTCGTCGCCGGGTTTCAGTTTCGACGCGGTTGCATCGTCGCAGGAAAGCGTGATCGGGATCGTCCACGGCAGCCCGTTCGAGAGGTGTTTCGTATCGACGACGCTGTCGTAGTCGGCTTTCCGCATGAAGCCGGTCAACGGGCTGAATCCGCCGATGGCGATCATCAGCAGGTCGGAAAGTTCCTTATTATTGATGTTTATTTTGACCATCCCGGGGGCGCGGGAGGTCAGGTCTTTGAGCAGGTCGCCTTCGGCCATACGGTTGATGAGGGCGCCGCCGTGGGGTTTGATCGTTTGCATGGTTGGTTTAGCTCCGTTCCTTAAAGATGCCGCATATATTTTAGATTATATAGGTGCGGAATTCCATGTTTGGCGGATTTTAAGCCGGTTTTGTTGACCGGGCGCGGTGTTTTTATGCTATGATTTTCTTTCCCGGATTGAGAGGCATGAATGAGTTCTGAAGGAAAGATGGGGAAATGGCGGACTGCACGAAGAGCATAAATGCGGTTGCGGGGGAGAGTTTGCGGGATTCGGCACGTCGGTGATGACGGCGGCGAATATTTTTCGGAATCAGGCAAATCGAAGTTTGTTATTTTAAAAGTAATAGGTATAATTTATATTAAGAACCCTGAAGGTGGCGAGCGTCATGAAAAAGATACTGGTGGTGGATGACAAGCCTCAAATCAGGGATTTGGTGCAGGCTGAATTTGAGGACGAAGGTTACAAAGTAATCTTGGCGCAGGGCGGCCGCGAGGCGATCAGCATGCTTTCGGAGATGAGCTACGCGGTTGACCTTGTGATCCTCGACATCAAGATGCCCGATGTTGACGGGCTCGAAGTTCTCAATCAGATCAAAACGAAAAATAAGAATCTGCCGGTGATACTGCTTTCGGCGTATCCGACATTCAAGCAGGATTTTTCCACGTGGGCGGCCGAGGAGTATGTTGTGAAGTCGTCCGACCTCTCGGAACTGATGGAAAAGGCCGCGAAGTATCTGTAAATATCAGATAAAACTGTTGTGATGTATTATGACCCGTGACGGGTTTTGTTTGCTTTTGAATTTTACATATACTGCGGGCGGCCGGGCGGCGGCGGGATGTATCCGGCAGCGGGGCCGGTGACTTTTCTTTTTCCGAGCGAGGCCCCGCACCGCGAGCAGATGTATTCGTACAATTCTCCGTCCGGCAACACGAGTAGAAGCCGCTCGCGCACGGGCGTGGCGACGTTGCACTTCGGGCAGAGCAGGTGGGTTGCTTTGAATTTGTCGAACTGTTCCATATATCCCTTCAAATGCGCTTGTCGCGGTATTATTATAACAATTAATGGGTTTGATGTTTAGATGAGGCTGTCCGGCGGAGGTTTCGATGAAATATACAGAAGGAACAATCGGGCGCGTTTTTGCGCTTACTTTCGAGCACGGCGACTTATTTATCGAGCGGCTGGTCGAGTTCGTGAGGGAAAAGAATGTGCGGAACGCGTACATATTTATGCTCGGGGCGATGGAGACGGGCCGAATCGTGACGGGGCCGAAGGACCTAACGCTGCCGGCGGCGCCGGTGTGGAGCGAGTTTTCGGACGGGCGCGAGCTTCTTGGCGCGGGGTCGGTGATGTGGGCGGAAGGCGCGCCAAAGCCGCATATCCATATTGCTGCCGGGCGCGGCGGCGAGACGCTGTTGGGCTGTCTGCGGGAGGGCGGCAAGGTGCACATTGTCGTGGAGGCCGTGCTTTTCGAGGTCGATTTCGGAGGGCTTGAGAAGGTTCACGACGCCGGGATCGGCGCATTTTTACCGGATCACAAAAAATGAATTTCGGGCGAGGTTGCGTAAACGGGCGGAAAGTGGATAATAGAAATATAAGGAGTTATTTATGGCAGGCGTACAGGTTGTAACATCCGAGATGTCGATACCGCCGACAAGCCGTCCGGCGCCGGTTGCATCGAGTGAGCGGGTACTGCCGCCGTCCACTCCGCGGGTGGAACCGGCTGTCCAGCGGGCGCCGGACCCGAGGACGACGCCGCGGATAAGTCCTGAACCTCCCCGAAAAGTTGACGAGTATTTATAACTTTTAACAATTTCCGCAATAAAAAAAATGATTGTCATCTCAGGCCGGTTTTGCTTTTCTCGGTCACTTTTTTATCGCATCTTTTCGTGCTTTCGTTATAATATGTCTGCATTTTTGAAAGTGGGGGCGGCGCGCTCCCGCCGGGGGGTTGAGTCTTGGCGAAATTAATGGACTGGCTCGAGCGTTTTTCCGCAAACGCGCGCAAGGGCAGCGAGGCGGAGTTGACCGCGCGCACGCAGGCGCTCAAGAAACAGTTCCTTAAAAACATGGAGTCGATCAACCGGCTGAAAGACGGCGGCTCGAAGGCGCTTCCCGGCGCGGTCATCGCGTCCATGAACATGGCCGGTCTCGTGTGGAGCGAGATGATACCGGTCGCGCGGCATCCGAAGACAACGGACAGCCCGCTCGGCCCCGAAATCGACGCCGCGATTAAGGAGATGCACAAGAGTTTTCAGGATGTAATGCAGGCGGCGCCGCGCTCACTGCCGGCAATCGATCAGGCGGAGATTCTCGCGCCGACGCTGGAACTCTTCGAGGTTCTGAACAAGATCATTGTGGAGCAGCTCAGTCTCGTGCACCGGCCGGAGACGCACGACTATTTCCGAGGGCTGAGTGAAGAGGCTCCGTTTCCGAGCTTCCGGTTCTCTGCGGCGAACCGCGGGCGGGTGCCCGAGTTTTTCCGCCCCGAACCGGATGTGAGTAGCTTCAAAGCAACCAAAATCGGCGCGCTGATATGGCCGTCCTGCATCGTCGGACCCGGCGGCGACATATATATCGGGCATGCGGACGGAGAGTTTGTCGCTCTGCACCCGGACGGCTCCGTGAAATGGCGGCTGCGGGACGAACGTGTGATGTACATCGCCGCGACGGGAGCATTCGGCGCGGACGGTTTTCTCTATATGGCATCCAACGACTGCGACGAGGACGGCAACCGGAATCGGGGCCGCGTCTGGAAGATCGACCCCGAGACGGGCGAGGTGTTGTGGACGTTCAGCGGACTCCACTACGAGACTCCGTCGAAAGACCCGCACGCACAGCTTTCCTCGTTCTTCGAGGGCGGCCTCGCGATCAACGAAGAGGGCGGCAAACTCTACATATACGCCGGCAGCAACGACAACCGGCTCTACAAGATCGACACCGACGGAAATCTCGTCTGGGAATACGACACGAACAGCTACCCGAGCGGGGTGATCTGGACGAAACCGCTGATCAGCCCGGACGGCGGCACGGTGTACATCGGCACGCTGAGCGGCGGGCTGCACGCGGTCGAAGCGTCGTCCGGTCTGCGGCGCTGGATGACACGCGTCGGCGGCGCGATCGCATCAACGCCCGCATGGGGACAGTACGGAGAAATCTTCTTCGGCGCGTTCGACGGCAAACTTTACGCTCTGGCGCCAGAGGACGGTACTATATTCTGGTCGCATCAGACGCTCGGACTGATTCATTCGTCGCCGGCGGTCACGGAGGACGGTTCGGTTGTAGTCGGCTCGTGCGACGGCGGCATTCACTGCGTGGACCGCTTCGGCAAAAAGCGATGGACGTACTACACGGACGGCCCGGTGAAAAGCTCGCCCGCGATCGATCCGGAAGGGCTGATTTACGCCGGGAACGAAAACGGAAAGCTCTATTGCATCAGCCCGGAAGGCCGCCGCGTGTGGTCGCTGCTGACGGCTCCCGGCCCGGCAAACGATCTCAATTCGTCGCCCGCGATCGACGCGGATGGAACGATCCATGTAGGGTCCACCACCGGCGAGATATTTTCCGTGTCGCGCAATTTCTACTTTGATAATCATGCGGATGAGCGTGTGTGCATCGAGCCCGGGAACGACGGCGCGCGGCCGGACATTCCGCCGGGCGGGGCCGTGCTTGTGCCGCTCGACCGCTTCGGAACTCCGCGGTTCTCGCCGCCGTTCGGGATAGAGATTACGGAAAACATCAGTCTCGCGCTGCTTGCGGCTGATGCGGATTTGAACATAGTCGCCGCGGAGATCGACCCGCGCACGGTGGCCGTCGAGATTACGCCCGAAACGGGTTACACGTGCCGCATCGATCCGATGGGGCGCGGGATCAACATCATACCATCCGGGCTGCTCGAAGGCGGCGCGGAATACACAGTGAGCGCGAGTGGTCGTTACATAGCGGGCGGCGAGGCGGGCGTATTCGACAGGACGATAACGTTCACGACAGCGCCATGTGGGGAAGTGTTGCCGTTGAGCATCAGCGAAGCGGAGACGCCCGGCATTGTTATCAAGGGATTCCAGCTCAGCAGGCCGAAGGAGATCGACGCGCTGGCTCAGGCCGCGATAGACGCGCACAATTTCGCGATCGCGCCCATACATATCGACCGGGAGCGCGGGATAATCGTACTCACGGGATGGTCCGTGCTCGAAGCGGGCGGCTCTTTCCAGCTCTCGCCGAGGACGGCGAACAGGTTTCTCGCGTCGGGTGTTTTCAGGGGCGGCTGCTTCAAAACATCCGGCTCATTTCGTATGTCAACGCTCGGGGCGAACATCCCGTTCGATCTTTTCCGGCTGAGCGGCCGCTTCACGTCGGCGCGGTCGGTCGAGAACGGCGCGGCTTACGCGTGCACGTCGATTCACAATATGCCGGAGTATGCCGACTTGCTCAGAGTCATGCGAGTCGCCGACGAAAGGGATGAGCTCGCGGCGTTTCTCGCGTTCGACACTGTGCCGTATGACAACCCCGCGTTCAGGCGGCCGGAGGGACTGGAGATTCAGATCGAAACCGGATTCGACCGCATCTCCGCGCGCGTCACGGCGGGCGAATACAAAGCGGAAGATCATCTCATACAGTTCATTTTGCTCGACATCGTGACCGGCGAAATCATCGGCGGCAGCCGGGAGGACGTTGTGACCGGCGAGTCGGGAATACTGACGGAAATACACGCCACAATTCCGCGTGAAGCGCAGAAAAACTCGTGTGCGGCAATTCTGGTTTTAGACTTTTATCCGTTTGCGAACATCCGGTTCAGCCAGTATTGAAGCAAATTTTTCCACTCGCAAGATTTCAAATTCAAGGACAAATTAATACCAGTGCTATTAAAATATGCGGGACAAATGCGCGGAGGCGGGAAGTGAGAAAAGCAACCGGAATTATAATCGCACTTGCAATCATAATCGGAATCGGCGGGGCGGCGGCGGCGCGGGACGCCGGAGGCAAACTCAGTTTCATATTGAACCCGATATCGACGCGGCCGGTGTTCGTGCATCCCGGAGAGAAAATAAATGTCGATGTGGCAAAATCGGTTTACGAGAGCTGCTCGTGCGTGTTCAGCGTTTTTCTCGAAAAGGGCGGTTCGCGGATGCGGCTCGAACCGTCGGAAAAGATGGAGGGGCCGGCGACGGGTACGTACAGATTCACGGTAGCAATCCCGGCGGACACCGCGGCCGGTCTATACGGAGTCGCCGCGCATAAGGGCGGAAATGACGATGTAAGCAGACACTCGATCATGGTGTTGGATAAGTTCCCGACAGAATATACGATAATGCACATCTCAGACGTACACATTGGCCGCATCGAGGGCGACTACGAGCGAGGGAAAGACTTCTACACTAAAATCGCGGCGCGCGCGAATGAGATCAAACCGGACATGGTTATCATCACCGGCGACGTAACGGATTTCAGTGACCCGGCGCAGTTCAAAGCTTTTCTCGATATCACGGACACGATAAACTCCCCGACGGTAGTTGTGGCCGGAAACCATGACCGCAATAATTCGGATGCGGACAAGTACCTCGGCCCCGGAAGATTCTGGTTCATGTACGGCGACCATTTCTATCTCGGGTTCGACACACAGTATCAGTTCCCGACGCCTGATCCGGACAAAAACATGGAATGGATCAAGCGAGAGACGCGCGCACACAAGGAAGCGCCGTTCAAGGTCCTGTTCTCGCACCGCGAGGACTCCGATTTGAGATTTATCATTTCGCAGGTGCTGCTTCCGCAGAAAGTGAATTTGTTTCTTTCCGGCCACTATCACGCGGGTGGCGAAGAGAAGATCGGCAGCCTGCCGCTGTACTATCTGATAGATAAAGCGTCGGTGGACGGGTTCTACGAGACGATAAAGATCAAGGACAACGCGGTGGCCGAGGTGAAAATGTCTAACGTGGCCGACAAATAGAAATGTTGCGGGCGGAATCATATTCTAATCCGGATTTTTCACAAGAAAAATCCGGGAAATCGAAGAAAGGGCGATCTACCGCGTTGAATCATCGGCTCGAACTCGGTCACATACGGAACAGTATGCTCCCTCGTTCTCGCTCGATTCGTCTTGTATCTCATCCCTTTTTTCGATTTCCACCTGCACTGGTGAAAAATGCAGACTAAACAGATGCGAATAATCGCAGCCCGTGATAAAATGTTTCGATAATGAGTGACGGCAAAGTCCTTACGGTAGTGATACCGGTTTACAACGAGAAAGACACGCTGACGGAGATCGTGCGGCGTGTGAAAGCGGCGCGCCCGGACGGGATCGGCCTTGAGATTGTGATTGTCGATGACTACTCGACAGACGGCACGCGGGATCTGATCCGCAACGGCCTCGAAAGCGAGGTCGCGAAAGTCGTGTTCCACGAAAAGAACATGGGCAAGGGCGCCGCGCTCCGCACCGGTTTTCAGCACGCAACCGGCGATTACGTAATCGTGCAGGACGCGGACCTCGAATACAATCCGGCCGAGTATCCGCGGCTGCTCGAACCGCTGTTGGACGGCCGCGCGGACGTTGTGTTCGGCTCGCGGTTCATGGGCGAGGGCGCGCACCGCGTTCTCTATTTCTGGCACTATGTGGGTAACAGGCTGTTTACATTAATGTCGAACATCTTCACGAATCTAAACCTTACGGACATGGAGACGTGCTACAAGGTTTTCCGCACGGAAATTATTCAAAATATCAAGCTCGAACAGAACCGGTTCGGCTTCGAGCCCGAGGTTACGGCAAAGGTTGCCCGGCTCGGCTGCCGCGTGTATGAGGTTGGCATTTCATACAGCGGCCGCACATACGAGGAAGGCAAGAAAATCGGGTTCAAGGACGCTGTCACGGCGCTCTGGTGTATTATCAAATACGGATTCGTGAAATAAACTCAAAATACACCAATAAGTTTCCGGATTATCTGTCGATCAACCCCGTGCGGATGAGCTTCTTCGCAAGCTCGTATATGTCTTTTTTCTGGTCGCCTCTTCTAAGTCCTGCGGCTACAATATATACAACAACCTTCTTTTTTTCGACGTTGTAAATTATGCGGTATCTCTGGCCGACAGCGCGGACGCTCCGGTAGCCCGAAAGTTCGTTCGTAAGCGGCTTTCCCTGTTTTTCCGGCTCCACGGAAAGCTCGCAAGCGCGCTCGAATATCTTGCCCATGATGCGCCGGTCGCGGCGAGCATTTTTTTCGCACTCGCGGTCCACATCACATCATATTTCGTACTGCTCACAGGCCGAGTTCCTTTTTGACTTCTTCGGAGGTATATAGTCTTTCGGCTTTTATATCCTTTATGCTCTCGCGTAGCGACGTCATGAGTTTTTCGTCGCCCATAATCTCAAGAGTTTCGACAACCGATTCGTACAATTCCCACGGCATAATCGCGAGCACCGGTTTGCCTCGCCGGGTTACGGCAACCGTTTCATGGTTCTTCGACAATTTCTTCGGCAGGGAGGTGAGCTCGTCACGCGCCTTGGATATCGTTATATCCTTCAACATATAATTGCCCCCTTTATTGTACAATTAATTGTACTACTCGCTGTTGAATTTATCAATTATCGTATTGAGGTCATGTTATCCCACAGGGTTTGAGTTGAAACAATGATAATCTATAATTGCAGTTAGGTTTGAGATTTTTTTGCGGAGAAAAGATATGAGAAAATTTTCGGTTGTTTTTTCGGCGGCGATTCTTTTTACATTTTTAGTCGTCGCGCGCGGCTTTGCGTCCGATCTGCTTGCGGAGAAATACGCAAAAGGCGATTTCGAGCTTGCCGCCGGCGGCAAAGTGGCGGACATCTACATCGACGCGGCGGACTATAAGGTTGTGCGGATCGCGGCGGATGCGCTCGCGGGCGACTTGGAGGCCGTGTCGGGCGTGAAACCGCGCGTGTCTGATTCGGCGTCCGGCCTCGGGAAGAACGTGGTCATCATCGGTACACTCGAAAAATGCGGCGCGATAAAGAAGCTGGTTGCGGATAAGAAACTCGACGTTTCGAAGATCGATGGCGGCTGGGAGATGTACCTTATAGCGGTTGTGGACAAGCCGATGCCGGGAGTGGAAACGGGGCTTGTTGTGGCCGGGAGCGACCGGCGCGGGGCGGTGTTCGGCGCGTTCGAGTTGTCCGCGGCGGCGGGTGTGTCGCCGTGGGTGTGGTGGGCGGACGTTGCGCCGTCGAAGAAGGCCTCTTTGGTAATCAAAGGCGGAGCGACAGTGTTTGGCCCGCCGTCTGTGAAATACCGCGGGATATTCCTGAACGACGAGGACTTCGGACTGAAACCGTGGGCGGCGAAGACTTACGAGCCGGAAACAGGAGACATAGGCCCGAAGACTTACGCGAAGATGTTCGAGCTGCTCTTGCGACTTAAGGCGAATTATATGTGGCCGGCGATGCACAAATGCACGAAGGCGTTCAACTATTACGACAAGGACAAGTTTGTCGCGGACGACTACGCGATAGTAATGGGTTCTTCGCACTGCGAGCAGATGCTGCGCAACAATGTGGACGAATGGGATTTCGCGAAATACGGCGAGTGGTCATACGTGAACAACAAGGAGAACCTGCTCGGATATTGGGACGAACGGGTGAGGGTCAACGGGCAGTTCGAAAACGTGTACACGATAGGAATGCGGGCGATACACGACAGCGCGATGCCGGACGGGAAGACGACCGAGGAACGGGTTGCGTTGCTCGACAGAATCATTAAGGACCAGCGCGAGATGCTTGCGAAGCATGTGAATCCCGACGTGACGAAGGTTCCGCAGATTTTCGTGCCGTACAAGGAAGTGCTCGACATCTACTGGGGTGGGCTGAAGGTTCCGGAGGATGTGACGATAGTGTGGCCGGACGACAACTTCGGATACATCCGGCGGTTGCCGACGGAGGAAGAGCGGAAACGGCCGGGCGGCAACGGAGTGTATTATCACATTTCGTACTGGGGGCCGCCGCACGATTACCTCTGGCTGAACACGACGCCGCCCGCGCTGATCTGGGAGGAAATGAACAAGGCTTATGCGTACGGCGCGCAACGGCTGTGGGTGCTGAACGTGGGCGACCTGAAACCGGGCGAGATCGGCACCGAGCTCTTCCTGCAGATGGCGTGGGACATCGGCAGCAGGAATATTTTCAACATAGACAAATTTCTCAAAGAATGGGCCGCCCGCGAATTCGGCGCGGAGTACGCCGGCGACATTGCGGATTTAATGAATGAATATTACACGCTGAACTATCAGAGGAAGCCGGAGCACATGGGCTTCTACGACAAGTATCAGATCGGCGCGCAGAACTCGGACCCGGAATTTTCGCTCTACACTTACGGCGACGAGGCTCAGAAACGGATCGATGCATTCGACGGCATCGAGAAAAAGGCGTCGGTGATTTACGAGAAGCTGCCCGCGGAGAAAAAGGACGCGTACTACGAGCTCGTGCTCTATCCGGTGCGCGGGACGTCGCTGATGAACAAGAAGCATTTGTACGCGTACAAGAGCCGGAGATACACGCGGCAGGGGCGAGCTTCGGCCGATACGTATGCAGTCATGGCGGCTGATGCGCAAAAGCAACTCAACGGGGAAACCGAATATTACAACGAAACGCTTGCGGGCGGAAAGTGGCGGCACATGATGTCGGATCATCCGAACGATCTGCCGGTGTTCCGGGATGTTAAGACGGGGAAGGCCAAGCCGTCGGATTCGTCGGCGATAGGTGTTGCGATCGAGGGCGCCGGCACGCCGGTGGAGCCGGTGGCGAACAGCGGAGCGAAGGCGAGTGTGCTCCCGCAGTTCAACAAGTTCACGAAGAAGTCGTATTTCATAGATATTTTCAACAGGAGTTCGCAACCCGCGGAGTGGAAGGCCGTGCCGGTCGCGGACTGGATTCTGCTGAGTAAAACATCGGGCAAGCTCGGGCCGGACGAACGGATTTATGTCGATGTGGACTTCGACAAGGCGCCGAAGGGAGACAATGTTGAAGGGACGGTGAAGATCGCCGGCGCGGGGAGTGAGTATGAGGTTAAGCTGAGTGTTTTCAATCCCGGAAGTCTCGATATTAAAGGCGCGGATTTCGTTCAGGACAACGGCGTGATTTCGATAAACGCGACGAATCTGAGGAAGATGGTATCGCCGATTATGTATGAGAGCGAGAAGATGAACATTCAGCCGACTCTCGACGACATTGAAAGCGAATTCTGGAATCGAATTCCGGGGCTCGGAAGGACGGGCGCGTCGATAACGGTGACGCCGCTGTCCGCGCCGACACTGCTGGACCCGGCGGAGATCGTAAAGAAAGCGGCCGGGGTGGAGGCATTTATTTATGTTTTCGATGCGGGCGAGGCGAAGGTGAACTTCGAGGCGATTCCCACGCATGAGATAAACGCGGGTCGGGTGCTGAAGGTTGGCGTTTCGATAGATGAAGGAACGCCGGTTCTTGTGGAATTCGCACAGGCGCACGACGAGGTTAATGAAACAGGCAAAAAGAATGTTTTCCGGAACATGATGGAAGGATCAATAAAGATGAAGATAGATCGCGGGCCGCACATGCTCAAAGTGTGGGGAGTTGATCCGAGCGTGATTCTGGACAAGATAATTATAGATTTCGGCGGCCTGAAGAAGTCGTATCTCGGGCCGGAAGAGACGCGGAGCCGGTCATATTGAATTGGTGGAAAGAGCTCCGTCTGTCCGGGGCCATATATACACATTTAAATTTAAAATAATAGTAAGAAGCGGTTGTTTATGATAAAATTCAGGGGCCGGAAGGAGCACGGCGCGATTAGCCGTGCTGTGTTTCGGGTACAATATAAATGAGCCGGAAAAACCGTTAGTTTATGTTGTATGCACAGAAATAGACGAATGGCCGGAAGAGCGAACAGAAAAAGAATAACAACCGCGGGGGCGGGCGCGGCGGCAAGGCTGCTTGTATTCGTATGTGCAGCGGTGCTTTTCTGTGCCTGCCGGGCGGATGCGATCAACACCCCGTACACACTTAATTCGAATTACATCCTGCTGGATATTGATAAGAAGATTGTTTATTGCGAAGGCCAGTCCGAATTCATGTATAAGAAAATTCGTTTTCAGGCGAAAACGATTCGTGTGGATGTGAAGAGCCATATTCTGTACGCGGAAAGCAGCGTGATAATGACGACGATGGCGACTTCCGAGAGCACGACGACGAGTTCGACGCAGGTGCTCGGGGTGGGCGGCACGGAGCAGACGATGGCCGAAGAAGCAGACGAACGGCTGAAAGAGGAGATAAAGAGCCGGGAGAATTCCGGGATCAGGACGTTCGAGGGAGATCAGTTGCGATTTGACATCGAACGGATGGCGGGCGAACTGATTCAGACGCGGAAGGCCACAAAGCGCATTTACCTTCAGGGCGAGGCTCTGCAGGAGATGTCGGACTTACCGGTGATAGGCGAGGGAACGTTCCTCTACGACGAGCCGGAGATAACGACGAACGCGGTGACGGCGACGAGGCTTAGGGTGTCGCCCGCGGACCAATACGAAGCGTGGCAGGCGAAACTCTGGGTCAAGGGGAACAAGGTTATCAGCCTGCCGTACTATACGAACACGAGCAAAAAGGTGACGCCCGGCAACTGGCGTCTGACGAACATAAGATACAGCTCCAACACGAACTGGGGCATAGGCACCAGCGTCAGATATAAAGAGACGAAAGGCAAACAGGGGTTCTTCGACGTTGTTTATGACGCGGATTCGCCGAGCCAGTACAAGGCGAGCGTAAAGCAAGCGTTCAAGCTCGGAGAAAGAGTCGGCGGAGGGTTGTCGATATCAAACCTGCTTTCAGGGACGGCCGGCTACGCGCTGTCGCTTTCGAGACACAGCGGCACCGCGCGGTCCACGATGGCCAACATGTCTTTCTCCCACACGGGGCAGCTTGATTTTCAGCTCAGCGGCAACACGAGGTGGAACAAGAATTCAATACGCGGATACCTGCACACGAGCCGCCTGAGTTCGAGCGGCATCTCGAACGTGAACGCGATAGTGAGTCTCGACAGGGGAACGCGCTACATAGGGAAAAGCCGCAAGCTCGGCTGGAATATGAACGCACATGCGGATCTGACCAATAACAAGTATCAGGATTCGGAGAACAGCGCTTTCGTTGGAGTGAGCGCGTTCAGGTCCGGGATAAACATAACCAATAAGTCGATGGTCAACCTGTCGGTTTCGTCAGGTATCGGAATGGCCTCCGAGGGCACAGCGCGCATATCGAACAGCGTGTCGGTGCGTTACAACTACAAAATGGGCAGAGGGAAGCTGTTCAACTTCAGTTACAACACGCGCGCGGGGCGCAGCGCCGGAAGCGCGAGCGCGGACCAGTCGCTTTCCGCTTCGGTTTCGATGTCCCATTCGTCGCGCTGGAACATGAGCGTCGGGTCGGCGTATAGTCTGCGCACATCGAAAATCGGCGAACTCAACACGACGCTCGACTACACGTTCAGCAAGAAGTGCCGCTTATGGTCCAGCCTCATTTATGACACGGAAGACCAGCGTTTCGACAACAAAAATTTCAACATGACATATATGGTGTACGGGACGCAGGTGAATCTCGGCTGGATGACTGAAGGCAACGATTTCTTCTTCGACGTAGCTTCTAATTTCCGTTAATAAAAACTGTATCTGAAAATAGTAGGGATCGATCGCCGGTTCAGGCGAAGCTATTTGTTTTCATCCATAGCCCGCTCGAAGCGTTGGAGAATGGCGTGCATGAGTTCTGTTTCGCGCCGGGACCATCCCGCCTGAGAGAGCATCCCGCGCAGACTCAGCATGACCCGCAGAGGGTCACCTTCCGGCGGCAGGAAACGCGCCGCTCTCAGCGACTGTTCAAAGTGTATCAGCAACTCCTCCACACCGCGCTCGCGCTCCGCTTTTTCACGAGGCGAGAAATCGAAGCAACGGCTGATTTCATACAGGACGACTGCGGCTGCGTGGGAGAGGTTCAGCGAATCGAATTCCGAAGCGGTTGGGATAGTGACGAGGCGGTTACAGAGGTCGAGCTGCTCGTTTGTGAGGCCAGTGTCCTCCGCGCCGAATACAAGCGCTACGTTTTTATCGGACGGCAGGCCGAGCATCTCGCCGGCGAATTGCGGCGGCCTGAAGAAGCGCCCGCGTCGCCTGCCCATCCGGCGTGTCGTGCCGGCGATGATGTCCGCTCCGGCGATCGCGGTTTCGAACGTATCGTATATCTCCGTGCGGTCGAGGATTTCTCCGGAATATACGGCGAGCCTGCGGGCGTCCTCGTCGATGCCTCCTCGGGGCGAGACCAGCCGAAGGCGGGCGAACCCGAAGTTGTGCATCGCGCGCGCCACGGCGCCGATGTTGCCGCCATACCGGGTGCTGACCAGCACAACAGTTGTGCGGTCCGCGAGTTGTTTGAATTCACGATATCCGGGTTTCGGTTCGTCCATAGCAGAGAAATCCGGTCGTTGCGCCCGACAAAGTCCGGCCGCGGCCTATTTGCCTTCGACCTTCCCGTCGGGGTGTATTTTCGTGACACGCGAGATTCCGTCGTACGCCGTCATCAGAAGCGAGGTTTCCACCGACTGTCGCGGGCCGAGTTTCGCCGTTGTTCCTCTGGCGAGCGCGTTGGACATCCCGCCGGGCCAGCTCGTCCACGGTTCGAGCGCGAGGTTGTAAGTCCTGCCGTACCAAGGGTATCCGTGGTTGCCGCGAAATACCTCCCACAGCCAGACCACCGGGAAAACCTTTTTGTCCCAACACATTCCGACGCCGACCTTGCGGTTGCCGTTTGTCAAGCCGTACCAGCCTTCCTTCAGTCCGAGGAGGTAGCACATCTCGCTTGTTTTCGCCTCCGGGGGCGGGACGGCGGAGAGGTCGAAGTCGCGGCCTTCCGAGTCCTTAATAATCGGAAACGAATCGAACGATGCGCCGGGCGTGAGGCGGCTTGTTTCGCAGAACAGCGGCTCCTGCACTTCGACGCGGGTAGCCGGGATGTCGATGCGGCATGAGGAGTCGAGGATATTCGCCCCGAACGCGGGGTGGTGGCCCCACATGAATTCCATCTCCTCGTCGCCCTCGTTGACGACCCGTTCCTCGATGAACAGCGCGGCCGTGCCGGATTTCAGGCGCAGCGTTTTTTCGAGGTAGAAAGGAGTGCGGCAGGTGCGCACCCACATCTTTGCGGCAACTTCGTCCTCGCGGTCGGCGACGATAGCGCATTCCCACGGCATGAGGGACACTTCGCCGTGCTGGCCGAGTTCGGCGCCCTTGTAGGTGAGGTGAACGCCGCCGTTGGGAAATATCTCCTGCCATCCGCCGTGGTAGAAGTCCTGAAAGTAACCGTTGTCGCGCGGGCCGGTGGAGACGAATGTCCTCGGGTCGCGAAGCTGCTGAGGTCCGCGCCACATAAAGTCGATGTCGTAGGGCTTGTACAGGAATTCGTAAACGTCCGTGCCTTTATCGAGCAGTATGCTGATGCGCAACAGCTCGTTTTCCATGACGAGGGTGCGCAGTCCTCGGAAAGTGTGATCAGCGGATATTCTGCATCCCCAGTTTCTGTCGTGAATGTAACTCATGTCGCCTCCAACGGTAATGGCCTCCGTGCCGTGTATGAATAAGATTCTACCGCGCGGGCTGCGGCAGACAAGGCCTGAGGCTGAAATGGCCGTTCTTCGCACGGCGCCGATTCTGCAAACCCGGAGTCAAATAATGTATAATAAAGCGGTTTTGAGGGGAATGAATGGCGAGTTCCGGAAGAAGCGGAAAGAGTGGAAAGAGGCCGGGAGGCGTCGGTTTTATTATTGTGGTTGCGGCGGCGCTTCTAGTTTTGTATGCGTGCGCGACAAAGCTGCCGGTTTTTCCGGAGGCCGGGAGTGCGTCCGGCCGCATGCCGGAAGCTGCGGATATGGTGAAGGAGTATCTTGGCACGGGCGGGGCGGATGGATGGCGTTTGTCCGAGGAGAAAAAGTATGAAGACGGCGCGGAGGAGATGTCGCTGTCAGGTCCCGGCGGCGATTCGCTGGTGGTGAATTTCATGCCGGCGGATGCAGAAAAGCCGTGCTACGAACGGACGAAGAAATATAATATTTCGTATCGCGCCAGTGGAGACATCAGTTCCCGAAATGAGAAAATCCTTAGAGGAATAATCGGATATGTTAAGGGAATTGAGGCACAGCAGGAGAATTTCTCGGGGTCGAAAAAGTGGACAGCCGAGGCAGCCTCATTTCTTGCGGCGAATTTCAGGTGGCTGGTTTCGATAATTATTTTCTTTATCGTTTTGCTGCTTGCGATGGATTTGGCGCATCTGTTCAATAAGCCGAAAAACGATTCAAAAGGCATCGCGGGAGTACGGATGCTTCCCGTCCCGGGAGGCGGAAAGGGCCGCTTGTACGATTTTTTGTTCGCGGCTTTTATGTTGCTTGTGTTCGCGGGCATGTATAAAAGTACTCTGTGGTCTTTCTGTTCGTTGGACGATCTGGCGGTTCTCCCCGGGTTTGCCAAGTGGCCGGTGGAGAATTTCGACCTGAAGGCCGTGTACATCTTCGGAGACCCGGGGATGCCGGCGCTGCTCAATCGCACGCTCCTTCTTTTTCTCGTTAAAGCAAAAAGCTTCGCTGTCATTCGCGGCATCTCGCTGGTGTTCGCGGCGCTCGCGGCGTGTTTCACTTACGCGCTTCTTGCGAAGCATGTGAGAAAGAGCGTTGCGTGGATAGCGGCGATCATACCTTCGATGATTTATGTAAATTATTCGATTCAGGACATCAGGGGGTATGCGCTGTTCATGTTCTTATCCTCGGGAGCTCTTCTGCTGTATGACGGGATAGCCCGCGACCCGAAGCCCGGCAGGTATTTCCTATTCGACTTGTTCGCGTCGTGCATGGTGTTGTCGAATCCGCTGACCGTGACGCTTCTCGCCGGTCCAGCGGTGAACGAGGTTTTGCTGATACGCGAAAAGCGCGGTGCGGCGGGTATGGCGCGGTTTATTCTTTTCGCGGCGGCGCTGATTCTTCCTTCGGCGTTAGGGCTGCGAGCCGCGGTCTGGCATTTAACGGAGCTGCCGGCGTCCGGATCGGCAGGAGCGCTGGGGGCTTACGCGGCCGGGGCGTGTGTTTTGTTTGCGGCGGCATTTGTTTTTAGAAAGGATTTCAGGGGCGCGATAATTTTATCCGCAGCGTGTGGGGTGTCCGCCACGGCCGGACTGATGTTTGCAGGGGTGTTGAAAAACATTGACCATTATTTTTTCTTTGCATTGCCGTGTGTATTCGTCTCTGCCGGGATTGTGACGGAGGCGGTGTTGAAGAGCGCGGAACGTGGGGGCTCCGGGATTTCCGGCCGCGCGGTTCGGTTGGCTGTGTCTGTTGCAGTGATAGCGGCGGCGTTGTTCGTGTTGAACAGGAGTGGCGGGGATGTGTTGAGGGAAAGCCGCGAGAGCCGCGCAAAAAAACAGTTCGCCGTTGCGCGGGATGTGGTGTCGAGTCAGGAGTTGCGCGACACCCCGGTGGTGATCTATCCGTATTCTTATTATCTGCCGTTTGTATTTGATGCGAACGGGTGGGATGCTTTCGACAGGAGAGACAGGGACACCTTGGACGCGGAGATATCTCATCCGGCGGCGGGCGGCGGATTCGTTGACAGGATCGGACGTTTTTATTCGATGAGCGGAAAGATCGAGACTCCGGCGGCGGGCTGGCTCGGCGACAGTTTTTTCGTGGTCGCGATGGACGACGCGGATGTGTTCGAAAAGAAAAACCTGCCGCTCGAAGGTTATCGAAATGAAAAGGTCGGCGATTCACCAGTTATTTATCTGTTTGTAAGGAATCGATAGAACTGTTATCATAAAACCAATCTTAAATCACATCTTTAGTTTAACCTCTCTATATTGCGGAAATTCTGTGTTCTATGTGATAATAAAAGCCGGTTCGAAAATAATACTGATACGGAATTGAACTGGACGGAAAATTTCGTGGGGGCCCGGCGCGGCGGTAGCCGTAACGGGTTGCCGCGCAGGAGGATTTCGGAATGAAATTTTCGCTGGGACTCCCGAAAAGCCCTGAGAAACGAAACCCGATCATGGGCGTGTTGATAGGCTTAGTGGTGGCCGTGATTTTCGGGCTTATGTTCAACACCAAGACGATGAAGGCCAACAGCACGCTTTCGATTGTCAACGACTTCTACAACAAGATGGAATACTGGACGTACGACGTGCGCTTCCGGATCAGGGGAGCGATGCCGCAGAAGAACATCTCGCAGAATCTCGTTCTGCTCGACATCGACGACGAGAGCTGGGAATGGAAGCCGTGGCCGTTCGACCGCAGGCTGTACGCGGAAATTATCCGCGGCCTCGGCACGCCGGGCTCAAAAGCAAAGGGGACATTCTTCGATATATTCTTCTTCGATCCTTCGGGGCCGATCCTAAACAATGAAATAGCGGGCACGTTCGATAAGCTGCCGTCTCAGATTCAGGAAAATCAGGCGACGATAGACGAAGTGAAGAACGGACTTTACGAGGCGGGTGAGGAACTGAGGCTGCCGCCGACACTGCCGACGCTCGATTCGGCGAAGAACAAGCTGCTCGGAGTCGCCGGCAACAAAACGATGCAGACGCAGATCGATCAATTCAATTCACAAGGAATATCTTTGTTCGAAAGTTCAGATCCGTCCGGAATCGCGCCCGACAGGGACAAGATACTCCACGACGCGATCCAGTACGCTGGCAATGTGTATCTCGCGCAGACTGTGACGAAGCCGGAACGGACGACAGTGACGATCGGCCAGATAATGTACGATCCGCATTACCACGGAATTTTCCAGAAGCTGATTGTCATGGCGGACAGGGCGAAGACGAAAAACAAGGAAGAAGTCGCCGTCAACTACGCTCTCCGCAACATGAAGGTCGAGGATTACGACAGGCTTTTAGAGCAGGCGAAAGAGAAAGGCGGAAGAAAAGCTCTCCCGTTTACAGATGTCGAAAGGGAAGCAATAAAAAACGAACGGGATAAGTTGCACGCATACAATCAGAACATCATAGAGGCAAATTACCCGTTCGGATTCGATATAGGAAAGGATGCTCCAGTTTCCAAGGAAAAGCTGTTCAAGAAATACGTCAACATAGTGACGATGGAGTCGCCGATCAAATCCGTGGGCGAATTCTCGGCGGGCGACGGATACGTCATGCCGGAACTGAAATGGTACACGGAAATCATACGCGCGGCGGCGCCGGTGGTCGTGTTCGAGGGTAGGCTCTATCCTCATATCGACCTGATGCTGGCGATGAGATATCTCGACGTTAAAAAGAAAGACGTTGTTTTCTACGAGAACAAAATTGTCCTGAAGAACTGCACAAAACCGGGAGATAAGAAAAAATTCGATGTGACGATACCGCTTCTCGACGACGGGACGGTGCTTGTGAACTGGTCCGGCACATACATGCAGCCGAACACATTCGTCCACCGCAGTTTCAGGCGCGTTCACGACGATGCCGTGATATACAACATTATGAATAAGTTCGACCGCGGGGAAACGCTCACGCAGGCGGAACAGAAACAGGTGGGGGGCCTTTCGGACAAGGAAATAGACGCTGTTAAGAAACGAATGAAATTCTTCAACAATAAAATCACGCTCACCGGCGTAACCGCTTCCGATACGCACGACCTGAACCCGATGCCGTTCCACCCGCGCTACCCGCTCGTCGGAATGCACGGCAACCTTGTGAACACCATCGTAAATCAGTTGTTTATCCGCACTACGCCGTTCTGGTTTTTCTTCCTTACGATTATTGCTCTTTCGGTTGTCGCGGGTTACTCCGGCGGCATGTACAAACAGGCAAAGGGCGCTGCGGTCACGTTCGGAATAATACTGGCCTACACGATAATCGCGTATCTTCTTTTTGCGTATGCACGGCTCTGGATCATCGTGTTTCCGATCATCCTTTCGCTTGTTTTCACGTATCTATTCGTAGTTATATACAGGTTCATGACGGAGGGACAGGAAGCGAAACGGATGAAGGCGATGTTCTCGACGTACGTGAACCCGGAGGTCGTCGATACGCTGATACAAAACCCGGAGAAGTTGCAGCTCGGCGGCGAGAAGATGGACCTGTCGGCGATGTTCGCGCTCGCGTCCGGACCGGGCCTCGAGGACGCCGAGACGCCGGAGGAACTTGTTGACCGCCTCAACGAATACTTCACAGCGATGACCGATCCGATCTTCGATAACAGCGGAATGTTAGACAAATACGAGGGAAGCATAATAATGGCCGTTTTCGGCGCACCGATTTACTACGAGGACAACGCCGTCAAGAACTGTTACGCCGCGCTCGAGATGCGCAAGGCCACTCTCGAACTTTACAAGAAATGGGAAGCCGAGGGAAAGAAGCCGATCCACACGAGTGTGGGCATCAACTCCGGCATGATGATCGCCGGGAACATGGGCTCCGAGACGCGGTTCAACTACACGATCATGGGCGACGCCGTAAACCTCGCGTCCCGTATTCTCGGCGCCAACAAGCAATACAAGACCAGCCTGATGATAAGCGAATTCACGTATGCGAAAGCGAAGGACAAGATAATCGCCCGCTCGATAGACAAGATACGGGTGAAGGGCCGCGACGAACCGGTCGAAGTGTTCGAGCTGATGGGCCGCACGGACGAGGGACTTACGGCCACCCTCGAAGCCTGCCGCAAGCATTTTGTAACCGGAACGCAACTCTACCTCGCGCAGAAGTGGGACGACGCGATCGCTCAGTTCAAGCTGGCGCTCGAAGCCGAACCGAACGACGGTCCGAGCAGAATCTTCCTAGGCAGGTGCGAGGAGTACAAGATCAACCCGCCCGGCGAAAATTGGGACGGCGTTTACACGATGACGACGAAATAACGACCGCCGCCGCGCGCGGCCTTTCGCAAGGAGAATACTCATGAAGTTACCGTTCAAACTCCCGACAAAGGCAGAAGAGAGGAGCCGCATTGTATCGCCGTTCATAGGACTGGCGGTTGCGCTCCTGTTCGCAATTCTCTATCTGTCGGGGCCGCTGAAGAATTTGTTCAACACCGACCTCGACATGAAGTTCAAGCTGCGGCAGGCGATCTCGAAAGCGCCGACCAACAAGGATGTCATCATCGTCGAGATCGAGGAGACGACCCTCGAATGGGAAAACACGTTCCCGGATGATCCGGTTTATTATCAGAATCTGATCGAAGGGCTTGGAAAAGATTACGCCGATGCCCTCGCCACTGTGTTTGCTATCAACTATTACTGGCCTTACGGCCGGAAACTTAACACGGCTATGAGCTTCAGCGATATTCCGATCGCGGTTCAGGACCTGAGCGGAAAGATACAGCAGGTCAGCTCTATCCTGACTCAGGACGCCCAGCTTCAGACGCAGTTGCTCCAGAACGCCGGTTTTTACGGAGAATTGCTCGGAGAGCAGGATGCCGCGACCAACGCTCCGGCGATAGCCGCGAAACTCGATGAAATTCTTTTCGATCCCAATATGACGACGTTCTCGAACTATATGCAGCAGGTGGCCGCATTTGCAGAGAATGAAAGTTCGCGAGGCGGTCTCGCGCCCAATCGCGAGAAAGTGATCGCAACTGCCGCTACAACCGCGAAAAACGTCTATTTCACTTACGACGCGAAGAATCGTCTCGATTCGCCATACGATATCAGGGATCTGAAAGAGAGTAAAAGGATAAGAAAAATTTTCGAACGCATCATTACTTATCCCACGAAGAACCGGCCGGAGGACCCCATCGAGGGCGCGGTTTTCGACGCTTACGAAAACGCGCTGATCAAGGATTTCGACTACCTGATGGACAAAAAGAAGGGCGAACCTTTCAAAGCGTCCGTCATTGAAATGATTAAGAAGGATAAAGAGGAAAAGGCTGCCGAACTCGCCGAGTTCCACAAGCAAAACGACAAGTGGTCCTTCCCGGTTCCCAAGAAATTGAAGGGCGTATATGTCGAGTTGCGGAAAGTCAAACCCGTGTGGCCTGAGATCGGCGAGCAGGTGGCGGGTCAGGGTATCAGGAAAGCCGAGTTCACGCAGGGCGACGGCACCATGAGGCTGATCGCGCCGGTAGTGGAGTACGACGGAAGGCTGTATCCGCATATAGACCTTCTCGTCGCAATGAAGTATCTCGGCGTGAAGCCGAAGGATGTGGTTTTCAGCAAGAACAAAATTGTCCTCAAGAATGCGCGCGATCCGAAGACGAAGACGAAAAGAGATGTTGAAGTTCCTCTCATTAACGGGATGATGCTCATTAACTGGACGGGCATGTGGGCGGACACGTCGCTTTTTCGCCACATGAGTTTCAGGAATTTATACAACTCCCTGACGTGGTACTCCATTAAAAAGAAGCAGGAATCGGGACAGGAACTTACACCGGAAGAGAGTGAAAATCTATCCGCATTCAGGGAATCCGATGCAGTCGCGGCGGAAAAAATGGTCGAGGATATGAAGGGCAGAATCCTGATTGTGGGCCTTACGGCAACAGGCGCGGCGGACACTAACCCGACACCGCTCGAACCGCGTTACAAGGTGCTCGGCCTACACGCGAACGTAATCAATACTATCGTCACCAACCAGTTTATTCTCAGCGTTAACCAATGGTTCGTGGTGCTGATCTTCTTCGTGCTCGCGGTCGGTCTCGGTTCAGCGGGCGGCGCGGTCAAGCACAAATCCTCCATTATTGTCGCGCTCATCAACGCCACACTCATGTTCTTTTTCGCCGCGCTTTACGCAGTGTTCTGCAACTACATGTTCATCAAGTTCAGATACAATCTGCCGCTGCTCGCGCCGATCATTCTCGTTGTCGGAACATTCCTCCTCGTATTCCTCTTCAGGTACATCACAGAAGAGCAGGAAAAGAAGAAAATGAAGGGCATGTTCTCGACGTACGTAAACCCGCAGGTCGTCGATACGCTCGTCGCAAACCCGGACAAGCTGCAGCTCGGCGGCGAACGGATGCACGCAACGGTTTTCTTCTCCGATATCGCCGGTTTTACAACGATATCGGAATCGATGACGCCGGAGGAACTCGTCGAACTTCTCAACGAATATCTCACCGCGATGACGAACATCCTTATGAAATACGGCGGCACACTCGACAAGTACATCGGCGACGCCATAGTGGGCATCTTCGGCGCGCCGATACCGTTCCCCGAACACGCAAAAAACTGTTGCTATACGGCAATAGAAATGCAGGAGAAACTCGCCGAATTGAGGGTGGGCTGGGCCGAGCGCGGCAAGCCGGACATTCAGGTTCGCTGCGGAGTCAACACGGGCGATATGATCTGCGGCAACATGGGGTCCATCAGGCGGTTCAACTACACCGCGATGGGGCCCGCCGTCGAACTCGGGGAACACCTCGAAAGCGGCGGCAAAAACTACGACACGCAGAAGTTGATATCGGAATTCACGAAAGTCGAGTGCGACGAGTTCGTTATCACCCGTCTGCTCGACATAATATGGGTCGCCGGTTATGAAAAGCCGGTGAAAATCTACGAGCTTATAGAGAAGAAAGAAGTCGGCATCCCGGACGATCTGGAAAAAGGCCTGCGCCTGCACGAAGAGGCCGTCATATTCTATTTCCAGAGGAAGTGGGACGAGTCGCTTGCGAAATTGGAGGAAGTTTACAAATACATTCCCGGTGATCCGCCCTCGAAGAAGCTGGAAAAGAAACTGAAGGAAGCTAAAGAGAATACGCCGGACGAGAGCTTCGACGAAATTCTCAAGCAGGCCAACCACAGGAACAATCTTGTGTTCTGATGATAGTACCCTTGCGGGGGCGCGTTGCTGCGCGTCCCCGCGTCAATCTATTCACATATCCTGATAAGAACGTTTGTATTTCCCCGCTGTGTCCGCCGCCGCGAGGCGCTTGAGATATGGGAGGGCGGCTTTCTTTCCGCCCGATCGCTCGGCGATGCGCGCCGCCCAGAAAATAGCTTCGAGCAGATCGGGCACGCCGTCGAGCAGACGGTCGAGCAGTGAAAGTGCGTCCTCGAATTTTCCGGATTTGTAACGATCGAGCGCGATCTTAAGGATCGAGCCGGCCACCGGCGCCGGGTCCGTCGCGAGCGGCAAAGCTTCGAGGAGCAATTCCGCTGCTTCGTTCTCCCGGCCGAGCGTATCGAGCGCGATTGCCATACCGCAACGTGCATCAGCCGAGCGCGGCAGCGTCTCCGCCGCATCGCGGAAGAATATTTCCGCCTCTTCGGCGTCGCCGGATTCGAGTTTCATCGCGCCGAGGCGAAGCGATGCGGGAGAGTAGAACCGGTTGGCTTCGAGCGCGCGCCGCAGCAGAGCCTCCGCGCCGGCCGCGTCATTTTCCGCAATTGATATTTCCGCTTCGAGAGCGAAAGCCTGCGCGAAAGCCGGGCAATCTTTTTGAATCTTTTGCAGAGCCGCGCGCGCTTCCGGGTATTTGCCTGCCGCCGCCGACAGTCTTGCCGCCGCGAGGCGTGACGCGCAGGATTCGGGAAACAGCCCCGCAGCTTTTCGGAAGCATTTCTCCGCCGCGTGTGGGTTGGTTTTCAGCAGTGATTCACCGAGAACATAATTCACGTAGAAATGGTCCGGTTCCGCGGATACCGCCGCACGCGCGGACCTCTCCGCCTCTTCCGGATTTCCTTGGTTGTACAGATAGACGAGTGCGTTATAGATGTGCTGTTCGGCAAATGTGAGTTCGTGGATGAAATGAGCGGAATCGCCGAAGCGTTTCAGTCCCGGCATGGATTCCAGTTTTTTCTCGTCGAGACTGCCGGGCGCGTAATTATGCGGAAGCAGCGATTTGTAAAATACGAGTCGTTGTTCCGCCGCCGCCTGCTCCGAGCGTTCGTTTTTAATGTATTCATAAGCCTGCGACGCGATTTTTTTTCGCAGCGTGATGTCCGTCGCGAGCCGGTCCAGAATTCCTATCATCTGCTCCGTATTGCTGAAAAGAAAACCCGTTACGCCGTCGCGAAGCGTGCGATTGTACGTCGGCACGTCCGAGCAGACCGGCACTACTCCGTGGGATGCGTACTCGATGAATTTGACGTCTGAGCGGCAGAGGTTGAAAGGGTCGTCCCTGAGCGGCGCGATCCCGATATGGAGACCGCCGACAAACGAGTAGTAATCCTGAAGCGAGCCGGGAGGTGTGAATCGGAACCTGTTCTTCGGAGCGTTGCTGAAAAACGACTTGAATTTCGGGTCCGCCATAAGCGAGAAAACAACGTCCGCGCGGCTGTTGAGCCAGCGGACAATTTCGGGCGCCGCGGCGCGGATGTCCTCGAAGTGGCCGACACTTCCGCCCCAACCTACGACGACAGGCCCGTCGGGCTTCTCGGTGCTGCCGGGTGTTTCGATCTGGTTTTCAAACACCTCAATGTGAGGGTTGTATTTCGAATAGAGTTCTTTGAGCTGCGGAACTGTCGTCTGAACGGCGTCCGCCTCCGCGATTAGCTGAAGGATGCATGCGCGGTTTTCGGGGACGTCGTGATATGCGGCGGCCGGATTCGAAAGCTGAAAGTTCATGAAGTTGTCCGAGATTTCGAAGATCGTCGGTCTGCCTGCGGCGCGGCGCGCGAGCATAATCGGGAGCATATCAGGGTCGCCGAGGAGTTGTATGACGAGGATGTCGGCATTGAGGCACAGCGCGCGTCTGCGGGAGAAGATGTTTGTGATGCTCGCGGTGGCGACGCCGGGGATGCGGCCGAGAGCGGTGTCAGGCTGTCTGAGCCTGTAAACGAAATCGCCGCCGGAGGTGATCTGCGGCGTCGCGATATGCACAGTCGTAAGGGTGGGGTAGTCCGGGCGCGGTTTGTTTTCGTCGGGCATTGTTGCGTCCCGCGTCAGTATTTTTCCTTGTGAAGAACGTTGTCGATTTTGCGTTTCGGCACGTGCATCAGACCGCGTTCGTCGCGCCAGTATTCGATGTTTTCGCTGCGTGCGGTTTCGGTCATCGGTGATTCGGCGGACTTGCCGAGCGCGATCACGCTGTCCACTTCGACGTGGTCCGGGATGCCGAACAGCTCCTTTATTGCCGAGCGGTCGATCGTTCGCAGCCAGCACGAGCCGATATCGTCCTCGAGCGCGGCGAGCATGATGTTCTGCACCGCCGCGCCCGCGTCGTGCGAACCGCCTTTCGACGCGATGCTTCTGTTTATCAGAACGATTATATATGCGCCGGGCCGCTTGCCCTCGGGCGGCGTGTCGTCGGGTTTGATGAACCGCGCCCACTTGAGGAGCGGGAACACGGCGCTGCATTTTTCCTTCGAATTGACCGTGACGTATTCGAGCGGCTGCTGGTTGCCCGCGGAGGGCGCAAGCCGGGCGACATCGACGAGTTTTATAAGCGACGCCTCCGAGATGGGCGTTTCTTTGAACCGCCGGATCGTGCGCCGCCGTTGTATTGCTGAATAAACGTTCACTTAATCAGTCCCCTTGGATGACACTGCGGCCGCGTTCATCCTTTTTTCAAAACTTCGATCATCTTTGTGAGCGTCTGGTTGTCTTTTTCGAGATTCTTCTTGTAGCCGTCGAGGATTACCTGTTCGGCCATCTTGCCGAGCAGCGGGATATCGACGGTGACGGTCAGTTCGAGCTCGCGGCGTGTTTTCTTCTCGCCGCCGTCGTCGAACTCCGTGTATTTCGAGTAACCGACGCACTTGAACACTTTCGTTTTGAGGTTCGGCACAACGTTCCACGTATGCACGTTGGTTTCCATGTCGAACACCGATTCGTCGGTGCAGTTCAGCATGTCCGGGGAAAGAATTTTCTGGAGCGGCTTCGGGATGCTCGACGAAATTTCGATGAGCCGTTTCGAGAAAATCTTCTTTCCCTCCTCGCGGCGCTCGATCTCCTGATGTTTCTGGAGTTCGGGGAACAGGTCGGGAGTGTGGAACCTTTTTTCTCTCGCTTCCCACACCATGTCGATCGGGCCGTTGAAAACGTATTCGGCTTTGAATTTCATCAGTAGGTGAAACCTCCTTGATACGGGGGATTATATTTTCGGCGCCGGCTTTTCGCGCCTCATATTCCAGCTTTCCGATTCGTATTGCGGCCTGATACGCTTCGCGGCTTCGATCACTCCGTCCGGGAACTCCGATGGTTTGCTGTCGATACCGAATGCGCCGCGCAGACCCTTTAACACCGCTTCTTCCGTTTCTTCCGCGGTAACTTTTCTTCCCAGCGCCTCCCGCAGGCCGCCCACGCGTTCCCGCGCGCTCACGTGGCCATGCTTTCTGAATTTTCCTTCCGGCACCTTCAGCAGCTTGAACATTCTTTCCGCGTCCGGATCGAGAAGGATAGTCCCGTGTTGGAGGAGCATACCGCCGCGCCGAACCTGCGCGCTGCCGCTCACTTTTTTCCCATGATAGATAATATCATTAACGGGAGAGAATTCAAAACCATTTTTCAAAAAATTGAGGCCGGTCGCGATCGCCCCGCATATCAGCTTGTACGACGCCTCCAGAGGCCCCGGCGCGCTTGAGGCAGGCAGGACCATGCTGTATGTCAACTCGTTTTCGTGGAATACGGCGCCGCCGCCGGTAATGCGCCTTATAACCGGCACTCCCGCCGCGTGGCACGCCTCCGTGTCCGTCTCGACGGACGGGTCCTGTGAGAAGCCGACCGTGATCGCGGGCGGTGTCCACGTGTAGAATCGCACGAACGGCGCGGCGCGGTCCGCCGCCGCCTCATCCAGCAGCGCCTCGTCGAGCGCCATGTTCCATGCAGGCTCGTCCGCCCGCGTTGCGTATATCTTCAGCATCATTTCTTATTTATCCTTCATCGGCGGCGCGTCGAAAAGCCTTATATATTTAGTCGAGATCGTCCTGTCCGCCGCTGTGTTCACGATGCGGATACCCCAAAACTCACCTTCCGGGCCTTCGACGCTGCTCCCGGCGGATGTTGTCGCGATATACTCAGTGTCCTTCACCTTCACGTCCGAGTTGGCGTGGATGTGGCCGTAGATGTAATACGGAACTTTGTATTTATTAATCATCGCGAGAAATTTAGTCTGACCGGCGCAGTCCTTGCACCATTGCTGCGGCATGTATTCGAACGTCTGCGGGCTGTGATGCGCGGAGAGGATAGGCGTGAGGTCGCCCTTCGTGTCGAGCGCGTTTTTCACCCACTGGTATTCCGATTTGCTCAGCGTGCCGCTGTACGTGTGGGTGAGGCCCGCCTTGCTCTGATATTCCTTGTTCATATTGCGCGGCTCCGACGGCCAGTCGTACGAATTGAAGCAGATAAACCTGAACTGCCCGAAGTCGAGCACGCGGTGCTTCGGCCCGTAGAACTGGGGCCAGTAATCGCTGCCGTCGATGATGATCTTTCCCGTGTTGTCGCTCCAAGCGTAGAAGTCGTGGTTGCCCGGGACGATCACTGTCGGGGCCTTTGCGTGATCGATAATCAGTTTGACGCCGTGAGGGTAGTCGGAGTCGTAACTGTTCGAGTACGAGTTGATGTCGCCCGTCATGAGGATGAACGCTGGATTTTGCTTATTGGCTTCTTCGATCGCGGCGATCCGCACGCGCTCGATGTCGATGCCCGGAAATTGCTGCTCGGCTCTCGGGTCGCCGACGTGGAAGTCGGTGATCTGCACGAACGTGAATGGCGCGTCGAACGACTTCACGACCGACACCGAATGCGGCTGGCAATTTTGTTTCGCTGAGCCGTCCGCGCCGGTGAAGCTGATGCATAGGTCGTACATCCCCGGCGCTGTGTCCGCCGGAAGGTTGAAATCGAAATTGTTAGGTCCGGTTTTTAATGCGACATCGAGGGTGACCGCCGCCGCCTGTTTACCGTCCAGCGACCCGGTGAGAGTCGCCGCCGTTGCTTGGCTGTCCGCCGCGACATCGAACTCGACAGGGATCGCGCCGCCCGGCAACGAGAATGCCGGACTGCTGAACGTCGGTGACTTGAGTTCCTTTACGAACGGTTCGATTGCCGCCGCGTGTGCCGCCAGAAACGCCGCTGCCGCTATCGCGATAACAATAACTTTCAATGTTTTTTTCATTATGCCCGCTCCTTTGCTGCGCGGCGCCGGATTCGGCGTCCTTCGCCGCTGATTTATATTATTAAATGTGGATTCGCGCCAGTCCGCTTTCACTTCAGCGGAAGTGTGAACGTGAATTTGCTGCCTCGTCCGGTGCGGCTTTCCACCGATATGCTGCCGCCGTGCAGCTCCACCAGTTCTTTTGCAATCGCCAGTCCCAGCCCCGTTCCTCCATACTCGCGTCCGTCATGCTTGTCCACTTGATAGAACCGCTCGAAGATGTGCACCAGTTCGCTCTCGGGAATGCCGATGCCGGTGTCCGAGACCGAAACTTCGATGCAGTTCGATTCCTTTACATGCGCCGTCCTGACCGTGATAAGCCCTCCGGCGGGTGTGAACTTCACCGCGTTGCCGACGAGGTTCAGAAGCACCTGATTGATGCGGTCGCGGTCCGCGTAAACGTGCGGCAGGTTGTCCGCGATAAGCAACTCGATCGACAGCTCCGCCTCGCGCAGGCGCTCCGAAAACACTTCTTCGAGGCTGCGCACCTCCGTGGCGATGTCGATATAGCTTTTGCGCAACTCAACTCTTCCCGCGTCGATTCTTGACAGGCTCAGCAGGTCGCTGATCAGGTCCTGAAGGTTTCGTCCGCGCCGCAGAACCACCTCAAGGCCCTGCCGCGTATCTTCAGTCACCGGCCCTAGCGCTCCCTCCAATGTCATCGATATGTACCCGATAATCGTCGTCAGCGGCGTCTTAAGTTCGTGTGACACCGTCGAAAGAAATGTGTCTTTGACCTCGTTCGCCTTCCGCAGGCTGATGTTAGTGCGAAGGAGTTCCTGATTCACCTTTTCGAGCTCGCGGGAGTACATTTCGAGACTTGAGTGCGCCGACTTAAGGCGCTGCGAATAGTCTTCCACCTGTCGTTTGGAAAGCCGCATCTCCTCCATCGAACGGAACAGCCTAACGCTCATGTCGTTGAACGCGTCCGCGAGCTGAGAGAGCTCGTCGCCGCCGGGGAGATCGATCCTGTACATAAGGTTCCCGCGGCCGATCTCTTCCGCGCCCTTGCGCAGCTTCTGCACCGGGTCCGTGATCCGCCGCGCGAGGAAGCCGCCGAGCGCCACAGCCACCGCGATCCCGATCAGAATGAAGAAAAAGTTGTCGCGCAACGACATGGCGCGCGCCCGGTTGATCCCTGTTGTCGAGTTGCGCAGTTCAAACGCCGCCTCCGGACGCCCGTTCATCCCTTTCAGCGTCACGTAACCCGTGATCTCCCCGTGCCGTGTCCGTCCGGCGATCCATTGCCTTCGGCCTTCTTTTCCGAGTTCCTCGAAAACCGATTTTGTAAGTTCGCCGTTCCAGCTCTTATCGGACGACGCAACGAGCCCGCGCTGCGTGTATATGCTCGCCGTCCCGCGAGTCCTCGAATGTATTTCATTGAGAAGTGTTTTGTCCCTGTTCAGCAAGTAGCCGACCATGATCGTGCCGACCACCTCGCGCCCGCCCTCGGAGGCGAAGCTCTCCGATTCGTCCGCTCCGTACTGCATGAAAACCGGCACCACCGCGAGAATCGCCAGCCCTTCCTCGCGGCTTCCCGGCCCGGGCGGCTCCGCGAGCAGTCCCTCGCGCCACAACTCGTACGGTTCGAGCCGTTTGAACGTCAGCACTTCCTCGCCGCCGAGCGCGCGACGCACCGCCGGATCGTTCAGCAGGCTGTCCCCTGTCGAGTACGCCGCCTGCGAACGGAACAGTACAACTCCATCGCTGTCCGTCACCGTCATATACGTCAGATCGTTTTCGGAGAGGCCGCGCACGAAATACTTCACACGCACTTTCACGAGTTCGCCGACGCGCCCGGCGAGTATCCTGTTGAATGAGATGTCGTTCGACAACACGCGAGCCGGCATCAGCAGCGACTGCCTCTTCTGCCGAAGCAGCAGGTTCGCAATCTCGAGGTCGGACTCCATCTTCAACTGCGCTTCGTGATAGACAATCCGCGAGAGATACCCGAAAGAGTAAAGGGAGGGCACTGAGATAGATACCGCGACGACGATAAGGAAAGAGAGCACCATTCTCGATGTCAGGCTGATTCTCATCCGGCGCAACCGCTCCCGCCCGCCGACAGGCTGCCGACGGTATTCGAAACTCATTATAAGCCAACAACCGCCGCTTCGCAAAACGATCCGCATTCGAGTGGCACGTGTCGAATTAAGTGCTATAATGCCAAAATACCGTCCGAGTGGACGGCGGACGGACGAAGCAAATGTCAGATGTAAATAAAAATAAGGAATTCAAACGAGTAATTGTTCTGAACGGCGGCGGCCTCGTGGTTCCGTTCATAGCGACGGACTGCCGCATCGCGCTCGAAAAAAACGGAGTCATAGGGTTCGATCTGAGAATATACTTGGATGAAAACGGCGAGTTCGCCGGAGTAAAAGACAAAGTCGTGGAATTCTTTCGCGATTTCGAGCCCGACTTCATTTTCACGGTGGACGCGGGAGTTGTCAGGAATGAGCCGGAATTTTTCGACTCTCTCGGCATACCTGTCGTGGCGTGGTTTGTCGATGACCCGTTTCTTGCCATGAACCGCAACAATATTATCGATAAATTCTTTGCCTTCTCATGGGATCGGGCGTTCGTGGAGCCGTTGCGCGAACTCGGCTGCGCTATTGCGGAATATCTGCCGTTGGGAACAAACCCGGCCCGATTCAGGCGTGTTCCGCCGGACGATCCCGCCTGCTTGCCGTATCGCTGCGACGTAAGCTTCGTCGGCAGTTCACTATCGGGAAATACTTACAGAAGAGATCGCGATGATATCGACGATGCCAAGTTAAAGGCTATATTCGAGGAAAGTATAGAGCGGCATTCTGTACCTCCGCACCCGCCTATAGCGGAGCTGATGGCGGACATAGAAAAACGCGACGGCGTGAAAGTTAACGCGCCTAACCGCCACGCGATGGATTTTTGCCTTGCCGTTCAATCCATGTTCTTATACAGGAATCGAGCGCTCGGCCGAGCCGCGCGTTTCGGCCCCCATATATACGGCGACGAAGGGTGGCGAGACGTCGTCCCGGCCGGAACCGAATACCGCGGGCCGATCGATTATATGGAAGACCTCAAATATTTATACAGCGCATCGAAGGTCAACCTCAACCTGTCCAAGTCTCAGTTGTTGACGTCTGTCAACCAGCGCGTGTTTGACGCCCCGGCGTGCGGAGGCTTCGTGCTCACAGATTACCGGGAGGATGCCGAACGTCTGTTCGACCCGGACAGCGAGATAGCTGTCTTTCGCAGTTACGACGAGATGGAAGCGAAACTCGAATATTTTCTCGCCAACGACGCGGAACGCGAAACCCGCGCCCGTATGACCAGACGCCGCGTGCTGAGCGAACATACTTACGCGCATAGGATGAAAAAAATACTCGAAACGATTAAAGACTTTATTTAAAGTAAAAGGGAACGGAAAAACCGGAGCGGAAGGTGGGAGAAATGGAAAAGAAAATAAGAATCACGGCTGGCGACATCAGCGCCGAGGCCGTGTTGAACGACTCGCAGACCGCAGAAAAGATATGGAACGCACTCCCGATCAGGCAGCGTGGCAACACGTGGGGCGACGAGATATACTTCTCGATCCCGGTCAGGGAAGGGGAGTCGGACGATGCAAAAGAAATCGTCTCGCTAGGTGAACTCGCATACTGGCCTCCCGGAACCGCGTTCTGCATCTTCTTTGGCCACACGCCCGCCAGCCGGGGCAACGAAATCCGCCCGGCGAGCGCCGTCAACCCTGTCGGCATGATCTCCGGCGACCCGACCGTTTTCAAGCAAGTCCCCGACGGCGCCACCGTCGTCATCGAAAAGGCGTAAAGGGCGCAGTTCTTTTTTGACCGCGATAAAAACATTTTAGGATTTTCTTTTATCTTTGAAGTGTTGGATGTAGTCCAGACAGCAAAAGTCTCTGAACACAAAAACGAGCAGATGAACAAAAAGTCCACCTGCTCGTTTGTAATGTAGATTTCACTTCCGTTTTGCAATTATTGCAATAAGATTCATATATTTATCCGCTCCGGCTTCCATCGAAAGCTTGTCATTTGCAGCATATTCAGCATATTCGTTATCGCAGGTAAGCCAATCTTTCCAGCATTCTTCAAAACATTGCATTTCCTGAATTGATTCGATTGATATTTCGTTGGATTTGCTTAAAAGCTCTTTCCACCAAGGGATAGAATGAAAAGTTTTTAAAATATCATCTTTCACTTTTTCCCAATATGACATCATTTCATCAGGAAGCACTCCATTGAATTCTTTTTTTACTCCGGGAAAACCAAGAGCAATCGTTCCGCCTTTTTTGACCAATGGTGCTAATTTATCCATATAATCAGGCTCAGTCCCGAAGTAATGATATGAATCTATGCTTACAATTGCATCAAAGTATTCATCAGCATAAGGCAAATCCCCTGCATCTGCGTGCATCGGGATAATTTGATTTTCCAAGCCCATTGACTCAATCATTTCATAATTTTTACTTGCACTAATCCATAAATCAGTTGCAAATACTTGTACGCCAAATTCTTTTGCAAGAAATACTGAAGTCAGGCCTTTTCCGCAGCCTAAATCTAGAACCCGCATACCTTTTTCGAACTTGACCGGTTGCAGTAATTCTTCAAGAATTTTCATACTGTTTGGGCCCATCAGATTTTCGTTGATAAATTTTTTGTTATATTTATTGCTTTTTGTAAACTTCATGGCGTTTCTCCTTTATTGTAATAATCCTAACTTTTACAGAAAAACAGTATAAAATTCTAGTTGATTTTATTATCTGATGATCTGTAAAAATTCAAAAGTAATCCACAGACAAAATCTTTTGTCTGTAAAAAATGTTCATTTAAGAACTTGCTTTAGGGTTATCTGACAGTATCCAAAAAATCACCTTTCCTTACCTTTTAAACATAACCGATGAATTGTAATTTGTCAATGAGCATCTCATAAGCCTGCGGACTGAGCGCTGCCGCAATGGTTGATGAAATTAAAGCGCGGTTCCGCGAGCAGGCCATGAGTGGGATTGTTCCAATTCGCACGTCTGATTTTTTGGATGAATGGCTATTGATGAAAGAGCAGAGCGTGAGGGGGGAAATCTTATTCGCGGTATAAGGCAGTTCTGGACAAGGCGACCGCGTTCTTTCCTGAGATGGTGAACACCACGACGACGCAGCGGCTTTTGTAGGCAGGCGTCCCGGTCGATGCTGTTGCCGGTCAATTGGGCGACACGGTTGAAACGGTTGTAAGAACTTATGTTTGCCCGACAGCGGCAGACCTGAGCGCGATTGATCGAGCCTATGAAATGCCGGTAGAGCAACTGTCACGGTAAAATGCAAGAAATGGACGTTTTCGCGGGTTTTGCCGACGTTGTGGAAAATCAGCCTATTCTGCAAAAATCACAGTAATAAAAGAATATTTAATCTACTTTCGCAGAGCCCCTGAAATTAATTAGTTACTGAAGTGGAGATGAAGGGATTCGAACCCTCGACCTCCGCGTTGCGAACGCGGCGCTCTCCCAGCTGAGCTACATCCCCGCTACGGCCTCTGGTGAAGCCAAAAAAAAATTATAGCAAGGTCTCAAGCCGCTGACAATTGTTTTTAAAAAGTCGGAGGAATATTTAAAAAAGGATGTATGGGGCTTAGCCGGCTGCGGCTGCGGCGGCTTTTATTTTGTGCACGATGGGCACTTCCTCTCCGGTGAGGCTGAGGCCGCCTGTGAGGTGGCTTCCGCTGTGGTTTTCGAGCCAGACGAGCATGATTTCGATGTCGCGGGTTGTGAAAACAGCGTCTCCGCCGTCTTTTATTGCCGCAAGTTTTTCGAGCACTATTCCTTCGTCCGGAAATACGCAGTCGCCGTCGCCCCAGTGGCCGCCGTGGATGGTTTTATCCGACCACAATCTGATTATGTCGGCCTCGTGCCGGGTTAATTTAAGCGATGTTTCTATCATCGCATAATTATATATTAGTCTTCAAACAAGTAAAATTCTCATTTAAAATAGAGTATATTTTCTTTGTTGCATTGGTTTTTTCATGTTGATATAATTAGTTGCCCGTTATTCCGAAACGGAGTTTTTTATATCTAAAACAAATGGGGTTCAACATGAGAGATTTCTCCGGAAAGAAACAGATGTTGGCACTGCCGGCTGTTGTGATTCTTACGGCGCTGTTTTTTTGTGTCGCCGCATCGGCGCAGGAGACCCGCGTCGATCTGAAATTGAACGACGGCACGGTACTGATTTACAAGGCGAAGGCCGCCGGCTTCAAGGAAGGCCAGAAACTGAATGTGTATCACGATAACAAAGCGGTCGGCACGTTGGAGATAGTGAAAATGATGCCGGCTTACGCGCAGGCAAAGATAGTCACCGGCGCTGACAAGATACAGGAGCTGGATGTGGTTGTACCTGAGGGTGTGACACCGGGAGCGGCTGCACCGGCGGCAACAACGACGGCGCCGGCAGCAACGCCATCGGCCGGCAAGATTCAGGCTTCGGCTCCGGCATCATCGTCATCAGCGCCGGCTGCATCGGCGCCCGCATCGAGCGGCGCTGCGGCGGCTCCGGCTTCGACGTCTTCCAGCGGAAGGAGCAAGCGCGGTTCGTCTTCGACGGATACGGCGGCAGCTCCGGCGGCTTCGGCAGATACGACAGCATCCAGCGGCACGACGAGTAAACGCAGCAAGCGCGGCAGTTCGAGTTCTACCTCTTCGGATTCGTCCGCATCGACCGACACAGCGGCTGCGCCGAGTTCGGGCAGCAGCCGAAGGCGCGGCGGCAGTTCGAGTTCTACTTCTTCGGATTCGGAAACAAGCAGCGACGCGTCGTCGGACGCGTCTTCAGGAGATGCTTCGGCGGCTCCGGCTCAAGCGTCGGCTCTCGACAAAAAGCCTGCTTATATGATGCACGTGGGATATTTTTTCCTGAATCAGGACCTTCCCGGCACGGGCGGCAACAACAAGGCCAGTCTGCTGTACGGAATCGATATCTGGGTTCCGAAGAAAAATCATAAACTCGTGTACAGCGTGACGTACACACGGCCGGAAGTAAGTTACGTTTACAACAATCAGCATCTCAGGACGCAGTTCAGGGTGATGCAGTTGTCGGTGGCGTATATCTTCGAGGATACGAAGAAGGTGAAAATCAAGACTCCCGCGAATGTTTATTACGGAGTAAGCGCGGGATTCCGGTCCGCGAACACGCAGACGCACTGTGAGATAACTTGCGACGGCACCGTGCAGTTTGAAAAGAAATCGCTCGAAGGATTCGATTACCACGGAATACTCGGCTACCGATTCCAAAATAAATACGAGGCGAAGTTCGATTATAGTTTCGACGAGAAGTATTATTCGATGGACGTCGGATTCGGATTCTAAGTCCGGGATCGGTCCCGGAAGAGCCGGAGCCGGGGGGCGTGTGAGGCTGCCGTCCGGCGCGGTTTTGTGAAGTTGCTTTATGAAGAATGGGCTGCAACGCTTTGGCACGCCCCTTTACTCCGGTCTTCCCGGCGAGTATTATAATCAATGCAAATTACAGGCGCGGCAGGAGGCGGCGCGATTATGGACACAAACGATACGGATAAAAAACTCGCTATTTTCGACGCATTTCCGTCGCTCGAAGAAAGGCTGCCGCGCATTCAGCTAGGCAGTTTCCCGACGCCGGTTGTCGAGTATCCGGAGCTGGCGGGCGCGCTCGGCATAGGCGCTATGTATGTGAAAAGGGACGATCTCTCGCATCAGGTTTACGGCGGCAATAAGGTGCGCAAGCTCGAATTTCTGTTGGGCGAGGCGAAGAACCGAGGCTATAAAAAGGTGATAACGTTCGGCGGCATCGGGTCGAACCATTTTCTGGCCACGACGATTCATGCCGCTTCGGTCGGTTTGAAGTCGGTGGGCGTGCTCGTGCCGCAACCGGTGACGGAAGCGGTGAAGCGAAACATGCTTTGCGACGCGTATTACGGCGCCGAGATGCATCTGGCGGGCGGCTACGCGGACGCGACGGCGATGGCGTTGCGCGTGATGGCGGAGACAACGTTGAAGGAAGGCAAACCGCCGTTTCTTATCCCGACGGGCGGCTCATCGGTCGCGGGTGTCATCGGCTACATAAGCGCGGCGTTCGAGCTGAAACAGCAGATAGATAGTGGTGAGGTACCGGAGCCGGATGTGATTTTCGTGGCGGTGGGCACGGCGGGAACGGCGTCGGGGCTGATAGCCGGCTGCCGCGCCGCCGGGCTTAAGACGCGTGTCGTCGGCGTAAAGGTCACGGATTGGGTTGTCGGCAACACGATTGTTCTCTCAACGCTCGCGAATCAGGCGGCGCTGAAACTGTTCTCAATGGACCGCTCGTTTCCTGTACGGATTGTTACCCCGTTCAACGTCGAGCTGCTGACGGATTATTTCGGCAAGGAATATGGCCGCTACACGCCGGAAGGGATCGAGGCTATCGAGGTGGTGAAGCAGAAGTCGGGGTTGAAACTTGAAGGAGTGTACACCGGCAAGGCGTTCGCCGGGCTGATCGGCACGGCGCAAAAAGAGGATTTCTCGAATAAGACGGTCCTGTTCTGGAACACGTATAACTCAGCGGATATGTCCGGGATCGCATCACAGCGTTCGAGCGGCGACCTGCCGCAGGAGTTCCGCCAGTTCTTCGAGTGCGAGGAGCACACGACGGCGGATGTGATGTGTTGACAAAAGACGACAACGCGGCGCGTGCGGCGCCGCTTATCGAAGGATGAATTAAACTGAAGAAAGGCGAGGAGGGACGTAAGATGGCGGAAGATTACATGGCAATGGGAACGAGGCTTTTGAAAGAATGGAAAGGCGACCGGTACGCATTCGGCGCGGGGTCGCTCAAGGCCGCCGGCAAGTTCGCGGCGGAATATGGAAAGAAGGCGCTGGTGGTTGCGGCGCAGCACGGCGAACCGGGCGGCGAGTGGATGCAGCCGATTATGAAGGAAGTGCTCGCGGGTCTCGACGCGGCGGGCGTGTCGTACGGAGAGATCGAGCGCGGCGCGCGGCCGAATGCGCCCCGAGAGGATGTTTACCGCATAGCGATGGCGATCGCCAAGGCGAAGCCGGACTGTGTGGTATCCGTCGGCGGCGGAAGCACGATCGACGCGTGTAAGGC
>CAYPEK010000003.1:0-102969 GCA_964409645.1 uncultured bacterium | reverse complement strand
ATTTTATATAACGATTAAACTGTCGAGATATTTTATATGGATACTGAATTGGTTCAACTCCGATGCGGCCTTAGAAAGCTGGCGCGAATAGACATCATTCCCATAGAAGATTCAAATCGCATCTCCAAGCAATACGAATCCGAGGGATACATCGCGTACATATCTCCGGCAAGATATGACCACGACGAAAAAACAAATCAGTTTTCATATTGCGATGCTGGTAAATATGTGACAGTTCTCGTTGCAAGAGATGAAGAAGCATTGTTTGAAGGTATTAGCTGCCTCTATAGTGAAATATTCCCTAATAAAAGCTCACTCGGTATGGGATCGTTATTAGGCTATCCCGACTGTTGCATCAAAGAACATAAATCGAAAATATTGGTCAACGATGTAGCGAGAGCGGTAAACGCTCTTAATAACACGAAAGGCGTTTTGAACCCTCTTCTGAACCACTTGCCCGGAGGAACAAAGTTCATCTCACACTTTCCATGCAGTTATGACTGTGAGAACAGTATAAGGTTGGCTGAAGCCACGAAATCGGAATCCGGAATTGTTTCCGACGATATGAATGATAAACTGAAAACAGTAGGGATACTTTTTTCGGATTCTTCGTATATCTTGATCGAAGGGAATGCGTCAGACAATCAAATTTTATACGATAAATTTTTATACTATTCAAGTATTCCCGGATTCTCTGAGTTGCTGAATGATGCCAAGATAATTACGTTGAATGGAAACACTTTGCGTATTTTCAACAGCGATAAAGAAGTGACAGCGTATTCGCGAAATTGCGACATATTTATATTTAACTGGGGCGGCAAGAACATATATCAGCCCGGACATTTCGACGATTATTTGAATGCGATGCATCTTTCAGAGCCTCAATCTGATACAAATCCACAAAACTTGACGCGTGAATTAAGCGCTCTGATCGGTATCGCTGCATGCAACCTTAACAACGAATTGACTTTACTCGGAATCAATGATTATGGGAAGGAAACAGAGCTGTTATTGCAGTACAAAGGCGTCAAATCACGCTTGAATGTGAAACGCAGGACAAAAGAACAAAAAGATACAGGATATACCTCAAAACACTACCAATTCAGAAAATACTCTGAAGACATCAACAACGCATCTGGCGGGAATGAAAACGCTCGCGATCTCGATACAATAATCAGCGCACTTATCTCAGCCGATAAATGAGTTCCCGTTTTGCCGCTTTCAGTCGAGTTCACCTACACGATGTATTTTCATCATGTTTGTCCTGCCGGCTTTGGCAATAGGTAATCCGGTTGTTATTACAACGGTATCGCCTTTTTTCGCGTACTTGTTTTTCAGGACCTGTTCATCGACATCCTGCACAAGTGTTTCCGCGCTGTGAATTTTATTAAAAAGCGCCGGAATCACTCCCCACATGAGACTCATCCGTCTTGCAATGACAGAGTCAGGTGTAGCTCCGATTATCAAGCAATCCGGCCTGAACTTAGAAATCAACTTTGCCGTTGTGCCCGTGTGAGTAAACACAACAATTGCTTTTGCATTCAGTTCGCGGGCGGTTCTCGCGGCCGCAAATGCTATCGCTCCGCTGTAGCCGGCCGTCGTTACTAAAAATTTAGTCGGTTCGATCATTATCTTATGAACAACTCGATGTTCGGATGCGCTAACAATCCTGTTCATCATTTCAACGGCTTCGGCGGGATATTGTCCAGCGGCCGTTTCGGCGCTGAGCATAACGGCACAAGTCCCATCATATACGGCATTCGCTACATCCGATGCCTCTGCCCTCGTTGGTCTCGGATTGGAGATCATCGATTCCAGCATCTGTGTGGCCGTTATCACACCTTTCCCGTGTGCGTTAGCCATTTCTATCATCATCTTCTGGAGCTCAGGCACTTTTTCAGGCGCTGTTTCAACACCGAGATCGCCGCGGGCAACCATAATCGCGTCCGTCTCATCAAGAATTTCTTTAAGGCACTTTACCGCTTCCGGTCGCTCGATTTTAGCTATGATCGGTGCGCTGCCTCCGAATTTTCGGATCTGTTTTTTTGCATATACTATATCCGCCGCTTTCCTCACAAACGATATCGCCACCATGTCAACGCCGAGCTTAATTCCGAACTCAAGGTCTTTAATATCCTTGGGAGTAAGTGATGGTGCACTGACCGCAACTCCGGGCAGGTTAATTCCTTTATGAGATTTCAGCATCCCTCCGTGAACAACTTTTGAGTTTACAAAATCCTTTCCGGTTCCTGTCACAACAAGCTCTATGTTCCCATCGTCAAGAAGAATTCTATCCCCTTTTCTGACATCTTTCGGAAGATGTTTATACGTTGTCGAAATAATTTCCGAGTTGCCTTCAACATTCTTTGTTACGATTTTCAGCTCCGCTCGATCCTTAAGTTCCGCAACACCATTTTTGAGCAGCCCGACTCTAATTTTAGGGCCCTGCAGGTCCTGCAATATCCCAATGTGCCTGCTCATTCTTTCCGAAACTTGCCTGATCGTTTTATAAACTTTTCTATGGCTGTCGTGATCGCCGTGTGAAAAGTTCATTCTGAATACGTCCACACCGGCCAATATCAATTTTTCTATCATCTCCGCACTGTTCGATGCCGGTCCGATTGTCGCTATGATTTTTGTATGCTTCATTTTCAGTGCCTCTCGTGCAATTCACGCACATATTTTGTAATGGCAAAAACAACTTTTCTAATTTTAACACATACTTCAATCAAAAAAACAGGAACGTTACACAGTTTCAAGGAGCTGCTGTACGGAGGCTTGCAGACGGTTCAAGTTCGTAGAGATCAAACCCGCCGCGGATTGAGCAACAATTTGATTTTTGGTCATATTCGTAAGTTCCAGAGCCATGTCGGCGTCCTCTAATCTTGAACGCATCTTCTCGGAACTGATTATCGTCGCATTATTAATGTCGATACGTTGCTGTATCGAATTCATCACGACGCCGTCCTGAGCATATCGTTTACCGAGTGTTTCGATAGCCAGATCAGCACTCGAAAGAGACGTCTGAGCAAGCGATACGGTATTTAACGCCGAACTTACACCCAAAGAAAGAGAATTGATTCTGAATTGTCCCGTTCTGAATTTGTCATCTTCATCCATGGCGTCAGTATAAGCGAATATTTCATCGTTAGGAGTTGGATCCACCGCAGGTTCATTAATAAAAATTCCGTAATTCCTCGCTGTCGGGGATTCGTTATCTATCAGAATAGTCCATACGCCGGAAGCCGGATTTGTGATAGTAAAACTTTCTTCATCCCATCCTCCGGCGCCGGCATATCCAGCATATCCTGAATATGCCACGCTTCCGCCTGCTCCCACACTGTCGCATGTTCCAACCGGAAGACCAACTTTATCCGGATCTCCCTGATTCACCGTCTGTGCCCCTGCTCCGCCCTCGTACTGCTCAATCGTTCCTGCAGGCGCCCATGTATAATAAAAATATCCAAATGCTTCAGTGCCGTCCGGTGAGATCAAATTTGCATCCGGGAATAAAGCGGAACCGTTATACCATGCAAAGTACAGATTAACAACGCCGCCGTTTTGATCGGCATAGTACTTCAAATCGACGGACATCGTTTTCTTTCCGGAATGATTGTATGCCGCCGAACCAGCCGGAACTTCATCAAAGCTGTAATTGAATACTTTCTTATCAAAGAACTTTGTCGAATCATCCACCCTGTTGATGAAGTTTACTAATTCGCCGGCTTCATCCGCCAAAAGGTCTCTTTGATCGTCTGTCAGAGTAGCATCAGTGGACGCTCTGACAGCAAGGTCTCTCACTCTAATTACAGCGGCTTGAACTTCATTCATCGCCGCCGACCTAATGCTTAGAAAATCATAGGCTTCATCAAGATTGACATTCGCCATGGCTAATCCTCTTGATTGAGCCTTCATCATGTTTGCTATCGCTAATTCCGAAGGCCCGTCTTTAGCCATGTTCAAACGCTTGCCTGACGACATACGCGACAAGCTTCTCGAAGCCGCTCTGCTCGAAGCTCCAAGATTATTTAACAATCCTAATGTCGGTGACAGATCAACTCTCAAAATTCATCCTTAAAACGAAATAGATTAAAAAAACACCACCAATATTTCATAGCAAATAAAAATAACAACTATTGAATTTTTATGGATTATCGACTGTTTCAGATGGCTTATGTCTGAAACAGCAAAGAACAATTAATAAAAATTTTGTTATGTTTAGGCGGATTTGTCAACAAGATAACAATATTATTATTTTGCGACCTCAATTATTCAGCATCGAAACACAAATAAAAATATGTTTGTTTTGTACTCGGATACTAGTTTCCAATTCCCGCCATCAGCTTCATCACTGATTCTTGATTGGCTTTCTCCCGGGGCAATTCTCCGGCTATTTTCCCGTTTCTCAAAACAATTATCCTAGTTGAAAGATTGATTACTTCCGGAAGCTCGCTGGAAATCAGCATCACTCCAACACCTTGGCAAGCCAGCTTATCGATCAAACTGTGTATTTCGGCCTTGGCGCCTACATCGACTCCTCTTGTTGGTTCATCCAGAAGAAGAATTTTACATTCCGCGGCAAGCCATTTCGCAAGGACCACTTTCTGCTGGTTTCCGCCAGACAAAGAAGCCACAAGCGCATCCAAACCTCCCGCTTTGACTCTCAATTGATTAAAATACTTCTGTACTACCCCTTCTTCTTTTCCTTTTAGAACCCAACTTAGTTTAGCAAGTCTTTCCAAAATCGGAAGCGTCAGATTCGCTTTGCAACTCATCGACAAAACCAATCCATGCCTCTTCCGGTCTTCCGGAACCAACCCCAACCTGAGTTTAATTGCATCAGTCGGTTTATTAATTTTACAGAGTTTACCATCCACATACAGATTTCCTGACGAAGCACGATTCAATCCAAATATCGTTTCTGCCACTTCCGTCCTTCCAGCACCAACCAATCCAGCGAACCCAAGGACTTCTCCTTCCCTCAATCCGAACGAGATATCCTTGAATTTCCCTTTAACTGTAAGGTTTTCAACTTTCAATACTTCTTTGCCGGGTTCAGATTTACAATGATCCGGAAAGTACTCTTCGAGTTTTCTGCCTATCATAAGCTCAACAAGAGTATTTTCATCAAGATTCTCTATTTTCTTTGTTCCTGCTACCTTTCCATCCCGAAGAACCGTAATCGTATCGCACAATCTGAATATTTCAGGCATCCTGTGCGAAACATAAATCGATGTAACCCCGTCTTTTTGTATTCTTTTCATTAATTCAAACAGCTTTTCGGACTCTGCCATCGACAGACTGCTTGTTGGTTCATCAAATACAATAACCCGTGCGCCTCTTCCAACCGCTGCCGCTATCTGAACCATCTGCTGCTGACTTATAGTTAACTCTCCAATCGGCCTTTTTACATCTACTTTTGCGTCAATGGATTGTAATAACTCATCCGCGAGCTCAAACATCTTCTTTCTCGATGTAAAAATACCGACCCGCGGCAAATGTTCGAGACATAAATTCTCAGCAACCGACATATTCTCACAAAATGCAATTTCCTGATGCACGATGCCTATTCCGGCTGCAAGTGCATCCGTCGGACTTGCGAATCTTACCGGCTTTTCATCAACGAAAATTTTTCCACCGTCATGTTGATGTATTCCCGCCAGAATTTTCCCGAGAGTGCTCTTCCCAGCCCCATTCTCTCCCACCAAGCCGTGGCAAGAACCCGCACTAATCGATACATTGACATCACTCAACGCAACGATCCCCGGAAATTTCTTTGTAATCCCCTCGAAACGCACTATCGGTTTTTGTTCAGACGAAACCGCCATAATTCGCCTTTCCCCCGGAGCTGTTTTATGCTTCGCTCGTAAATTATTAGTTAACGGGCGCGGCATTAAGCCGCGCCCGCCTCTTTTAAACCACTTTATTTCATATCAAGGTACTGCTGAGGAATATCTGAAAATCCCCATTCCTTTAACTGCCTCGCCCAATCACCGAGATTATCCTTGGATACGCGGATAAGCTGCATTTGATTGATAACCGGCACTTCCTTCTTCAGATACATCTTGTCAACGATCTTCTCGACTGAAACATATCCCCAATTATAAGTGGGCTGTGCGAGAAGCACGGGAGCAATCCCCTTTTCCACATACGGAAGCTGAGCGGGAAGCGCATCAACTGCTACAACTTTCACCTTTTCCGGATTCAGCTCCGTGAGCAGAGTTTTTGTGAAAAGCGGCCAGCCGCCGATCATTGCCCAACCACTGATTTCGGGATGCGCATTCATCTCGCGTACTACCTCGGCCGCTGCATCCTGAGGAGTTTCGATGTGGAAAAATGTTCCGACGACCTTTATTCCCGGATACTTCTTGGCTTCCTTAATAACTCCGTCGGCACGCTTCCTGAGATTCGGGGCGTTCTGATTGCCGGCAAGAATCGCAACGTTTCCTTTGCCGCCCATGATCTTCGCCAGTTCCGCCATTACGTTTTCACCGGTCTTGATGTCATCGACACCGTAAAAAGCGAACCTTTTCGACTGCGGCGCATCGCTGTCAAACGTCATGACCTCAACTCCTCTGCTGACAGCGTCATTTATTGCACCGGTTACTTTACCGGCATCGGAGCACGACATCAGAATTGCATTGTCGCCTTCGTTGACAGCCTGCGTGAGGCGCTTCGCCTGTTCCTGCCCGTCTTCGGTCGGAGGCGTCCGCCAGTCGATGATTATGTTAATTCCATATTTCTTCGACAGGTCTTTCGCCGCTGCTTCCGCTCCCGTTCTGGCCGACAAGAATACAGGATTCGTTGAACTCTTGGCCACCATCCCGATTTTGATAGTGCTTAGTTTCTGGTCCGCGGCGGGTTTATCTCCGTCAGGCGCCGCTTTTTTCTTACTGCATCCGAATGTAAATCCGACTACAACAACACACAAAACAACCAGCAACATCCTAAAAGCCTTCATTCACATTTCCTCCCTTTTTTATTCTTGCCTTTTCGGCCTGTTACAAATTTATTTGCTTTCCGATGCGCTCTGCGCAAGCCTTTTCTGCGCAAGTCTCGAACTCGTCTGATCTATAATTACCGCTATTACAATCGCACATCCGATTATTATCATTTCATAATCCTGATTGAAGTTCAGAGTCCTGATCGACTGCCGGATGAGTGTAATCAGAATCGCTCCCAACACCGCACTGACCGCGCTTCCTTTCCCTCCGTTGAGGCTCGCGCCTCCCACGACCGCCGATGCGATAACGTACAATTCATATCCGGTAGCATCCGCACATGACGATGCTCCGTAAAATGCGCTTCCGGTAAATGCCGCAATACCGGCGCACAACCCTGCTATCGTGTATATTCCTATCTTAACTCTGTTCAGCCGCAACCCGGCATATAAGCTCGATTCCTCGTTGCCGCCCACCGCGAAAATATGCCTTCCGGCTACTGTTCTTGTTAGGTATATCTCTCCCAAAACCATCATAACCAGCATTAAAATCATTGGTATCGGGCTCAACGTTTTGCCAAGTCCTAACGGAGATTTCACGGCAACCGTTAAAGCATCAGGCACCAAGATGCTCTCTGCCTTACTCGTAACGAAGGCTAACCCTCGCAACACCCACATCGATCCCAATGTAATTATGAACGGATGCACTTTGAAGCTCACAACTAGCGAACCGTTTATAAAACCGCACAACAGTCCGATGCCGAGACATAGAATGATACCAAGCAATACCCCTGCCGCACTATCCATCGAGGGGCCTATTGCTCTCAATATCATCGCCATCGCAACCCCGCTGAGTGCATAAACCGATCCCACGGAAAGATCGATACCACACGAGATTATTACCAGTGTCGCACCTACCGCCATGATCGCAAAAAATGACGCATCGGTCATTGTTTGAATCAAAGTGTTGGGGTTGAAAAATTTATTCGCTATCTGGCCTGTGACCGGATCGGTATATCGCGCAAAATATGTCAGTATCGCCCCTAGAACCAAAATAATCATGAATAATCCGGCTTGCTGCGACTGAAAAATCTTTTTAAAGAATGAAGCCTCTGATTTACTTCCGCTCTTTTTGCCCATGTTCCTTCCACCATTTTTTTGTTTTTCAAAGTTGTATTATATATCTATCAATTTCAATTTGAACATGGGAAATAATAAAATATTAGATACCATAACGAATTTTTTTCACACTTTTATTGTGATTTTATAGAGTTACTATTCAATTTTGATATAATACCTTCAAAATTCGTAGAGCGCTCAAAAGCGCTTTATAATCGGGAGGTTTTTATGGCGCCTTTGAAAAACAGAATTTCTCCAGCCTTATTTTTCATCATAGGGGTAATTTTCATGTTGACCTGCGCATCTTCAGTATTCGCCGCCGATCAGAAGAGTTCAATAATTACAGTTGGAAAAGCCCGTTTTTCCGTGATGGATAAAGAATGTATCAGGCTTGAATACTCTGAAACAGGCAAATTCGTTGACGCTCCGTCGTACTTTGCAATCAACCGTAACACTTCGTTCAAAAACTTTAAATTAACCAAAAGTTCAGCCGGCGTTTCAATTGACACAGGAATAATAAAATTGGATTACAAACAGGACGGAAAACCATTCAGCGAAAAAAATATCAAAGCAACTATCAAAAAAGGAAATGAAACGATAACATGGACCCCCGGAATGCCAAACGATGGCAATTTAGGCGGTACGATCAGAACAGTTGACGGCGTATATGGGCCGGTATATCTCGGCGAAGGCGTGCTTTCAAAAGACGGCTGGTACCTGCTGGATGACTCGCGACGACATATCTATACAAAAGATTGGATCGAGGAAAGGCCGAAGGATGCCGGCACGGACTGGTATTTGTTCGGATATGGGTACGATTACGCCGGCGCCCTTAAAGCAATGACTGCTATCGGAGGCGATGTCCCCCTCCCCCGGAAATATTCTTTAGGCGCGTGGTATTCAAGGTATTGGCCATATTCATCAAAGGATTACCGGGACATCATCGATGAATATTCGTCTCACGACTTTCCGCTCGATGTAATCGTTATGGATATGGATTGGCACCGCGACGGCTGGACCGGATGGTCGTGGAACAGAGACCTACTGCCGGATGCCGAAGAACTCCTCAAGTGGTATCACGAAAGAAACTTAGCCATAACGCTTAACCTTCACCCTGCTGAAGGCGTCGGTTCTCACGAGGACGCATATAACCAATTCATGAAGGATATGGGCAAAGACCCATCGACAAAAGAGAAAATCCCCTTCGATGCCGGCAGCAAAAAGTACATGGACACTATTATTAAGGATGTAATGGAGCCGCTCGAAAATGAAGGCGTTGACTTCTGGTGGCTCGATTGGCAGCAATATCCATACACGCTCAGCATTCAAGAATTAACCAACCTTTCGTGGTTGAACCACTTGTTTTTCAACCACACCGGCAGCGGCGATAAGCGCGGCCTTTCCTTCAGCAGATGGGCTGGGTGGGGCGATCACAGGCATCCGATTCATTTTTCTGGTGACGCGCATACGGGCTGGCCGATGCTTGCTTTCGAGGTGCCCCTTACATCCACCGCCGGCAATATCGGCGCTTTTTTCTGGTCACATGACATCGGGGGCCACATGGGCGGTAGAAACACCGAATCGTATGTGAGGTGGGTTCAATTCGGAGCCACATCCGCAGCTCTGAGGTCTCACTCAACCCGATCGGCGGACATGGACCGAAGGCCATGGACTTATGACAAATGGGCAGAAGATTCGATGAGAATTTCCTTCCACCTCAGATCGGTCATATTCCCATATATTTATTCGACCGCGTGGCAGGCACACAACGAATCAATACCGATGAACAGACCTTTGTATTTCCTCACTCCTAAAGATGAACAGGCTTATAAGAATCCACAGGAATATTTGTATGGCGATGCGATGCTCGCCGCGCCTGTCGCCATGCCGGGAGTCGGCGCAAAGAGAATCGGAACTCAGGTTGTACGATTCCCCTCCGGCTTATGGTACAACTGGTTTACGGGCGAAAAATTCATGGGCGGTACCGAGATAGTTGCAGCCGCCGACATCGACGAGTTCCCATTTTATATCAAAGGCGGAGTCCCCGTTCCGATGCAGCCTTACGCGGAACGTATGGCCTCCGAACCTCTGAAACTTCTTGTGGTCAGATGTTATCCCGGCGAAGACGGCAAGACAGGGAAATACACTCTTTATGAAGATGACGGAATTTCGAAAGACTATCTCAAAGGAAAATTCGCTACTACCGGACTGACTTGCTCCAGAAACAAGGATAATTTCGAAATCACTATCGGAGCAGCTAAAGGAACTTACAAAGGTCAGTTGAAGAAAAGAGCGTACAGAATCGAGCTGGCAGGAACTTCTAAAGCAGGATCGGTTAAAATCGACGGCAAAACAGCGAAATCCACATACGAGCAGGCTTCTTCCATCAACATAATTAATGTTCCTTCCACCGCCGTCTCAAAGAAAGTGAAAATCACTATAAAAGCCGCTCAGGCGGATTTTAACGCGTTGAAGTTGAAAGCCGAACAACAGCGCGTATCCGGTTTGCTCGGCGACAACTATGAAAAAGGCGATTCTCTTAAAGACGCGATCATTAAATATTCATCTGATTCCGAACAGGAACAGAGAGTCAATGACGCATTATATGCCGTCGGCGGCGCCTCATTTTTCAAGAAAAACGAGGGCGTTTATCTTTATAACGGTAAGGAAACCGTGTATCTCTACCTCCAGCCCGGACTTTTCGACGGAGACAAATGCAGCATTTCGATTTCAGATATTCATGGCGAAAATGAAAAAGAAATCTATTCTGACAATATCAGTATTACGAAACCGATTCGTCTCACAACACCGGCCGGCCTGCCTCCCTTGGAGCCCGGCAATGACGAGTTCGGTTCCGCAGTAAAAAGGATGCTGACTGTTTCTTTTTCAATCAACGGGAAAAAATTGAGCATATCGCGAGCTATAGAAACAAAATTGAGTTGGATCCGAAAATGGAATATAACCGGCACGTTTGACTATGACACAAGCAAATCTCTGGACTCTCAGAAATACACACCCGAGACGGGTGAAGTGAATTTGAAAGATCATTATCAGGGTTTCTCAGGGAAATTCGTCAATTGGACCAAAGCTAAAACAGGCGACAATAATCTGGTCGATCTCAATAAGCACTTCATGATTCCCGTGGACAGAAGAATAGCTTACGGAGTAACTTTCCTTTATTCGGATGAGCCACAGGAAGCAACATTCTGGCTCAACAGCGACGATGGAGCTCAGGCATGGCTAAACGGCAAGCAAATTCTTCTCTCTGACGCTTCTAGATCGATCGATCTCGATCCGGATATTTTTAAGGGAAAGCTGGAGAAAGGTCGTAATGTTCTTCTTGTAAAAATTTCCCAGACTAATCGTGATTGGGAGTTCAAAGCCGCGGTTGAAACACGAAAGCCGTTGAAATCGGAATGGAAATAAACAAGAGTTCTATCTTTAACCACGCCGGCTGCTATTTATGAAGCTGACAGATCATTTGTATTTCTATCGTGGCGTTGAAATCCTGCCTGTCTTTGGGTTGACTTCGGGCAACTCATGCATAATTAAAGGCAACACCCTCACGTTAACCGACCCCGGCACAGCGCCGGGATTTCAAACACGCAACGTGAAAAGATGCATGAGAACCGACGGACTCGCACCGGAAGCAATCACCCAGATTTTCATTACTCACGCGCATCAGGATCATTCGCCGGCGGCCGCGCATTTTTATCATAATAAAAATGCAAAAGTTTTATGCCATGAAAAGGAAATCCCTTTTCTGCAATCGCCATCAACATTTTATAAAGACGAAATCAGAGCATTCGGATACGCTTCAATTTTCGAACCGCCTGAATTTATTGTGGATGCATCGGTCTATTTGTTATTCGGAGACACCCCGTCGATACAAGCTCCGACAGCCGTCCGGGACGGCGACATCATCGATGAGTCCGCCGGTGCAAGAGTAATCGCACTCCCCGGCCACAGGCCCGGCGAAATCGGTATTTACCTCGAAAAAGACTCCGCTCTAGTCACCGGGGATATAATTAATTGGCGCAGATATGAAATCCCTTCTCTCAATATGCCTTTATCTGATCTCGATCAGACAGTCGAATCATTGATAAAAATTAAGTCGCTCAGTATCGATGTAATGACCAACGGACACGAAAAGTTCGTAAGAGGTCAGGATAGAATCAGAAAATGGATTGATGACGTCATCGGTTGGTGCGAATGGGCAAAAGAAACAACTCAAAAAGTAGTTAGCGAGAGAAATAATCGTGTATCGTTGGTAAAACTTGGTCTTGATCTTACAAACGGTAATAAAGACATTCCACCTTATGAAATCATTTTTATCGCTCATACTGTTTTGAAGAGTATTGGCTATTCAGGCAAAGTATTTCTTTAGTTCATTTTAAATACATACGCTCCGTTCTTATTGAAAGTTGGAACAGGCGGTATTCTAGTATTTTCAAAGATGTCGTAACCCTCTTTCAAGTTTTCCCAAAACCTTATCTTGGTCTTATCTTCTCCAGCTAATTTCTTCAGTCTTCTCATGCCTTCATTATTCATTTCCATTGGAAAGATGTGGCAATATATTGGATGCCCAGAAACTTTTGCTGATACCGCCGCCACATATAATTCCTTTATGTAATCATCCGTGATTGGAATGCATCCGATCGTGACACAATTCCCATGAATGTAAATATCGCCGCCCGGATCGTCTTTATCGCCTGCTTTTATATCATGTTTATTCGGATAACTCACCTTCAGCGAAAGATAGAAATTACTTTGCGGATTGAAATTCGTTATCTCGTAGAATCCTTCCGGCACCTGTCCGTCTCCCTGTTTCAACTTAGGGCCCAATTCTCCAGACGATGAACATATCCTATATGATTTAATGTACTTAAACTCTTTATCGCTTTTTCCCATCGCCCACAATTGAACTTCACCACTCCCGTCACTGGAACCAGCGCCGTCATCAATCACTGTTTTAAATATTCTGATGAATATTTTTTCAGGAGGATATTCGACTCCGGCTCTGTCGAAATATTTCTTTACAATCCCTTCCTTTTCTCGAAACGCTGAAGATACGCGCTTGTGTTTCAATTGCTGTGTTTTAAAACTGCTTTTCCCTTCAACGACGCACGACATCGCGCAAAAAATAATTAAAGCCATAAATACTGCCCTCATTCATTCCTCCCCGCTATTTCCGCTGCAATCATGTTTATATTATACATCATTAGAGTATTTGCCTTTGTCGATTCATCTTGGCACTGTCTATTGAATTCAGGTTAACCAGTTCTAAACTATTGCCAATTCTTAAAACTACGCCGGTACGTTCGAAAAAAAAGGGCAGACTCACGTCTGCCCTTTTTTGCTTATTTTTTATATCGGTTAAGTTTTTAGTCCGCCGCTGACATTGATTGTCACGCCTGTAAGATAATCCGAACCGGAGGTCGAAAGGAAATACACCACCCTTGCAATATCGGTCGGATTTCCCATGCGTATTCCCATAAAATTCATGTACATCAGTGTCTGTTGCCTATCCTGACCCGGTATGCCTACATCTTGTCCTTCCTTTTTTTCCTGAGTCAACCGGGTATCAACCCATCCCGGAGCAACGCAATTGCATTGGATATTATTTATCGTTCCTTCAATCGCAACCGTTTTTGTCAGGCCAACAATTCCTGCTTTTGCCGCGGAATAGTTTGCTTGTCCTTTATTTCCGTACAATCCGGCTACCGATGAGCAGTTTACGATTTTTCGAGATTTCTTATCCTTACCGTCGGCTTTTGCAAAATCCCTCATTGCCGCCATTGCCGCCTGACAGCAAAAAAATGTGCCTTTTAAATTGACATCAATTATGAAATCCCATGTTTCTTCTGGTAGTTTGTGCAGCATACCATCGCGTGTTATACCCGCGATATTTGCCATTATGTCTAATGTTCCGAATTTATCAACGGCAGTCTTTACTACATTGAAAACGTCGTCTTTTTTACAAACATTTCCAGTCACTACAATCCCGTCGCTCCCCGCTTTTTTAACTAATTCAAGTGTTTCATTTGCAGGTTCTGCTTCAAGATCGTTAATAACCACCTTTGCGCCGCCTTCCGCGTAAGCCACGGCAACCGCCTGCCCGATGCCACGGCCGCTTCCCGTCACTATTGCAACCTTTCCGTCAAGCTTAAAATCATCAATAATTGCCATATACCGGCCTCCTTGTAATATTCTTGTAGCGAGATGATTAAAGACATAGATGCGACCAGAATGTTATCAGATATAATTGGTATTTGTCAAAGCCAATAATTAATTATGATATCATGTTTTTTTCACATTTTAAAAACGCTGTTCAATATCCTTCTTATATCACTTGATAAAAAAGGCTTCTTCACTGTCTTATAAATTTTTGCTTTGCTTATTTCCATATTTTCAAATTTAAAATCGCTGTCGATACAAAGAACCAATCTTACATCAGAATTCGCTTCATATATATTATCGACAACATTTCTTATCGAAGTAGTTGTTGCAGATGTATCAATAAAAATCAGTTTGATTTTTTCTCCATTCGTACTCAGAAATTCATGAGTTACACCGCTGTAACTCATTGCTTCGCACAGAAATGATTCTTCAGATACAAGTTCACACATCATCTCAAGAAAATCACTATCATTCCCAATAACATAAATGCCGTTTGCTATACCTTCGCCGGATTGTTTCTCACGCATTTTTCCTTCAACATGCTCGTCGCTTACGCCATCAGAACTGTTCGCTCGACGCAAGCCGGTTGTTTTGTCGAGCATTATTAATACACTTTTTCCATTGAATGATTCATCATCCGCATATCTGATAACACGCAGATCATGTAATACTCCGCTTCTTTTATCTCTTCTTGTAATTTTAATATCCGAGGCTCGATATATTTTACCGGACATAAGTACTTCGTATGCGATATCCGCAATTTTAACACCTTCGAATAAATTGGAAACTTCCTCTACCTTTTTCCCAACTAAGTCCTTTTTATCCGTTCCCGTCATGTCTTCGAAAGTGTCATTGACCACATTTATACACAAATTTCCATCCGCGGTCATTATTCCATGCGGCAAACTTTGTATCAGCTTGTTCTGTCTTTTCTGTAAATTTACAATCTTCTCCTGCTGATCACGCCAATGTGTTACGTCTTTGAATATCGCTATAAACGATCCGTCATTCATATTCGAAATATTTACTTCGACCTCGCAGTTATCACCGCCCGGAATTACCACTTGACCCGTCCATATCGTTTCCTGATTATTTGTCTTGTCGGCTATCGGTTCTATCAAATCAATCAACTTTGCCCCTTTTAACATATCTGTAGGCCAACCGAGTATTTTTTCCGCTCTTTCATTTGCTTCGACACATCTTTTCTGTTGGTCCAACAGTATGATCCCTACTCCGGCATTGTTGAATAAAACCTTGTACTTGCGCTCCGATAAAGACATCTGCTCTTCGTTCTTTTGAATCACATCTTGTTTTCTTTTTATTGAATCAGCCATTCGATTAAAACCATTGGCAAGCTTTACGACCTCATCATTGCCGTCAACCTTCAACCGATACTGCAGATCCCCTTCCGCCAGCTTATTCATGGCATGTACAACATTTTGAATCGGGTCAGTTATTCTTATAGAAATGTATATGGCGACTCCGACGCCCAATACACATAACACGGACAATGACAATAGATATAACACCAAATACAACCTTTCAGTCGTTTCAAATTGTCTCGCGAAATAAGCAATCTCCACGATTCCGTAATCAGTCCCATTTACCTTAATCGGCATCTCAATTCTATCGAGATTTGCAATAGCAAGCTTTTCGAGTTTAGATATCGTCTTTTTGCTATCGAGATCGTTTTTCCCTATCTGTTCTCCATCGTCGTTTTTCAAACATACCGCATACTTTCTTGAAAGCGAGAAATTCACATTTGCAACAACCGGATTTCGTTTTCTATCGAGCACAAAAATATAAAACAGCTCTACCCCCTCGCCTTTGTCTCGCCACCTGCTTTCGAGATTCATCAGGGAGTCCACAACTTGGTTCAACTGCGTATTATTATCAGTTTTATTTGTGGCGTATATGGTCGCTATTGTAGTTGCGGTATGTCGCATACTTTCTTGAGCGACCCGCTTCCTCATCACATACCCTGTCCGTGCGCTGTAATATGCGACAATCGATATACATGAAATAAGAATTGCGGTTACAAGCAGTACTACTTTGTATCGCAACTTCATACTAATTCTTTTATCTCTTTTTGGTTTCATTTCTAATTATCATTTCATTCAACAGTGCGCACTTCATCACTTTTTAATATCTCTATATGCCTTTTTGCCTCCAGTCTCATCTTCGGGTCTGTAGTTTTTTTTATAAGCAATTCCCAATAATGCAAAGCTGTGTCGTATTCCTTTGCTCCTTCATACGAGTTCCCATAATGTTCCAACGGCATATCTATGTTATTGACATATTCTCTCAGCAACGACTTCAAAATGCTGTTTCCGCTCTGAGATTCAATTTTACTTTCAATCATTTCCGTGTACTTATCGAAACCGTATTTTTCAGCATACAAACTTTCCATATCTGCGATCAATGCAGGATACTTCGACAACAATTTTTCATAATGTAAAAAGGCACCTTCCGTATTGCCATTCAACTCCATACATTTTGCCGCTCTGTATTCGATGCTATCGATGCCGGTTTCAGCCGCAAGCTTTAAGTAGATTTCCGCTGCTTTCTGATAATTATCAGACTTCTCCAACAGCCATGCTTTTCTGTATTCCTTACCATGCTTTTCATTGCCAAGCTGTACAATATTTCTTATATATATTCCATTGTCTGTCCCGACTATTAATTTGTCTGCCGCCACCGCAACCGAGAAAAAATCATTTGCAGTCAACCCGGTATCGTCCCCGATTTTCTTCCAAACACCTTTCATTCTGTCAAATCTGTACAATCCCTCTTTTGACGCAACCCAGACATACGGACCATCCGCGCATATTTTGTTTACATATTTTGCTCCCGATCCCGGCATGCCGTTCATTTTTACATAATGATGTGTTGTAAGATTCAGTCTCGTCATCCCCGTATTATTGCTGTCGGGATTGTCGTTTTTCTCTCTTGAGCCGATCCATAGAATATCTCCGTCCGCAACCATGCTCTCGATATCAAGAGTGTCTATCCTGACCGCTTTAAATTGGTTCGTCTCCCTCGAGTAGCGCCTTAAACCCAGATCGCTCGACACCCATATTACTCCATTAGCTTTCACGATATCTGTTACTAATGGGCTAAGCACAAAGTAATCACCGGGGTAGAATTTGGTCTTTCCGTCTTTCTTGTTTATTACATTTACTCCCTTTTTTCTTATACCTATCCACATTTCATTTTCATCAATGTAAAACGCTTCTATGTCCACTGATGAATCCGTCGAAATGATATATGGGCCTTTTTTCCATTTACCGCTCTCGCGGTCCAACGCCCCGTAGAAATTGTACCCTCCAAACCACATTAAATTATCGTCTCTCAACACCTCCATTACCGGCGCCACAATAGGGCCTTTTCTTTTTTCAAATTTTTCAAGGATAAAATTCTTTATTTTATAGTTCTCGGTAGATATACGAGTCAAACCAACAATCTCGGTTCCCAACCAAATTTCATTGAATTCCACTGCCGGATAAATTGCATATATTGAATTGTGCGGCAAACCGTCATTAGTAGTAAGATGGATCCAATCAAATGTATTCGAACTATCAGTCGTATTCTTCGATATAACATCCTTTTTATCCGACTTTTCCATTGCTGACAATTTATACATCTGTTTCCATTGGTCGGGTTTTATAACAAACGCGCCCTTTGTTGTTCCAAGAAATAAAAAATCGTTTTTTACAAACACGTTCATTACGTTATTGACCGGCAAACCGGATTTCTTCGTTATTTTAAGCCACTGTTTTTTTCCTACGTCGTAATACAAAAGTCCGGAGCTGGTCGAAAACACCAGATTTTCTTTTAGTTGAGACATATTGTAAAAAATGCAAATGTTGTCTGATCCATTTATACAAATATCCTTAAAGCTCTTATCTTTCTTCGAAAAAACCATCTCACAATTATCGTGATTGATGCCTACATAATCCTTTTCAGCGGACATATATCCTCCCCATGTGGGAGTGTCGGGCCTCTTCCATTCACCTTTCAGAGCATCGGTTTTCATATCATATTCGGCAACACTCAAAACATCATTCTTATTTTTGTTAATGACCCACAACTCATCTTCATACCGCTCGGAATCAAACATCTCACCTTTTTTGATCGTCTTGAATCTTTTTTCGGCAAACGAATAAAAATATAAACCGCCTACCGTCGCCACCATAATCCCCTTCTGCCCAACACCAATTCCATTTATTTGATTTGCTTTTTCATGTTCATAGTTATATACCGCTTTCCATCCCGACTTCCTATTATTTAAATCGTAAATCCACAATCCCGAACCGGATAAGCCCACGTAGATAATGCCATTCTTTTGTTGCACATCCGATACAAATACTTCTTTCTTTGAATTGATCGGTATTAGTTGCCACCTATCCGACTCCGGCTCATACATCGCTATTCCGTAATTCCTCAAACCGAAAAAAACATATTTACCACTTGTCTGAATCGAATCGATCTGCCTGTCTATCACGTCCTTCGGCAGTTTTTTAATTCCTTCTTCATAAAATGTTTCGGGAAGCACGATATCGTATTCAATTCTTAACGTATCGCTTTTCTTTGATGAAATGCAGCCTGTAACCCAAAACGATACCGCTATAAACACGATCACAATAAAACATGACTTTTTTCTAAAAGGATGCATTTAATCGACCATTTATTTTAAATAAAATCCGCACAACAAAAATATCACATAAAAAAATCAATTTCAACAAAATCTTTAATTACAAAACATTTTTTTAGATAAAATCGTTTGCCGACATGAGAATTACACTTACCAACATCGCAAAAAAATTGAAATAAGACTCATGTCATTTTTTTCTACTGCTTAAAAAGCATCTTACAATAGGACTTTTTTACTAATAATAAAAAAAGGCCACCTTATCTGGTGGCTCTTTAGGAGGAGTTGCTGTGGCTAGCAGCAACCATGTCAATTGTTTAAAATATCGGCACATTTCAAATATCCTTTATAGATTTTTAAAAAATCATTTTTTTAACAAAAATCAAACACAACCAAAATAATTTTTCACTTCATTTTTCCCATAGTATATGGATAATAGATATATCAATGAAATTCGGAGTTTCTTATGTGTGGAATAATCGGTTACGTTGGAAACGAAAAAGCGGCTGAAGTAATTATATCGGGATTAAGCAGACTCGAGTACCGAGGGTATGACTCTGCCGGTGTTGCAATCGTACACAACGGAAACATCGAAAGAAGACGTTGCGAAGGTAAACTCATCAACCTTATAAAGCTGCTCGAACAGCAACCTGTGGATGGATGCACTGGAATAGGACATACAAGGTGGGCGACACATGGACGTCCGACGGAATTCAATGCGCACCCTCATATCGATTGCCACGGAACAATAAGCGTTGTTCATAACGGAATTATCGAAAATTATCTAAAACTCAAAGAAGAACTCATAGAGGCCGGACATCAATTCAGATCACAGACAGACACCGAAGTGCTTGCCCATCTGATAGAAAGTGAATTGGCTAAAGAACCGGGCAACATGGAGTCAGCAATCAGAAAAGCGCTGAATCGAATCGAAGGAGCTTATGCAATTGGTGTAATACACAAAGATTTTCCGGGCGTTCTTTATGCAGGCAGAAAAAGCAGTCCTTTGATAATCGGACTCGGTGAGCACGAAAATTTTGTTGCCTCGGATGTCCCCGCCATTCTTCCGTACACTCGTAAAATCATCTACCTCGATGAGGAAGAGTTTGCTGTTCTTACGTGTAACGAAATCAAGATTACCGATCTTAAGGGAAATCTGATTTCAAAACGCACTGAAACTATCGAGTGGAATCCGGTGCTCGCTGAAAAAAGCGGATATCCACATTTTATGCTAAAAGAAATTTTTGAACAGCCTCAGGTAATCAGAAATACAATCGGCGGAAGAACGGACGAGGAAAACGCGAAAATCTATCTTGAAGAGATCGGATTGGATATAGAAGAAGTTAAGAATCTCAGCACAGTTTATATTGTCGCTTGCGGAACTGCGTATTATGCAGGTGTTGTCGGAAAATATATGCTTGAAAAGCTGGCTGGAATACACGTCGATGTCGATCTCGCATCCGAATTCAGGTACCGCGATCCAATGGTCAATGAAAATACACTTGTGATTGTAATAAGTCAGAGCGGAGAAACGGCGGACACTCTTGCGGCGTTGAGAATGGCAAAGAAGCAAGGCGCCAAAGTCATAGGCATAGTAAATGTTAAGGGCAGTTCTATCGCACGCGAAGTTGACGGCGTACTTTACATTCATGCCGGACCTGAGATAGGGGTAGCCTCTACTAAAGCCTATGTCGCAATGCTTATCGCTGAAATCCTTTTAAGCATTCAATTCGGCCGGATGCGAGGTCTTGTGTCGGTTCCCGACGCAAGAAGGCTCATACATCTTCTCAAACAACTCCCTCAGAAGATCGAAGAAGTTCTCGCCGAAACTGACACAATAAAGGATATTGCCGACAGATATTTCGACTGCCGTGACTTCCTTTACATCGGCAGAGGCATCAATTTCCCAACAGCTATGGAAGGGTCTCTGAAGCTAAAAGAAATCTCATACATTCACGCAGAAGCATACGCTGCTGGCGAAATGAAACACGGGCCGATAGCGTTAATCGATCGACGCCTTCCCGTTGTTTCGATAGCGACCCAGAGCCATGTTTATGAAAAAATGATTTCAAACATACAGGAAGTTATCGCTAGAGAAGGCAATGTTATCGCGCTCGCAACCTGTGACGACAAAGAGATTGAGAAATATACAAAAGACATTATTTTTGTTCCCGACACAGAGGAAATACTCTCTCCGATTATCAACGTCGTGCCGCTTCAACTGCTCGCTTACTACGTTGCCGTTAACCGGGGGTCCGATGTCGATCAGCCAAGAAATCTTGCAAAATCGGTCACTGTTGAATAAAAATATTTACACTGTAACTTTTTTATATGCTTTTTTGATACTAATTTTTAAAGCCGGAGGGACAAAATGAAAAAATTACTTATTCTGGTAATCATACTTGGCGTGGTTGCTCTCGGAACCGCATCATACACCGGCCTTTTCTCATCAATAGCATTTGAAGAGAGGAACGAGGGCCCATTTTATGTTGTTTATGAAGACCACGAAGGCGCTTATCAGCTTATTCAATCGGTTATAAAAGACGTAACTAAGAGGCTTGATGAACAAAATATACCCTACGGTGATGGAATTGCGGTGCTTTACGACGACCCCAAAACCGTACCGGCGGATCAACTAAAAAGCAAAGGCGGCGTTTTAGTCGGCGATCAAGTTTCTGTTGATTCTCCTATGGCTTTCACTTCACTCCCGTACAACCATTATCTTGTTGGAACTTTTTCCGGAATGTCCGCTGTGGGAACAATGCGCGTTTACAAGAAAGCTGAAGAGTGGATGAAAGCCAACGGAAAAACACTGAACGGCCCAATCATTGAGATATACAACGGAAAAGGAATAAAACAAAATATCTTCTATTATTTCCCAATAAATTAGTTATCACTTTCGATACCGCATTCCGTCCGATATATCATTCCATTTTTTATGCTTAATCATATTTTGAACGAGTAATTCATGGCTGAAGAAAGACTGCAAAAAATTCTATCAAAATCGGGATACGGCGCCCGCCGCAAATGCGAATCTATAATTCTTGAGAAACGGGTCACAGTCAATAACCAGCTTATCTGCGAACTAGGCGCTAAAGCGGACCCGGATATAGACGATATAAAAGTTGACGGTAAAAACGTATCTTTCGAAAAAATCTATTATGTCATGTTCAATAAACCCGCGGGATGCCTTACAACCGCAGCGCCCGATATTCATCGCGGCAGATCGACTGTTATGGATTTTTTCAAAGACTTCCCCGCAAGGATTTTCCCGGTCGGACGGCTGGATTACGACACTGAAGGACTGCTTCTTCTTACCAACGATGGAGAATTCGCGAACAGAATCCTTCATCCTAAACACAAAGTATTCAAAACGTATGAGGCTTTGATACAATCTCTTCCTTCGAATTCCCAAATTGAACAACTCAATAACGGAATACTTCTTGATGACGGTATCACAGCTCCCGCCAAAATCAAAACCATCAGCGGGAATAAGTTTATCGAATATTCCAAAGGCAAGTTCCGCGGAGCTTTGATGGAAATATCCATACGCGAAGGCCGTAAAAGACAAGTGAGACGGATGTTCAGAGCCATCGGCTATGAAGTCTTGTATTTAAAAAGAGTGAAGATCGGAAAACTTAAATTAGGCAGTCTTCCAGTCGGAACATACAAAATACTAACCGATAAAGAAGCGGAATCGGCTACTGTAGAGCTCACCGATAGTTCTTATTAACGTAGGATATTGCAAAGATAAAAATGTTAGAACTCAACAATTCATTATATACGCCAAAAGGAATTACTTTCTCACCGACCTACTACTGCCCTTCAATGTGTTCTCACTGCAATATTCCTTTTAACCGATTTGATTTGAATATTAAACTCGACATCGACTCTTCCATCAATGTTCTGAAAGAAGCTAAACAAATCGGTATCAGCTCTTTTCAGATAGCCGGCGGTGAGCCAACCCTTTGCGAAGACTTCATCATTGATCTGATAAAATCAGGAAAGAAACTTTCTTTTAAAATCCACAGGTTTCCAACAAATTGCATTCTCGGAGGAGAACCTGACAAACTCAACAGTTTTTTCTCCCGTTTGAGTGAGGCGGGTTTTATGTCGGGTTTTCGGATCAGTTATGATCATTTTCATAAATTCATTAGGCCTGAATGGACTGCCAATTTCATATTTTATGCGGATAAATATTTTAACCTTGATAAATTCATTATTGGTTGTTGCGATATAGATAAGAATCGATCAGTTCAGAGAGTGGAGCAACTTACACAACTCCTTTCTTCTTATGGCCTTAAATCATCATATAATGATAATTATCTCATCGCCGGCGAAAGTCGTATCAAAGTCGTTTTCTGGGCGCCTACCCGGCCGACATGGGACGAACTCCCTGATTCGTCTTTTGTTTTCAAAGACATAGACACAAATTACACGGAAAAGAACAACAGAGCCGACGCTCCAATCTCTCGTTTCGGCTGTTTAGGACCTAAGGGCACAGGATATTTCTGGATTGATCCGACAGGAGATGTTCGCGCTTGTTGCGGCAATTCAAATATTTTCTCAAATGCTCTTATCATAGGTAACATTTACTCAATGTCTCTTGCTGATATTTATGAAAAAGCTCTTTCCGATCCACTGATTCGTTTGCTTGCTGATGGTGGTCCGGTTGCTTTGGCGTTGTCGGCGGGAGCTGAAGACTTACTTAAATACAAATATACACATCAATGCGATTTATGTGCGAGGCTGCTTTCAGATAAAAACGTAGTCGAATGTATTGCGCGTAAATAGTTTTCATTTTTCATCTAGTGCCCGTCTCACTGCTTTACACAGCTCTTTTATCGTATAAGGCTTTTGCACATAACTTACTATTCCCTCGGAAAACATCTCACTTATGCGTCCGTCCGCTACATGCCCTGACGAAAGAACGATCCTCACATTGCTGTCGATTTGTTTCAACTCATTTTTCAACTCGTGCGGATCCGTATCGGGCATTATCATGTCAAGTATGACCAGAGATACTTTCTTTCTGCTCTTCTTATATTTATCTATCGCAACTTTTCCGTTGCTTGCCGATATTACCTTATAGCCTACTTTTTTTAGAATTCTCTCCGCGATATCCAACACGGGTAATTCGTCGTCAACAATCATGATCGTCTCGTTCCCACCAACGACCTCATCTGCGTCTTCGTCCTTATCATCTACCGATATTTGCTCATCGACACAGGGTAGATATATATCGATTTGCGTTCCATTGCCGATAGCACTCGACACGTCAATCCATCCCCCGTGATTCTGAACAATTCCCAAAGTTACCGATAAACCTAATCCCGTACCTTTCCCTCTCTCCTTCGTTGTAAAAAAGGGATCAAATATTTTCGATAGAACATCATCCGGTATCCCTTCTCCTGTGTCCTTAAAACGTATATTGCAAAACACATCCTTTCTTCGAACACCTTCAACGTTATTTATTTCTCTCTCATACGGAAGCGTTTCTATCGTCAGCGTACCGCCTTGCGGCATGGCGTCACTGGCATTATTGCATACATTTAAAAATGCCTGCTGTATCTGATTGGCGTCAATTTTCACAGGCATCAGATTATCCGATAAATTTGTAAATATCTCGATCTTTTTGTATATGCTTCTTTCCAATATCGAAACCAGTTCTCCAACCACCTTGTTTATTGAATAGATTTTTACTTGTATTTTTTCTTTCCTTGCAAAAGTCAACAACTTCATCGTCAGGTCTTTCGCGCGATTCACTGCCTTGATAATCTCGTTCAATTCCCTTGCCTTTGTCACATCCTCCTGAAAGTCCAGCGCCGCAAGCTGGGCGTTTCCCATAATGATAGCAAGCATATTGTTAAAATCGTGCGCAATACCTCCGGCTAGTGTTCCAACCGCTTCCATTTTCTGAGATTGCATCAGTTGGTGTTCGAGGATTTCCTTCTCTTCCTCTGCCTGTTTCAACATAGTTACATCTCTGCCTATCCCTATCACATGCGATATCTCGCCATTCGCATCCATTACTGGCGTTAAAATTATGTCAAACCATACCTTTTCACCTTGCAAAGGTAATTCTATCCTGAATGGGCCCACCTGTTTTTTGTGGTTTAAAACCTCGTCTAAAATGTAGATGGAATCGTCTATGAAGCTTTTCGGAAAAAAATCATATACGCTTTTGCCTACTATATCTTCAGGCGTCACGTTCAGCCGCTCGGCGCCGCTTTTATTCATTGAGATAATGCGATACTCCTTACTGACGGCAAATATAGATTCCGAAGCGGATTCCACAAGAACCCTGTATTTTTCTTCCGATTCCTTAAGCTGCTCTATCGCTTTCTTTCCATCGGTAATATCAATTCCGGTGGCGACAATAAATTCCACCTTGCCTTCCCTGTCGAGAAGCACTGTATTTGACCACGCAATATTTCTATAGTCTCCGTTCTTTGTTTTTATCAAATTCTCATACTGTATGGGATAGTCACCGGTGGTTAATTTAAGAAATATGTTTTTTATCTCATTCCTAATATCTTCAGGAATAAAAAAATCCCAAAATACTTCCCCATTCAATTCGTTATGTATGTACCCTGTTGCATTCTCAAACGCCTTGTTTATGTGAACAATTTCTCCTTTTTTATTTATAATTACCAACAACGCACCGATAGTCTCTACAACCGTTGATATAAAATTTCTTTCGCTTTGAAGTTCTATGCTGGATTTTTCCAACTGCGCCATCATATTATTAACCGATACAGCCAGCTTTGATATCTCATCCGTCCCTTTTGCTTTTAAACGCAAGCTGATATCGCCGGTCTCGCCGATTTTCGTAACATCCCTACTCAGCTTTGCAATCGGATACAAAACGAATCCGGATAATAGGAAAAAAAACATTATTCCGGCCAAAATCCCGCCTATTATAAACGCCGTTATAAAATAGCGCAGGCTAGTCATACCTTGTTTGTATATTGATCGTGGCTGCAATATTTTCAAAACATAAGCCGGCTTTCCGGTTATATCGTTTATCAATACATACGCAGCAACGAAATTCTTTGTCTGAGGAGTTGCAAATGGAGTGTTACTTTCTATAAGCTTTTTCGTTACACTCTTAAATTCTTTATTTAAATTGCTTTTCTTAATATATTCATATTCCACGTCGATTTTTATTGCTTTTTTCAGAGAGTTCAGCTCATTATTATCAAAATACATCCCCATTAAAACCATTCCTCGTGCAGGACCGGTAAACTTACTTGTTATTATCGAATAACCTGCCAGTAAAACCATTCCGTTCTTTGTTGGATATACACCGCTTATTTTTTGTCTTACTTCCGGGTTCCTTAGATTCAGCTTGCCGCTATTAATTAATCTTTTAATTTCCGGTGGGATATCTTGAACGACGTTTTTTTCATTTGCATCATAACCTTTTGAATAAAATATTCTTCCGTCTAAATCAGTGAAGATTAAAAAATCAATATTTAATTCATCGTAAGTGTCGTAAGTCAGATTATCGTCTATATATTTTTGGGATTTATTCTTCATAAATTCATAAGTGTCATCCCAAGCGCTCCAGTCAGGCACTTTACTTTCCAGATAGCTTATCCTTCCAAATAATACATCTCGGCATCTTTCGGCATTCTTAACCGCCAATTGATTTTCAAGTTTAGAGTACGATCTATCCCATATCGTTTTTGTAAGTGCAAATAGGCATGTTATGAAGATAATAAAACCTGCAAAAATTATTATTAATGTTTTATATCTTATATTCAACTCGATATCACCGTTCTAATTTGCTGTCTATATATGTATTTTTCATTTTCTGCCTGAAAAACACATAATCTGATGACAAATCAACAGTTTCGTTTTCAAAGCATTCAGCTCCGATCAACAAACCACTGTTGTCCAGCAACCTTTTTGCTCTATTTGATTTCATATATTTACTTGATGCTATCTGGCAAATACTGCCTTCTTTCGAGACATAATCGGCGTATCTTCTTAATGCGGCTTCATACGGACTTATCGATCCTTTTATGTTTAATCGTTTCTTCAAAAAAGACGACTCGTCAGACCTTAATATTGCCATCGCATTTGTATGCGTTAATATCAATTCAAATCCACTTACTCCTTTTTCATCGTAAAACACTTCCGGAAAACTAATAGGCAAATGTACAACCTGCATTTCGACGGGATATCGACTCCGGACATCAGCTAATGCATTTATCTTCTCATATTCACTTATAAGGCTCGCAACCCTTTCCTCTATTTTTTTCATTCCGGATTCAACAGCACGAAAACCCGATATTCCGGATTTCTTTTGCGTTTGCGTTCGAACAATATCCTTCGATATCCTCGTAAGCTCATTTGCTAATGTATTATCTATGGCAATGTCGCTTGTTGATGCCCCTTTTATAACCCGTCCCTTTTTTATTCGATTCTTTGTGTGAATCGCCGGCTTATCCGACAAAATAAAAAGCATAATTCCTAATTGTATTGTTTCGGTCCGATCGCTTGTATCATCAACGATATATGCTTGTCTGACCACTTCCCGACATGCTTCTCCATACGATTCAAATGACCGCCCAAATGAAGCGGCCGATATTGTCGCCAATGCATCGATAACATTTAATAGATATTTGACAGACACGGTCTCCGATATGAGCACCGGTCCGAATTTATAATCACACCTCATTAATTCGCTTCTTAATTTCGTATAAAACAAATCACTAAAATAGATTTCCTTGTCTTCATTTTCTTCTCTATTTGCATAGAAGCAATCTTTTTCAATTGAATATATAAACTTTTTCCATTTCGCCTTTCCCTTTTTTTGCCACCTGTATTCGCTCCCTTCATTCAAAAGGAACATGGTTTCATCCGCTTTTTTAATATAAATATCATCAGGTATCGAAATTGCCTCCATAACCTGATCGATATATATTTCCTTCCATACATCCGGGCCCTCATCGCCTAACACCAACTTATCAATAACCTCAGCAAGATACTTATCGGCAATTTGGTTCTTCGACAAGAAATCGTGCTCGCTCTCATCAAACAATGTTGTGCCTTGCAGAGGTATTTTCATATCGGAATCGCCGTAATAAACAACCTTACAAAGTGTTTCCATTGCCTCCCATATCGCATTCATATCCGCGTAGTAGCTTTTCTTTGACTTTAATGTATTGCGCGAAATTGATATTATTTTTTCAAGCCCTTTTTCTTTTCTATATCTTTCATCTTTCGACGGTAGAACATCCCTTGATTCCGCATAGAACAGGTAAATGAAACGATGCAGCAATATAACTGAATTATATAGAATTACATCGAGAGCATCTCCGGATGGAACTGCTCCGGTCGATTCCTTTTCGGATTCTATGAAGCCAGTAATCAACAGCTCCAAAGACACGCGAACCGCATTCTTTAGCCTTTCTGTCAATTCGGCGCCGCGTTCATGGCTTTTTTGTGATAAAACAGCCCTTAACAGTGACTTGTTTTTGTAATTGATCCCGCCAAAAATAAAATAAAAGACGATCAAATCATCAATGTTACTCTTGTCAAACTTATCGATATCGGCTTCAAACCACCTCTCAGGCGAACAAAACAACCCGTTTTCGAACAATCTCCACTTTCCATCGCCGGATATTATTCCCCAGTCTCCACCGTGTTTCCCCATTACAGAGATCAGCTTGCATACCGCCGCGACATCAAAATTTCCGGCATCTAAATATACTACCTTGTGTTTTCCATCACTTGTTTTAAGAATCTGATAATCATCTATCGAATCAATTCGAACATATCCAATATTCTCCAGTAAATCATCGTAGTTGCCGCTTTTAACGGAACTTACGAAAAGTTTTTTCAGTTCGCCGCAAATCGCATCTTCGATTTTAATGTTTTTAACTTTCCGAAATTCACTATTAACAATACGGTCCGAAAACAGGAAATGATTAGTAAAAGTGTGTGTGTTTTTCTTCTCTTCAATACCTTCGAATAATGATATCTGTTTTGTCATAATTCAGAATCAAGGCAATCCGCACTATAAATTTAACTCTTTTAAAAGAAGAAATATCTATTTAGATAAAGAACGCAATATTTTTTCCGGCAGAAAGGTCTATTTCCGCACCTTTGCTCAAATCCGGACGTTCTCCGAACAATTCAATGATTTTCATCTTCGGCCTGATACGATTCTCAATATCGGTAATTTCAGCTCTCATCACCGGCTCTTTCGACTTTCCTTCATATACATCCACTATTTCTCCGGTATCATAAGGTTTTATTACATTCAAAAACACTTTCACCAACTCTTCGGCAAACATTTTCCCTGTCCCTTGAGAAATCAGATGCACAACTTTGCCGCGGATAAACTTGGATGTATATTCATCATACATGTCGCATATCGACAAGATTTGCGCGAACAAATGAATGTCCTTTTCAGTCTTTCCCGAAGGATAACCGGAACCGTCGGCATATTCATGGTGATTTTTTATTATATTTCTAAGCAGAGGCCGCTCTTCGTGAAGTATCGGCAGTTTCATCTTCAGTAAATTGTTTGTAGCGTCGGGATGTTGTTTCAGCTTTTCGTCAATCTGCCCTTTTATTGATATCAAAATCTTTGGTTCCTTGATAAAAGCCGCATCGTGAAGCAGAGCACCGAAGAATCCGCTCACGACAAGCCCCAAGTCTCCCCTCTTCATCGGTTCGAGCTCTGACGGACAATGATCTCTTCCATAATAGTCGTAATATAACGGGGGGACCGGTTTTCTCCCGCGCGGGTCAGTTATTCTTCTCACTTCTTCCTTATTCTTCGAACGCCAGACCTCCATCGAGCCGGACTCCAACGATCTTTTTCTATTCAGATACGAAAATATAACAAGCCATAATATCGATGTATTAACAAGATGATCGTAGTAGGTATTAACAGTGCGAAGGTCTGAAGGGCCAATCGAAAACTGTTCGATTTTATCATAGCTGAGAATATTATCGAGCATTTCAACAGCTATCGACGCAATTCCCTGTATCTCTCCGGTATATGTGTTTTTTTCAGTCCCGAATATTTTTGTAAGAAGCCGGTGCAGCTGATTGGCGTACAAACTTATCGTTTTCTTATTTGGATCGAGATACATCTCGATCGCTTCCAAGTGCTTTGTGACCCTTACAAGCTTGTTTTTATCGACTCCCCATCCTTCATACATCGTTTTTACAATCGACGAGGTGAGCTCACTGCACGGATCGATTAGCTTTCTTTTCGTATGCGGTTCTCTTATAGGGTCAACACAATACCACGGCTCGGTGGCGTTCTCGAGAACTTTTTCCAATTCAATTAATGTATATTCAACTACTGGATTTTCGTCATCCGGCGGGATATTGGGCGGTTGTTCGCTCATAGTAGTCCATTCCTATTTTTATCAATAATACTTCCGCCCAGCCTACTCGTCAACGATTCCATGGGCGGTAAAAGTATTCTTTTTTTGTGCATATCTCCTTATGTACTGCTTATTTATTCAGTTTTTCAATGTTGATATATTATCATTTATAAAATAGAATGGCGAAATGATTTTTTATTATTTTGTACGATTTAGAATCGGAGGAAAAACATGAAAAAAGTTGCATTCACAATCATCTTCGCGTTCCTGCTTGCGGCCTGCTTCGAAATTAATTCTTATGCAGTCGCAACCAAGTTGAACTCGGTTGTAGCAGATTTATCAAGCATGATTCAACAGCCGATCAAAAGCTGGCAAATGACTAATAAGCTTTCTCAGGAAGAGGTATTCGACTTCAATACTCCATCAAAAAAGTTTAAAAAAGCAGCTCCGGGATATTTCTGGGGCGACACCCCTTCAGTCTGGATCAGAACAAAATATACGGTACCAGAAAAGATTTTAGGAGTCCCTATTAAAGGCACAAAAATCTCTTTCGTGGCAAACGTGGAGGATCACGGCGAGATATATGTGAACAAAGAGCTGAAGCAACAATTCAGCAGATCGGGCGGTAACATCGTTATCACAGAGAAGGCAAATCCGGGAGATGAATATTATATTGTTATAAAAGTAACACGAAACGGTAATTATCCCGGTCTTCTGAGAGTTCTTGGAATACAATATGCAGTTTTTGAAGACCTTCAACTCAGAGTTGCCGCGTTCAATCAATCATTCGAGTCGTTAGACACTGTTCTAAAAGTCGCGGGAGAAGACCCGCAGAAATGGGTCCCCGTTCTCGATCAGGCAGCAGATACAATCGACATGGAAGCCTTGAAGAACGGCGACAAAGCAGGCTTCGTAGCATCACTCGACAAATGCAATAAAGTGCTTGAGCCGTTAACCAAGATTTTAAAAAAGTACACTATGTACATGATAGGCTATTCACACATCGACCCGGCGTGGTTGTGGGACAAGAATGAAGGTGAAAACATTGTATGGAAAGGAACGAGTGAAGGCATTCTTGCACTTCAAAAAGACTTTCCTGATTTGATTTATGCCGCGAACCAGATGCATTGTTATAGATGGATGGAAAATGATTACCCAGAATTATTCAAACAAATTCAGAAGGATATTAAGGCCGGCAAATGGGAACCGGTTGGAGCCGAATGGGTGGAACCTGACGGCAATATTCCCGCCGGAGAAAGTTATGTCCGCCAGTTTTTCTATGGGAGAAAATACTCGAAAGAAAAGCTCGGAATTGTTAGCACGGTGGGATGGACTCCAGACTCCTTCGGTTACAACTGGAATCTTCCGCAAATTCTGAAGAAAAGCGATATGCGTGGGTTCGTAACTCAGAAAATAAGCTGGAACGACACGACAAAATTCCCCTACAACCTTTTCTGGTGGGAAGCTCCGGACGGTTCCAAAATCCTCACTTATTTCCCGCAAGGCGGCTACGGTGAGAACGTCGATGGTGTCGTCATGGCAAATCAGCTTTCCAACATGAATGCCAAACATGGCGTCGATAGCAACATAGTAATATTCGGCATCGGCGATCACGGCGGCGGAATACCTCGCGATTACGTCGAACGCGCCTACGGTTTCAGAGAATCACCTCTCTTTCCAAAAGTTGAATTCACAACTGCTGAGAATGTCTTCAACAAAATGCTGGAGGCCGACAAAAGTCTGCATTTCCCGACATGGAAAGATGAACTCTACCTCGAGTATCACCGCGGCACGTACACTTCTCAGGCAAGAACGAAAAACAACAATAGGCGCAATGAAATTCGCCTCATGAACTCCGAAAAATTCTCGACAATAGCCACGATCAAAACAGGGCTGTCCTATCCTCTTGGCAAAATTGAGGAAGCATGGAAAATCCTGCTGTTCAACCAGTTCCATGACATTCTGCCCGGTTCGTCAATCACTCCGGTTTACAAAGATGCGGATAAAGACCACGCTTGGATAGCCGGCCAGTGCAAAGAGGTAACTGACACCGCGATGGCCTCGATCATGAAAGACGCCGATACGTCAGGTCAGGGTATTCCGCTTGTTCTTTTCAACGGTCTCTCGTGGAATCGTGACGGTGTTGTAGAAACTCCGCTCGCAGCCGGAACCACTGCGGTTTCGGTTTTCGACGAAACAGGCGCCGAAATTCCGGTTCAAATCGTCGCAAACACCGATGGTTCTGTTTCTGCTGCATTCTTCGCGAAAAACATTCCCGCAATGGGCTACTCAATATACCGACTTGTCGAAGGCAGGAACTCAACCGCTAAGGCTGGACTACTGACCGGCGATTCAAACATGATTGAAAACGATTACTTCAAAGTTAAAGTCGATCCAAAAACAGGATGGGTCAGCAGTATATTCGATAAGAAGAACAACCGCGAGATTTTTGAGACCGGCAAAGCCGGCTTCCAGCTTCAGGCGTATCAGGAGAGCAAATCAGCCGATGCATGGGACCCACGGTTCCCCGCGGATGGCGGCGCAATGGTTATGCCGGATGCCGACGAAGTTAAAATCGTTGAAAACGGTCCAGTGCGCATAACAATCATGGCGCACCGCAAGTTTGTCGAAAAAGATGATTTCAAATCTTATTATTCGCTCGTAGCCGGTTCACCGATTATCTACGGACGGCTCGATGCCGAATGGCATGACAGAAATATTTTCCTAAAATCCGCTTTCAATCTTAACTTGGACAGCGAATATGCCACGTTTGAAATCCCATACGCAACAATCAATCGAGTAGCAAAACCGAAAACACCCGCGGAAAAAGCGAAATGGGAAATGAGCGGCCATAAATGGGTCGATTACACAAATACTGATAAATCATACGGTGTGACACTGTTGAGTTTCAGTAAATACGGATATGACGTGAAGGATAACGTACTCAGAATGACAATGCTGCGCGCTCCGACCGGACCCGACCCTGTCGCCGATGACGGGTTCCACAGCATTCCATACGCGCTCTATCCGCATGTCGGCGACTGGCCCGGTGCTGACGCTCCCCTTCGAGGCGCAGAATACAACGATCCGATCATAGCAGTCAGAGCAGACACCCATTCCGGTAAATTGGGAAAGAGCCGCTCTTTCTTCTCTGCTGCCCCGCATAATGTTGTCATCTCTACTATTAAGCAAGCGGAGGACGGAAACGGATTCATCATCAGACTGGTTGAAACTTCGGGGATCGATACGAAAGCGACAATCAATCTGCCGGCGCAACCAAAGAAAGTCATAGAAACCAACCTTGTAGAACGCGAAATTGCTAAATTGGATACACCAAAGGACATCAAACTTGAAATTCCAATCTCTCATTATGAGATAAAGTCAATTAAGGTTGCATTTTGACAACTTATATTTTGACGTTTGTATAGATTGTGATGATTTTTAATTATGAAGCGAGGCTGTCATGGAACAGAAAATAGCTGATATTGCATTAAACCACTTCAAGTCCGGTTACAACTGTGCGGAAAGTGTTCTGCTCGCCTTCATGGAAACCTTTGATATCAAATGCAAAATGGCCCCGCGAATGGCGAGCGGGTTCGGAGGCGGAATAAGCCGCACAGATCATATTTGCGGCGCTTTTTCGGGCGCAGTCATAGCATTAGGCCTTCTTTCCGGTAGAGATAAGCCAGATGAAGACCGCGAGAAAATCTATTCGAAAGTGTCGGAATTGGAAAAGAGATTTTCTGAAGAATTCGGAACAATTGAATGTACGGATTTATTGGGCTTTGACATAAGCACACACGAAGGTCACACCGCAGCGAAAGAGGCGGGCGTTTTCCAGACTAAATGTTCGGTTTTCGTACAGAGATCGGCTGAGATTATATCCGACATTGCGAGTCGCAGCACTGATAACTGATTTCATGCTTTTTTTACTTTCGGGAATCTGATCTCGAAAGGCGGGAGTTTCTCATTGTCTCCGATCCATTGCGCTTGCTGTTCAACGCCCCACTTTTCCCATGCTTTCTTTCCAAGCACTTTCAAGTAATCATATGGATCATGACCGTCGATTCTTGCCAGTATATGATCGAAAAGTGCGCTGAAGAAATATTCCCAACCCATCGTTTTCTGGAACTGCCATACATGCGCGGTTTCATGTATCAAAATCCTTCTGTCATTTTTGTATTTTCCGCTTAATTGAATATTGTTTCCGAATACAAAAGCGCCGACTCCTTCTATCTGCGATGTCCAATGGTCCTCGTTTATTTTTATCTTTTTGTAATCTATTTCATCGCCGAATACTCTTTCCAACATTTTTATCTCTTCGCCGGTCAGTCTTCTTGAACTCATAGCGATACCCTCCGTAATTGCAAAAATTATATCACAATCATTCCTTTAAATTGCTATACTTATACGGATGAAGAAAAGTAGTTCTTTTATAGCATCATTGCTTCTGCTCATCGGCGTTTTCTTTTGGGGATGCACATTTGTAATTGTAAAAGAAGCGGTAACAATCGTTGACCCTTTCTCATTTGTGGGAATAAGATTCGCCATCGCAAGCATAATCATAGGGCTTTTCTTTACTAAAAACTTCAAAAAGATTAACAAGAAGACGATCGTATTTTCGATTATTTCCGGAATCATACTTGCGGTTTCCTTCTTACTTCAGACTTTTTCATTGAAATACACATCCGCTTCAAACTCCGCTTTCATCACCGGCCTGTGCGTTGTCCTCGTTCCGGTGTATGTCACAATAATCGACAGAAAACTTCCGACAGTTATCCAATTAATTTCGGTTTTCGCTGCTCTTGCCGGTTTGGTTCTGATGACATTGAACTTTCCGATAAGACTCAATTTTGGCGACCTGCTCGCATTTCTTTGCGCAATCGGATTCGGTCTTCAGATTGTTTTGGTCGGAAGGCTACCCGATGATGTGGACGCCTCATTGTTCACAATAATACAACTGTTCATCGTCTCCGTATTTTCATTGCTATCCGGCTTCATAATCAACGGCGGTCTGACAATTTCCCTCGACTGGGTTGTCGTCAGAGCAATTCTGTTCTGCGCGATATTTGCAACAGCCTACATTTATATAGTTCAGTCTCATCTTCAAAGAAATGTAAGCGAAATAAAAGCAGTAATTATTTATTCTTTTGAACCGGTTTTCGCCGCTGTTGTCGCTTACTTATATCTTGGCGAAAGCTTATCCGGAAAAGCCGTATCGGGCGCATTTTTGATTTTCGCGGCAATGATTATGTCGGAAATAAAATTGAGCAATATCAAAACCATTGGCAAATAACTGTTATAATTAATATGAACAAACGATATGTCGGATCAGTTTAATAAAACAATCGGCTCGATTTCGAACTACACTCCTGATGTCAAAAACGATGTCAGACCGACTGATCGTATTTCTGACAGAAGAGTAGTCAATCAACCCGACGCTAAAGATAAAAAAGGCGACAGGCCAAAATACCAATATTCAGACATTAAAAGACCGGATCCCGAGCTTTGGCGAGTCATTATCGAAGCGTTGAATCGATTTAACCAGCATCAAGCATTGAGGCACTCCCCTTATACAATCCGCTTGTGGGCGCAGATAAATGAATTCAGAGTCCAACTCATTCATAAGGAAACCGGTGAGCTGATTAAGCAAACAAAGCCTATAAAATTCGATCAAATCACGGAATACGATCTCAATGTAATAATTAATGAATTAATTTCAGAACGCGGCATTGTACTCGATATAGTCAGGTGACTATCCTTCGATTTTTACCGGCAGATATTTTACAGCGTCGTTGTATGTTATTTTCAACATTATCCATGAATTCAAAGACAATGGCGAGAAATTCCCATCGTAAGAAATATCCACAGTGAAATCTTTTCCTGTTTCCAATGAATATTTAACCGGCTTCCCTGTTTCTATTTCCTTAAAATCCGAATTTGTCGAATACAAGCCTAAATTACTTTCAAAAAATGACTCCGCGGGACCTACCGGAATTATCATTCCCTCGATTTTACCTTCCTGATTGTTATGCAGTTTCACACTTATTTTCCCACTTTTTTCTTCATTTTTTTGAACTGATGCAGTCACGTCCAAATCTTCGTGTTTGCCAACTGGCATCGAGGCTCTGTACACGCCTTCTTTGGTTTTCATCACCGCCTCGATATATCCTTTCGGCGCCTGCTCCGCTTCAGCAGTCAATTCATATACTTCCCCTTGCCCCGGGTCCAACTCAACTTGCAATTCGCTCCTATCCAGAACTACATTTCCCGGAGCGTTGATTGTCACATTCCCTTTCAATTTTGAAACCATTGAATTATTAGACACTACTAAGCGAAGCTTATTCTTACCTTTTTTAACATCCTTTTTCTTCTTCTGAATGTCGAAACTCTTCATCCCCGTCACCGGCGCTATTTTTTCAGGCGGATAACCAATCGTTATCGATACCGGTGAATTCATCTCATACGCTGCACCGGCATTCAGTTTCCAATACGAAGACTCCGGTTCTTCCGTCACCACTTCGTTATTTTTCTGCTTCACGTAATGTTCATCAGTCTCATACTCGATTAGCAGTGTTTCAATTGAGTTGGGCCCCACATTCATCTCTAGTGTATTACCATCAACAAGCTTCACTTCGTTTCTTCCATCTGGTTCCTCAATCAAATTGACATTACGAACCGATTTGACTTTACCATATAACTTGGCTTTGAAAGTTTCAGGTTTTCCCTCAGCCTCATAAAATCTCAAAATCACCCCTTCCGTGATTCCATCCCCACCGTTTGTATTCATTGATGCGTATGGATTGCCCGCCGCTTTTATTGCCGAGATAACAATCCCGTTCGAATCCACATCAATAAAACTGTTTACGATCGGCAAAAAGCTTTCATTGTTTCCCTTTTTGATTACAGCAATCAGCGGATTGTTCACTTCCATACCGACTCTGTATGTTTTCGCCTCGCGCCAATCGTTTCCATGCGGATATAACGAATATGAATAAATGTGATTCTTATCCTCCGTCATCGAATAAGGAAATCCGGCCAATGTTCTTGCCCATTGCACTGAATGAAACAATCCCATTACAACCGTCCCGTTCGAATCGAAACTATGAAGCAGATTGCCCCTGTTAATCAAGGCTATTCCATAATCATCCGGAGGATTTCCTTTGATTCCCGTCTTATCGGCATTCTCGTCAATAGTCAGTCGCGCTTTGTCCCTAACTACTTCTGCGATATCCGCTATTCTCTTCTTCAATTGGCCGGCATCCGAGCCGCCAATAATCAATGTGTCCACCTTTCTGATAATTACGTCGTTCGCCTTCGCGCGTACCATCAACTCGGCTGTGCCGTCCTTGGAAACCTTTTCTTTAAAACTCTTTTCGACGCCATCGTTGCCGATTGCGGCTTTTACGAAATCGTTGTCTCCGTTGATATCCAAAACGAATCTGAAATTCCTATTCAACAAATCCTTATTCCTGTCCTCATCGGCAAAGCTGGGCGTGCAAGTTACGCCTCTAGTAATCAGTGCTTTCTCCAATTCGTAAGCCGCCGCAATCGAATCGGCGCTTCGCGTATGAACTATTTCGCACAAGCCGATAGCGATCCCTTTCACCGTCTTTCCAGACTCATCGTTTACATCAAGGCGCACGGCTGTGCCCTCTTCAACCCAATTCAATGCCGAATAGGGAGCACTTTGCGTAAGCATCTGATCGAGATCGGTTCTGTAATTCAGAGGCATTAAACTTTCACGTCTCGATGCCGCAAAAAAACGATCTTCGACAATCGGTCCTGTTCCATTCATCTTCACAGGAAATCTTACGACCCAGAAATTCCTGTCTGAGGGATCTTCGGACACCGCGGGCGACAGTATCTTGGTAATAAAATCAATCCTTTTCACTCCTTCGGTAAGGACTATCTCTTGCTGATATTTTCCTAATTCGGGAATGTCGCCTTTTACAATAAGCCGGCTCACAGGCGCTTTCTTCTCAACCACAACCTCCGCCTCGTAATCCGCCGACTTTGCCGCCGTCCTCGTTGTAGTAAGTTCCCACGCCGGATATTCGCCGCCCTTATCCTCCTTCAGAACAATCAATTCATTTCCTGTGTATTTCGTCTTGTCGTCAATTACTTTTCTTCCCGTTTTTTTGTCTAACAATTCGACGATGCTTCCGCCTCTTGCTGGGTCCACCGTTACTGAATAAAACTCGTTCTCAATTTCGTATTTTCCTGTCGTCTCCTTCATTTTCTCCGTGTTTCCGGCCTTGCTATCGGTTACAGCTAAATAGTATGTTTTGTATCCAATTGACGGCACATCTATTGCGACAAACGTCGCCTGAACAGGCTTACCTGATGAGTCAGTCGCAATACTTGCTGCTACATCTTTCTCATTTGCATCGAATATAGAGATGTCGGCTTTAACGACTTCATTGAGCATCGAGCTTAAATCAATCTTAACCACATCTGTTCTTTTCCAACCGATAGGATTAAAAACCACGATGGGAATATAATTCTTTTTTGTTACAAAATCTGGTGTTTTTACAGAGGAAGCTATCGAAACAGCCGCATCATACATCGCTGACGAAGCAAGCGCGTACGATTCCTTGTATCCGGCCATCATATCAAAAAAACATTTATCGCAGCACGTGCCTGTTATTCCGTCATGATGCTGGTTGAATAACAGTTGCCGCCATGCAAGATCAAGATCAGCAAACGGATATCGGGCACCGAACATCGACGCGAATACACTGAACTTTTCTGAGTCCAGCAACATATTCTCCGTTAATCGATACCCAATTTTCAAATCGACTCTGGTCAGCGCCGTCCCTGTGTGATACAAAGAGAAATCGCGCGACACCACCGGCATCCAAGCCTTATTCTCCTTCAATTTTTTGTCCATCGCGTAGAAATACGCCGACGGGCCGGAAATGTATATTGGCGGCTTATTTTGCTTGAGTGTTTCCGTTTTCCCTATTATCCACGGCTCAGGATACGAAAAGTCATCTCTTGAAAGCAATCCGAAATCGTACGGAAGTCCAAGCGTATTCTGGTATTTAATCCGCTTATTAACTTTACCCAGCAAGTCGCTCTCGCTTCCCGCATAATACGACTTGTAATGCTCCCGCCTGTGATGAAGCGTCGAGCCGTCCGGCGACAACCCTATAAAATCCTGAGGCAATCCGGGTACTGTCGTCCCGCCGGTGGATGGAATCGCCGGATTCCCTTTCCTCCATATAATTCCGATATATCGAGACTTCTTAAGTATCTGTGAAAGCTGAATCGTATGGCCAAACACGTCAAACGGCATATAGACGAGATCATGCTTATCTCCAAGGACCTTTTCGTGATAAGCTCTGCCATAGAGAATGTTTCTTATAAGCCCTTCTCCGCCGACACTCATCTCATTCGGCTCGTTATAAGAACCTCCAAGTTCAAGTCTGTTCTCCGCGATAAATTTTCGTACGTCTTCTCTTTCCTCCGGAAAAGTATCATAAAACGGCTTCAGGTAATCAATCTCGGAAAACACAGCCGCGCACCCGGGGTCCTCTTTTATGCATTTCAGATATCGTCTGCATCTGTCGATTCCGATATCCGTATAGGTATTCTGGTCTTCAACAAAAATCGGATCGTAGTGAAAATGAGGAGATAAGTACACCGCTTCGACTTCTGCTTTTGCGGAACTTGCCAATAATAGAAAAGTCAATATCAAACCGAACTTCGAAGCAATATTTTTGTTCTTTGTCGAGCCCATAATTTCTCTCACCCTATTATCAAATTAGTGTCAATATACTATATATATAGAATGATTTATGAATGATGTCGAGTTATTTTGTTTAGGTCGAACAGAAACAAAGAGGCCTCAATGACATTCAATATTCGTAAGCACCATTTTCTTGGGATTCTTTTATTCTTTTTATTGTGTTTTACATTTTCGGGCTGCTCCGGTAAAGTTGCACCCGAAAAAAATGACAAATTGCAAATAGTCACATCCATATTTCCAATTGCTGATATTATAAAAAACGTCGGCGGCAATGAAGTTGATGTAAAACAACTCGTACAACCCGGACAGTCTCCACACACTTACGAGCCTTTACCGAAAGACATGATAGCGGTCAGCAAAGCAGACATATTTGCAGTTGTTGGACTCGGGCTCGAGTTCTGGTCGGACAAAATGCTGGGAAATGTTCAGAATGACAGACTGATTAAAATCGTTTATGCCGATCACATAGCGCCACTAAAAGAGCAAGAAGAACACATTTCCGATCATGAAGAATCCGAACATCATCACGGGATGTACGACCCTCACATCTGGCTCAGCCCAAAAAATGCAATTATCATCGCCGAAGTTACACGCGACGCACTCGTTGAAGCAAAGCCATCGAAAAAAGATTACTTTATCAACAGATGTAAAACGTACGTGAATTCGCTTAATGAACTCGATAGATGGGTCATGAGTGAAACGCAATTATTTTCACATAAGGAATTTATAGCTTTTCATCCGGCATGGGGATATCTTGCGAAAGACTATGGCCTTAAACAGATAGCGGCAATCGAAGAATCACCCGGAAAAGAGATAACACCTGAAAAACTCTCCAGTCTGATCAAACAGATTAAATCACATAATCTTAATGCAATTTTTTCAGAGCCTCAATTCAACCCCAAGACGGTTGAAATTCTTGCTTCGGAAGCAAATATAAAAGTCTTAGTTCTGGATCCAATCGGAAGTCCTGAATCCAGCGATCGCAATAATTACATTAATCTGATTAAAACAAATGTTGAAGTAATGAGAAAAGCATTACAGTAATACAGGAGAGTTAAAATTCAATTCATGAACGACCCGATTATAACATTCGAAAATGTATCATACAGATACGGTGACAAAACTGCGCTTTCAGATGTCTCCTTACATATAGAGCGCGGGCAGGTTTTCGGGATTGTAGGACCGAATGGAGGAGGTAAAACGACTTTTCTTAAACTTGTTGCCGATCTGATTAAACCCGACAGCGGAAAAATCACGTTCAATCTCAAAGGAAGCCGCAACGGAAAAAGAATCGGCTACATGCCCCAGCACGCATCCGTTAATTGGAATTTTCCGATTAAAGTATCTGACGTTATTGTCATGGGATTGTACGGCGATATTGGTTTGATTAAAAAAGTAACTCATAAGCACAAAGATGCGGCTATGGACGCAGCACGTCGTATGGGGATCGAAGCTCTCATGAATAGGCATATTGCCGAATTGAGCGGCGGGCAGCAACAGCGCGTTTTTATCGCCAGAGCGATAGTGTCAAATCCGGAATTGCTTCTACTAGACGAACCGGCTGCAAATATGGATTCAAACTCTCAAGACCTTTTATATAACGCTATCGGAATAATCAGAGATGAACTTAAACTCACGATACTGCTCGTAACACACGACATGGCTGTTGTGCCGAAAATATGCAATCAGGTTGCATGTGTGAATATAAACGTTAATGTTCACGATAAACCAGATCATCTCACCTGTCCTATCGCGGACGATTATCTTGGATCAGAAAAGGAAATTTTTCTGCACGGCAAATATCCTCATCGCATGGTGCTGAGGCAAGACGGAGAACCGGACCATTCCGGCCATCATCACTGATATGGAAATATTTCAATATACATTCATGCAGAGGGCAATCTTCGTCGGTGTACTTATAAGCATCGTCTGCCCGATAATATCATTTTACGTCGTCAACAGAAGCCTCGGCTTCATAGGGGTCGGAATCACGCATGCGGCTTTCGGCGGAATGGCGCTTGGTTCATTCCTTGGCATTAATCCGGTATGGGTCTCGGTACTGTTCTCGGCCGGCGCGGCGATTGGAATTGCACGCGTCAGCAAAATAAAACGCGTATCCGAAGACACGGCAATCGGCGTTATGTATGCCGCGGCTATGGCAATCGGTATTATTCTTATCGGCTTGAAAAAAAGTTATACAGTCGATCTATTTGGTTATTTATTCGGCAACATACTCGCTGTTACAAAAGGAGACATAATCGGCATCGCTTTCATGGCAATTGTCGTGATCGTTTCGATAGTAGTATTCTTCAAGGAATTTCTTATACTGTGCTTCGATGAAGAGTTCGGCCGGACACTGAAACTCCCAATGGATTTTCTTTATAACTTTCTTCTCCTTCTCATCGCGGTAACCGTCGTTATGGCCATGAAGGTCATTGGAATTATTCTTGTGTCCGCTCTTTTGATTCTTCCTGCCGCCACCGCACAGTTATGGTTCAAAAACTATAGAGCTGTATTGATCGCATCAGTCATTTTTTCATTGATAAATGTTATGTCCGGATTGTTCCTGAGCTATTACCTAAATATCGCTTCGGGAGCAACTATAGTGCTAATCGGAACTATAATCTTTCTTGTTTCGGGGATACTTAAAGGCAAGAAGAAAACAATCACCATCTCAAATTCAATGAAATGAAAACTTTAGCTGAATCGAGTGAAAAACAACAAAAAGAGGCTTTCGAATGAAAGCCTCTTTTTTTGTCTCTACCTGTTAATAATTATCCTTCTACGATAGCGTCATTGGGGCAAACTTCGACGCAGCTTCCACAGTCGGTGCACAGTGAAGCATCGATCGAATATTTGGAATCGCCTTCTTTAATCGCCTCTACCGGGCATTCCGCTTCACACGCTCCACAAGCAACACAGTCATCGGTGATTTTGTGCGGCATTTTACTCTGCTCCTCTCTTTAATAGGCCGGCTTTCCGCTCCCTGCCCGCCGTTTTAACCTTGTTTCTTCAACAGTTACAAAGTTTCACATCGTTTTTAATCATCACACGCCATTATGTCAATATTATATGATTTTTTTACTATTTCCTTATATTTATTCACTATCTGTCATTCGTCATCATTTATTGATCGGCCAATCTTAATTTGTATCAGATTTCCCTTTTTTGCTCCTTTAAGTGATGACAGCATTCCAAGGATCGTTTTCCTGACAAAGCTTTGAATAAACGGCTTCATTAAAAGCGGTTTTCCGTCAATCCATACCTTGGCCCCGCCCCGCGACTCATATTCAAAGAATTCTTCCTGAATTTTATTCGCGATTTTCTCTATGTCGTCTCTCCTGAAGTGCTGGCTTTTTCCAAAATACTCGAAATCGCCAACTGTACCAAGCAGTAATTCGTCCGGGCAATCAGGAATGTCTTCCTTGGACTCAAGCAGCCAGAATTTTGGAATGTTAGATTCCTTTCCTCCTTCAACAATTATCAAGTCCGAACCCGTGAAATAATTGAATACAAACTCTTCAATACTCTCAGGTGTTTCATTTATAAAAACCGCTGCCTTATCAGGTGTCAGAATGCCAACCTCCATTGCACCTGCCTGTGAATGACGCCACGTATCTTTTTCCTCCATATCGACTTCAAAGTGATGTTTTGTGCATTTAAGAACGGACGCTCTAACACCTCTGTTCTTCAATTCAACTAACAGTTTTTCTATCAATGATGTTTTGCCGGTGTTCGATTTACCTGCAAACGATATTATAGGAACCATCGATTCCCTCCCTCTGCTATTCAACTATCGTCGCATTCGAGTCATTTCTCATTATTTTTTACGAAATCCGCGTATGCCTCAAGCATATCAATCATCATCTCAGAATTTGACTCATGAACAATCCTGTTTCTGATATCCGCCGCGCCCGGCATACCTTTTATATAATATGCAAGGTGACTTCTAAGAGACCTTACGCCTCTATCAGGCCCCTCAATATCAATATGATATCTGAAATGTTTTATAGCAATGTCGAGCAATTCTTCCCGTCTGGGCGGCTTCACCTCAACGCCTTCTTGCATCAAAACAGAAGTTCTGCCGAGAATTGTCGGATCAGTCCGCGTGGCCCGCCCGATCATTACCGAATCGCATCCATACTTCTTCATTTTTGATATCGCTTCCTGCGGACTGCATATATCACCGGAACCAATCACCGGGACGGAAATCTTTTCCTTCATTCGCGCGACCAATTCCCAGTCGGCTTTTCCATGATATGCCTGAACCTTCGTTCTTGGATGTAGTGAAACCGCCGCCGCGCCGGAATCAACGCATATTGCAGCCAATTCCAGACAATTGATTTCTTCAGAACTCCATCCCGATCTCATTTTCACTGTTACGGGCAGTTTCACAGCTTCAGATACCAACTTAACAATACGCCCCGCCAACTCCGGGTCTCTCATTAAACCCACGCCGGCGTTTCCTTTAACAACTTTTGGGACAGGACAACCCATATTGATATCAATCGCCGAAAACTTGCATGATTGCTCCAGAATCAGCGCCGCATCTCTCATTATCTCCGGCTCGGCGCCGAATATCTGTCCGACCATCGTCACCCCATCAGGCAGCAATTTAATTATTTCGAACGTGTTCTTATTTCCATGTACTAAACCATGGCTAGTTAACAAGCCGGTATAAATAATTTTGCATCCGAGGTCTTTCAGAACTCTGCAAAACGCAGGTTGATTCACATCCGACATGGGAGCCATTATCGCTCCGTTGACGAACAGTTCTTTCGACGTAGGTTTAAGATTGTTTTTGCTCACAATTAAACGAAATCCATCAATATCATAACTTTGGATTTCAGCGTGGGGATAACAATTCCGGTTACTATTTTCATAAATCCGAGTATCGGTCTCGCTAAATACGTATCTTTAAGAAACGACTTATCGATGGAGCCGGTAAGTCCGTTCACCAAAAGCACGAATACTCCGATCAGCAACATGCCTTTTATTGCCCCGACCAAAAAACCGCCGATTCTGTCCGCCGCCGACAGATTCACTTTGTTGACTGCTTTTTTTGCAACGAACTGGATTATGAAACAGGCGAGAAAGACAATCAGATACACAACCACGAACCCGACAGCTTTAATCGCCCATTCATTCGTGATCCATGCCTTGAATAGCGAACCGACAGGCACACATAACAACCTTCCTAAAATAAGTCCGCCCACCAATCCTACAGTCTCGAATATTTCTTTCAGGAATCCTTTAATCAGCGACTTAATCGCCGGAATTAAAATCACTATTAATGCTATTACGTCAAAAGTACCGAGTTTCACTTTATCAGCCTCTCGTTATTTATTCTCCAAATTATTCACAAAAATCGCGTCGGCTATTTTCTTCGACTCTTCTATTATTTTTATTATAGGCACGCCGCTTTCGCGAGCAATTCTGGCGCAATCCTCGTACTCCGGATTTGCCCTCATCACCTTCCCTCCTGATACTACCAGCTTAACGTTCACCTCGCCATATTCAGTCGCGACCTTTTCAAAACGCCGCTCAAGACAAAACCGCTGTACGGGGACAATTCTCACCCCGAGCGTCGTTGTTTCGGTAAGAATAAGTTCGATCGCTCTCTCCACGAAATCAGAATTGCATATCACGTTGATGACGTTACCCGGACGGTTTTTCTTCATATAAACCGGTTCGATATAAACGTCCAGAGCACCCTCTTCCATTTCTTTTTCAAGAAGCCAACCAATCACTCTCGGATCCATATCATCTATATTAGTCGATATGTGATAGACAACATCGTTTGAGTCAGCCCCGGCCTGTTCGACTGCCTGCCCGATGAAAACCCGTAATACATTCGGATGACCTTCAAGCTCTCTTCCTCCACCGCAGCCTATGCTATCTATTACCATCTGCGGCATTTCACCAAAAGACGAGGCTATTTCCGTTATAAGCAGCGCACCAGTCGGCGTCGTCAGTTCTCCCTCAAACCTGCTGTAAACCGGATAACCTGTCAGTAATTTAGCGGTCGCAGGCGCAGGGACAGGCAAAACGCCATGCGCGCATTCAACAAATCCCGACCCTACATTAATTGGGGAAGCTATCACATGTTCAACACCGAGCAGCTTTATTGCCGTCAGGCATCCAACCACATCCACAATAGTATCCAGTCCGCTTAATTCATGAAAATGAACTTCACTTATATCAGTTCTGTGAATTTCCGCCTCGCAAGACGCAAGACGCCTGAAAATGTTAGATGCTCTTTCCTTTGTTTGATCGTCGAGTCCGCTTTTTTCAAGTACGCTCAATATATCTGAAAGTTTTCTTTCCAAATGAGTTTTCTCTTTTTCGACAACTTCAAACGATGTAGCCGAGATCCCGCCACGCGTAACTTTTTCAACTATGTATTCGGGCTCTTCACACAGGAACAACTTTCCCATCTCATCTTTCCATAATTCGATATTCAGCCCGGCATCAAACAACGATGCAAGCAACATATCGCCGCTTACACCCGAAAAACAATCGAAATAGGCAATTTTCAATTTCACCCTCACTTTTTTTCTGATTTAATCTGATATCAAATACGTTGAATCTTCATATCATCCGACTTTCACTCTTACGATACGGCTGGTAGCGGTTCTGCCCGCTGCAAGCATTTCCCTCATTTTGCTGAAAACACCGGTTTTTTCGAAGAAGTCAAAAGGATATATCGAAAAAGCAACTGATATTGTAATGTTCGCATCTGAATACATCTGCTTGATGCGAGACGTTATCTGAGGCAATTCCTCTTCGAGCTTCGCTCTCGCATCTTCTCCGGCGCCGGGCAGAATCTGCGCAAACTCGTCCGCTCCTACACGCCCCGTATATCCGGGCGCTGCATACTCCGACAATATTACTCCTAAATCTCTCAGCAACTGATCGCCGCGCTCAAAACCGAGCTTCTCATTAACATTCGAAAAATGATCGACGTCGAAAAATATTAGTACCATTTGCGAACCGTTTCTGTCCGCATCATCGATCGAATCCGACAGAAGTTTTTGAAACGAAGAAAAGTTACGCAGTAATGAAACCGCATCAGTCTCCGGCGCCGCAACGGCATCTCTCCTTAGTTCAATGAAAGAGACGAGAAGAGAAATGTTAGATGCAAGAAGCGGTAGCACCGAAAGATCATACGAAAACGGAGCTCCGGCCTCGCCCGCTCCTATCAGCATAATCCCGATCAGTTTTTCTTCACTGAACACCGGAATTATCACAAACGATTTCATTCCGATCAATTCGAAATACGGATCGCGAATCATCGGATCGGACACGGCATCAAGAACCAGTGTAGGACGCTTCTTGTCCTGCAACGCGGCAATTGCCATATCCGGAAGCTTCATCGACTTCAGCATCTGTCCGTAAGACTCGGTTCCGAGCAAATCCGTGAACGAAAAATCTTCGGACTTGTCTATCCTGACTCCGTAAAAAATCATCGTGCATCCGAGATTCACTCGCAACGCTTCCGCAATCGCGGACAACCCGGACGACATCATTTTCGCCCTGTTGGCTTCGTCTCCATCTGAAGCTCGAATCTTAGCCATCGCTTCGGAGACGGCAGTCGAAATGCCTGCCTTTAATTCCCTCTTAATTACCTCTATTTTCAATGTCGCCGATGCTGCGGCATCCGTATATAGCAATATTGAAATCAAACCGAATATTCTTGCCGTCGAAGAAATGAGATCGACAGTCAGCGGCTGCAACTCGCCTGATATGCAGATTCCATTCCTCATCAGCACGGAATAGATAGATAAAGCCTGTCCGATCCCGTAAAAAATAAATGCCTGAAAGAAAAAATGATTTCCTGCTCTTCTTGCCGCCGCCATATAAATCAAAGCATAAACAACGAGGCACATATCAAAATAATTCAAAGTTGACAGATACGAAAAACGTCCCGGATTGGCAAGTCTGCCCGCCATTATATAGACACAGATAACAATAAAAGTAACAATGAAAACAAGGATTGCCAGCCTCGTCCCCATCCTCCTGTCGGCGTGAGTCGAAACGAGCATCCAAAGGAATATGCCCAACGTAACCGCGATACGCGCGAACTCTTTAATATTTTGGGGTAAAGATATGAAATATCCCGCGGCATCCGGAAGCGAAAACACGAGCAGCAGAAGAGCGCCGGCCGCGACATATAAAAATCTTCTTCTCTTCAGTCTCGACAAGTGAGCGGTGGAAAGCAAAAATACAACAATTAAAAGAACCGCTTCCACTGCGAGTAAAATATGATATAGATTCACAACATTCATAAGTTTGCAGTCATTTTATAATTGACTTCAATACGTGTCAAACAACTATAACAAATCTGTTAAAAAACACCATAATCCGGCGATTTTTCTTCTAACAATGTTCAGTATTGACATAAATTCCAAATCCAATAATATTATTATGGCCAGTTAATGGGAATTACGCTTCAATTGGCGATTTTGGCGAAAAGGAGCCGCAAGCATGTCATCTATGATCCCGAAATTTTTCGGCCAGTACCTACTGGAAAAGGAGATTCTAAACAAAGATCAGTTAATTGACGCGATAAATTTTCAAAAATCGAAAATCCTCAAACTCGGCGAAATTGCAGTGCAATACCAGTTTCTATCAGAGAAACAAGTCGCCAAAATCCACAATGAACAGAAACGCACCGACATGAGGTTCGGCGACCTCGCAGTCAGCATGGGGTTCCTCACGCCTCAACAGCTCGAAGAGATTGTTACCATCCAGAAAAACAACCATATTTATCTGGGCGAAGCAATCATCGCTTGCGGCCATCTTACAAACGAACAGGTCGATCAGCATCTTCATGATTTCAAATCCGAACAGCAGGCCATACCGCCGATCGAAGTAATGATTCAGGAAGATATTCCCAACAAGGAACTCGTCGAAGTTTCCGTGGACCTCACTGAAAAACTTCTCAGGCGCGTGGGAGATATGATCTCCAAATCGGGACAGCTTAAGATCGAATCCGAGCAGATCGAAAATCTTGGCTGCATCACATATCTCGATTTCAGAGGCGACCTCAGCGCACGGTATCTCATCAATGTGTCGTGGAACATCGGACACGAAATCGCGAAGAAGACCTTCAAAAAAGATGATCTCCCTTACGATGAGGAATTGATAAAAGACACGGTATCGGAATTCGTTAACATCGTTTGCGGCAACATCAGATCGAAAATGATCGAACTCGGCAAGAAACTCGATTTCCAGCCTCCGATCAGTCATGTGGATAAAGTTGACAAAACATTACCGGTTACTAAAGGCGAAAAAGCGATTATAATACCGGGATACACTCAGATTGGGAATTACGAGCTTGCAATCTTGATGAAAGTGTGATTGACAATCCAACAAACCATTCTTCGGGAAGGAAGGGACCTATGGGCGAGACAAAGAAAATCCTTATAGCGGATGACAGTAGAGTTGCGGCCCATCTGCTTGCTGAAATAATCGAAGGTATCGAAGGTTGCGAAGTTGTCGATAATGCGGTTACCGGAGAGCAGGCGATAGAATTTTACAACAAGTATAAACCCGATTTAGTAACCATGGATTTATCCATGCCCGGAATCGGCGGAATGGAAGCGGTCAAGCAGATCATAGCTTCCGACCCAACAGCAAAAATCATAGTCGTAAGTTCGCTCGGCGGCGCTCAGGACAAACTCCTCGAAGCTCTCGAAGCCGGCGCACAGAGCGTTGTTTCCAAACCTTTCGACGAAGAAAAAGCTGTCAATGTCTTCAAAAAGGTTCTTGGCCTTAAATAAGCTGCCTTTAGTCATTTTTGATTGACTTTTAAGTTCTTACCCAAGTATCACACGATTAATATTTATTGGTTTTATCTACTTATTCATATATGATGTCATTAAATTTGGAACTATTGTGGTGAGGCCATGAATAGAAAAGCTTGCACAATCCTATTTGCATTCCTTATTTCCATGATAGCTTCTCACGCATTTGCAGTATTATCAGACGGCAGCGTTGTTGATAAAGACGGTCTTCTCCCCAGAAGCGCTGTAAAAGCAATTGTCGTGAAAAGTGAATCAGAACTGATCGGAGGACCGAAATCAGATGGCCGGACAGGCGATTTCAAACTGTTCAATAACGATACAGGTTACATTATTTCGGGAGTCAGGCCAGCAGACGGTTATGCATTTTATTCCGGAGAAATTGAAGACGCTGGAATTATAAGACCGGACGGAAAAAACTTCCGCTGGCGAAATCTTATGGGAGATGTCTTCCTGATTTTTTACAAGGGAGAAGACCCGATTCTCGATTCGCGCCTTTTTGAGCCTTATAAAGCTGAAATCATCAAAGACGGATCCGAAGGTGAAGCTATTGTTCGCGTTTACGGAAAAGACGCGGAGTTTACCGTTAGAAAGGATATTCTCACAAAATCCAGCAAATCGCTTAATCTCGATTTGTATATCGATTACATTTTAAAAGCTGATTCACCCGTACTTGAGGCTAAGCTAGCTATACCCAACAAATCCGAAAAAAACATTTCGGTTAACATCGGGCTCGTATTCATGGTTGGAGATAGGATCAACCTTTTCTCTCCCGGTTCGGGTTATGTAGGAACTGTGAGCGAACCTATCGATACGGATGCGCTTTTCGGCGGCGGCGATGCCGGTATTTCTTACGGTTGGTTTATGCTCGATGACAAAATTAAACTTGTAAAAAGCCTCGATGTGCTTACATTCGTCAAATTCGGAAGAATTAAAACTGCACCCGGCTCCGAAGGTTCCTTAAGTTATTTTTTCGCAACAGATGAAGACATCGCATCAGTAAACAATCAAATACTTAAATTTAGGAAATCGGCGGACACAGGAACAATTGTTAGTACATGCAGCGTAGGCAACACAAAGAAAGCCGCAGCTTCCTCAATTCTGCAAATACTTTCCGCTGACAGAAAACAACTTCTTAATCAGTCCATTATCAACGGTTCAGGGAAATCCAATATCCTTATGCCTGCCGGCGACTATCAACTCAGGCTGACATCAAGAACTAAAGATGACGGGCCCTCGGTCAGCGTTAAAGTATCCGCAGCAAAAACCACAAATGTGAATTTACATATCCCCGATTCAGCGTATTTGAATTTCGTGATTACCGATCGAAAAGGTAACGCCCTGCCCGCCGCGATCAGTTTTATAAAATCTTCCGTAAAGCCAAGCATCATGGATTCCGTGATGTATGGTAAAGACCCGCACCTTGGAATGAAACCTATTGATCAAACTTTTCTAACCGCATCCGGCAAACAGACGCTCCCGATAAGGCCGGGCAAATACGATGTTTACTTTTCTCACGGCCTCGAATATGAATATGTTAAGAAAACCATCGCCTTCACCTCCGGCAAAACGGAAAATGTAAAAATTGTTCTCGACCGCGCTGTCGATACGAGCGGTTGGATTCCTGCAGACCTCCACACTCATTCAGTTTTCAGCCATGACGCAGAGGCTTCGATAGAAGACAGGTTGTATGGTTGCCTTGCTTACGGACTAAAAGTATTCGTGGCTTCAGACCACGACCGCATTTCGGATTTTAAACCGTTCATAGAAAGACTCGGCTTGACCCATCGTCTGAGTTCAATAATCGGAACCGAAAACACAACAAAAAGGTTAGGCCACTTTAACGGTTTCCCACTGAAGTACGATAGGTCGAAAAGGAATAACGGCTCTCCGGAATCAATCGGGGTAACAGTTGAGGATATAATTAGAGACTTTCGCAATGAGAATACCGGCGAGCGCGTCATTGTTCAGGCAAACCATCCGAGATCAAAATATTATGGGTATTTTCATTTCGTAGGATATAACCCCGATACCGGTAAAGCCTCCAGCCCGTTGTACAGGTCCGATTTCGACACGATGGAAATACTCAATAGCTACGAATATGAAGATTCTAAAAAACAATTGATCGATTGGTTTAGTTTTCTCAACCGCGGCAGGAAAATGCCCGGACTAGGCAACTCCGACTCGCACGAAGCATTTGATTCCAGCATCGCATGTCCTAAGAACTATGTTAAATCGAACATCACCGATATGGCAAAATTCAATCAGGTTGAATTCATTAACAGCATTTTGTCTCAACATGTTGTTGTCAGCAGCGGCCCGTTTATGCGCGTTAATATCAACGGCAAGGCCGGCCCCGGCGACATGATATCCACTAAAAAAATAACAATGAAAATTAAAATCGAAGCTCCAAAATGGATTAAATTGGACCGAGTTACGGTTTATGCGAACGGAGATGAAATCAAGAAATACATCGATCTTAAAAATGCCTCAACAATTAAACTCAATGAAACATTGAACATAACTCCGAACAGAGATACGTGGTACGTTGTTGTCGCTGAGGGCGATACCTCGCTTTTTCCTGTGTATCCTCAAATGCGTTCTTTCGCAGCAATAAATCCTATCTACGTTGACGTGGATGGAAACGGCACATTCGATCATTTAATAAAACCGGAGGATTAAACCAGTTCCTTCCTGCTGAAAATAAGGCCGGAAAGTATTGCCGAAATCGCTAAATATATCAGCGCGCTCACAGTGAGCTGAAAAGTGAAATCCGATACCGAAAGTATCTTCCCGTTTACAACCGGATTTGAGAGATAAAATTTCAAATTCGGAAGAATATAAAACAGAGCGTGGCTGACGAACTTCGCCGCAGCCGACCCGCTAGACCAGTATATTTTCAAATCATCAACCATGTGACCAATGATCAATACCATCAAAGAAAAGAAAAGAGACATATATTGTGTGGTTATCATAGAGAAAATCATGATGTAGCTGCTCAAAACGACCATTTCCAGAAAAATGTAAAAACCGCCGACAAACAGCATCGGAATCCAGACTCCCAGCATGAGCTTTACATAAAAGAAAAGAAAGGTTGTAAGAATAGAGATAACGATACCTACCGTAAAAATAAAGCCGAGAAGCTTGCCGGTCATCCAAGACGTTCTCGATATCGGTTTCGACAAAGCGCAAAGCGCCTGTTTCTCCCTGATTTCACGATCAATCACGTTAGTTCCCGCAAGAAGCGTGATGAATACGCTGACAATAAAAATCGCGCCCAACCCTGTGTCCACATACATCCTTTGCTTTTCGACAAACGACAAATCGGCAACAACATAACCGCCCATGATAAAAAGCATCCCAACAAATAAGAAACCAGTGACCGACCTGTCCTTTAAGAATTCAAAAACTGTATTTACAGATATCCAGAAAGTTCGTTTTATCATTTCGTCTCGCTCACTTTTTCCATGAATATTTCTTCCAAGCCCCTTCCTTCCGCCTCTTTCATTACCTCATTCAAGGATTTATCGAGAACGATCCTTCCTTTGTTAAGCAGACCGATTCTTGTGCATATCATCTCGATATCCGACAAAATGTGAGAACTGAAAAACACCGTTCTCCCCGCCTCTTTCTGTCGCAGGATCACTTCGCGAAACATCTTCCTACCGATAGGGTCCAGCCCGTTCATCGGTTCGTCGAGCAATATCAATTGCGGTTCGTTAATCAGAGCTTGTGCGAGACCAATACGCTGCGCCATTCCACGCGAGTGCTTTCTTATCGGTGTATCCAATTCTCTTTCCATGCCGAGTTCTTCCGTCAGCTCATCGATCTTTTTCTTGATCGCGATGTTAGACATCGAAAAATATTTGCCTATGAAATACAACGCCTGCCTTCCGGTGAGGTAAGGATAAATGTTTGGATTCTCAGGCAGGAATCCCACCTTTTCCCTCACCCTCCAATCTCCAGCATTTCCACCGAATATTTTCACTTCTCCCGATGTCGGTCTCAGAAAACCCATTATAATTTTCAGAGTCGTGGTTTTCCCAGCACCGTTAGGCCCAAGAAATCCATATATCTCGCCGGCCTCTATCGATAAATTAACATCATTAACCGCTGTGAAGCGTTTCGAGCCGGTAAACCCCGTTTTAAACTCCTTACGCAATTTCGATATGCTCAATACATTCATTCGACACGCTTCCCTTCTTCTTCCGATAAAGAATTTTCACGGTTCCTTATTTCTATATAATGCGTGTTTCTCCTGTAAGGTTTGTTTTCCACTTTCCCATTGGCAACAATCACGAACTTTCCCCCGAAGGGGTCTTCCGGCACGGCATTTATAATTCTTGTTTTCACCAAATCCGAGAGTGTTGCCGGAAATCTTCCCGTTGCTTGTTTATACCTGCGGCATCCTTCTTCAAGATAGTCGATATATTTCTCAACAAATAAATATTTTAATTGCTCCTCCATCTGCTCTTTTGCATCCGGGTCCTTTGTATTCTCCATCGTATCCGACATGAACTTAATCGCCATATCGTAATGTCTGCCGGCAGCATAAAGATTTGTTATCTCTTTTGGCGTCGATGAATATTTCCCCGAATACTGATATGACAATTTCGCATAATATGCTCCCATATCCCAATCTTTGTAAAAATAATAATAAATAAATGAAAGAGACGACGCGAGCATCCCTGACCTAATGTTCGAATGAATTCCTCTTTCGAGAAGAGCCGTTGCCAGAGTCGTGTCTCCGTTCCAAGAAAGTAGCTGTGATCCGAAAAAATATGCATATTCAAAAGTAGGATCAAGATATGTGGTATTGCTTAAAATATCATATAAATCGCGATTGTCAGTTGCATCCATTGGAACTTCAAGCTCGAGCGAAAGAGCCGTCCCGACCTCTTTACCCTGCATCGCATACTTTTTTGTTATTTCAAATATCTCATCGGCTTTCAGCGTCGTTGCTTTTATCCAATACAGATCGGCAAAAAATGGTTTCGCGCCAGTAGCAAGAAATTCGATTATTCCCAGCGTTGACGCTCTCGTGGCATGAAACTGTCCTCTATTATCTGCCCTTGTTTTTGATTCCCAATTCTCAGTTTCTTTCCCCATATTTATTTTAAAAACAACCGAACACAATATCAGTAAAAACACTGACACCAATGCAAAAAATGTTTTTACATATTTCATCGTCAATAATTATAAAACAGGTTAAATAGCGAAATCAATGAATGTACAATTCCATGCAAGAGTATTTATATATCAATTGCGATTAACTGTCGGCTAAAAAACTCAGGTAATATCGCTGGTTTTAACAGCAGCGTATCTTAACCTGAACCTAGGTGGATGAGCTACTACACACGTGCACGAACAATTCGCCATCAGGCCTAAATGCGGCGCTGCCGCGAAGTAGTTCATCGGATTGCGATCAATCAATTCAAGAAGCAGCGCACCGAGAAAGAAATTATGGGCGACCGCCGCTACTCGTTTTTCAGGTCTTGCAGCAAGAACATCAAGACAGTAACCGGCTCTTGCTTTCAGATCCGATGTGGACTCAAAGCCCGGAAGTCCCGCGATCGACCAAGTATTGAAGGCAATCCTCACACCGGTATTCATAATAAAATCACGCACATCTTTACCGCCCGGAAGTTGGTATAGAGTTCGCGATAAATTGTTCTCATGCTTTAGGTTTCCCATCGTGCCCTTATCGACAAACACTTCTCTTAATTCAGGCAACACATTTATTTCGAGACCGAATTTTTCAGCGATCGGCTCAGCGGTCATTGTTGACCGGGCAAGACCGCTCGAATACAAGATGTCAGGCTTGATACCTTTTGAAACAAGCCATTCCGCGGCGCCTGCCGCCTGTTGTTTTCCAAGATCGGACAAAGGATTATCAAGAAAACCCTCTTCGTTTACATCCATCTGATCGAACGCCACACCCGCTACATTATCGAGCGACTCCCCGTGCCTGAAAAAAAACAATTCAGTTGCCATTTTATCCCCCGGTGGCTTTAGTATCTGACCGTTATTATTTCAAGTCGCATCAACCGACCATTGGTAAGAAGCGCATTCCCAAGATCGTCGAAAATCTTAAACCTGCTTTCTATACCAAGCATATTAAAAACATTTCTTACATTGTTCTGCGGATTACACAACTGCAACGTTCCGAATCTTTTCTCAATCATCGACGCTATTTTGATAATCAATCCTATGCCGGCACTGTCTATAAAATCCACTTTTCTGAAGTCGATAATGAACTTCCTGCAGTTCTTATCCAACAACTCTTCTATCAAAAGCTCGATATCTTTATCCTCATGCCGCAGCAGACTTCCTTCGAGTCTCAATAGTATTACATGCGGTTCATCAATTCTCGGCAAATTCTGGTCCATTAATAAAATCCGCCCCTATAATTCTTCCAGCATTTAATTGATGTATTTATTCGGGAAGTGTCAAAAAAAGAATCTCCTGCTTTTCCACTACACCGTTACATCAGTTGAAACTTCTGCGCCGGCTTATTTTTCTCCCTCACCCATTTCGCTATGTCGGATATGCGGAAACGCACATATCTTCCGTCCACCATGACGTAAGGAATCCTGCGGTACTGAATCCATTCCACCAGTATCCTTTTCTCAACCTGAAGGATTTTCGCCATTTCATCAATTGTGAAAAGGCGTTCTTTGGGCGGAACCACAACTTTTTTAGCCATAGGATACTTTCACCCCGGCCTTGATTTTGCTTAATTTTATCATCTAATTATCAATAGATCAATCTGAAAACTACAGTTAAATGAAGATTATTACTTAAAAATCAGAACTTTCTTACCTTCATTTCTTCCTGAACTATCTCCACTATCTTAGCGATATATTTTCCGATAAGTGGAATGTCCACCATGTGGCTCAACGCAAACAACAATACCGCTACAAGCAAACTCATTCCTATACTGAACCCAAAACCACGTGCGATACCTGCAATAAAATTATTGAAAACAATCCGGCTTGGCTTCTGCATCATCGCCAGATATTCAGACAAGTTCATTCTTTCAAATACCCGCGCTAACTTATGCAGACTAACAATCGTGTCTGAATCAAGTTTGTATTCTTTCAGCGGTTCGGCAATATAAAAAACCTCATTCTTCGCGTCACCCTTCGAGCCGTTATCAATATCTCTCTTTTCCTCCACACGTCTCTCCTCGATAAATAATTTTCGTTTTATTTATTCATCATCCACATGCTTCCAGAAACGTCCTTCGGCCGGCTTTCTTAAAACCCTGACTATTTTTCTTAACTCTCTCATGATTTCCCTGTGCTCTCTTGTCGGTCTAGGGAAAGTTGCAAAGAGGTGTCTTTGCAGTTCCTCCAACTTTTCAATCATTGCTTCTCGTTCGCGATGTATTGCCTCAAATTCCTTCGTCTTTATCTCAAGCTTTCTCTTAGCGTCATTCAATTCCGAATTCACGTTCCTGAGAATGTCGTTGACAGCCGCTGAATCCGCCAACTGCCTCACACGGCGTTCTAGGTCATACGATCTCGCTTTCGTCTTTATATAGATAACATTAAAAATAACCAGCGCCAGAAGCCATACCAGCGCGGCAATCAAATATTTCTTAGAAAGGTTTCGAATGTACGGCACATCTTTTTCTTGAAAAGTAACAGCCACGGACCATTTGTTTTTGCCGTATGTCAATGGAGCAAAAACCGCATACCATACCTCGATTCCTTTGCCGGTTTCTCTCGACGGAGCGCGATATTTGACTATTCCGTCACGTCCATTTTTCATGAGATCGAACAGTTCTGAGACATCAGGGTACCTTTCATCGTCATACGCCTGAGCCACATTCGCGCCGATAAATTCCGGATTCGTGTGCGATATAATGCTTCCTTTTCTGTCAATCAGCATAAGCATCGGGTTATCCGGGCCCGATACAAGCCTTTGCAGCTCATAGCTCAACGGCCTCGTATTGACGGAGGCAACTACGAACGACGGACACAATATATTCGCTCCATTCCCGTCTCTCGCGGCACATTTTTGAATATCCGTACCGATCCTCGCGGCCGATATCAGAATGAACGTATCCGGCGGCCTCGTCGGCCCTACAATCACATCCGACAGCCTTGTTTTAATCCGCCCGGACCGTATTTGTGCTTCAGCATATATTTTTATAGGCGCCGATGTGATCCTGTTCGCAACAGCCTCTATTGAGATTGCACTCGCAACCAGCCCGTCCTTGTCATATAGAAACAGCTCGCTTATGCCGTAATCGGCATACTCCTTTGCATACTGTTTTAATACCCCTACTTCTCTCTTGCCGAATTCAGGCGTTTTAACAACGGGAGCCGACAGACTTATCAGCAAATGTTCGATATCGGATAAACGTCCGGCACAATCCGTAACTGCATTCCAAACCACGTTTTTCTGCTGTGAAGTATAAACCTCGATCGAGTGACGCTTCTGCGAAACATACATTGTCCGCAGGGCAAGAAGTCCAAATATAAAAACAACTAAAGAAACGACTCCGGTTCGTGCCGCCGTTTTTTGAGCAAGCGTCGGTTCGTGAGGCATTATCCCTTATTTTCCCACTTTCGTTCCGTTACTATCATCCTTGCGGACTCGGCATCGTCTGAGGATAGGTCCCCCGATACTACCAATTCCTTCAAATACTTTATTGCACTTCCAACATCTTTGCCTCCGCCGGATGTTCCGGGTGTGATATTCAACAATCGCATGACTTCATTCCCGTCTATCGGCGGCTTAGGATTAAGTACTTCCTCGATCTCGAATCCCGACAATCTTTTCAAAAAATCGTCGAGTCGCGAATCAGCTTCTTCCCTTTTCTCGGGAATGGAGGTTGTCAGATCCGCGCGTGTCAGCGCAAGAATCTCTTCATATCTCTCTCCGAGTTCGTTCAAAACTCTCCTGACAGCGGAATCGGTCCATTCCTTTTTGTACGAGCTTAACCGATGGTGATGCCTTACAATCTGCACCACTCTTTCCGTTTCCTCACTGCTGAATCTTAACCGTTTACATATATCAAAAGCAAATTCCGCGCCCTTCTTCTCATGCTCGTGAAAACTATACCCGCCGTCTTCTAATTTTCTCACCGACGGCTTGCCAATATCATGCAGCAATGACGCAAAAAGCATAACTGCATCAATGTTATCATACTCCGACATGTTATCGAGAACATTCATCGTGTGCTCAAAAACATCCTTATGGTGAGCTCCCGGTTCCGGTTCTAGTTCGGCGAGTGCAACCACCTCTGGCAACAGATACTGCATTACGCCCCATTCCATAAGCAACCTAATCCCTCTTGACGGTTGCTTTTGCATCATCAGCTTAATTAATTCTTCCCTGATCCTCTCTAAGGCAGTCCTGTCCATAAATCCGCCGCTGATAATATATTCGATAGCGGCTGGAATCTCATCGTCCACGCTGAGGCCGAATTCGATTAAAAACCTAGCTGCACGCAGAACTCGCAACGGATCGTCTAAAAACGTTTCTCTTGCTCTTCGAGGAGTTCTTAATCTTCGCTTTTCTAAATCACCCATTCCATCAAACAGGTCAACCAATTCACCGAAACTATCACCTGTAATATTTGCGGCCATCGCATTAATCGTAAAATCCCTGCTCTGCAAATCCTCCTCGAGAGTTACATTCGAGATCAATTCGGTATCGGAGTCTTCTGTATGATATTCTTTTAATGTTGTCTTTCTGAATGGAGTAATCTCTATTTCCAATCCATCTTTTAATATAACACCTTGAGTTCCGTATCCTTTCGCCGGTGATTTGTCATAAACATTTCTCGCGATCGGTTTTACAATTTTTCTTATTCTTCCCGGTGAAGCAGATGTTACAAAATCAAGGTCATTTATAGTTTTATTCAATATTATGTCCCTTAATGCTCCACCAACCACATATATTCTTTCTTTTTCATCAAAAAACAGCTTGCCAACCTGTATCAGCAAGTTTTTTGTGTCATTATTGGCAATATTTATGATATTCGCCATATTCTCTTCAATATCTCAGTATATTTATTATTTATGAGAAAAAATCTGATGTTGAATAGTTCATGATAGATATGTAAAATTCCATGGATAATGATTTTATACAATTTTGATTTTTTAACAAGAAGGGTGTTTTACAAAGAAAAATTAGTTTTTCTGTTAAGATTTCATAATTGGGGCCGATAAGTTATAATGATAGTTGAAAGGGATGAGTGAAATGGAAATACCATTCATACCGCAGTCATCGGCACAAAAGATCGACACTTCAAAAGCGCAAGCAGTCAGCACGCGCAAAGCTTCAAGTGCGTATTCTTCGTCGGCTTCCGCTTCAGATGCAATACAGATATCTTCCAAATCGAAACTGATGCAGAAACTTCGCGCTGCTTATTCAGAATTGGAAAAAGCAGACTCTCAGAAAAGCGCAGATGTTAAGCAACAACTTGAAAAAGAATCGATCGCAAACAATTCCGAAGATATCGTGAACAGCATCCTAAAAGGAACGATCTTCGATTCCATTTAGTTTTCAACAATTTAAATCAATCGATAATTTTGAAGTGTTTTTTTTATCAAATTTGATTTCTGATTTTATATTTCTCCATTAATCCAAATAAATACATATTGACCATATTTTATAAACGTATATAATACGCATCGGTTGTGGCGTCTTGGATTTTGGCCGGACCAAAGATTCCAAAAACTTTTTTTAAATTCGGGTTTGTGAAAAAATATACAAACCGAAGAGGAGATGCAACTATGAGTACAACAGCGGAACACGCCTGCCAAGAACAAGGAGTTGGAAAAAAGAACAATCAGATCCTTAAAAAGGAAGAAATCGCACCGACGATTTTCTTCTTTGAAATCTATGTGCCCCTTATTGCGAAAATGGCTAAAGCCGGCCAGTTCGTTGTTTTCAGAACAGATGAAACCTCAGAAAGAATACCGCTGACAATCGCCGATTTCGACAGCGAACAGGGAACCCTGACAATTATCGTTCAGGTCGTCGGCGCATCAACGCGCAAAATGGTCCGCTTGAATGTCGGCGATAGCTTCGAGGACATCATCGGACCGCTCGGCAAACCCAGCCATGTCGAAAACTTCGGCACAGTCGTATGCATCGGCGGCGGCGTCGGCGTCGCCCCCGTTTTCCCAATCGCGCGCGAACTCCACAATGCCGGAAACAAAGTTATCTCCATCATCGGCGCCCGCTCGAAGGAAATGCTGATCTGGGAAGAAAAAATGAAAGGCGCCAGCGACGAGCTTTTCGTGACCACCGATGACGGAACATACGGGAAACACGGATTCGTCACCGATGAACTCAAACGCCTCATCAGCGAAGGTGTGAAAATCGATCTCGTGCTCGCCATTGGGCCTGTTGTCATGATGAATGCGGTCACGAAGGTGACAAAAGAATACAATCTGAAGACAATCGTCAGCCTTAACTCAATTATGGTCGATGGAACCGGAATGTGCGGCGGCTGCCGGATTGTTTATGGAGACACGACCAAATTCGTATGTGTTGACGGTCCCGAGTTTGACGCCCATTTAGTGGATTTCAAAGGTCTCATGGAGCGGCAGAAAATGTATCTGAACGAAGAGAAATTTGCCGTGGATAAGAGCGCCGAATTCGAAAAGAAGGAAGCCGAACTCAGGGACAAGAAGAAACCAAGAACACCGATGCCTCATCAAGACCCTAAACAGCGTGTTAAGAACTTCTCGGAAGTAGCTCTCGGATACGATGAGAACATGGCGTTCGGAGAGGCGATGCGCTGCCTACAGTGCAAGAAAAAACCGTGCGTCGAAGGCTGCCCTGTGAACATAGACATCCCTGCGTTCATATCAAAAGTCAGAGATAAAGATTACGCCGGCGCGGTTGCTAAAATCAAAGAAGAAAACAGTCTTCCCGCAATCTGCGGACGTGTATGCCCGCAGGAAACACAGTGCGAAGAAAAATGCATTCTCGGCGTAAAAGGAGAGCCTGTTGCTATCGGCCGCATAGAACGATTCGTCGCGGATTACGAAGCGGAACAAGGCGAACTGAAGATGCCGGAGATTAAGGCAAACACAGGGCGAAAAGTTGCCATCATCGGCGCCGGTCCCGCCGGACTTAGCTGCGCGGCAGACCTCAGGAAACTCGGTCACGAGGTCCACATATTCGAAGCGCTGCACAAAGGCGGCGGAGTGCTCGTGTATGGAATTCCCGAATTCAGACTCCCGAAAAAGATTGTCCAGCGCGAATTGGATTATCTGAAAAAACTCGGCGTTCACATCCATACTTCCTATGTCGCAGGCAAAACGAGAACTATAGATCAGATGATGAATGAAGACAAATTTGACGCGGTGTTCATCGGCACCGGAGCCGGCCTTCCCTACTTCATGGATATCCCCGGTGAGAACCTCAACGGCGTCTATTCCGCTAACGAATTCCTCACACGCACAAACCTGATGAAGGCGTATCTGTTCCCCGAATACGACACGCCGATCAAGACCGGTAAAAAAGTAGCGGTAGTCGGCGGCGGAAACGTGGCGATGGACTCGGCACGTTGCGCTCTGCGCCTCGGCGCCGATAACGTTTACCTCGTTTACAGACGCTCCCGCGAGGAAATGCCCGCAAGAGCTGAAGAAGCCGAAAACGCCGAGGAGGAAGGTGTCGAATTTCTGCTCCTCACAAATCCCGTGGCAATTATCGGGGACGAAAACGGCTGGGTTAAAGGAATTGAGTGCGTGAAGCAGGAACTCGGCGAACCCGATGCATCCGGACGCAGACGCCCTGTTCCTATTGAAGGCTCTAATTACATAATTGAAGTCGATACCGTGGTCATGGCAATCGGTCAGGGACCGAACCCGCTCCTTCTTTCAACCATGCCCGATCTTAAACTCAACAAACGTGGAAATATTGATGCCGACAACGAATCAGGGCAAACATCGATGAAGGGCGTATTCGCAGGTGGAGATATTGTCACAGGCGCAGCGACTGTAATTTCAGCGATGGGCGCTGGAAAAAGAGCTGCGGCATCAATTCAAAAATATCTTGAGAGCCTTAGCTGATTTAATTAGTTGACAGATAAATAAAAGCCGGCTCTTGCAGGCCGGCTTTTTTATTTGCTTTTACTATATTATTCAGGAAACCATCCGGGGTGTTTTTCAATAGATGGATACACCTCGATGAAGTCGAAATTAGAATCCTTCAATCCCGGGCCGCTGCTTCCCTCCCATACTACCCAGCAGTGCCCTTTCAGCATATCCTCGTTCTTGTTCAAGCCGAAAATCACTCTCGCATCGATTCCCGCCTCTCTCATTAGCCTGCATCTTATCACTGAGCGCGATAAACAAGTATTAAGCCGCCCTGTTAATCCCCCGATCCGCATTGCGTCATATACGGTTTTCTCAATTTTTTGAGCGTCCCACTCGCCGCCTGAAGTCCCAAGCGGGCAGTCAAGAATGTCGAATGCCGAGCTTCCGCCTTTTGCTCCTATTTCTTTTTGCAAATCGAGGATTCTCAATGCCAAAACGAAACAATCAAATATATTGTTCGGCGATAAATCGCTGATGGATTTCATAAAACACCTAATAAAGAATATAAAATCAAATCAATTCTTATTAGGCAAATATAACGCTATCAGGCCAATTTGAACAGGCGCGCCGCGTTGTCGTGAAGTATCTTCTGCCTCGCTTCAGGATTACCTTCCGTCGCCAGCAAAGTTCTCGCGAGAGTAACCGCCATCGGGTAGAACGGCCAGTCGGAACCGTACAGGATTTTATTGACGTCTGCGCCCTTTATGATTTCCTTAATCATATTTGCAGGCTGGCCGGCGAGGTCGAGATATACCTGCGGGAATTCCTTTGCGTATGCAAGCGCTTCCGGAATATTTTTCAATCCTGAATGGCCTAAAATAAAATTCAACTTCGGGAATGTCTCGAACACTACGCGGTACCTTGGAAGAGCGGCAAGTTTCTGCATGAATCCGGGTTCAGCGCCTGTGAATCCGGAGTGGCAGAGAACCGGAAGACCTAATTCTTCAAGAAGCGCGAATATGCGCATTGTTTTCTTGTTGTCGGGAGCGACAAATTGAAATTCGGGATGATACTTGAACCCTTTCGCGCCTTGCGCGACCATGTCTCTGATCCGCTTCTCATAAGACGGCGTCTGCGGATGTACCGCTGCGAACGGGATCAACCTGTCCGAAAAATGAGAACACGTCGCAAAAGTCTGTCTTGCGTGGCGCGACCTAAACGGCACTTCTATAGGAGAAATGCAGAGGTTTTGAACATTATACCGGTCCATTTCATCCAACATGTGCGGCGCTGTCTGAGTACGCGCTATCGGTGGACACCTGAAAATAATCAGATAGATGTCTTTTTCGATCATTTTTGATTCCGCGGGGAAAGGATGTTCTTTCTCATTCATAACATCCTGCGGAGTATCATACTCGTAGAAATACTTGACCGGTTTAGAGCCGTCCAAATGATTAATTACTCCGCCAAAAAAATAACTCCAACCTAAATGGGAATGGTCGTCAATTACGGTTGGAACGCCTGCTTCCGGATCGACGATTAATTTTCCATCTTCACGAAATTTAAACCATGGAAATTTCGCGAGGTCATTAAATGTTCTGATCTCAATCTTTTCCAAATCCATGCTGCACCCCCGTTTCATTTCCGGCCACTCATGTGATTATATAAATTGTTACATTTTAAGCAAGGTATTTTATAAATACAAAATACATACTTTTAATATAAGGTTAAACATAATTAAATATTCGCTTCAGAAACAATTCTATTAGTTTATTCCATCATAACATTTCATGTTCCGAGCGCCATTTTATTGATCTATGTGTCTTATTCTGATATGATACGAAAAATATTGTGGGCACAAAGGCGGTATTATGAAAGGCAAAATATTTTTTAAATCCACATCATTTAAATGCGCACTCATAATCTTAATTAATATCCTTTTATTTATTCCTGCTAAAGCTGACGTTTTTCCGGAAAAAGAGTGGATTTGCAGAGTAAAACCCGGAGTTTTGAAGTCAACATTGCTTGTAACTAATGATTTGATTATCGCTGAAAGCACGGATCACGTTCTTTTTTTTATAGACAAAAACACAGGCTTTCGAAAATGGATGTTCAGATTCGGTAATGATATTGAAGCCTTTAATATAGTCGGCAACGATTACATAGCTGTACTCAGCGGCGATGTTCTTAATATTTTGGATATTTCACACCAAAGGATAAATTGGTCCGGAAAATTGCAGCCTTCGGACAAAGAGTTGCTCTTAAATCCGAACAATAATAAATTTACGGCTTTAATGCTGTCTGACAATTCTTTGTCGGAATTTAAAACGGTTGCAAAGGATACCGATCCCGTAAACACCAAGGTCGGCCAGCCTCAACTCGTCGAACTTGAAAAAATCGATGGAATACCTATGTTCGCCAATACCGCTCCGAACGGTACGCTATCCATAGAAGACAGGCGAGCTTCCTTTACCCCTTCCGATGCCTCCACTAAAGGATGGGATTACAATGCCGACCAGATGCTTGCTAAAACAGCATTGTATCTCAAACAAAGGCTTTTTCTTGTCACAGTAAACGGAGATTTATTGGTTCTTTTCCCTGAAAACGGGACTCTGTCTCAGAAGTTTAACCTCACAAGCATGATCGACATGCGCTTTTGGGATGAGAAGCCGGAAAACATTAACAACTTTTCCGACGCTTCGCTCTTCACTGACAGCAGCTTTCTCTATATTGTCGCCGCATCGAGTATTACAAAACTCAAGCTAAATTCATTCCCAAAAGAGATATCCGCTTCAAGTTCAAAAGATAACAGCAATGAGGAATCCACATCGAACTGGGCATTGAACCGTGCAATTAAGCAGTGGGATCAGAAGAACTACGCCTCATCCGTTCAGATGCTCAGAGACGTGGTGAACGTGTGGCCGGACTACTCGACCGGAAGGCTTTTTCTCGGGATGGCATACTCCTCCGCCGGAAAGATCGATGATGCAATCAACGAATTGGAAAAAGCTCACGACATCGACCCGGAAAATCCGGATATATCGTCAAATCTCACAGGCAATTATTACTTAAAAATATTCACGCTCGACCCAGCACAACAAACAGACAAAATCATAGAGCTTTATACAAAGATACGAATACTGCAACCGACAGATGTTTTCTCTTACACCGGTCAGGCGGAAATATACCTCGGCAGACGCGAATATGAAAGTGCAATCGGCGTGCTTAACGAACTGGCAAACCATACATTCGTAGGCCCAACCGGTCCCGCTCTTTTGCTTTCCGCTTATTATATGGAGGATAATTCAGAGTACACTATCAAGCAAGCTGATAATATCATAAGGCTTTTTCCCGGCCTCAAGGCAGCATACGCAATAAAGGGAAAAGAACTTTGCAAGCAAGGTAAATACATCGAGGCTACAAAAGTTTTTCAGAGCTCTCTTTCCAACGCCACCAATTACGGCATCTCGCTTTATCCTCAATTGTTATCAGCCGGCTGGGAATTCTTCTACGGAAATGCATTAGGCCTGTCAGGCAGCTATCAGGACGGGATCAATATCCTCGTGAAATTCATCCATTCCCTGCCGGATAAATCGGAATTGGAAGCAGTTCGTTTGCACGAGCAAAAGATAATCGAACAAAGCAAATCCGGAGGCAATATTGAGATCAGCGACGACATCCCACAGAGATTAAAAGGTATATCTTTTGCTGAATTAAACACTGAGATCGAGTTTAAAATCCCGGCGTTGCTTTCAATCGCTCATTTCCAATACAGGCTCGGCAAGTCTGCGGAGAGTGTGAAAACTATTAAACAGATTCAGGCGTTGAAGCCTGTAGATCAAGACACTCTTTCATATCTCGGGTATCTTCTTGTTCTTAATAACAAAGACCTTCAGACTGCAAGAACATACATTATGGAGTCGTTAAAATCCAACCCAAACGACCCGATTTATCTGAGGAATTATGCCGTATATCTTGCTGCGGTAAAAAAATATCAACTATCCGAATCGACATTTAATAAAGCTATTTCTTTAGGGAACTCCACCGAACTTCTTCACTACGAATACGGCGTTCTGCTGCTCGCAATGAAAAGGAAGAAAGAGGCCGTCGAGCAGTTTAAAACCGAGCTTTCAATTACTCCCGATCTTGAAATGGCAAAAAAGATGCTGTCCCAGACAGGCTCAAAATAACAACGGCAGGTATTCCATGGCAATCACTGAAGACTACTTTTCTAACTCAAAAGGTGAGAGATTCAGATTTAGAGAAAATATCCCCGATAACTTCAAAGCATCTATATTATGTGCCCATGGCTATGCGGAACATATAGGGCGATATCTGGAAATCGAGCGTTTCTTCGTCGAACGCGGATTCTCTTTTCACATCATGGAAAACCGCGGTCATGGAAAATCAGTCGGCCAGCGAGGACACATCGACAAGTTTGACATCTTCATTGAGGACCTGCATGTTTTCAGACAAATGATTGATTCCAAGATCGGCAATAAAACACTATTCGGTCTCGGACACTCCAACGGGTCACTCATTCTTGCAAGATACGCTATAAAATATGGAGATGGAATTAAAGGTGTCGTTCTATCCGGATTGCCTATACGCAGTTCTGCAAAAATCAATCCGATTAAGTTCAATACAGGAATATTTCTCGCAAGTTTCATGCCTAAACTGACTCTCCCAAGCACCGAGTTAGACCCTCAGACTTTATGCCACGACAAGAAAATAGTGGAAGACTATATCGCTGACCCGTTAGTTCACAAAGTAATGAGTCTCGGTTTTGTTAAGCAGTTTTTCGGGTCTATGCAAAACCTCCTTGACCGCGCGCCCGAATTCAAAATTCCAGTACTCTTTCAGCACGGAGGAGACGACCGCGCATGTGACCCCACTGCCGCACGTGAGTTTTACGAAAATATTTCTTCGACAGATAAGCAGATTATTGTTTACGATGGACTGTATCACGAGATATTCAACGAGCCTCAGAAGCCTGAAATTCTAACTACGTCCGCAAAGTGGATGGAATCGAGAATTTAGAGTTTTCACAGATATTATTTGTGCGGCGCCAGTAACACGAGCGGATATACCGGAATATTCCGCAGTATCCAGAACGCAATAACCACTCCGATCATAATAAAACCGAATGCAGCGCTTTGAGTAAAATTCGTGTTGTTTTTTTTTAAGATAGAATTACGCAGTTCGTTAATTACTGCATAAAACAACAACGGTATCAATATAACAACCAGAAGAGAATTGTATCTGATCGCCGCAACGATGTTAAAATGCAGAAGCTGATGAGCCGCTCGCAACGATCCACATCCCGGGCAATAGAAACCAGTGATCTCATGAAACACGCATTTGGGATAAATTCCCGATGTCGAAGGGTCGTTGTAATATACGTATATCAACCCGCTAAAAATGAGCCCTGACAAAAAGATAAATGATAAAATTTTTAAAGCCTTAATCAATTTTCGAATTTGCATGATACCGCATCACAGAAATCTCGATCTGTGCGGTATTCTAAGCGTATGATTCAAATTCCGATATATCTCGGGCTTAACCGCCGTCAGTATCATTCCCATTATCCATCCCAATGCAAAGAATACTCCAGATACTAAGCACCATGTCTTTGCCTTTTCAGCGGCTTCTCTTGCGCCGACAATATCTCCACAGGCGATTTTCTGCTTAACCTGTGACGAGAAAACCATAGCGGTGATTCCGAAAGCCAAGCTGAACAACAGCATCGGATTGCAACAGCAACATAAAAAAGAGAATATTGTCAGAAGAAGAGAGGGGATAAAGTAATTATATATATTCACACCGGGCACAGGTTGTTGATGAATGGCGGCAACCGGCTGTTGCGGCGGTGTTGCCGGGGCATCATTCACGGCAGAATAATTTTCGTTTTGTGCCGGCTGTTCAGCCGCGGGAGTTGCGGGTTGCTGATTGACGGGTTCCTGTTGAACCGGCGGAATCACTTCCTGCTGCACAGAACCATCTTCCTGAGCCGCAATAGTTTTTCCACATGCACTGCAAAACTTCGCATCATCAAAATTCTTCGCGCCACAATAAATGCAGAACATATTTTTCTCCATATTATTTATTGACTTAATAATACCAATAAATATTCAATAGGCCAACTTTTTGAAAAAATGCCAATTTTATCTGCAATTAAAAAAGGCGCCGTTGAGTTACAACGACGCCTTTATTTATAACTCTGCTAAATATTAATACTCTTCTCTCTCGAACAGACCGGCTGCGCCCATGCCGCCGCCGATACACATCGAAACGACTCCGTATTTCATCTTGCGGTCGTTCAGTGTGTAAAGGAGCTGCGTGGAAAGCTTCGCGCCTGTGCATCCCAGCGGGTGGCCAAGTGCAATCGCGCCGCCGTTGATGTTGACCGTGTCCATGTTGAGCTTCAGCTCGCGGCAGCTATAGAATGCCTGCGAGGCGAACGCTTCGTTGATTTCGTAATTGTCGATCTGGTCAACAGTCATGCCGGTGTTTTTCATCAGTCTGCTGATCGCGTAGTACGGCCCGACACCCATTTCATCCGGATGAGTTCCGATTGTTGAATAGTGCCTGAACGTCGCAAGCGGTTTCAGCTTCAGTTCTTTCGCGAGGTCTTTGCTCATCACAACGAGCGCGGCAGCGCCGTCGTTCATCGGCGAAGAGTTGCCGGCTGTGACCGAGCCGCCCTGCCTGAATACCGGTTTCAGTTTCGCAAGGCCTTCGACCGTGGTTTCCGCGCGGGGAGCTTCGTCTGTGTCGAAAATGACTTCTTTCCAGCCTGCACCCTTCGCAACACGAGCTTTAACCGGAACGATCTGTTCCTTGAATGCTCCGGCCGCAATGGCCTTCACGGCCTTCATGTGCGAATTGTAAGCAAACTCGTCCTGAGTTTCGCGGGGCACGTTATATCTCGACGCAACGTTCTCCGCCGTGATTCCCATCGGGCAGTACGCCTCGGGAAATTCAGCCGCGAGCTTCAGGTTCAGTTCGGGGATGTATCCGCCCATGGGGACCATCGTCATTGATTCGGCGCCACCGGCGATGATGCAGTTGTTCCAGCCGGCCATGATGCGCTCGGACGCGATCGCGATTGCTTCGAGTCCCGAAGAACAGAAGCGGTTAACGGTGAGAGCCGCGCTTTCGATCGGCAGATTCGCCGCGAAAGCCGCTATTCTCGCCATGTTCATGCCCATCGATGCTTCCGGCATCGCACAGCCGAGGATCAAGTCCTCGACGAGTTCTCTTTTAATACCAGCGCGTTCGATCGCCGCATTTATGGCTATCGCAGCGAGATCGTCTGCGCGCATGTCTTTCAGTGTTCCGCGCTTCGCACGTCCAATGGCAGTCCGGGCCGCGGATACGATGACAGCTTCTCTGCTCATATTATTCCTCCGTTTTTTAGTCTCGTTATCTCGCTCCCGGTCAGTTCCGGAGCGGCTTGTTGTTCTGAAGCATATACTGCATTCTATCCTGACTCTTCTCGGTGCCGCAGAGGCTCACAAACGCTTCGCGTTCGAGGTCGAGCACGTACTGTTCGTCAACTACCGCGCCGCCCGGCACATCGCCGCCGGTCAGAATCTTCGCAACCCAGTCCGACACGAGCTGGTCGTGATCGCTGATGTAATTGCCCTGCCTCATCGTCCAGAGCGCGTTCTTGAACGCCGCGTAATACTGCCAGCCGATGAGTTTGATGTCCTTGCGCGGAGACTTCGGTGTGTACCCTGCGCGGGCCATTCCGAGCACCATCTGTTTGGCGTCGCTCAACAGATAATCTTTGTTGACCGTCACGTGGTCTGTCGGTCTCAGAATGTTGTTTTCGATCGCTTCGTAAGCATTCATGCAAACTTTAGCCATTGCGATGTTCTCGAACGCCTTGCGGACGAACGGGAACAAGCTCGGTACATGCTGGTTGCTAAGAGCGGCTTCGAGATTGCGCACCAGATACTCTTTACATCCGCCGCCGGCCGGGATGAGGCCAACGCCGACTTCCACGAGGCCAATGTATGTTTCCGCCGCGGCGCAGATCGCATCGCCGTGCATTGTCGCTTCGCACCCGCCGCCGAGCACCATCGAGAACGGAGCTGTTACAACGGGGAACGGAGCATACTTAAGCAGCATGTTCGCGTCTTGGAACGATTTGCTCGCCAGTTCGACGTTCGCCCAATTTTTCTGCCGCGATTCCATAAGCAGCATGAGAAGGTTCGCGCCGACCGAGAAATTCTGGCCCTGATTGCCGACCACTACGCCGCAGAAACCACGTTCCTGCACAACGCTGATCGTCTTCATCATCATCTCGATGACGTCCGCATCGACCGGGTTCATTCCTTTGTAAGTGTGGAACTCGAGCAGTCCCACGCCGTCGCCCATGTCGTAAATGCTCGCGCCGACATTCTTCGCGACCTCTTTGCCGAGGTCCTTCAGAGCCGCGATTTCGATTTTCATCTTGCCCGGGTCTGTCATGAACGCAATCTGATCCACAAGTCTCGAACTCAGACTTTCGATGTTCATCTTGAGGGCTGTGCGGGGGGCTTCTTTATAAACGAAGTCCTTCGCGCAGAAATACATCTTCGTGAGGCCGACTTTTTTGTAGAAGCCGCCCGCTTTCGCCGCCTTGTCGAGCAGCGCGGGGATTTCCACTCCGTCTTCCTTCATTCTCTTCACGACATCCTTGATTCCGATGCCGTCAACAGTCTCAAACGGGCCCTGATCCCATGCAAAGCCCCATCTCATTGCGTTGTCGATGTTGACAACATCGTCCGCGATCTCGGGGATCCTGTTGCAAGAGTAGATCGTCACGTCGCGCAGAAGTTTCCACGCAAACTCGGCTGCCTTGTCCTTCCCGGCAAGAACAGCCTTGATCTTCTCTGAAACTTCTTCTTTTTTCTTGGCTGCCTTGAGAGATTCAAATTCGGGCTTAATCGACGGAATATATTCGCCGGTGTTCCAATCGATGACTTCATAAGCCTTTTTGCCATCCGGGGTCTTCCCTTTTTTGTAGAAGCCGCCCTTCGACTTGTTGCCCAACTGGCCCTTCTCTACCATCTTTTTCATCCATTCGGGGATGATGAAGATATCGCGTTCGGGATCATTGGGGCAGAACTCATACACACCGCTCAGGATGTGCGAAATGGTGTCGAGGCCGACGAGATCGGCTGTCCGGAATGCCGCGCTCTTCGGGCGTCCCAATGACGGACCGGCTATCGCGTCGATTTCGTCTATGCGGAGACCGAGTTCCATCATTGTCGTGACAGTCTTCATTATCGCATAGATACCAATGCGGTTCGCGACGAAGTTCGGTGTGTCTTTTCCGTACACAATGCCTTTGCCGAGAACGCGTTCGCCGAACTCGGCCATGCTGTCCAAGTACGACGCATCCGTGTCTTCGCCGGCGATGAGTTCCAGCAGCTTCATGTGGCGGACAGGGTTGAAGAAGTGGGTTACGAAGAACGCCTTCTTCATTTCATCCGGCATGACTTTCGCCATTTCTTTAATCGGGAGACCGGATGTGTTCGACGTAACGATCATCCCCGGCTTCCAGTATTTGGCAACTTTCTTATACAGGTCCTGTTTAATCTTGAGGTCTTCCTTAACGACCTCGATGATCCAATCGCATTCGGCGATCTTTTCCAGATCGTCCTCGATGTTGCCGACCTGCACCAGATCCGCGCTCGACGTAACATACAGCGGCGCCATCGGCTGTTTCATTTTGAGTGCAGCGGTTTTCGCACCGATCGCCAGCTTGTTGCGGAACGCCAGATCGGTCTTTTTGACCCCTTTCGCCTTCTCTTCGTCGGACAACGGCAGTACGATGTCCAACATCAAGCTGGGGATCCCGCAGTTCGCGAGGTGACAGGCTATAGCGCATCCCATCACGCCCGAACCGAGGACCGCAACTTTTCTGATGTCCTTACTCATACGCATCCTCCTTTTTATTGTTCTTCAAATTTTTATCTCAAAGAAACAGGATGAGTTTCCGACCCCCTGCAACCCGTTTCCGTACAAATGCAATAACAAGCTTAGAATCAAGCCTTTTTACCCGTTTTCCCTCCCCGGATTGCTCTGCTTTTATTCATTTATGAAGTACACTTCAAGAGCGTCGGCATACCGCTCTTTTGATTTGTGAAATATGTCACATGTCGGACTATTCTATATACCATTTACTACTATGTCAAGAATGAATTTTTATAATTCATTCAAATCTCCCTATTTCTTTTTTCAGAAGTTAAAAAATATCTTTTACAGCCGTATTGCGCACCACATTTTGCATGTTTTTATTTATTTCCTTATGGCTTCTTAAATTTTATTTAAATTGTTATATTTACATCTCAAATTGAACTTGCGAGAGGCAACATGCGATTATTAAAAAAAACACCTGAAAAATTATGTGACAACCTCTTTTTGGTTGGTTCTTCTACAAAAAGCCATCCTTATGACTGTTCAGTTTATGCTGTTATTAACGATAACTCAGTTGTATTGATAGATTGTGGGACACCTCAAGGGTTGGACAAGATAATAGATAATCTACAATCAATAGGAGTTGATCCAGCTAATGTATGTCTCATTATAGGTACACATTGCCATTATGACCATATAGGTTCTGCAGGTGAATTCATAAGAAGGTTTAAGAACGCAAAGCTCGCTCTTCACATTGACGATGCCATTGCCGTGGAAAATGGGGACTCGGAAGTAACATGCGCAGACTGGCTGTTCGATTCATTTTTCGATTCGATCAGTGTGGACATCAAACTGACAGATGGTGAAATCTTAGATTTCGGCGGATTCGAATTCAAAATAAATCACATGCCCGGCCATTCGCCCGGTTCAATCACAATCGAAACCTGTGTAGGCTCAAACAAAGTAGTTTTTACTGGTGACTCATACATTCCGAGCTGCGACAAGGTCGGATACGATTTTGAAAACTTAGTTGAAACATGGCGTAAACTTATCACCACGGATGCAGATGTAGTCTGCCCCGGTCATGAGTTTCATTCATACAGCGACCCGATAGTGCTTGCGATGATGGGAATATTACCGACCTCGCTTTTTAACCCGTTCCTGTCGAAACCGTCGATACTGAAGCCAGTGGCATCAGCTTCGTCTTTCTATTATGAAAACATGGGGAGAATGATAAAGCCATTCAGAGAATTAATATCGAATGTGTTTTGATTTACTCAGGATATTTTAACGAACAATTATGCTTCTGATTTCTTCAGCAGGCCTTTAAGGAATATCGTCCTTATGCTTTGCTCGAATAACTCAACCGAATCGTTGCATGATTTCTTTATCGAATCGGATTTCCCCCATAAAGCCGCCACTTCGCAAACAACCTCACAAACAACGTTGCTGTCCAAATCACGAAAAACACCGGCTCTAACTCCATCCTCATACAACTGAGCATACCTAGTGATAAAGGTCATCTTCAGATTTTCGAACCATTCGCGGTCCTCGGATTCCATATCAGTGACTTCGGGAATCAATGCGCGTGCTGCATCCCTGTATTTGTCGAGCATACGAATTTGGATATTCACTGCACCGTAAAATTTTTCTTCCGGTGAAAGGTCCTGCTTCACAAGCTCTTCTACTTCAGTAAAAACCTGATTGTGCCCTTCTTCTATTAATAATTTCAATATTTCGCGCTTGCTTCTGATGTAATCGTACAGAGTACCTTTGCCGAGTCCTGCTTCCTGCGCTATCTCGTTTACAGTCGCCTTGTGATACCCCTTGGCAGCAAAAATTCGGGCAGCAGCCTCGAATATCTGCGCGCGCCTCTCCTTAACGAGTTCGGCGGGTTTTCCGTTTGTTGCTGAATCAGACATCAATTAACACCTTGATCGGCAGTATGGCGAAAAAAGCCGGGCCTTTTACGGCCCGGCTTTTCATCTCTAAACCTCTATTTAGCCGGCGCTCCCATTGAAGAACCTGTAAATTCATCAGTTTTCTTTCTTGAGAATTTCTTAGTTACATCATCAACAATTGAATACGTACATGGGATCATCACAAGAGTCAGAAGCATAGATACAAGCAAGCCGCCGATGACTGCCACAGACATGGGCGATCTGAATTCAGACCCCTTTCCCAACCCCATAGCAATCGGCAGATTTCCCAGAATAACTGTCATTGTAGTCATAAGGATAGGCCGCAATCTTACTGGTCCGGCTTCAATAAGAGCCTCGTCCCTTGTTTTGCCTCTCTTCCTGAGAGTGTTCGTGTAGTCAACAAGCAGAATCGCGTTCTTTGTGACAAGACCGACGAGCATAATCATACCGATCATCGAGACCATGCTAAGGCTCTTTCCGCTTAAGAACAAAGCCCAGAGCGCTCCGATCAACGCCTGCGGCAGTGCGAACATGATAATAAACGGATAAAGCATAGATTCAAACAAAGCGCACATAAGCATGTAAACAAGCACAATAGCAAGCAAAAGCGCGGAGATCATATTTGTGAATGCATCCCTCATTTCCTCCGCTTCGCCGCCGAAGAATATATTCACACCTTCCGGTTTATTCTTGATTATCTCATCAAGTTTGCTCTTGATTTCATTGTTTACATTACCCATCGCATAACCGGGAGCGAGTTGAGCCTCTATCTTAATCATTCTCAGTTTGTTTTTGCGCTCCAGTTTCGTGGGACCTTCTGCCAGTTTTACAGTAGCAACATCCTTTAAAAGAATGTTATTACCCATCGCGCCGCCCATGATAATGTTTTCAACATCGACCGTGGATTTGCGGTTTGATTCATCCAGCCGTATTCTGATATCGTACTCGTCGCCCTTCTCACGATATTTCGACGTCGTATCACCTTCAATACTGTTCCTGAGTGTTAAAGCTATCTGGTAAAGAGATAATCCGTACTGCGCAGCTTTAACGCGATCTACTATCACCTGTATCTCAGGTTTGCCAACTTGCCATGAATTCAAAACATCTCGTGTTCCCGGCGTCTTTCTGACTGCGGCTTCAACCTGATCGGCCACTTTAAGAACTTCATCCGTGTCGAGTCCACTCATTTCAACCGAGACAGGCGCCTGCCCAGAACCGCCCATTCCTCCGGCTTCCATTCTTATTTCAGGGCCCGGAATATTTGCCACATTTTTACCAAGATCCGACATTATCTGCCAGACAGTTCTTTTCCGGTCTTCCTTGTCAACTGTTCGAACCATTATAGATGCGTACTGCGGCCCGGATGTAGATGAACCGAACACATTCGTGCCTCCAGATCCGACTGTTGTGAATACGCTTTCAACCTCAGGGTATTTTTTCTTATCTAATATGCGTGATTCAACTACAGATGTAATCCTGTTCGTTTCATTGACATTCGTGCCTATCGGCATTTCAATTGTTACATTAAATTGTCCCTGATCCTGAGGCGGCATGAATTCGAAACTGAGAAACTTTACCAGAACTAGGCTCACTATCAGCAATAAATTACCCATTACAAGAACAAGCCACTTGTGCGCCAGAGACCATTTCAACAGCCCACGATACCCTTTGTCCAATTTCGAATAACCGTTGTCAAACCACCTGAAAAACAGTGCTAAGACACCTCGATTATTCGATGAGGCGCTTTCTCCTAGTCCTGCTTTTTCCGCTGCTTCAACTGCATGTGCATCAGACGACCTAAGCCATCTCGATGCAAGCATCGGAGTCAGAGTAAATGACATGAACAGTGAAAACATTGTTGCAGTGGCAACTGTAATACCAAACTGCCTGAAGAACATTCCGACCATACCGCCCATGAACGCAATCGGCAGATAGACGACCACGTCCGTCATTGTAATTGCAACCGCGGCGCCGCCGATCTCCATTCGTCCGTTGAGTGCAGCATCGCGCGGACTCTCGCCCATCGTCAAATGTCGGAATATGTTCTCAAGGACTACGATCGAGTCGTCAACGAGAATACCTACGGATAGAGCCAAGCCCATCAGTGTGATCGAGTTCAGACTGAATCCGAAGAAATATATCGGCAGAAACGTCGCCAGAATCGATGTCGGAATGGCAAGAAGAATAATGAATGTCGCCCTGAAAACATGCAGAAATATGAATACGACCAATGTTGCAAGTATGGCAGCTTCATAAATATTTTTTGAAACATCATTCAAAGAGTCTCTGATGAACAACGAATTATCGCGCGATACGTTTATAACGATATCCGGAGGAAGCTCTTTTTTCAGCTTTTTAATTTCTTTATTAATGCCGTCCGCGACCTGCACGGTATTTGCATCCGCCTGCTTTTGGACCACAATCCCGACACTGTCGCTTCCGTCCAGTCGAGTAAACTCGGAACGCTCCTGTGATGTATCCAAGACTGTTACTAAATCTTTCAGATCTACAACTCCCGGTACGTTTGTCCGTTTAATCTTCAGATCCTGTAACTCCTGCGGACTCACAAATTCGCCAACTATACGAACCGTGTATTCTTTTGCGCCCTGTTTGATATTACCTGCAGGAATGTTTAAGTTGGCCTGTGCTATCGCTTGCGTGATCTCAAGAATGTTCGCGCTGTTTGCTTTAAGTCTTTCCTGATCTACCTTTACAAAGATTTCACGCGTGTCGCCGCCCGTAATAGAAACCGAGGCAACACCAGATACCTTGCCGAGCCTGTCTTTAACCACATCGTCGGCCATTTTCTTTATTTCAGTTGCGGACCGTTTGCCGGACATACCAAGATACATGATTGGCTGAGCATTTAAGTCGAGTTTGTAAAGTATCGGGTCTTCAGCATCGTCTGGAAGATCACTCTTAACAAGGTCCAGTTTGTCTCGCACATCAGATGCAGCAGTGTCAATATTCACACCGACCTGAAACTCCACCACGACAGACGAAACGCCTTCCTGCGATATCGCGGTGACATTTTTCACCTTGTTAATCGAAGAAACCGACTCCTCGATTTTCTTTGATACCAGCGTTTCGAGTTCATTAGGTCCTGCCCCTTTATATACGGTTATTATCGTAATGTAAGGGATGTCCACTTTCGGCATCAGATCGACAGGCATCCGCTGCATCGATTGAAAACCGAGTATCATAAGCCCAAGCACGAGCATCATGATCGTTAGTGGCCTGCGTATTGCCCCATCAGTTAACCACATTTTTATATTCCTCCGATGTTATCTTGCGGCTCGCCGCTCGGTTATTTACTCGATCTTTGACTTCTTCTCAACGCTTATCTTATCGCCCTCTTTCAGTCCGGCCGCGCCTACCAATACTACCTCATCACCTTCCTGAACTCCGTTCAACACTTCAACGGTCAACGTGTTGATGATCCCTGTCTCGATCTGTGAAAAAGCAGATTTGCATTCTTTCCCTTCGGGATCACATTTAGCTATGAATACCCCCTGCTTTCCATTCTGTTTGACAATCGAATCTTTCGGAACTTTCAGTACATTGCTTTTCTCCGCCACCTTAACTGTTCCTCGGGCGAACATCCCAGACTTCATCAGCCTGTCACGGTTATCCACATCAACCTTCAACGTAAATGTTCTCGTACCCATAGTGGCGGACGGATTGATTTCCGTAATAGTTCCCGTAAACGTTTGCCCCGGAATGGCATCAACTGTCAGATCAACCGACTGGCCTACACGGACTTTGTCCAGATCAACCTCAGATATGTCGGATTTGATGCTGAATGCCGCGTCATCGACAATTGTCATCAACGGATACGGCATCGACGGCCCTACGAGCGTTCCCACATCGAACATTCTCGATGCAACCACTCCAGATACCGGAGCTGTAACTGTCGCATTCTTCAATTGCGATTCAGCGTATGCAACCGCCGCCTCAGCCTGACTCACTCCTGCTTCAGCCTGCCTTACGCCTTCCTTTGCCATCTCCTTTTCCTCGTCACGGGCGCCCTTATTCACCAAATCCAATTGCTGTTTCGCGCTGTCGAGCTGGCTTTTCGCTATGTCGTATTGCAGCTTTACAGAATCATATTGCTGCTGAGCTACAACCCCTTTTTCGTACAATGCTTTCGTCCGGTTAAGACTGCTCTGCGCCACATCGAACCCCTGCTGCGCCTGATCCACTGCATTCTCAACCTGCCTGCGCTCCTGATCTCTCGCGCCGTTGTTAACCATCGTCTCCTGCTGCTTGGCGCCCGCAAGAGCCGCCTTCGCCAGTCTCAACGCCGCGCGCGCCTGATTAACCTGATCGTTTATTTCCTTTGTCTCGATCTGAACAAGCACCTGTCCGGCACGCACGCGATCTCCGTTATCCACATAAATTTTCTCGATCCGCCCGCCGATCTTCGGAGTTATGGACACCTCATTCTGCCCTTTAAGAGTTCCGTATATATTCAATTTCGATTCGATTCCACCACGACCGATTACAACTACTTCAACAGGCATTCCTGTCCTCGCCTGTATCTCCGTAGTTGTTTCGGATTTTTCTCTGTGGTTACTCTTATAAACTCTGTAACCGGCTAATGCAATTACCCCTCCCAGAATAACGAGTATGAACAGCACTCCCAACACTTTTTTCATGATGTCTGCTCCTTATCTTACCGGTTGCCTGTGGTTTCCGCAGCTCCGACCCTCCACCGCATAACCACCGTAACCTGTTTTTCACTCTTTTTATTTTTTCACACCTTTATTTCATATCCGCCATCGACTTAAATCCACAAGCTCGTGCAAGTCTTGCCTTCTGCGTTTCGTAATCGAAACTCGCCTTCGCGCGATTCAACTTCGCCTGCGTCAAGCCGTGTTCTGCATCGAGAAGGTCTATACTTGTCGTCACGCCTTCCTTGAATCCGACATCCGCCATCCGGTAACCTTCATCAGCGGATGCAAGAACCGCCACCGACGTATCTATCCGCTGGCTCGCTTCGATCAGACCGAGATACGCCTGTTTCACCTCGAGCGTGATTCCTTCTTTGGCATCTATTTCATTCAGTCCGAGTTTATCATGCAGCCGGGCCGCCTGATCCACCTTCGCTTTTGCAAGTCCGTTATCGAATACAGGCACTTCCGCCGCTATTACACCATTCCATGTGTGCTCCGATGACGATATTCCGCCGCCCTTGTTATAAAAGCTCCATGACCATGAAAACGCAACCGTCGGTTTGTTTTCCGAAAGCCGCCTGCTTGCCCGTGCCACATCCTTCGCAATTTTGATTTTCTCAAGTTCCGGCCTGTTATTCATGGCAATATCGGTATAATATTCCGCATTCTTGAGGTCTATCTTTTCATACGCCCCTTCTTCCGCGATATCAATTTCATTACTAACCGGAAGACCTATTGTATTGCTCAAGAACATCTTCGCGAGATCGAGCCCCTTCTTTGCGGACGTCAAATTTTCTTTCGCCGACGCCACTTCCACTTCCGCCCGAATCACATCGAATTTCGGTGATGCACCGACCTCAAATTTACTCTTCGCCGCATCAAAATGCGTCTGTGCCTGCCTCACTGCCTCTTCCTGCACTTTCACAAATTCCTGCGCGAGAAGCACATCGTAAAATGCCTTCTTCACATTCTCAACCAGATCGAGTTCGCTTATCTGCACGTCAAGTTTCGACATCCCCATCTGACCCGATGCGGCTTTAATCGCGTCCTTTTTCTTTCCGAATGTTATCAACGGTTTTGTCACATCCAGTTCGGAACTGTGTGACCATTCTTTGTTTAAATTAAAAGTGAAATAATCAATATTAGGATAAGGGTTCGTAATCGCATACCACTGTGTCTGGCTCGTTGCTCCGGTTAACGGGTTTGTATATACACCAACAGTCGATGTTGCAGCGCCGACAGTGTATGTAGTGTACGGCATTTTTAATTCACTTTGCGCATGCGACTGAATTGCATATCCTTTTGCTGTAACATTGAATCCGAACTGATTTTTTGTTTCATCGACTTTCCTTCGAGCAGATTCCAGATCAAACTGGCTTTCTTTAACAGTGCGACTGTTCGATATTGCGATGTCAACCGCCCTGTTAATAGTTATCGGCCCGTCTCCAAGCGTGATCTCGGACGGGAAAGCCTGCAATTTGCTTTTTTCCTCTGCAACCGCATTAAATGTCATAAGGACACACAGAGAAATTATTAACAAAACCATTTTTGCTATGCTTTTCATCATTATACCTCCACCTATCCGCCGACCGACCGGTCGGTCGCTCGGAGTCAGTATAGACCATTCATTGCGAATGTCAATACCTTTTTTTAATTCACATCCGAATCGTATTCGGCTTAGCCCGCAAGCATTTCCTTTTTTGTTAAAAGACTTTTTTGAATATCATTCAACATTGTTACAGTTGAATATTTTTCTGTTAAAATATTCATATTATCTAGAGGATTTAGATCATGTTTGATCGAGTTTTCCTAATCAACACCTCCCATGTCGATCTGACATGGTGGGACTATCCTGACAAATGCCTCGACAGGATTGTTAACGTCATCGGTGAAGCTATGAATTTGGCCTTATCAGACGATTTTTTCAGATTCTCCATTGAAAATACATGCTCGGTTTTCTTGTTTCTTTCTAAAAGGCCCGAAAATAAAGAAACTCTCATGAATTTAGTTAAAGAAGGCAAAATCGATATCGGAGGGCTTTATGTCGCTCCGGTTTCAGATTATTCCTCGGACGAAGCCGTGTTCCGCAATTTTATATACGGCAAGAAATGGCTGTTGGACAATTTAGGAATTGACACCCCTCTTGCACGTGAAGAAGATTCTCCCGGGCACACTCTCCAGTTCCCGCAGATTTCTCAAGGATTTGGAATGCGGTTCGCGCGCTTTTCGAGAGGTCCCGTAGGTCTGTTCAGATGGCGCAGCCCGGATGGTTCCGAAATATTAACCAACACATCGAGTTATAGCTGGGGCTTTTGCCATAGATTGGGGAAAACAATTGGCGAAATTATAAGCAAAGGATTTCCCCTGCGACTCCGTCAGGCGGAAGAATTCAACTATCCCTCCGGCAACCTCCTTCTGATCGATGGCGATGACAATGCTCTTCCGAATAAATCCATCCCGAAACTCGTCGATGCATGGAACAGTAAGCACGTTTCGCCTAAATTTATCGGCGCCACAATTACTGACTTTTTCAAATCGGTGGAAAACGAACGATTTAATACCTATACGGGAGATATTCCTAACCAATGGGCTCAAATAGCAGTTTTCGAACCTGATGTATTCAACTATATAAAACACGTACAGCGCAACATCCGGGTCGCGGAACTCTGTGCCTCTCTATCCAGTGAATTAAGCCATGATAAAGAATTCGACTTGATTTGGCGGTCGCTTTTAGAGTGTCTTGATCACAACTGGGGAGGCAGATTTCAGGGCGCATACGGACTGGTAGGCGATAAAATTAAACTATTAAAAATCTCTACAGCAGATTCAATTCTATCAGAAATTACAAATGAATTTCTTGTTAACATTTCTGAAAAAATTCCAGACCTGCAAAATGCCTTCAAATTAATTGTTTTCAATACTCTTTCAAAGGCTGCAAGCGGACCGGTACTAATAAAGACAGACGCAAACATTTCTCACGGCTCGATTACAGTGATCGATCAGGATGGGAGAGAATACGACACACAGACTCTGGAAAACAACACTTCAGGCAATCTCATCTTTTCCGCAACCGATATACCGCCATCCGGTTATAAAACATATTATTTAATCGGTGAGCAAAGTAACAACGAAAACAGGTCAAAAGCTATCTTCAAGGATGATCTGTCGATCGAAAATGATTTCTACAGGATTAGACTGAACGCAAACGGATGCGGAATTAAAAGTATATACGACAAAGAAATCAACAAAGAATTACTCACCGACAATTCGGGCCTCATGCTTGACCTCTTCGGCATCAGATTTCGATTCAATGAAGTATGGGCACTAGGATTTAGATTTGATCCCGCGCCGGAAGGATTCTATGACGACCCTGAAAACGAGGGGAAAGTCGGAGAGAGCGTAGTCATTACGGGTGAGATCAAGCAAGCTGGTGAATTCATCTCAAAGTCCGACCGCCAACCGGCAAAATACGTCAACGGGCCGGTATTCTCATCTATAACAACATCATCTTCTTTCCTCGGCGGCAGCACCATCGGGCAGGAAATCATTGCTTACCATTCGGCCAAACGCATCGGTCTGCGAACCACAATCGACTGGACGGGAATTGAAAATTTTCTCTTATGCCTGTCATTCCCGTTCGGACCGGCGGATGGGATTATGAGAATGGACGTTCCTTATGGAGTTCATCAATTCGGGACCGAAGTTCCCGGCTACTGGGGAAAACTCAGCGCCCCGGACAACAAGATCAAATTCATTTCTTCCGTGCTGCCCAACTTCATCAAGCGCTACTTAAGAACAGGTTTTCTCGAAGAAAAGAACGCAAAACTTGCAAAGATTAAAGGAAGTCTGACAAAGCGGATGATGAAAGAGAACGAATCTCTTTCGCGCGGTCTGTACAACTGGCTCGACATCTCAAACTCACAATGGGGAGCCGCATTGCTGGCAAAACATGCCCCATTCGACTTCACTTTCGGCACCAATGCGATTCTCTTTGCATCGATAAAAAACAGCGCGTTTTTTAACGGCGAACATTATCTTAGACGCGGAACGCAAACCTTCGAATACGAAATCACTTCCCACCACGGCGATTGTTTCGATTCAAACATGCCGGTTTACGGAAGAGCGGCAAACTCACCTCTCATAGGCTTCTCCATTCCCGCATTTTCGAATAGTGAGGCCCCACTCCCCTCTTCCGCATCAATCATCAACTGTGATCGGCCAAATATAATTACTACCGCTGTAAAACCATGTGAGCAAAAAAGAGATGTGCTTATAAGGGTTTATGAATCCGCGGGCAGACTGACCAACGCCTGTTTCTCTTCATCATTTTCCGTTAAAAGAGCTGTTTTATGCGATATGATGGAGAATGAAGTGATGCCTGTCGAAGTATCCGAAAACATTTTTACCGTCCAAATCCCACCATACAAAATAATCAATCTTAAAATATCATTGTGATTATACTGCACAAAAATCACGCTTGATTCGAACGATAGAATCTAAAAGTGTAAGCAAAATCACATGCCATTTATTATTATACAGGTGAACAAAAACACCCCACCGATGTCTAACTAAACGAGTCGCGAACTATATGAATATTTAAGGAGCACAACATGAAACGAAGTATCAAAGCAGTTTTAACCGTCTTAACATTCAGCTTACTCCTCGGCTTTTCGTGCATAGCAAAAGCAGACGGCATGCTGATCCCCGGCCACTGGCCTCCGCCGAGGCCGATCCCCGAGATCGAGCCGATGTTCAACATCAAATACCACCGTGTGAACGTGGAAATCAACGATCAGGCCGCAAAAACAAGCGTGGATCAGGTGTTCCAGAGCCAGAGCAGCCGTGAGACGGAAGCCACTTATCTCTTCCCTCTCCCCGAAGAAGCGGCGATCAACGATTTTAAATTCGAGATGGACGGCAAACTTGTCTCCGGCAAAGTTCTCGACAAAGATGAAGCGCGACGCATCTATGAGGATATAGTCAGGCACAGAAAGGACCCAGCTCTTCTTGAATATCTCGGCCGCGGGATGTTCCGGGCAAGTGTTTTCCCGATTCCCCCACACGGAGAAAAACAGATTCAGCTTACCTATCAAGAAATCACGCGTGCGCGCGGAGAGCAGACATACAGATACATTTATCCACTAGACACCGAGAAATTATCGCCAAACCCCATCGGTACCGTGTCAATTCATGTCCGGATTAAAACAAAGGATCCGCTGAAAAATATCTATTCACCCACACATCAGATTTCCGTCAGACGCCACGGCGAACGCGAAGCGGAAGTCTCCTATGAAGTTTCTAATGCGCGACCGGACAGAGATTTCGAATTATTTTATTCAATCTCGCGCGATGACGTCGGTCTCACTCTGCTTACACATTACTCAGCAAACGAAGGCGGCTTCTTCCTCCTGCTCGCTTCCCCGCGCGTGGATTCTGACAATGAAACATACATACCGAAAGATGTGGTTTTCGTTCTCGACCGCACCGGAAGCATGGGCGGCGAAAAGATCGAACAAGCACGCAATGCCTTGAAATTTTGCCTCCGTTCCCTCAATTCCAAAGACAAGTTCAATGTCATCACTTTCAACGAAGAACCGGACACTATGTTCGATTCGATGAAAACAGCCTCGCATGAGAACATAGAAAAAGCGGTCAATAAGATTAAAGACATCGAGGCTCTCGGCGGCACCAACATTGACGAGGCACTGAAAAGTGCGTTCAAAATGACTGACAGATCTGATAAGCCTGCATACATTCTCTTTCTCACAGACGGGCAACCGACAGTAGGCATTACCGATGCCGCAACAATTTTGAAAAACGCTGCGGATCACGCCCCTAAATCCCTCAGATTGTTCGTGTTCGGAGTCGGCTACGATGTGAACGCGCATCTTCTCGACAAACTGTCAAGCCAGAACAAAGGTATCAGTGAATACGTTAAGCCCGATGAAGACATCGAAGTAAAAGTCAGTGACCTTTTCCGCTCTATCAGCAGCCCGATTCTTACGGACATTAAAATAGATTACGGTTCCATGGATGCTTTTGACAGAGTTCCAACCCAACTGCCTGATATTTTCAAAGGCAACCAACTCATTATTGCCGGAAGATTTAAAGATACCGGCAAAACAACCATACGCCTGACCGGAACCGCGAACGGAAAAAAACGCGAATTCAAACTTACTCAGGACATACCCGATTCAGATAACAACACATTCATTTCACCTCTTTGGGCATCACGGAGAATCGGAGTGCTTCAGGATGAGATAAGACTCCACGGCGAACACAAGGAACTGATCGACGAGATAGTACGCCTGAGCAAGAGATACGGCATCATAACCGAATATACATCATTCCTAGTCGAGGAAAAAGAAGCGAGAATTGCCGCCGAAGATGTTGACGGTTTTTTCGGCACGAAACTTTCGAGAAAGCTCAGCGAGGCAAGCAAAGATGAATCCGGAAGTTGGGCCGTCAACCAATCGGTAAACAACAATAACCTTTCAAATGCATCGCAGGCTCCAGCCTCCACGCAGACATACTTTGACAAGACCGGGAAAACAGTCGAACTGAACAATGTTCAGAATGTCAGAGGGATAGCATTCTTCAATGACGGCGGCACATGGACGGACAGCCGTTACAATACCGGAATTAAGATCATCAAGATTAAACCGTTCAGCGATGCGCACCTCAATCTTATCAATGCAATTCCGGAATTGGCGGACATCTTCTCTCAGGGAGAAAATGTAATCATAGTGATCGGAGATACGGCAATTAAAACTGATCCATTGGGACTCGATACGCTCACAACAGATCAGATGAAGGAAATTCAAAGAAACAAAGACAAGCTTATGTGATGCACCAAGATAAATTCAACAATAAAAAACGCCCGCCTTCAACAGACGGGCGTTTTTTTATATTTAACAATAATTAATTATTTCACGGTGTAACTGTGATCCGATGTGTATATCTGCATGAAGTGCGAGCAGTTCAGCGGCACCGGCATCAGTGATTCGAGCGAAGTGTTCGCAAGAGTGAGAATTACAACACGATAGAATCCACTCGGATTTTCGCCCATAATGCTTCTCGGAATAGACCCGATGAATACTTTGCTGTCGTCGGACTTGATCTGCTTCGGCATTGCGCCAAAGATCATTCCGGCGGGCCAGTCGCCTGTCAGCAGTTTCGCAATGTCCAAAACAAGAAAACCGGTTTCGATGGCGTAATCGTACTGCCCGGCGGGAAGCTTCGAGAAATCCATATTTGTCTGTTTAATGAGATTGATTATCGCATCTTTGCCTTCTTTATCTCTCGCCAGCGGCAGATACAGCCAGAGTTTGCCGACCATCAAGCCTTCGTTCGGCTCTTTGTCGGGATTTGAAAACTTGATACCGAACACATTGATATTCGGCGGATTGATAGATCCTTTTGCCGGCTCTGCCTGTAGATCGTATCTTACATAGATGTTGTCTTTGTCGTACCCAACGTATGTTCCGAGAATGTCAGTTCCATCCGGAACAATTTCGGATGAATTATTAACATCAGGCGCCGCAGCAACCAAATCCGTTGCAGCACTTTCAGGAGCACTAAGCGGAATTGCTTCCGTCGTTGTGTTTCCAAGTGAATCGACGATTGTAATGAAGAAATCAACTTTCGCGCCTGCTGCCTGTCCGGGGATTTCACCGGAATAGACATCGCCGCTCGCGCTCATATCAACCGACTTTGCGTCTTTTCCGTTCACAACATAATTCAGCTTTGCGGATACAACTTTGTAATCTTCAAAATCTTCCGCCCCGATCAGGCTCAATGTCGCCGTGACTTTGCACGGTGCGCCAGCAGACGGCGCTGCGAAATCGACCTTATCGATCTTTACATACGCGTTATTCATCATGTTGCCGAACGCGTCTTCTTCTTCCTCCTGCGCCCACGCGACACATACAGCGAACATCGCAAACAAAAGCGCGATCAGAAACGAAACAACCAGACCTGACTTTTTCATACACTTCTCCTTTCATTATGTTTAATTTTCAGAGTATTTTATAACAAAAATCCCTGCGAATCAAAACAATTGCAGATTTTTTAAATTTTCTATTTGTCTCATTGTTAACCTCCCAAAGCTATAATCTCACCAACAAAAAAAGCGCATCTTTAAGATGCGCTTTTTTTCAACCTATTCTCTCTCGACTAAATTAGAAGTCCATCTGATATCCGAGTTCCACGCTCTGCTCATCATAACTCCGGCCTCTGTTGGCAGCCGCGCGATACTGCTTGTCATAATTAATGATTTCGAGATTAATTTTCTTTTTCTGTGACAGATAGTACATGAAAGTCGCCGTCTGCTGCGTTTCAAGCAGATCCGCCGTCAGGTCGAAACCGCCGAAAGCGTTCGATGTTTGTGTCTTCCTGTCGGAACGCCTCACCGAAAAATTCGTGATGAACTTGAACGGGATGATATTAAACTGCGACGCGAGATAATTGGTCTTTGTCCGCGAGAAAGACTGCGTTGTCGAAAAACTCTTCGACTTGTTGAGGGAGTTATTGTATGAAACCTGCGCCAAGGCCTTATATCTCGTAGATAGATTCAAATTAGTCGTATCCGACCGCAAGGCATATTTCGACGCATAACCTGTGGTCGAATATGTGTCTCTGTCTATGTCATATCTCGACAAAGTACCGGTAAATCTAGTGCCTGTGAATGTGCTTGTATTGTGAAATTCTTTTATCACATTCATGCTCGAAGATGTGGATTCGTTGCTCTGTGTTCCGGGAATGCCTTCGTCGTATCTGTTGGATCTTCCATACAATTTTGAATAATTAAGCGTTACAGTCGGAAGCACCCATCCATAGTTTAGTTTTACTGACGAAACCGAATTGTTAGTTTCATCCGTTATATCATAAGTCATCTGATGATGAAGATTGTTATAATAGCGGTCATAGAATGTGGAAATCGCTATTTTGTTCGTTTTGTTGGCGTATCGGAAGTTGACATATTTGCCTTCCCGGTCTTTTTCAGTGAATGTGCCGAGAACAGTCGGGTTGAAGTTGGGGCCGATATTTCTATACCCAAACTCAATGTTAACAGGTTTCATCGGGATGTAGTTAACTGACGTCTTGATTCCTGAATCCTTATTGAATGATATCGCTCCTACGGTGCTGTATTCCGAATGATTGTCAAATGCGAATTCGGATTTGAGAGAAAGCTTCTTGCTGTAATTATGCGTGTATCCGATGCTCCTGAGTAAATCGGATGTTGAAAGGACTCCGAGTCTTTCCCTTTCTTTTGATTTAATGGTAATTAATCTAAAAGAATTAGTTTTAGACGGTGAAGAGTCGAGCTTAATCCCGTAAGACAACCGGAAAACCCTTCCATCCTGCGGCTCCTGCGACCTGCCGTAAAATGTTACCAAGGAATTGTATCCGAAATCACGCTTTGCCATCATTCCGCGAAGCTGCACACCGTTGATCGTCAGATTCGAAAAATCACGCGACGTCAAGTAGAAATCACCGGCATTTATATCGTCGTTATTGTCTATATATCTAAAATTGAATCTGTCATTAGGTCGCCCCGTAATTTCTTCCACCGATCTATCGTAATGTCCCGTGAGTGTCTTGCCATAAAACCTGCTCGTAAAATCAAACGTACCAGTCGTATCAACGCCTTCCTGATATTTTATATCCGAATCCGAACAGTTCGAACAATTCACCAGCCTCATTGCGCTGTCTAGATTCACGCTTCTGATTTTTACAAGATATTTACCTGTTGTTGACGGCGCCGCTGTAACACCGGGTTTCGACGTCTTTACGGGTTGACTAGAGGGCTTTGCTCCAATTCTGAACGACCATGCTATAGGAGAAATAGTCGATGATGCTTTGCACTGGGGAGAACCGCTCGCATTCCAGTTACACCCTGATTCACCAGTGCACGACGTCTGATCCGTGTATTTCCTGCAAACCTGATCGAATGTCAGCAATACATTATGTACACCAAAAGCCAACGGCATTTCGGGCGTATAAAAAATGTATTCCAAGCTGATTTGGGTTGTCGATGTAACATCGTTCCCATCGATAAACAATCTTATCGAATCAGGGTTAAGCGGGGGAACCGGTTGCGGCAACTTGATGCCGATCATTGGTTGCTGGTCTGATATCACCTCGCTCGGCAACGGATTCAAAATGCTGCCGCCGGCAGATGTGTCTTTCTGGATCTGTTCGTTCTGCGATCCTTGTGAAATTGCTTGTATCGACAACCCAAAAGCAAATAACATAGTTGCCACACTGATTAGCATTATAGAATGAATACCTCTTCGTAAATCCATAAAACACCTCAAATGTATTTTATTTGTGCTTTTTAATATCATATATTATGGGGAAATACAATATTGATTAAAAAAAATTAAAATCACATTTTGATATAACCCGATTTAAATTCTCATCACAAAACAAAAAATATACAATTTTATTTTTTATGAGGATTTATGTTAGACAATATATCCACAATAGTAAGAATAATGATTTTTATGTCGAACCACACGGACCAATTTTCGATGTAATACAAATCGTATTGGACTCTCTCCGGAATTGATGTGTCGCCTCTCAATCCGTTTACCTGAGCCCACCCGCTCATTCCTGATTTCACTTTATGTCTTTCCATGTATCTGGGAATTCCTTTTTCAAACTTTTCCACAAAATACGGTCTTTCGGGTCTCGGCCCAATTAGGCTCATCTCGCCTTTCAGCACATTTATGATCTGAGGCAACTCGTCCATCGATGATTTCCGCAGCAAAGCCCCAATTCTTGTGACTCTCGGGTCCTGTTCCATCGACCACGCCGGCCCTTTATCAGCTTCAGCATCCGTTCGCATCGTCCTGAACTTATACATCCAGAAAATGTTGCCATCCATCCCCACCCTCTTCTGCATGTAAAATATCGGCCCTGTGGACGTGGCTTTGGTTATAACGCCGATCAACGTTAAAAACGGCGATAGAAACACCAGCCCAATCATGCTTAACACAATGTCGAGAGCTCTCTTCACAAACTTGTTGAATCCCTTAATCCTTAACCCTTTCACTCTTATCAGAGGGACTCCGCATATCTCCTCAAAAAATTTCGGTCCTACCAGCAGCTCGATCATATCCGGTACCAACATGCATTCCACTCCGCGCCTGTCGCACAAGTCAACTATATCCTTCATCGTGTGGTGATATTCCGGTTCGAGCGTCACTATTACAATGTCTATACCGAGAACAATTATATATTTTTCGATCTCATCTAACGATCCGAGAAGTTGCACCGATTCCAGCGATTTCGCATTTGTCTCTTCGAGATATCCCACCAGCCTGTAGCCCAAATCCGGTCTGTTTAAAAACTTCGACGCGACATTGTTGAAATTCGGCCCCGTGCCGGCGATCATCACCCTCTTCTGCCCATGCCCCCGCGTCAGAAGCTTTTTCTCAAAATTCATTACAACCATTCTGCTTAACGAAAGAAATACATAAGCGATAATGATCGCGTAAATTATCGTTAATCTCGAATATTCGATGTCTCGGTAAAAAAATGTCAGGGCAAGTATCAAGACCAGACTTATTGTTGAAGACTTTATTATTTGAAAAATTATGTCGAGTCCGGACGAGCCGCGCATCGGACGATACAACCCGGATACAAAGAAAAAATATATATTCAATATTAGAAAGAGAATGCCTACCGCCAGATAACTTTCCGTGTTCAGCTCCGAAGCTCCGCTGCCGATGACCTTGAACCTGATGTAATACGCGCTTGCAATGGTAACAATGCACGAAAAAATATCAGTGGCTAAATATACTGCTGTCATCGCCGCTTGAAACACTGGTGCTGAAATTCGTTTCTTCGGTAGTTTCATGCTTTTCTTCCAAATGATTTCCACTCAGAATACTTTGACTTTACGAATTCAGCTATCTTTCTCTTAAAAACCGATACGTCAAACTGTTCCGCATGACTTCTTATCTTAACAGGATCGAACTCGATTCGTTCAAATTTATTAACAGCCTCTATAAGCGAATCTATCTTCTGCTCTTCGAAGAAAACACCCGTTTTTCCGCCCACCACGGTTTCCAGCGCCCCCCCCGATCCATACGCTATCACAGGCCGCCCAGACGCCTGAGCCTCCAAAGGAGTTATTCCGAAATCCTCATCTCCCGGGAACACGAATGCGCGGCATTTCGAATAATATTCAGGGATTTGTTCGTCCGGTACAAAACCGAGAAATTCAATGTTGGGACCAGCTGACTTCTTAAGCGAATTCAGTTCCGGTCCACTGCCTGCAACGAGCAGTTTTTTTCCCAGTTTGTTAAACGCCTCAACAGCCAAATCGACTCTTTTATACGGCACCAACCGAGACACAACCAGATAGTAATCGTCTATCTTTTCAGAAATACTGAATTTGTCTGCAAGCACAGGAGAGTGTATTACCTCGGCGTCTCTCCTGTAGTGTTTCTTAATCCTGCGTGCCACATTATGTGCGTTCGCAATAAAATAATCCACCCGGTTCGCGGCGGTAACATCGTGCATCCTGAGATAGTGAAAAAGAATCCTCATTGGAATTTGTGCGATATGCCCGAATTCCGACATATACTGTGGAAAATGATCCCAAGCGTATCTCATTGGAGTATGTACGAAACAAATATGACATGTTTCAGCTGGGGTTATCACACTCTTGGCGCTCATGTGATGACTGCTCAGAACAACGTCGTATCCATTTAGGTCGAAACTCTCGAAAGCCAACGGAAAAAATGGCATCAGAAATCTGTGCTTTGTTTTGGAAAACGGAACTTTCTGTAAAAAAGAAGTTATAATACGTTTGCCCTCGAAATGAGTCCCGATTTGATCTTCATCGTAAATCGAAGTGTAGATCGGAGCTTCCGGATATATCTCGGCAAACTTCTGTACGACTAAATCCGATCCGCCCCATGTTATCAAAAACTCATGAACTAATGCAGTTTTCATCGGCTGTAGTGTATTTTTGCTCCTGTTTTCCCAATTTTATATTACATCCAGAAGAATGGTAAACATGTCGCAAACAAAAAGTAGGTTTTGAAATATCCATACAATGCCAATCATTTAAAAAGCAATTGCGTCTTTTTCCGGGTCGCTAACATCAAAATTTTTTTTATCCATGTAAGTTTTTATTCTTTTTTTACTTTACTTTTTGCATGTGTAAAATATAATGATAAAAAATTTTGTTTGGAGGAGAAAAGAAATGAAAAAGCTGACAGTATTCTTTGCAACACTGCTTTTGGGGCTATTTATCGTAGCTTCAAATGCCAAGGCAGCGGACCTAAGTATGCTTCCTTCGGATCTGCAAGACCTGATTCAAGAACTGCTCGACACTCGGTTCCCACCCGAACTCAAGGGAATCACGTTAGACCCGGCGGAACCGGTCGCCGGCGCACCGACCAAAGTAGCAGTCGAGATTTATAACGACTCATCCGCAAGCAGCGATACTACAACCGGTGTGACGTTCTACTACATGGTGAATTTTGATGGTGTGTGGCAGGCCATCGAACTGGAAAGCGGAGACAGCAAGAAATGGACCGGCGAAATGCCCGGCTTCGCAAAAGATGACGAAATCGTCTATTCCGTCAGAGCAGTGGACTCTTCAACTAATGTGTTCACAACAGTTCCGTGCAAAGCCGATGAGGTTGAAGGCTTCGGTCCCTTCCAGCCGGAATATCTGAAGGACTGCGCGAAAACTACTCCCGATCTGTCTTCTTGTGAAGACAGCAAGCCGAGAGGATGCTTCTTCAAAGGAAGTGGAGACGACGATCCGATTGATGACGAAGATTCAATTTCTCCCGTTGACGGCGACTTCTCGGAAATTCGTGTCGGCTTCGGAACCGAAAACAACGAAGAGGTTATGTATTACGACATAGCCGTTCAGGGCAAAATTTACAAAGGCACCGCAAACCCCGTTGACCTGAGAGCTTATGTCGGTCTCGCCATCAATCCCGACAAAGTCGGCAAAGCAAAAGACCTCGATTCACTCCTCGCCTCCAGCGGCGGCGCGGCGCTCGTTTACGCCCCGTTGGCTGACCTCGCGGGCGGCATGGTGAAATCCTGCTCCTTCACTTACATGAAGGGCGGCTCAGCGGTACAGGATGACAAAGCTGTGAAGTGCCAGAGCAAAGACGGCACGAACCACCTTATTTTCAAAATTAAAAGAAAAGACGCTGTCAATGTCGTCGGCGCCAACCCCAGCAACACTCTTAATTTCTTTGCGGTAACGGCGTCCATCACGAACATCAGCCCGGTCGAAGGTAAAAAGTTCGACAACACACACTTCACCTCGGCAAAATTCGACTTCGACGGCGAATACTACTTCCAAGTTAAATAAGTATCGACAGGATAGATTTCAAAAAGGGCCTTCTCAACGGAGGCCCTTTTTTTTGCCATGATTCGATATGAATACACGGAAATCCGGACCATAATATGAATGATCTTTAAAGGACGGTTCGAATTTAATAATGACCGGTATGAGAAATGCAAAAAAGTGAAAAAGAACAAATTCTTCTTCATGCATGTTGCGCTCCATGCACACCCCATGTTTTTAACGTGCTTTCTGAACAGTTCGAGATCAGTCTGTTCTTCTTCAACCCCAATATTCAGCCGGAAGACGAATACGAATTGCGCAAAGCGGAAATTGAGCGATACTCAGAGCAGAATGAAATCGAGCTGATTGTCGGCGATTACGAAGTTGAAGAATGGGAAAAAGCAATATCAGGACACGAAGAAGACAGCGAAGGCGGCCGGCGATGTGAAATCTGCTATAAATTGAGACTCGAAAAAACTGCCGGTGAAGCAAAAAAAAACAACATTAATAACTTTACGACAACCCTTTCGATCAGCCCACACAAAAACGCTGAAACAATCAACCGTATCGGCAGAGATGTCGCGGATCAAAAAGCACTTGATTTCTTTGAGGCCGATTTTAAGAAGAAAAACGGCTTCAAGATAAGCTGCGATATCAGCAAAGAATACGGCTTCTTCAGGCAATCATACTGTGGGTGCCTGTACAGCAGAAGAAAATAACTTACCCCTAATATTTCGGGCTGTTCCGACCACCGGCTCAGAATGTGATCTTAAGCGACTTGATCTCATACTTACCGAGTTTAACATTTATCGTATCGCCGTCCTTCTTAACCGCCGCGCCATCTTTCATCTCATCTTCGATCAGATTTGTCTCGACTACACTCTTCGGCTCCATCGGCAGCTTGATCTTCGCTTCAGTCGGCTGTCCCTCTGTCTCCACAATCCTTATCACATACGCATTTCCGTCCTCTGCCCTCTTGATTACCGTCAAATTGACATCGTCAGGAGCCGCAGAAAAATACGATTTCTCAGCGGATAAAGCGCCCTTGTGTTTATCCAGCTTAACGACCTGCGCTTTATAATTGAACTCATTTCCGCGACGTGATGTGTCCGCCTCACGCCAATCACCAGCATGTGTATAAAGAGCATATTCAATCGAATGATTCCCCTGATCCGCTTCAGTGTCAGGATGTATCGGCGATCTCAGAAGTGTCATCCTCATCACATTATCCTTCACATCGAATCCATATTTCGAATTATTAAGCAGACTGACACCGCAACTTCCGTCCTTATCCGTATAATCGACCCAGTTGTGCGCCGATACCTCGAACTTGGCCATCTCCATCTTAGTTTTCGGTATCGCCTTTCGCGAGATCGCCGCGTATGGAATCTCGAACCACGCATCCTCATTTAAAAGATTTAGGTTAAACGCGAGTTTCGTGGTTGTGTTCCTCTCGTGCCAGCTTACATCCAGTCGCCCGTACACAAGCGGATCGTTCTCACACAAAGAAACGTATTTTTCGAATGTCGATTCTCCGACCTTTTTTATAACCTTAAACGTCCAGCGCACCGGACCCCGCTCCACAACTTCCAATTTCGAACCATCCGTTACCACGATCGGGTCGTTTGTCTGTATTTCCCACGCATTCTGCGTATCCTTGAACGCTTGCAATAGATTCGACTGCTTCCCAGCCGTCAAAAGTTCGCGTCCGAGTTTCTTATCGAAAACGCCCGACAAATCGCCCGATGCCGGGTCAAATGTGACCTTTACATATTTGTTTTCCATGAAATAATCGCCAATCTTCACATCCGAAGCAGTTGAGGCTTTACTCTTCGAACCGCCGTTCGGAAACACCTGATATACCTTATATCCTCCTGCGGGCATCTCCCTCGCCTCAAAAAGCAGATAACTCTTGCCACCTTTTTCAACCTTCTGCGCGGGCGTCTGAACTCCGTTGCTGTCCGTCACTTCAACCTTATCCGTTATTCCCTGATATTCATATTCCACCAACGCGTCTCTCTTCCATGACAGCGTATTGAACACCATCAGCGGCTCGCCCGCCTTGTCTGTGTCGATTTTCGAACCGATTTCGCTGAGAGATTCGTCAATCACCTCTCCGGTGGCCTTATATACTATTGCGTAATCCTTGTCCGAATCCTCATAAACTTTTCTTATGCCCGATCCCGGAAGAATATCGTGCATGTGACTGAACAGAACGTAATACCATCCTTGGTCGAATAACTTCTTTTGCGGATATGCCATCTTGGTTTCAAATCCCGCAAGCGAAGCGACTTTCTCGGAATCCTGAAGCAACTGCTCTGTGCGCCGGTTGTTCTTTTTATTGTTCGCCTGAGTCGTGTACGTTCCTCTGTGATGTTCGAGATAGAGTTCATCGTCCCACGTTGGGAAATCCGACGTTTTTGCGAGGTCATTAAGATGCTTGTAGTATTTTTCCGCAGATGTGAACTCTACATTTGCAAAAAGCGGGTCCTTCTTCAACTCGAATATCCTGTTGAGCTGCTCGCGCGTAACACCGCCGCCGTGATCTCCCACGCCGAATATCGTGTAGTTTTCATTGAGATGATGCTCGCTTTTGAAGAATGATAAAAAACCGAAAACGTCCGCTCTTTTCACATCCGACGCGTAACCGCTCGGCGGGAAATACGTCAGCACCTTCGAACCGTCCGCGCCTTCCCACCAAAACACTCCGTATGGAAATCTGTTAACTTCATTGCTGCCCAATTTCTGTGTCAGGAACCCTATCATTCCGGATTTCACAAGAATCTGCGGGAGATTCCAATTGTATCCGAAACTGTCAGGGGTCCATCCGACAACTATATCTTTGCCGAACTTCTCCCTGAAATACCTTTTTCCATAGAGAAATTGCCTTACAAGTCCCTCGCCGCCGGGCAGATTGGAGTCGTTCTCGCTCCACGTGCCGCCAACAAGCTCTATCCTGCCTTTTTCCACATCCTCTTTCAGTTTCGAAAATATTTCCGGATAGTCGTCCTCCATCCATTTGACACCGTGGGCCTGACTGTGCGTATATATCCACTCCGGGTATTCATTCAGAAGTTTAAAGACAGTATCCAACGTATTCCGCGTCACCATCTCGCCTTCTTCCTTATCCCATAGCCACGCGAGGTCGATATGAGAGTATCCGTCAAGATAAACCGTATATTGCTTGAACAACGGCGACAACGCCAACATCGAGCCGTTAGCCGCATCCAACGACGCAAAATACTCGCCGTCATTTCCGTTTTTCAAAGCGTCTATATCGATCTTTCCAACCGATTTATTAAGAATATTTGTCCATTTGTCCTTATCTTTTTCGTATTGAACAAAATTTGCCGCCGCGTTCACTGTCTCAAGCAGAGTTTTTGTCTTTTTCTCTATCTCATCAAACACCGAAAATTTCAAAGTAGTTCCTAAATACGCGCCCGGCCACGTGCCGTTTGTTACCTTAACGCCTATCACAATCTTCTCACCCGGCTCCGCACTATCGGTTATAACCGACCCATTCTCCTCCCCGACTTTGACGCCGTTCACATATACTTCCCCGTGGTCCGATACATTCATGTACATAGTTATTATCGAACCTTTTACTGACCGGCCTTCCACCTTGTCCGGAACCGTATATATTTTCCTGAACCAGAAAGTCTGAAACGCTTCCGGCCAATACATACCGGGGCCCGCTGCCTTCCATTTAAGACCTTCAGGCACTTCCTTCTGAAAACACTTCTCGTCGCATTTGGACCGGTATTTCCAGTTAGGAGTATCAACAGTAAAACTATCGATTATTTTTTTTATCTCTGAAGTTTTGGGCTTATAGCCTGATTCCTCGCCTCGAATCGATGATGCTGATAAAACAACCGCCACCAACGCCACCCAGATAAATACCATCACTCCGTTTCTTCGATCCATAAAAATCCCTCTTCCGTATTTTTGCGGCTATCATACGCCGGCTTTTTGTTTATTGTAACAGATTTATTCGCCTTCGACAGTCTTATCTCATTGAATATGAAAAATGTAAATTAGAGGTATAATGTTCTGTGGACTTATCTTTGAGAAACGGGGTAATCGATGGAAAAGGTCCTGAAAGATTTGATGAACGAGGCAATCGACAACGGAGCTGTATTTTCTGACGTGCGTTGCGGTGAAGGCTCTTCAACAATAATAGAGCTTCAGAACGGCAAAACCGAAAAAGTTCACTCGTCGAGAGGACAGTCGATCGGAGTACGCGTGCTTGTGGACGGCGCATGGGGGTTCGCGACAACATACTCACCCGACCGAAAATCAGCACGAAAATGTCTCAAAGAAGCATTGGAAGGCGCGAAAACCGCCGCTCCATACATATTGGAGCATTCGTCAGTTGCGATAGTCACGCCTGTCAAAGATAAAATATCGAGTAAAGCGGTATTGAGGCCAGACAAAGTTTCCATTTCGGATAAAGTTAAAGCAGTTTACAACTATGAAAAAGCAGCACGCGATTTTGACAGCAGGGTTGAAAACACGCGTACAAACTACTCCGATGGGATTTCGCTGACCCGGATAGCAAACTCTTACGGTACGTATATAGAAATGGAAACAATTCGCACACGTGCCGCGGTGCGGGTTGTTTCACGCGACGGGAACCTGCGCCAGAGCGGATACGAAAGCATAGGCAGACTCGAAGGTTTCGAGATGATACAGGCAACCGACCCTTCACACGTGGGAGGCGCCGCCGCCAAACGCGCCATCGAACTTCTTTCTGCGAAACCCGCGCCTGCTGGAGAGTTTCCCGTTATTTTCGATCACACGGTTACAGGCCTGTTCGTTCATGAGGCATTCGGGCACAACTCCGAAGCAGACCTCGTCTGGGCAGGCGAATCAATTATTGAAGGCAGAATGGGCGAACGGATCGGTTCGGAACTTGTGGACATCATAGACGATTCCACACTTGACGGCGCGTGGGGATCATATCCATACGATTCGGAGGGAATCCCCGGCCAGAAAAGAGTTTTAGTGGAAAAAGGCATTCTGAAAAACTTCCTCCACAATCTCGAAACCGCAAAGCATTTCGGCGCTCAACCTAACGGCTCGGCAAGAAGCGAAGGCTCGCAGAACAGGCCAATTGTGCGCATGAGCAATACTTTCATCGCGCCGGGATCGTTCACTCTGGATCAGATGGTGTCGGGAATAGATCACGGAATTCTCCTTAAAGGCGCTTTGAGCGGCTACGTTTCCACTGAAACAGGACAATTTACCTGCCGGGCCGCCGAGGGTTGGCTCATAAAAAACGGAGCCCTTCACGATCAGTTGCGCGACGTTTCCGTATCCGGCATGGTTTTGGAAGCTCTTGAAAATGTTGACGCGGTGAGCGGCGAATTCCACCTTGCATCACCGGGAACATGCGGGAAAAGCGGTCAAGGAGTTCCTGTTGATAACGGTGGCCCACATATCAGAGTTAAAAAACTGGTTGTCGGCGGCAGCATTTAACCCTGTCAGTTTTTGATTCAAAGTTAAACGGGCGGGGTTCCCTTCTCCGCGTCCTCAAGATACATAAGAACGCGCTGCTCCATGGCATTCGAGTTCATCTTAAGAATTTTGTTATATGGAAGCATCTGTGTTTTTATTACCTTAATTGCATCCGAAAGTTCGCCCGCTTGCGGCGCAAGCTCCATCAGCATATTCGGCGAATGCATGATAAAACGCTCGTTTATCACATTATCATCACTTCCCGGGAACAGCCCCATATATAGAATGTCTGCTTCCACTAGGTCATTAAAAAAATGCGTTCCGAGAGAAATATCCGGCACGAGATTTTCATTCATAGCGACAATCTCACATAGTATCGATACCGTATTAATCTCAGAAAACGAAACGGGCACTCCAAGCGCAGGCATCGCCGAACCCCATCTGCCGGGGCCGACAAGCATACGGCAGGGCGCATTCATTACATCTTCGTGATGCATTATCTGACCTATCGTCCGGGCAACCGCATATCGGTTGTCCATCGGCAACACGCCATATATCGAAGGCGACACATAAATGATCCAATCTACAGTAGCAACCCTGCCAGTTCCAATCACCGGCCCGTTGCTTCTGAGAATCAAATCCTCCTCGGCAATATCTTTCGGCGCTTCGTAAATCGGCCCGTAACTCTTCACCTGAAGCGGCCTGCATTGAAGAAGGTTTATTTTCAGCCCGCCGTTCAGGAAATTCGTAGTGAATTCGATATCCACGTTGCAGTTATACGCGTCGGCTATCGTTTTCAGCATTTTTCGCATAGTTTCGACATAAGGTGTTTCCTTCAAAAGCTTATCGAATGTCAGAACCCACGATCTGTAGTTCTTTTTACCAATCCTCGCCGCCGCGCGTTCAGCCTCAATGTCCCGCGAACATATCATATCGACCGGAATATCCGAGCCTGATGAAATAATGTCCTCAAAATACATCGAATTAATCTGATTCGAATCTAGGTCGATCACATCCGCCTTTCTCTGCGCATATCTTCTCACCTTGTCTATATCAGTCTCGGGCCGGATCTCAGGCGCGCTCAGCGAAACAACTCTCGTATAGTCGTCGTCCGAACGGTCAACCGCACGGGTTCCGAGACCAAACACCAGCCGGATCATTCCGGCATCAGGGTCTATCTGCGTATTCCATACATACGGATTGAACGAATACCCAACACCAGCCACATGCGGAAAGAAAAGCCTGCCATGCATCGATCCCGAAACCCTTTGGACCAGCAACGCCATCTGCTCGTCTCGATCGAGCAGCCCTCGCCTCTTCCTGTAAGAGAGAGCCTTTTCGCTCATCGTGCTCGCATATATCGTCCGAACCGCGGATATGAAATCCTCAAGCCTCTTGTCCCTCGACCCCTGATTCGCGCAGAACACGCTCTCATACTTCCCCGAAAAAGCATTTCCGTAATTGTCTTCCAGCAGGCTGCTCGATCTCACAATAATCGGCGACTGGCCATAATAATCCAGCATCTCGGAAAACTGTCTGATAATGGAATCCGGCAAGTCCCCGGTAAGCATCCGTCTGCGGGCCTCGTCCACCCCTTCCATGTAATCCTTTATTTGCTTCTGCCGCTCCATGAAATACCAGTTGCCGTTTCTCACAACGAACGTATAAAAGACATCCGACCCTATGTAGAAGGAATCGTGCGGTTCCAGAATTTCCTCTTCTCCGTTCTTCTTCAGGATTGCACGGGCGATCAGCATTCCCACCGACTTACCGCCTATCAGCCCGGTTCCGATCATCCTCTTCCTTACATTTATAACATCTGCAAGCGTAAGATGCTTTTCCGCAAGTTCCAGCACGCGTTCGTCCCGAGATATAATCATCCTCAGAATTAACTTAAGATACCTTTCGGTTTCCACCGGGCTTTTCTGGACACAGATGTCGGGCTCGAGATACTCGCGCGCCTCCATAAAAACCCTATTGCAGAACCCGTAACGGCTTTCCGGCGATTCCAGATTCGGCCGCGGCACCGACATCATAATCTCAGAGATAGTCGCGCTTTCCAGCACCGGCACGAATCTGCTCTCATCCACCTTATGAAGCATGTACATCGTAGGAGAATGTCTCTGCTGAACCTTGAGAGGATGCATATAAAGAGTGCCCTTGTGTCTAAACACATCGATCACAACCTGAGCTGTCTCGTGAATCGGCTGAAGCGCGTCCTGAGAATGCTGCCCCCTTAGAATAGGAAAATACGCAATCACCTCAACGTCGAAAAGAAACGGGCACGTCAGCATGAAAAAATTGCCGAGCATCTGATCGCTGTACCACGAACTTGCAAGTTCGGTGAGGCAATCGAAAACAAAAAAACCGCCGCGGCCAGTCTTTCTGATGATCTTGTGCACTTCGGATATGAACATCTCGAACCCGTTTTGCGGTTGCAGTTCATATACTTCCGCGCCACATTCGGATGTCAGCAGCGGTTCGTGTCCGGCGAAACGGAGATATACAATTCTCCTTCCCCGTCTCTTCGCACTATCACAGTACGGATCGAGAAGAAATCTCACATCGTCGATCTTATCAATATGCCAGACTATATTGTCTCCGGGAATCAATCCCTTCAACATCTTATCAAGTCCGGACAGGCCAGTGCTCAACTGAAGATCTACCTGCGCCATACTTCACCTCGATCATCTTCGAACTGTTGAATTCATACCCGTTATATAATGTTTTAATTATAAACCGGCACAAAAAGCAAACGGCCAGACGTAGTGCCCGGCCGTTATGCTTAATCTGACAAGTTCATTCTTAAATAACACCAAGATCGAGCATCGCATCCGCAACTTTAACAAATCCGGCTATGTTCGCTCCGGCAATGTAGTTGTCTTTCAATCCGTACTCGTCGCAAGCTTCGAGACAAGCTTCGTGGATGTTGACCATAATGCCGTGGAGCCGGCTATCAACCTCCTGCCGATCCCATCTCGTCCTCATGCTGTTCTGGCTCATTTCAAGACCACTCGTCGCAACGCCACCCGCATTGGCGGCTTTGCCCGGCCCGAAAAGCACTCCATTCTTAAGAAATACTTCCGCCGCGCCCGGCGTGCTCGGCATGTTTGCACCTTCCGCCACACATGCACAACCGTTCTTTACAAGCCGCTTTGCATCCTCTTCATTCAACTCGTTTTGCGTTGCGCAGGGAAGCGCTATATCGCACTTGATGTCCCAAACTTTTCCGTTCACTTTGTAATCGCAGCGGAACTTATCCGCATATTCCTTGATTCGTCCGCGTTTAACATTCTTCAACTCCATCACATAGTCCAGCTTCTCGCCGCAGATCCCGTCCTCATCGCAAACACAACCCGTCGAATCCGAAAAGCACACTACCTTAGCGCCAAGTTCGTTTGCCTTCGCCGCCGCATACTGAGCCACATTTCCGGAACCGCTGATCGCAACAGTCTTTCCTTCGAAGCCCTCGCCGCGGGTTTTCAGCATTTCCTGCGCAAAATAAACAAGTCCGTAGCCTGTGGCTTCCGGCCGAATGAGACTTCCACCCCAATTAAGTCCCTTACCTGTCAGAACGCCCGTCACTTCTCCACGGATTCTCTTGTACTGCCCGTACATATATCCGATTTCGCGCCCGCCGACACCGATATCACCGGCTGGAACATCCGTATATTGCCCGACATGTTTGCATAATTCCGTCATAAACGATTGGCAGAAGCGCATAACTTCGTTATCCGATTTACCTTTCGGATCAAAATCCGATCCGCCCTTACCGCCGCCCATCGGAAGCGTCGTCAGGCTGTTCTTGAATATCTGCTCGAATCCAAGGAATTTGAGGATACTCAGATTC
>CAYPEK010000002.1:45475-135313 GCA_964409645.1 uncultured bacterium | reverse complement strand
ATTTATCGATGCAAAACATTGCGACATGGAACTCCGCCGGTTCCGATGTACCGATTATCATAACAAAAATAAGAGTGAAAGAACACAGCCTGAGCGGCTTTAAGTTTGTGCCGCCTGACGGCTGAATGTGAGGATTTTTATAGAACGATCATTGATTGTGGGTTATAATAATACACTGCGTTTTGCGGCGCACATTAAATCGGGGAGTCCGAAAATGACATTCAAAAACAGATATGCAGCGTTTTTGTCGGCGGTTGTGGTTGCAGCGGCGATGTTCGCGCTGCCGGTTGCGGCGCAGGAGCAGGTCAAGGGCCTGAACGTCGCATTCCTGAAAGGCACGCCGCACGAACTCGGCTTGCAACAAGGCACAATTTACAAGCAGGAGATCAACGACGTTTACAAGATATACCTCAATGAAATGGTCTATAAAAAATGGGTGAAGGAATACGCGATCCTGAAAGGCAAATCGAACGCGTATGCCAATCCGAAAGCGGCGGTAATTAAATTCGCGAAATCCATCGAGCAGTACATCCCTGAGGAATATCGCGAAGAGATGAAGGGGCTCGCGGAGGGCGCAGGCCTGAAATACGAGGAAGTGCTCGCGATGTCGGCGCACGTGGATTACTTCGCTATGCTGATGTGCTCGACGTTCGTCGCGACCGGCAGCGAATCTGCGGACGGCAAACTCGTCGAGGCGCGCAACCTCGACTGGGCATCCGGCGGCGCGACCGAGCTCGACCCGATGTCAACGCTGTTCGTCTATAAACCGGATAAAGGCCATTCATTCATCTCGATGATCTACCCCGGAATCGTCGGCGCGCTGACCGCAGTCAACGACGCGGGTCTGACGGTGGAACTCAACTTCTCGATGGCTACGAAGAACGGAACGGAAGGAATGCCCGCGCTGATAATCGTACGCTACATAGCGCAGAACGCCGGTTCGCTGGACGAAGCCGAAAAGCTGCTGCGCGGAATCAAGCGCATGGCCGGCTACAACATTATGATCACCGACAACAAGACGAACGACGCCCGCCTGATAGAGATTTCGAGCGACACGGTGGGAACACTCGGAGTCAGCCCGGAGGGCACGCTTATCACGACGAACCACTTCACGACTAAAGAACTCGCCGGCAAGAATGCGAACACATCATCGTTCTCGCAGGCGCCATCGCCCGATCGCTACGACAGGCTCGCCGCGCTTCTCAAGGAGAATCACGGAAAAGTCGATCCCAAACTCGCGATGACGATGATCCACGATCCGGCGGTGAAAGTCAGCGGAACTGTCCAGACAGTTGTCTTCAAACTGTCCGAGGGCAAAATCTGGGTATGGACCCGCGGCCGCCAGCCCGGCGACTTCATCGAATTCGATGTTAATGAGTTGCTGAAAAAATAGCACGTCGTATTATTGAAAATGATAAAAAAGGGTGCGCTGAAAACGTGCCCTTTTTTTATGTGTTGGATTTATGCTGATGAAATCTGTCTATCTGATTATGCCTTAAATTCCGCTGCCGAGATAACATATTTGAAAACTCTGTAGGGGCGGCCCTGTGTGGCCGCCCATGTTATGATGTGTTTCAATCAGGGCGGCCACACAGGGCCGCCCCTACAATCACATATATGCGATAGAAAGATTTTACAACCCTGCTTGTAGCGGAGAATTAGGGATAATCAGGATCTGTCTATGCGCCGCCGGCGAGCGCGTGGATTACGGCTTCAAAGCGCGGGTTTGTGCGAAGGCGGTCGAATTTCTCGTCGGTCCTGAGGTAATCGACGAGCCACGTCGGTTTCGAGTCCGCGGCGCGCTCGAGCAACGATATCGAATCGGTGTCCCTCTCGGTTGTAGCATACAAACCGGCGAGTGTGTAAAGCGCGAACGGGTCTTCTTCAATCTCGATAGCCCTGTTGAGCAGCTTCTCGCCTTCCTCGGGTTTATTAGCACTAATATATGAAATAGCAAGATTGCAGAGACACGGGATGCTCTCCGGCGTGCGTTTAAGTTCAATCTCGTAGTGTTTTATCGCCCGTTCGTAGTCGCCGCGGAAATTGTATATGCGACCAAGCTCAAAATTCGCGTCCGGATAATCAGGGTCCATTTCGAGGATGATGAAAAACTCGAACTCCGCGGCGTCGTATTCTTCCTCGTCCGACAGCAGCCTTCCGAGGTTGAAATGCGCCTGCGGGTTCTCCGGTTCGAGTTCCAATCCGCGCTCATAAACCATGTGCGCGCGGCGAGTGTCGCCAATATTGCAATAGCAATTTCCGAGGTTCACAAGCGGCGCCGACCACAGCGGATCGAAAACCGCCGCCCGCTTGAATACGAACATCGCTTCGCGATCCTTGCCGCTTTCAGAGAGATCGATTCCGATGAGATTAAGCGCGCGCGCCACGCCCTCTTTTGCTTCGAGATTAGCCGGGTCCTTGCCGAGCACGTCGAGAAAAAGCTGAAGCGCGCGGTCGCCGTTGTTCATCTCGACTTCGCAGTGAGCTTCGAGTATCCGGGCCGCCTTCTCGTCTCCGCAGACCGTGCGCACTGTTTCGACGACATCCATCGCCTTGTCACGCCGCGCCGGGTCGTCGAGCATTATCGCGCAGAGCGTCCGGTAAAGCAGAACGTCAGGCTTCTCTTCGAGAGCCCTCCTGATGATGCGTTCCGCGTCTTCTGATTTTCCGTGAAGGTAAAGTTCCTGAGAATAATACCGCAGAGCCTCGATCGATTCCGGGTCCAGATCATGCGCGCGGGAAAACGCGTCGAGTGCGTCTTCATACTCTTCGGTACTTAGATGCTCGATTCCCCGTTTTATCCAGATCCGCGAACCGCGCTCGCGGAGGTATGAAACCATGTTCTTTTTTTCAGCTTCCATCCCGGTTGCAGCCGTCCCGTTTTCCCTCGCGGGAAATACGGGTAAAAAAGTATAGCACTTTAATTTCAGAACTTCCAATTAACAAAAAACTTTGGGAGCCCGCAAATTTCGCATGAGATGCTATAATATCACGCTAAGTCGAAGAATCGAACAATAAATACGTCTGGCCGGAGGTGTAATAATGAATACAAAAATAATGGTTGTTTTTCTCGCGGTTCTTTTTGTTTGCGGATATTCGCTGTCGGCAGCGGGAGACTGCCGTCAGGATTGCATGAATTCCTCAAACGATCGGCAAGTCGTTATAGATTGCGTGAAAAATTGCAGAGCGGCTTCGTCGAAAAAGAACGCCGGAGCGGCGCAGGAGAAAGGCAGCATGACTTATTCTAAGAAATTCGAGAAGAAGTTCGAGTTGAAAGGAGAGAATACGGGATCGGCATTCTGTGTCTCTCACGACGGAGGCTTCATGATCGCCGGCAGCGTTAAGGACGACACATCGGACGGCTACGACATACAGGTGACGAAAACCAATGCGGACGGCGAGGTTAAATGGACGCAGACTTACAAGAAGCCCGGCGATCAGCAGGTAGCGGGCATATCAGATAGAGATGAGACGAGTTATGTTGTCGCGGGTTCGACGGTCAGCGAGGATACAAATGAGGATTTCATGATAGTTGTTGTGTCCGACTCCGGAGAATTCAGCAGAGAATTCGTCCAGAAAAAACCGGGGAAGGAAATCATCAACGACTTCATGCGGGACCCAATGGGTTTTCTTACGTACGTTGGGACTCAGAATGTCGTTTCGGACAAAGAAAGAGAGTTACTGATATATGACATAAACGAATTAGGGACAGTTGTGTGGAAATTAGAGGCGAAGGAAAAAAGGATAATGGAACTTCACTCGATTGCAACAGCAATAGACGGCGGCTATTTAGCAGCCGGAAAATCTTTGACAGACGACAAAAGCAATTACGATTATATGCTTATAAAAGTTTCTCCGATTGGTGAATATGAATGGTCGGCATACTACGGACTCGGCAATGACGACTCCGCTTATGCGGCGTCGGACGCCGGTGACAATGAATATTATATTGCGGGAACGCTGACGAATGAAAAGGCCCAAAAAGTTCTGAATGTTGTCAGGATGAAAGTGCCGGAAAAAGGTAAATATCACAGTGTCTGGGAAAAAGACCTCCAGTACGGACCCGACAACAGGCCGGTCGGCATTCTGACGACAAAAGACAACGGATGTCTTGTGGCCGCCAATATATACAGTAGAGATACCACACCTTTTAACATCGTTCTGCTGAAATTCGACAGTAAAGGCGGCGAACAGTGGAAATGGCTGTTAGGTGAAAACAAAGCGAATAAGACGGCTTCAGAGATGAAGATATTGGATAACGGAGACATCGCAATTGTGGGAACAGACGAATCCGATCCCATGCTGATTGTTCTGACGCCTACAAAATAACAAACTGCAGAAAGTTGCTGTCCGCCGCTATCTCTTAATGACCATTCCCGTCGGGTCGATCTCTTTGAGGATTTCCAATTCCTCTTGTGTCGGGTGCGGAGACGTCCACACGTCTTTAGGGATAATCACTTCGAAACCGCTGTTTTCCTTTACCTGCTCGATCGTGCAGCCGGGATGCAACGAGATAAGTTTCACTTTTTTCGATTCGTCGTCAAACCCGTACACGCCAAGCTGGGTGATGATTCTGTACGGACCGGTACCTTCGGGCAGCCCTTCGCGCTCGCGCGCGCCGGGGCCATCAAGGTAGCCGGGCGTGGTTACGAAGTCGATTTTCTTCATGAACTTGGTTGGGTCCTGCCTCATAATCAGTATAGTTCTGCGGCAGAACGAGCCAATGTCGTTCGCGCCGCCGCTGCCGGGCAGCCGCACCTTCGGCTGTTTCCAGTCGCCGATGATCGTCGTGTTGATGTTTCCGTACTCGTCGATCATCGCCGCGCCGAGAAATCCGTAATCTACATATCCGGCGCTTCCGGCGGACATCACGTCGTGCATGGACGACGCGCAGACAGCTTTGTAGAACGTGCGGGAGTCGCCGACCGAGATCGGCAACACGGGGACTATCGGCCCCACTCCACCCGCTTCGAATATGATCACGAGTCCCGGCGCGAACGTCCTCTGCGCGAGCATCGCCGCTATCATCGGCAGCCCCGTCCCGACGAACACGCTCTTCTTGTCCTCGAGAGTTTTCGCGGCGACCGTGGCTAGCAGTTCGGTTGACGAATATTTCGGATGCTGCATCTTTTTGCCTCCTATTTGATCCACGGCGCCGTCATCGGTGCGCGCATGTCTTCAACTTTTTTCAGATAATTGAGCTTTTCGATACCGCCGCACAGCCCAAGATACTCTTCGTAGCTTTTCACGCTGAATACGTACTTGTCGAAGTATTCCCTCGCCCCCTCTTCGCTCTTCGACAACTTCAGCCATTCGCCGATGTGTTCTTCGTCGAAATAATACTGATACGGCATCAGACACGGGTGCGAGCCGTAGCGCATCTCAACCACTGCATCGACATAGAAGAACGGGATCGTCGTCAGATATGGTTTCTCTCGGATTTTTTCCTCGCTGATGATCTCCTCGGTTGTTATGATAAGCCGCCGCGCCGCGCGCGCAAGCTCGAAATCCTCGACCACTATGCCGTCGATCTGCGCGTTTCCGTAAATATCGCACCGATGCACGTGGATAATCACCACGTCCGGATTGCAGGACGGAATCAGCGTTATCGGCTTGTTCGTAAACGGACACTTCACCACTTTCGAGGACGAATGCTTCAGCGTGTCCGTGCCGAGCATGTTTCTGGCGGGAATAAACGGCACTCCCATCATGCCGCCGAGGAACCGCCACTGGTAACCGGCGTTGCTGATCTCGGCCACCACCTCACAGCGGCCCGACTCGACCGCGCGCCGCGACGCTGGCGACAGCCCGCGCAGCTCGTGCCCGAACGAATACGCCGCCTCTACCTTATTCACGCATCCGGCGCCGATCAGCACATCCAGATCGTGCACCGCGGTCTTTCCCGCCATCGTCAGGTCTTTCTTGCCCTGCCGGATCAGCTCATAGATGATCGACATCGAAACCCGCACGTGGCCGAACCCGCCCGACGCGATGTAGTCGCCGTCGCTGACGTAATTCTCCACCGCTTCCTTCGGAGTGCACGTTTTGTCCTTGAGTTCGCGCGATTTGTTTTCCGCAACCCATTTTCTGTGCTCGTCGGGGTCGTGCCAGCCTATCAGCTTCCCCTTGCCTTCTTGAATGACGTCCATCGGCAAATACCTCCAGATATGGATGAGCAAGGCAGTTACGCCGTCTCGTTGTGCATGGGAGCTGTTCCTATGTTGCGGAATTTTTCTACATCAAAATCGGAAAGATTGCAACTAAAAAGCAAACAATGCCGGAAAAAAGCCCCGGTTGAGGCCAAGACAGGCCGTTAATTTCGAGTTGAATCAGGCTCTTGAAAACTACTTCTTGCTCGGCGGGAACTTCGCGCCTTCGCGTACCATTTTATATAGATTCTTATATTTCGTTTTCATCCCCATCTTGGCGATCACTCCGCCAAGAATCCGCGCCGGCCAATAGAGGCCCTTCATGTCGATCAGCTCGACCAGATTGCCGTCTGGGTCGCGCGTGAAAACAAAGTCGGTGCCGAGATTGTTCTTAACCGGGCATACGAATTCGATCCCTGCGGCATTGAGGCGTTTCATGACCTCCGGCAGATTCTTCACGTCGAGCGCGAGATGCGTGATCCCCGGCCGGTTCCACACCACGTCCTGATGCGGCCCGCCTATCGGATCGAACTTGAACAGCTCAATGAAACCACCGTTGCCCGTCCGGAACAGGAACAGGGTGACCTTCGTGTCGTCTTTAAGACCGTAAATGTCGCGCCTCTGGTCTTCGGGCACGTCGATCCCCTCCAGCAGCGGCAGGCCTAGTATGCCGTGATAAAACTTCATCGATTTTTCGATGTCGGTGCATGTGATTCCCACCTGAGCTAGCGATCTAACCATTTTCGTGCCCTCCCCGTCCCCTCAAAATGTTTTCATTATTATACAATCCCTGCGTATTTTTGCCATACACCCCTTTTATTACAATTTAAAGGTTGTATCTCGCCAAAAAATCATTTGCAAACAACAAATAATAAGCAATTGGATTTCGCTTAAATCGTTTGCTTTTCGGGGATACTTTTGTTGTTATTAAAAAATTTCTTACGGTAAAACGAGTCGGTATATAGAAAATGATTTCTTAGATGCCGCTTAGTTTGCCGTAAAGCATGTTCGCTCGTAAGGGCGAAACTAACATTAAGAAGTAAAACTAATGGGGGCGGACAAATCGCTGTTCAGAATTATCCGCGTTTGCCCGCAGATTGTGCATTCGAAGCATTAGCATTAAAAAAACTTCATATCAGGGGGCGGAATATGAAGCGTCTTCGTATTTTGCTTGTACTTCCTGCGGTAGCAATGCTTATGACCGTCTGCGTGGGCGGCGGAAGTCGCGGTTCTGCAATATCACTTGCGGCTTCAGCCTATATCGCCGGCCGGGTTGTGGATATGGGCGGCGGGCAGCAGTTGACAACCAAAAGTCGAAATAACATCGGATGTGAAAGCAGTCGTGTTCACGACACCCGCGAAAAATGTACCCGCGGCGAATGCCTGTACCTTCATAGCGGTCGTGTTTACCCCCAATGCGATCTCGTCCTCACGGATGGAAACCCACGAGCGGCCGACACGCGAATTGTGCAATCGCAGTAGAAGAAAAATCGTCATAAGCACAAGCGCAAATTCAGATAATAGAAAGAAATGTCATTATTGAAAATTATAGTATGGCCCGCATTCTCACTGTAGTTCGGTTCTCCGCCGCAACCGCTCCGTTTTCACCGCTATTCTTCTTCAGTGACAAATTGCTGCTTCGCTCCGGCCTGATTGTCTGTGTTCAGTATCCGCCAGCGCGCATTCCGGTAAGCATTTTATAATCCGCAAACGGCCTGTCCTCAGGTCTCAGGCTCGTCCAGAAAGAACGCCATCCGGGATGCGTCGCGTACCAGATTTTTTCCATCTTCCCGTTCCGCGCATACCAGTCGAGCGTCGCTTCGAGACCGGTAATGGTCGATGGATACTTAAAAAAATACCCCGTGTTCTTGAGTTGCGTATTGTCGAACATGAGGTCTCGTTTGAAATACATTATATCGTCGCGCTCGAGACCGTAAAACGGCACCTGACTTTCATAAGGGATTAACTCTTCGAGCGTTTTCAGCACCTTTTCGGGGAGCTTGATCTTGGGCGGCTTCACCCGCAGTTCGCGCGAAGCCGTCTCCATTATTTCGGACATCGACATCGGCGTGTCGTCCGCCACGTTGAACACACGACCCGATATTTTCTGATGGTCCATCACGTAAACGAGATGCAGAGCAGCCGCCACCACATCGTCGATGTGCGCGAAATGCACCGCGTGTCGCCCGGAACCCGGAAGCGGCACGATCGGCAGCAGAAAGCTCCATGACATTGTTTTGAGCGCTTTGGAAATGCCGTACGTGCTTCGCGGGCCGTACACCGACGCCGTTCTCAAAATAACAAGCGGCATTCCGCCCCGGCAAAATTCCCGCGCAACACGTTCTTCTTCAAGCTTCGACTTTACGTAAGGGTTGGTCGGCTCAACCGGGTCTTCCTCGGTGATCGGACCGGGCCGCCGAGCCGGCGAGTACAACAGAGACGTACTCCATATCGCGCAACCCAGCAGGTCCGGCAAGTTCCCCGCCGCCGCTTCGAGGAGGTTGCGCGTCCCGTTAACATTCACTTCGCGCAGCAGCCTCTCCGGCGCGCTCATGCTGAACACCGCCGCAGGATGCAGGAGGTACCGCACCGGCCGTCCCCGAAACAACTCGGCGAGTTCGCCGGGTTTCGTCAGGTCTGCCGGTACAATTTCCAGCCTGACGCCTCTGTACAGTTGCGGATTAGCCTCCATGAATTCGAGATGCTCGCGCACCGGCTTAAAATCCGCGTTCGGGTGGTCAGTCGCAAGAACCGAATAGCCGTTCAGCAAAAGATAATCGACCGCGGTGGAGCCGGTGAAACCCGCCGCGCCGGTCACGCACACCATTCCATGCCCGTTGATGTCGAAATCCGTCATTTACGCCCCGCCGCTCTCCGGTCACTCCTCCGGATCGAGCGTCAGTTCGAGAAATTTCCCATAATCCCTCGCGCGGCGGATCACATCCTTGTCGATCATCTCGCCCTTTTTCACCACGAGGAAATTGTCGTCCGTGTATATATCCCTCCGGGATCGTTTGCCAATCAGCTTTTCTTCAAGGTCACTCCCGAGAAATGCTCCAGCCTGCTCTTCCGTCGCCGCATCCGGAAACGAAGCAGCTTTTTCCGCCACCTTGTCCGCGTCGAACATCAGCTTGATTATTCCCTTTTCTCGAATCGAAGCCGTTACCTGTTCGAGCACCTGCGCTTCGAGCGCCTTCGCATCCGGCGCGATTTGCTGTATCGCCGTCGGCGTACCCGTTCCATACTCCGCCGTCTCGGCCAACTCCTGCAAAATTTCCTCCCGAATCTCCTTTACCCTGCTTTCCACCTGCGATTCCACAAGAGCTTTGATATCTATTTCCGGCTGCTTCTCCGGCGTCTGCGCAAACAACCTGCCGGCCGCCTCAGCTATTTTGTCGTCGGCAGCCTGTTTCAATTTTTCTATTTCTATCTCGAACTTCACTCGCAGCTCTTCAGGGAACAGTTCCGAACCGGCGTTCGCCGCCATCTCAGCTATCTTTTCCTCGACCTCGTTCAAATGCTGGCGCAGCTCCTCTGCAAATTCCCTGAACTCGGTCTCCACCGATCCTGCCTTCTCATCGAACCGCTCCTCGAACGCTCCTTTTATCCCTTCTATTTCCTCAATCGACGCCTTCTCCTCAAACCGCTTTGTGATATCCTCTTTTATGTATTCCAGTTCAGTAAGCGATGCTTTTTCCTCGAATTTTTCAGTGATCTCTTCCTTGATGCTGTCTATTTCGGCAATCGACGCTTTTTCTTCGAGCAGAGACAGCGCTCCGTGTATTTTATCTCCCAGCTCGGCAAGCTGTTTTTCAGCGTCCGCGAACATCTCGCCCGCACGGCCTATCGTTTCGTCGAACACCGTTTTCTTGAACGCACTCAGGTCTTCGGGCGTTATCTCAGGCAGACGGCTAAGCCTGCCCTCAAGCGCAGCTATAGCACTGCCGGCTTGCATGGATGCTTCCTCGATCTCGTTTTTCATTCCCACGCGGAGCGATTCGCCAGCCGCTTCGAGATCGTCGTGTCGAGCGAATGACTGAAGGAGTTCCATCATCTCCGACCTGAAACCGGCAGGATCGAATTCCGGGATCCGCTCGGCAAGCTCCCCGAAACGGCTTTCCAGTTTCTTCAGCAACTCCTCGTATTTCTCCGCCGTCTTTTCGCTCTCCGCGCGGAAATCCGACTCTTTCACCACCTCGGAGGCAAGCCCGGCAATTTCGCCCTCAATCTTTTCGGCAATGTTTTTCACAAACTCAACAGCGGCGGCAGCTTTTGCCGTGGCTTTTTCTTCAATTTCGCCTTTCAGCAAATCAATGGCGGCGGTCAGAGTTTCCACCTCATAGCGCAGATTCACGCGCGCTGTTTCGAGCCCATCAGTAAGCTTCACTGATGTTTTTTCTTCAATTTCTTCCCTCAGTTGCCCCATCGTCGCGGACAAATTTTCAATTCCGCTCCGCAGTTCCTCACGCGCCGATCCCAGCGTTGCCAACGCCTTTTCCGAAACCTTATCCTCAATTTCGCCTTTCAGCGCCTCGATCAAGGACATAAGACCTTCCACGTCGTTTCGCAAAGCCGCACGATTTTCTTCGAGCGCGCCCGCCACCTTCTCAACTTCCTTAACCAGCGAACCGCTTGTTTCCACGAGTTTAGCGTCGAATTCGTTCCGCGCGCGCGAAATACCGTCCACCAGCTCGGATTCCACCCTGCCGATCAGCGATTCACGGAGGATTTTGACTTCCTCAACCGTAACAAGCTGCGATAGCTTTTCCTTCATCTCGCCCCGTAGTTCATTGCGAACCGCTTCCGGATCGATCGACGGAATCCTTGCTGCAATCTCTTCCATGCGCGATTCGATCTCCCCGCGCAGGTTTTCCACCACCACGCCAAACGCGGCAAGGCTTTCTTCCGTCTTCTTTCGCTCACCGTCGTATTCGTCGTGCCGCAGCGTTGTGACCGAAATGTGGCCAACATCTTCCCGGACCGATTTAACAAGCGCATCCGTCCGCGCTTCAGCGTCGCCGATACGAGACTCATTTTCACTCCGCAACGCGGCCATCGCGTTTTCGAGATCGGATTTAAAACCGGCTATTCCGGTTTCAAGCTCGGCTTTCAGCGCATCCATATTATTGAGAATGTCCTCTTTCAGCAACCGGCCATTCTCCGCGGATTCTTTCTCGTATTCCGTAATTTTACCCTCGAATTCCACTGTTTTCTTCTCTAATTCCACGACTGATTTTGCTGCATCCGACGCAACCTTCTCGGACTCCGAAGCTACAGATTCACGTATCGCCTCAATCTGTTTCGATATTCCGCGCTCGAACTCCTGCACGGATGCCGTCAAGGACAACACCCGCGTGTCTGTCCGCTCGTCGATCTCCTGCCTTATCACGGAAATATCCGATCTGAGCGCGTCAATGCGCGTGCCGATCGTCGCGTTCAGTTTTCGAGTCACCGCTTCGATCTCGTTTTTCAGAGTCTCCGCATACGTCGATTCAATCCTTGCCACTTCAGCTTTGACTCTCGATATCGCGTCATCCGCGCCCGCTTTAACCGACTCCACCTCGGCGACTGTCTTTGTTTCAATCTCCAGCTTGTCAGCTTCGCGCGCCGATTTTGTCGCTGAAATCTCCTCCGCGAATTTCTCTTCGCTGACGAAGTTGCGCGCGGCGTCCATAAGCAATTCCTTGAATGCCTGCGCCGTGTCATTGAATTTCTTCTCGTAATACTCTTCGATCTTCCCGTACAGCGCCTTCGTCAGCTCCGCGAGAATTCTCTCCTTTTCGTGCGAAAGATAAAATTGCTCGTGATCCGCGAAGAAACGATCTTTCAGTTCCCTGTGGACCTTTTCCATCGCCTCACGGATCCGCTCATCGAGCGTTTCCCTCCACTTGGCATCTTCTAGAACCAGCGGAACGAACCCGCCGCTCCTGTCTTCGGACCTCGCGAGCACGCCTTCCTTCCGGTAGCTCAGGCGCTGATCCCCGCTCAGCACCACCACATCCTTCGTCACCGATTTCACCGTGCTGAACGGCACCGTCGCCCGGTACGGCGATGTAAACCCGGTATCGCTCGTCACTGTCAGAAGAAGCAAAGAGCCGTCTTCGAGGCTCACCGATACGTCCTTAACAAACCCTACAATCCTGTCGTCATTTTCAAAGCAAACCTTCGAACCAAGCAGTGGAACATCCTTCTCGAAGAGCGCAAGCAGTTCCTTATTATCCGTGAGGTCGCATACGTCGCCCGCCTTGGTCAGCGTTACAGCAAAGCTGCCGAAACTGCTCACGGAGTTGTACGGCACAGCGCGAACTCCGATACCGGGCTTCCTAGAAGAAAGCACAAACGCCGCCAGATGCCCGCGCTCGTAGTCCAGCAAAAAACTGCTTACGGTGCCTAACTCGACCCCGTCCGTAATGCTCACAACAGGCAGGTTTCTCAACTCCGTCAGCCGCCGTGAAACTTGTCCACTCTTCGTCGCCGGTTTGATTTCAGACATTTATTTACCCTTGCAAAATGTAACTTACATGTTAAAACCAAAATATAATTATATCAAATTAACAAGTAATGTGTATAAATATTTTCCAGAAGAATATACGAAAATAATCGCCTTGGCAAACGACAAAATTTTGATTCTGCACAAATCTCATTGTTTGACAATCGTCAATCGACCGGATATTTCCCGTATTTGCGGGCCGCACGGCACATCGCTATGAAGTTCTCGGGTTTGACATCCGGATGTATCGAGTTCGACGATGACAGAATATAACCGCCGCCCGGCGCCGCTACTTTAATCGTTTCCTTCACACTTTCCTCTACTTCCTCAGGCGTCCCGGAAACAAGAACGCCGATACAGTCGATGTTGCCAAGCACAGCCACCCGTCCCGCGCAGTGCCGCTTCACATCCCCGATGTCCATGCACTGCGGCTGTATCGGATGCACGCCGTCAAATCCGGCCTCTATCAGGTCGTCGAGAATCGGCCACAGATTCCCGTCCGAGTGCTTTGCTATCAGGCCGCCCGCCTTATGAACCGCCTCAGCTATCTCCCGATGATACGGCTTTATGAATTCCCGGTAGTGTTTCGGCGACATCAGCGTATTCAGGTTCATCGCAAGATCGCCTTCCAGTATCACCGCATCCACGCCTGACTTGAAAGCCCTGTTGAAAATCGAAATACAGTACTCAGTCGCATGCTTTGCCAGATCGTGCGCAAGCTGCGGACGCAGAACATAATCCGCAAGCAGCGACTCCATTTTCCCGCGCAGCGACCAACTGATCTTGAACGGTCCCGGCGAATGTAGCACCACCGCCCTTTTCGACCCCACCTGAGCCGCCGCGAACTGCGCCGCCATCAGGAATGAATCGTCAGGCACCGGCAACCTGAACCCTTTCATGTCGTCCGGGCCGCTTATCGGCCCTTCCACGGGAAACGGTTCCCCATGCGGCGTAATTTGCGACACGACACCGAGCTTGTCTCTCACCTTGTTGCCGCCAAGCAATTCACGGCCAGTCAGCGTCGGCGCCGTCATGGCGTCCATGTCTAACTCTTCAACGAGGTTCTTCAGTGTCAGCAGCAGCTTGAACTGCTCCATCGTGTCCATTTCATGCACGTATTTGCGCGGTGGCAGATCGCTCGTGAAATGCGCCGCTGCGTCAATTATGCACACTTCGTTTATGCCCTGTTCCCAATACGGCACCGCATCGGGCTGCTCCCGCCTGAGCGCTGTCAGAAATCTTTCCTTGTTAGTCATCTTCAATCCTCCCGCATACCGTTGTCGCTACGCTAATATATCCTTATTTGTTATGCCAGATTATACCTCATATTACGCTTGGCGGCGCACAAAAGTATTTTTTCATCCGGGTGGAATGTCTGTTCAATCGGCATGAACACCTGTATAATCACAAACACGTTGTTCGGAGGTATCAGAGATGGGAATAATTGTAGGCGTAATTCCGGCACGGGGCGGCAGTAAGGGCCTCCCGGGTAAAAACACAAAACCGATTAACGGCAAGCCGATGATCGCATACGTGATCGAAGCCGCACGCGCGGCGAAGCGCCTCGACCGCGTGGTTGTTTCGACCGATGCCGACTACATAGCTGATGTCGCCCTCGAATTCGGAGCCGAGGTCATCCGCAGGCCCGAAGACATCGCCGGAGACACCGCCCCGATCGAAGAATCACTGCGCCATGTTGTGCGCACACTCCGCGAGAAGGAGAACATCGAGACGGACGTGACGGTACTCATGCAGGCAAACGTGCCCATCCGCCCTGAAGGCGCAATCGACGCGGTTGTCGATAAGCTACTCAGCTCAAATTTCGATTCGGTGGTTACCGCATTCAGCGTAAACCAGCGTCCGCAGTGGATGAAACGCATCGAGAACGACCGCATCATCCCTTACATGGAATGCAAAGAATACCGCAGGCAGAACGTCGAACAGCTTTACCTGCTCGACGGCGCCGTTATGGCGGTTCGCGTTCCGGTTCTGTTCGCCACCGAGGGCCGCATGGGAGTCCACCTCTATCTCGGAGACAACGTCAGCTGCTACATTCAGGACCGCATGTACTCGACGGATGTGGACAGCGAAGAAGATTTCCGGCTCGCGGAAGTTATCCTCGATTACCTGAAAAAATAATTGGATGTTATTTTGCGATATGAAGTTTGACCCCGGCCGATGACAGTACCTTTTTCAGAGATTTGTCCGGCGCGGCGTCGGTAACAATGTCGCTGATACGCGACAGCGGGCATACGATTTCAAGTTGGCCGCGGCCGAATTTGCCGCTATCCGCGAGGAGAATACTCCGCCCGGCACGTTCCATCATGGCGCGCTTCACCCACACCGCCGCCGGATCGGCGTCCGATACGCCGCGCTCAGCAATCCCCCCGGCACCGATCACCGCCGTATCGACATTGAAGCGTTTTAGGAATTCCGCTGTCACAGAGCCGTACACACCGCCCTCCGCCGGATTGTAATCTCCGGGGCACATCACAACCCGTATCGATTCGTTGCGCGCGCACGCCACCGCAACCGCGAAACTGTTCGTTATCACGGTCAGGTTCCTTCCGTCCGCCGACAATCTACGTGCGAAATGAGCCGTGGTCGCTCCGGAGTCGATCATCACAGCCGATCCCGGCTCAATCATCGCCGCCGCCGCACGCGCGATCCGCTCCCGTTCATCGACATATAGCAACTCACGCTCATTCATCGCCGGTTCTGCCGCAATCCGGGGGGCCGCGCCGCCGTGCGTGCGTGCTATCCGCCCGAGTTCGGTTAGTTCATCGAGATCGCGCCTGATGGTTTCGGTCGTTACTCCGAACATGTCTGCAAGTTCGGACACGCGAAGCACCGGCCGCGCCCGCAACTCCGCCACTATCCGCTCCTGCCTGTCTGTCTTCTTTCCGTTCGTACGCATATCCCGTCCCTGCTTAAATAAAATTTAAACACAGAGTGCACAGAAACTCAGAGACATTATCTTAATCCGTGTTTATCTGTGTTCATCCGTGGTTTCATTTAAATGATCCCGCAGTCTGCCGCGAAATCGAGGAACGTGTACCTGTTCCTTATCTCCCGCGCGCCAGCGACAGCCTTTGCATAGAAATCACGCGGCCAGCCGAGTTGTTCGGGCTCGGTCGGCGCTCCCGCACGCTCGAGAGCATCCCGCAATTCAGCCGCCGGGCGTGCCACTTTTCCGATTTTCGACTTAATTTCATTCCATCCGGTTTCGAGCTTCCGGTTTATCTCCTCCGCCGCCTCCGGGGTAAGTCGCTTTTTGACAAACTCAGCCCAGCACAACGCTCCGAGTTGCCCGCCGTATCTCGCCTTAAAATCGGCCTCCGTATCCGTCGATGGACTTACCATCGGCGATTCCATTCCGAGTGCGCGGTCCTGAAGTTCGGCCATCGTAAGCGCCGTCACGCCGATCTGTTCGCCGTGGAAACTCTCCGGCCAGTCCGCAGACCCGAACATGTCCATGTAATGGCTGATGAGGTGCTCGCCCTGACTCGCCGGTTGGCTGCCCCCGCATATCGTCATGCCGAAGCCGGAAAGAATAAGAGTACGTGCGAGCAGTTCCATCGCACGCAGATCACCCTTCAGCAACGCATCCGCGGACGCGAACAGTTCCGCCTCATGGGGCGCGAGAATCGCGAACGGAGCCTCACGGTACGGTTGCCCAAGAAGGAGATGCGCGAGCAGCCAGTCCGCCTGCACCGTCGGGCGGCACACGCTGTCGCCGAGACCGGCTCGGATCAATCGAGGCGGCGCTCCCGCAAAAACCGTCAGATCGACGAACACGCCTTCCGCGCCCTTCGCTGGAAGCGTCTTCTTCATGCCGCCTTCCGTGATCGATGCGTTCACCGACGTGTATCCGTTCATCGACGGCGCTGTGCAGAACACAGCATACGGCCTGCCTGTCCGGGCCGCCGTGAACTTGCAGAGATCGTTTATGGTGCCCGACCCCACCGCTATCAGCACGTCGGCTTCCGATGCAGCAGTTTCGAGCTTCGTGACCGTCTCGATATCCGCATGCGGTCTCCCCGAAAAAACCACACTTAACACCTTGCCCGCCGATTCGAGCGCCCGTTCGACACGCAACCCAAGCGCCGTACGCGTGTTGACGTCGCTAACAACCGCATACGTACCTTTAAGGCCGAGTGAAGTAACCAAGTCAGCTTCCATTCCCGCGAGGCTGTCTCGTATCACCACCGAACGCGTAGGAACGCTCAGTGCCGCGCCGCCGTCCGGGTCAGGATAAACCCCGCTTACTATCTCCTGAATTTCATCTCTTTTCATTTTTATCACCGCCTGAGTTGACGCTTGCTTACACACAACTCGTATTTTTCCAGCTGTTTCAATGCGATACAGACTCTACATAAACCGCGTTGCCAGTCCCCGCTTTTCCGGCCCTTATTTGTTTTGTTAATACATCCTTCCACGTGACCGCTTGCTTACGCGCGCGGCTCGGTTTCTCCCAATCCCCGACTACTATTTACCAACTACTGTTTTTATCTATAGCCCCTCGCTGCCGTCCTCAAAACATTGGTTCGAGACTATCGAACAGTTTCCTATAGATGGAATATGCTATTCCGTAAGCTTCTCGCCTCTCGTAGTTCGGCGAAATCGTTACCGATCCTTCCCTTACGAGCGCCGCGCAAGCATTGAGATCCGGTTGCAAACCACCCGCCACTGCCGCGAGCATCGCCGCACCCATTTGCGAAGTGTCAACACGGTCCGGCACAACAACCGGCACACCCGCGACATCCGCCCTTATGCACGCCCATAAGCTGCTTTTCGCACCGCCGCCGAGAAGCATCACATCTCCAGACGGCGTACCTAGTGCGCGCAAACGCTCCAGTACGTCACGCATTGCAAACGCGCAACCTTCGAATACGGCTCGCGCGAGATGACCCGTGCCGTGTGCCGCTGTCATTCCGTAGAAGCACCCCCTCGCCGTCGCCGACCACTTCGGCGCCATCGCTCCACTGAGCGCCGGAATAAAAGCCACTCCGTCCGAACCCGCGGGCACACCTGCCGCAAGCCGCTCCATCTCAGCAACATCACTTATATTGAATGTCTTAATGAACCACGAAATCGAGCCTCCGGACAGCCAACCCGGATTCTCCACAAAATAGTTGGCGTTGGCGTAACAATGCGTCTCTACAAGGCCTCCGAAGTCCACTTTCGGCGCCGCGTCGAGAGCGCCCACAACTTCCGCCGTTCCCAGAACGCAAACCGCGCCTCCCGGCGAGACATATCCCGCACCGAGCGGCGTCGAAAAATCGTCTCCCGTGCCGACCGCCACCGGTATGCCTTCAGGCAGCCCGCACAAACGCGCCCCCGCAACACTCAAAACACCGGCGACACTATGCGCCGGAGCGATCGCGGGCAACTCTTCCCTATGAATACCGAATTTATCCAAAAGAGCATCGTCGTAATCACGCGTTTCGAGCGAGCAGAGCATCGTCGTTGACGCCAGTCCGTAATCGAAAACGTGAGCGCCCGTGAGCCGCGAAACGAGATAGGACACCGGCTGATGGAAAACGGCCTCTCGCGCCGCACCGGCACAGTTGCTCTTCAGCCATCTTATTTTCGCAGCCTGATGGCCCGCGTCGAGGCAGTTGCCGGTTTTCTCGCGGATTTCGTCGGGGTCGATCCCCCTCGTCTCCCACTCCGCCCTACGATCCATCCATATAATGCACGGATAAACCGGCAGCCCGTCTGAGCCGACCGCCACGCAACCGTCGAGCTGGCCGACTATCCCCAGCGCCTTAACATCATCCGCCGACACACCGGCTCGCGATAGCGCATCAGCAACCGCAGCGACCAACGCAGCTTCCCAATCGCACGGGTTCTGCTCAGCCCAGCCCGCTTTCGGGTAGCTGACACCATACGCCCGCGACGACTCACCGAGCACCTTCAGCGCTCCGTCCGTCACTACCGCTTTAAGACTCTGAGTTCCTATATCGATTCCTATAATCATTGAATACCTCTAAATTAAACGCAGCGGCACAGAGAGTTCAGAGAAGACTCCGCTTTTTACGGTGAGACCGAATCTACCTCTGTGTTTATCTGTGTTCATCAGTAGTTCAGAAAACTCTTCCCTTTTCTTTTCCACGGTTGTTCACTGCTGTTTTTTCAGCATGCCGCAAGCACGTCTTTTAGCTGCGATACAGTCGAGCCCTTGCGTTTGCTGAACGAGCCGTCGAACACGGCAGAACCGATCGTGAAAGCGTCCGCGCCGGCGTCGCTCAACGCTTTGATCCGCTCCGGAGAATCCACACTGCCCGCGCAAACCAAATAGCCGCTCATCGACTTCCGCGCCGCACGCACGAGATCGAGCGGATCCGCATCGGTCGCTCTGTACGCAAGCAGGTCCACACCCGCGCAACCGAGTTTTTCGAAACGCGCACAGTCCGCCGCAACATCCGCCGGACTCCCACCGAGTTTCGTGGGGTGCCCCACGGGCTTTCCCGGGAACGGATAATATTTGACACCGGTACCTTCCAGCACCTTCAGAATCCCCTCTGCATCCGTACCTCCAAGAAGCCGCTCCACACCGATTTCCGCCGCCACACGCGCAGAGTTCAGACATGCCTCCGCGCTCGTGCTCACCACTTCGAGATAGCTGATGCATCCCGCCGCCTTGATCCTCCGTATCAGCTCGCGCAGCGTCTCTTTGTCCGTTCCCACATCCTTGCATCCTATGTGTTTTACACCTGTCGGCACTATCAGATCGAACACATCGAGGCAGTCCTCAACCGTCATATCGTTTCGCGTAAGCATGAAGATAAAGTCCATATCGCCCTCCTTAATTGTTGTTATTACAACATTTATTATTGCATATCCAACATATTTTTGCAAGCAGTCGCAAAATATATTACTTAATTGATTGTTTTACTAGAATTTTAGAATGGAATCCTTCGGTCAGAACAAGCCTAATTTACATATTAACACCATAGTCTTAAACATATATATTATTATCCTTATAAATTTCTGTACCACCTTAATTAGTTGCTGAAATACCACACTTAGATTTACAGATCGTAAATACCAACTAACAACACAAAGGATATTTTCGACAAAAACAAACAGCGCTCGAAAAAAGCGCAAACAAAAACAATAGTTTGCTTGTTTTTAAGCGGCAATTTTATAAAATCTTTTATTGACCATTTCTTAGTTCATGATGTAATATTCCCCTGAATTAAATAGATCATTTCGTTAAAAATTGTATGAAATTGGCCGGTTCAGGCCATGAACATTATTAATTAATAAACCTAAAAATCAGATGGAGTTATCTATGAGAAATCAGAATGGCAAGGTAATGCGCAAGCTTTTCTTGGTGTTGGCCCTGTTGCTCGTGAGCGGCTTTTTTCTGTTCGGAGGGATTCTTTTCGCCGCTCACATGCCTGTGATTGTAATAACATCTCCGGGAGTAGGTGAAGAAGTGTCCGGGACAATACCCGTTGCGGCACAGTATTCGATTGACAACGGGCATGTACATTCGCTGACATTATTCGCCGCTGGTGATGTTATCTCCCAAGTCGATATGCATCTCAAAGAAGGTGCATACACTTTCAATCTAAACACGTCAAACTACAATGCCGGGCCGCTTGAGATAAAGGTACAAGCGTGTTCCGCGAATGAGAACAGCGGGCATTGTTCGACTGATACGGTGACGGTAAATATCGAAGGAATACCAGATGACATTGTGCAACCTTTAATATCGATAGAGTCGCCGGCATCGAACGAGATGCTTTCTTCGAAACCGGTGTTGGTTTCCGCCGAGTTGTCGGACAATGTCGCGGTGAACGCGGAGTCGGTTGTCGTGAAACTGGACGGAACGGCAGTGACTTCGCAATGCAGCGTTACGGCTGTGTCGGTAAGTTGCTCACTGAATCCGTCAGAGGGCACGCATGTACTTACAATCGACTGCAAAGACACGTCGGACAATTCAGCAGCGCAGAAAAGTGTGAGTTTCACTATTGATACGATCGCGCCTGTCGTGGCGGTGACAAGTCATACAAACGGGCAGATCGTGAACACTGAAAGGATAAATCTCGCCGGGACAATGAGCGACGCGACGAGCGGCGTGACATCCGTGGAGGTGAACGGAACCACGGCCGCAGTGAACGGCGGAAATTGGTCGATGAACAATTTCGTGCTGGATGAGGGAACGAATTTAATTTCGGTGGCCGCCAGCGATGCCGCCGGAAATGAAAAAACTTTTAATTTGACAATTACATATATACCCATAGATGTTGTGGCGCCAACGATTAATATTGTTTCGCCCGAACAAGGAGAAACGATTGATTCCGCTCCGGTGTCATTTTTTGCGGAGCTTTCCGACAACGTGGCTGTAAATCCGTCGAGTGTGGAAGTACGGCTCGATAATGCCAATGTTACATCGCAATGCACGATCACGGCTATATCGGTTAGTTGTTCGTTGTCGCCCACCGCCGGAGCGCATTATGTGACGATCGGCTGTAAAGACACATCGAATAACAGTGCGTTGGAGAAAAGAGTGAATTTCGTATTGGGCGGAGGTCAAAACGCCGATGTGGAAATAGCATCACCGGATGAAGGAGAAGAGATTTCAGGAACAGTTCCCGTGGTTGTCGATTATGAAGTTGATTCCGGAAATATTCATACATTGGTTTTGTATGCGGGGGGCCGGGAGGTCGGTAGGATTGATGTTCATAAAAGAACAGGCGTTTATTCTTTCAATCTTAATACAAAAGGTTTTCCAAACGGACCGCTTGAAATAAAAGTCGAGGCAAGAGTGGACGGACACGGCGGCGGCACAGTCAGCGACAGCGTCCATGTGAATATAGACAATACACGTCCCGACAGAGAACGGCCAAGAATCGAAATCGAGTCGCCGGCACCCGGTGAAATATTCGAAGAAACTCCGATATCGGTCGCAGCCGAACTGTCCGACAATGCAGCGGTAGATCCGTCGTCGGTGGCGGTTAGACTGGACGGAACGAATGTAACATCGCAGTGTGTGGTTACAGATATTTCGGTGAGCTGCGTATTGTCTCCGGATGAAGGCCCGCACAATCTGACTATCGACTGCAAGGATACATCCGGAAATAGCGCCGATCAGAAGAGCGTGCATTTCATGGTGGGTGATGCGGGATCGCACAGTCCGGTTGTCGAAATAGAATCGCCCGAGGCGGGAGAAGAGGTTTCCGGGATAATTCCGATCATTGTGAATTATTCGGTTGAAGGCGGCCACGTGCATTCTCTTACACTGTATGTCAACGGGCACGAGGCGAGACAGGAAAAACTACAGAAGAAATCCGGCGTTCACACGTTTTATATCGACACGGCTGCTTATAACGACGGCCCCATAACGATTAAGGTCGAGGCGGACACACGCGGACATCACCACAATACCTCCTCCGACAGCGTGACAATTATTGTGAACAATATACACGCGGATCGAGAGCCGCCGGTTATCGACATCGAATCACCGAGTCCCGGCGAAATAATCGATACCTTGCCAATGTTGGTCGAGGCGGAGTTGTCGGACAATGTTGCGGTGAATCCTGCGACCGTGATAGTTAAGCTGGACGGAGCAAACGTAACTTCACAGTGCACTGTAACCGCACTTTCGGTGAACTGTCTGTTGAATCCGAACGACGGACACCACCGGGTGACAATCGACTGCAAGGATACGTCGAACAACAGGGCCGCCGGAAAGAGCGTTAATTTTAAGGTGGATACGGCATCGGCATCCGATCGAGAGCTTGAAATAACATCGCCGGAAGATGGCGACGAGGTATCCGGCACAATTCCGGTTATTGTCACATATTCGGTAAGAAACAGAAGCGTGCGAGAGCTGGTCCTATACGCCGGCGGTCAGGTTGTGGCGCGGGCTAACGTCCACAAAAAGCAAGGCGTTTATACTTTCAGCCTGAATACGACAAGCTATTCCGAAGGACAGCTCGAGATAAAGGTTGAGGCGAGACTGACCGGACATCGCGGACGAAACACCCTCAGCGACAGAATAAAGGTGATAGTAAACAATGGCGGCGGCGACACGGAAGCGCCTGTGATTAATATCGAATCGCCGACTCCCGGAGAATTATTCAACGCGGTTCCGGTCACTGTCGAGGCGGAGCTTTCGGACAATGTGGCGGTAAATCCCGCGACGGTTGTAGTGAAGCTCGACGGCACGGACGTAACATCGCAATGCCTCGTGACAGCAGTTTCCGTGAATTGCCCGCTTTCGCCGGCCGACGGACAACACAATGTCACAATTGACTGCAAAGACACATCGAATAACAGCGCGGCGCAAAAGAGCGTGAATTTCACAATCGATATGACCGCGCCGTCAGTAGCGGTCACGAGTCACACGGACGGACAAGAAGTGAACGCCGCGACGATCAATCTCGCCGGGACCGTGTCCGACGCAACGAGCGGCGTGGTGTCGGTTGAAGTGAACGGGAACGCCGCTGCGATTGCCGGCGGAGTATGGACGTACAATAATCTTTCGCTCGATGAAGGAGCGAACGCTATCGCCATAGTCGCAGAGGACGCAGCGGGCAATACAAAGACGATAGTTTTAAATATATCGTATGTGAAGATAACCTGTTCCTCGAATACGGATTGCGACGACGCCGAACCTCTCACTCTCGACACGTGCGTGAATCCGGGCACGGGCGCATCGTATTGCGTGAACACGGTAATCGAATGCAATACGAACACCGACTGTGACGACGGCGATACACACACTGAAGACGTATGCGCGAACGGCGGAACGGTGAGTGCCGCATGTTCCCACAATCAGATCGCCTGCTTCAACGATTCCGAGTGCAACGACAACAATATGTTGACATTAGACAAATGCAACAATCCCGGCGCGGCAAACGCGTTCTGCTCGAACGACCCGCTCGCGTGCAACACCGACACCGACTGCGACGACACCAACCCGCTGACTATAGACACTTGCAGTAACGGCGGAACGGCGCAAGCTGCATGCGTTCACACGCTGATTCAATGCATAGACGACACCGACTGCGCCGATAGTAATCCGCTCACTCTGGACTCGTGCAGTAACGGCGGCACTGTTCAGTCAATCTGCTCTCATGTGCAGATTGCTTGTATCAGCGATGCGGATTGCGGCGTGAACCAATTCTGCATAGGCGGCGGGACAACCTCCGCACTATGTACAGCCTGCAGAAACAACGCGGACTGTGACGACTCGAACGACCATACAAATGACATTTGCAATAACGCCAATACATCGACCGCCTCCTGCTCTCATGACACGATCAGATGTCTGAATGACTCCGAATGCGACGATAATGATTCCCTTACGATCGATTCATGTGAAAATCCCGGAACTGTCCAGTCAACATGCACGAACACACAGTTCGCCTGCAACTCTGCCGCAGATTGCGACGACGGAAACACTCTTACCATAGACGGTTGCGAAAATCCGGGAACACTCCAATCATCTTGCACGCACACTTCGATAACCTGCAATTCCGACGAAGATTGTGCTGTCGATCAGTTCTGTATCGGCGGAGGAACAGTCTCGTCCGTTTGTACTGCGTGCAGGAATAACAGCGATTGCAATGATAATGACGATCACACAGAGGATATTTGCACAAATGCAAACACCGCATCAGCCGTCTGCGAACATAATGAAATCAGATGTTTTGGCGACAGCGAATGCAATGACGACAATCCGCTAACAATCGACCAGTGCGAAAATCCCGGAACTGTCCAGTCAACTTGCACGAACACACAATTCGCCTGCAACTCGGCCGCAAACTGCGACGACGGCGACGCATTGACTATAGATGAATGTATCGATCCGGGCACCCTGCAATCCTCATGCACGCACACGCAGATTACCTGCAACAATAATACCGACTGCGCGCCCCCTGCTGAATTCTGCATTAACGGCGGCACAACAAACGCTCTGTGCGCGGCTTGCAGAAACAACAGCGATTGCGATGACGGCGACTCCCATACCGAAGACGTCTGCAATGACGGAAGCACAGCCTCGGCTACATGCACGCACAATGCGATCATGTGCCTGAACGACGAAGAATGCGACGACAGTGTTCCGTTGACTCTCGATGTTTGCGAAAACCCGGGAACAGTCCAATCAACCTGCACGAACACCGCTTTTGTATGCAACACAGACGCGAATTGCGACGACGGAATCGCGCTGACGATAGATAAATGCGTTGATCCGGGCACCCTGCAATCCTCATGCACGCATATCCAGATTGCATGTAACACTGACACGGATTGCACATCTCCGGGAAGATTCTGCGTAGATGGAGGAACAACCACCGCGATTTGCTCCGCCTGCTTGTCGAGCGCGGATTGCAACGACGGAAACGACCATACTGAAGACACGTGCATCAACGAAGGCACAGCGTCAGCAGCATGCACCAATATCGCCATAGCATGTTTAAACAACACAGAATGCGACGACAGCAATCCGTGGACTCTGGACGCGTGCAACAATCCGGGGACAATCAATTCATCGTGTTCGAACGATCCGATGCAATGCATCGCCGACACCGACTGCGCTGATACGAATCCGCTGACTATCGACACATGCATAAACGTTGGAACAACTTCGGCGACATGCCAGCATACATTGATCGCGTGCAATACAGCCGACGATTGCGACGATCAGAATCCGCTGACTATCGATACTTGCTCGGACGGCGGCACTACATCATCAGCCTGCGCCCATACACAGATCGCTTGCAACTCTGACGCGGATTGTGCCGCGCAGGGCGGTTTCTGCGTAAACGGCGGAACAACTTCCGCGCTCTGCTCATTGTGCAGAAACAACGATGACTGCGACGACGGCAACGCGCATACGGAAGATATTTGTTCAAATGAGAGCACAGCCGCCGCGGCTTGTTCACACAATACGATCAGATGCCTTAACGACGGGGAATGCAACGACGGCATCCCGCTTACTCTCGACATTTGCGAAAACCCGGGAACAGTTCAATCGACCTGCACGAACACCGCTTTCGTCTGCAACTCTGCCGCGAACTGCGACGACTCAAATCCTCTGACTCTCGACACGTGCGAAAATCCCGGAACGCTTCAGTCCGAGTGCGCACATACGCTGATCGCATGTAATATCGACGCCGACTGCACCGCGCCAGCCATCTTCTGCGTTGCCGGCGGAACAACTTCCGCCGTCTGCACCGCCTGCAGAAACAACATCGACTGCGACGATGACAACTCTCACACCGCTGACATCTGCATCGACGCAAGCGCCTCAACCGCCGCATGTTCACATGAGAACATAACATGTCTCAATGACACGGAATGCGACGACTCAAATCCGGAAACAACCGACACGTGTCTCAATCCCGGAACATCGCAGTCCTCATGCAATCACGAACAGTGTCCGTATGCCTGTACGGCCGACACCGACTGCAACGACAACAACATCCAGACCACCGACACATGCGTGAATCCGAGCACTTGCTCAGCGCAATGCAGCAACATCTTCGTCCCGCTGACACTCACATTGAATTCACCTGCGGACGGCCTTATCACAAATAACGCCTCGCTCACCGTCAACGGAATTGCCACACCCGGCGTCACCGTGACAGTGAACGGCAACGCGGTCGCAGTCGCCTCCGACGGCTCGTTCGCAACGACAATAACTCTTGTTGAAGGTGCAAACACAATTACCGCTGAAGCAATCCGCGGTACAGAAACGATAACGAAAACAGCGTCGGTGACACTTGATACCCAAAGCCCATCCGTGACATCGATTGAGCCGCACGACGGGCAGATGGTAGGAACTCCGCCCGCGGAAATCGTCGTGGTCGCAACCGACAACACGGGCGGCTCCGGTCTGAACGTCTCTGCGACCGTCATCACACTCGACGGTGAAAACCTTACCGCTGTTTACGACGAAACAACAAGTACATTCAGAGCCGCTGTCTCGCTCTCCGGCAGCGGAAGCCACACAATATCGGTTTCCACAGCCGACCTCGCGGGCAACGCCATCACGCGCACCGCCGTCTTTTCTATCGACGTCACACCTCCGGCGATTACATTCATTTCGCACACCGACGGCCAAACTGTCGGAGAAAACAGGCCCGTAATCACAGTTAAAATCGAAGACACCGGCTTCGGAGTCAACTGGAACGATTCGTCCTGTGTTACAACTTCAGGATGCACATTGGTCCAAACATCCGGCGATAACGGTCAGATCACATTCATCAATCCGCTTCACGAAGGTGAGAATATAATAAACATCCACGCCGTGGACCTCTCCCCCACTCCGAACGCGGCGGAGGCAACCATAAGGATAAACGTCAATTCCACGCCTCCGGCGATCTCCGGCCTTGCCGTTACGCCTAACCTCATCTCACCGAACAACGAGGGCAGCGCGGGAGTGAAAGACTCTGCGCACATAACCGCTTCGATCTCAGACTCCGACGGTTACACATGGAAAGTGGAAATAAGGAACAATTCAGAAGCGGTGAAGACGTACACCGGGGAAGACTCGGCGGTCGATTTGATATGGGACGGAACCGACGAATCGGGAGACCCGCTTCCCGACGGCGTTTATTCCATCGTTCTCTCCGCAATGGACAAAAGCCAGTTCAACCATTATGCGGAAGCAATAACGGAAGTGACAATAGACAACACATCCCCGACAGTCGATATCGAATCGCCGTTGGACGGGGAAAACATTCAAGGGACCTCGTTCCCCGCAGTGATCGACGCAACAGACAGCTCTACAGTCGAAGCAGTAAAGATTTATATCGATGGAGAGTTCAGCGCTGAAGCCGCGCTTGATACGGGAACAACATGGCGGACGGAAATTGACGCACAGTCACTTTCGAGCGGCAATCATACGATAGGCGCGGTCGCTATCGATGCCGCCGGGAATCCGTCTGCGACACAAACACATCAGTTCGTATTGAATATGATGCCCCCAGCGACGACTATCAATTCTCCGGACGCGGGTTCGTGGCAAAAGACAAATTTCACGATCAACGTCACTAATGCGGATGCAAGCGGCTCAGGGCTGAATGTGTGTTACTACCGAGTGTTGAGCAACGGAACTCAGACACTCGGCTGGACTGCATACGGTTGCTCTACAAACCCGTCTATCACGGTGGGCGCCGATACATCAAACAACTGCCGGAATGAAGGATTGAACACATGTCAGGTGGATTTCTACGACATAAACAACGCAGGCTCTTCAAGCCCGATTATATCGAGACAATTCTCGATCGACTGGTCCGTTCCGACCGCGGCGATAGTGGCCCCGATTGCCGGCAGCATTATCGGCGGGACATCAGCGGCAGTCACTGTTCGCGCAATTGACTCCGCAGGTCCGGAGCGAGTCGATCTGTATATTGAGGATGCATTGTTCGCATCTTCCTCAGTTGACACCGGAAACGGCATTTTCAAGTTTGCATACAATCCTCAGACTGTTTCCGCCGGGAGCCATACGTTCAATGCGATAGCTTTCGACAAAGCGGGCACACCTTCCGCATCCGCCTCCGTCCAGATAACCATTTCACATGAAATGCCATTCATTAACAGTGTGTATCCGCAACGTGGTGGTTTCGGCGACGCAGTAACCATACTCGGCTCGGGACTCTGCGCGAATCCGAATGAAAACATCGTAAGATTCGGAGGAGTTCAGGCGGAAGTGATATCCGGAGACTCTTTCATGGTAACAGCGCGCGTGCCGGCTCCGGAACCGGGTTCCGTATCGATGACAAAGGAATCGGGAGGAAATGTGTCCACAACAGCCGGCGCACTTTCCGGCCCCGTAACGATACAGTGCGGTGCTTCGACAGGGAATTCGTTCCCGTTCGAATTAACCGACCAAAGCGGAGAGGCATCGGTAGTTATCCCCGCCGGGGCGCTTCCCGAAGACGCGGTTATCACTGTACGGCGTATGTTGCCGAAAGACAACCCTGCAAACATTCCCGGAGGCTATGCGTTCGGCGGCGGCGCTTTCTTCACAAAGTCAATGGTGTTCAACTCTCCCGTGACAATAACCCTCACGCTTGAACAAGAACTTACACCGGGGCAGGAACTCCCGATGTTCTTCCTCGATTCCGAAGAAGATAATCAGAAATGGACGGCAACTGATATCAAAGGCACTGTCACATCGGACGGAAAACACCTCACCGCCCAAGTTCCGAAATTCTCCGCTTGGGTATCGGGAATCCCGCCTCGTTTCACGACTTACGTCTGCGGTGATCCGGGAGATGTCATCATGGTGATCGGAGAAGGATTCGACATGGATCATCCCGATAATAATCTCTTTACGTTCCCGGGCAGTGCGACTCCGGAGAAAGGTATCAATGCCAAAACATTCAGAGATCTTCAATATGTTACAGTAAGGGTTCCGGACACTGCTACAAGCGGAAACCTTGAAGCAACAGTGAACGGAGTGCCTCTCACGAATGCCGTACCTTTCACAATTGGGAGTGGGAATGATTATCCTACCCCCCTGATATATGCGACCCTGTCCGGCATTTCCTCATCCGGTTTTTTCTCTGTAGCGGCTGTGCCTACAACGATCGGAGATATTTATGCCGCCGACACAAAAAATATATACCATATTACCAATCCATCGACAAAAACACTCGTTTCAACACTTCCGGCAAGCAGACGCAGAATGTTAATGGATATGGATATCCCTCTGAGTCACCCCGAAAGATTGTATTTAACTTCAGCGCCTGATTTTACATCTATCCCAAAGTATGACGATGCTTTCTTGGCGGCGGGTGGAGATGCACCTATATATTATGTTCAGAACACTTCATCATTTCCTTCGGAGCCGCAACCATTATATGAATTGCCGCCAATAACAATCACCACATCTACCGATGTGCCCATCCCATGGATTAGCCAAGGAGTATCCGTTGCGCCTGATTCAAGTCCCGCATCGATCGTCGGAGATCTATTTACAATGGATTATGCAATGCCACAAATAGCTCCGTTCAACATCGGCAGAGTCGATATTAATCAATCAACAGGTGAAAGTGTAGGCGTCGGTCAGGGATTCACAAATTTCAATCCGGGCACTTTTTTTGTTACCGATATTGCTTTTTCCAATAATGGAAACAGTTTATACGGCGCAATATTTTCACATACAGTAACAGACGACAGCGAGCTGCCATGCATTATGGACAACACAACAGTTGGATGCGGTACAATAGAAAAAATTGATACTACTTCATCAGCCCTGTCATGTATTATAAGTGATATCAGCACACCGACAGGCATTGCAGTGGGACCGGAAAGCTCGTCTGATTCAGTTGTAAAAGGAAATCTATTTATCTCTTCAATGGGCGAGAGCAGCGTTTACAAAGCGCAACTCGATCCCGCGACAGGAAATGCGGTAGGCGGTTGGGCACGCTATTCGTGCGGCGTACCGGCGGCAAATAGAATTTCGTTCGACCACGCCGGCAATGCATACATCACTTCATCAAATCCGCATGCCAATAGCGGGAATATATTCAAACTACTCGCTCCATCACAGAGCATAACTCCATCGATTACTTCGATCGGATACCCGACACAATGTCCGAGAGATAACATCCACATTTTTGGAAACAATTTTCTTGCGGCACAAGGCGCGAGCTATGTAGCTTACAGGGATGGAACTGATTATATTCCCATAACAAGCGAGTATATAGTGAATTGGAGCGACACCGACATAGAACTCAAATTGCCGCCCGCTCTGCTGAGCATGACAACAAAAGAAATCAAAGTTCGTGTGGAAAATCAGTTTTCAAATGCAGTTGTGGTAAATATTGATGTGCCGCAAATTACGTCGATTACTCCTGCGGAATTATATATTACTGATTCTACAGGCGTTTTTAACGAAGTCACAATCAGCGGCACGAATTTTACATCGGGCTCAAACGATTTCATTTCGTTCCCGTCCGTGACGCCACCGAATCAATTCAAATATGAAAAAATCACTCCTACGGACAGCAGAGTTAATGCATGGACTTCAACTGAAATCCGTATCAAGTTATTTGGATCGATTTTTCCGGCCGCGACTCCCGGAGCGACTTCCGGCGACATAAGTTTCTGCGATGATATCACCCCCACACATATAGATGTGAAACCGGTCATATCAATCGTAAGTACTTTCACCCCAACCATAGGGAAAACCTGTTCGATATCCGACACACACGAATACGCCGGCACAAACTATATGTTTCAAGTGATAGGACAGGCTTTTACAAACGGCTTTGACTCAATTAGTTATGAGAATCCCGTTTTATACTTCGGCTCCTATTCAGCGCACGATTCATCGTATGATCCGGATTATTCTCCGGGCTACGCTTATAATTCCATATCGGGCCTTGTCCCGGGAATAGGATATGGTCTTGTTCCCAACATTCCATACGGAAGATATGAAGTCAAGCTAAGTAAAGATGGATTTGACAGCATAAATACCCCGGCAGATCCAATTTTATTCGAGATATTCGGAGTGAAGCCCACCGATTATGCCAAGACCTCACCCGGCATATACAACCTTATCTTCAATACTTCGCGCGCAGACACAAAACCGATCAAGATCAATTTAAATGGCGCCGATTATAACTTGACCGCCGACTCATCTTCAAATGCCACCATCCCCGGCGTGAGCATTATTAACGGCGTGAACACCTATACTGCTTCCTCGGACACTGAATGCAACGGCAGCGTGACCGGGACTTTCGATCCGCGACCTTCGATCGGGAGTTGCACATTCACGCCATCATCCGCCAATCCCGGCGATTCAGTAACACTTAATTGCGTTAACGCACAAGATCCGTTCAGTAAAAATTTGGCTGTGTCGTTTACGGATTCAGATGGTATTTTCACGCCATCCGGAACTATTTCCCTCGATTCAATCGGCGGTAATGCTTTCCAAAAGACGTTGACTCTTGTCAAACCGTTAACCGCCGGATCGAGAACGATTACTATTAACGCAATTAATACGGAAGACATCCCGGCCATTCCCGTGACGGCTACACTGGCGATCAATAATGTCGCGCCCGTATTTTCGCTATGCACCTTAAATCCAGACAACGGAGACCCCGGCGCAAGCATTAATGCAGATTGTTATGTTGACGACGACAACGGGAATTCGGATGTTACCGAAGTGAGAATAATAAGCGCGGACAACATCTTCAACACAGGCGCTTCGAACAATCTTACTCATGGAACAGATAATCATTGGTATTTTACGGGTATGATAGTAAAAGCAGTTAAAGGAAAACCCTACAATATCACGTTCTCCGCGACCGATTCAAAGCCGACAACCGTAAATAGTTCGGCAATTACATTCACGGTCAATAACTTACCGCCCGTGATAACAACCGGTTCCTGTGGATTCGGCACAACAAACGCCAATCCCGGCCAATTTGTAGTTCTCACTTGCAATATGACCGACCCCAATGGGACTTCAGATATAACCTCGGCCAATTTCGTTGATACCGAAGGCGTGTTTTCCACAGCCGGATCGACAATACCCCTGAGTCTCATATCCGGAACAACATGGAAAACAGCGACCCTCACCATCAAAAACGTTACAGGGAAGAGCTACAATTTTACGGTTAATGCATCTGACGGATTGCTAAGCGATACGGAGCCGGCATCTATTAACATTAATAATGTTCCGCCTACGATAAGCTGCAGCAATTTCTCTCCAGTACAGGGAATTCCCGAAACCACGTTAGTGGATCTGACTTGCACTGTCACCGATGCAAACGGTGATACAATAAGCACAGTTTACATTTCGAAAGATAACGGAGTGTTCACACCTCCGATCGCCGGCGCGGACATTCAACTGAACAACACATCCGTCAGCACATGGAGCGTGACCGGATTGCAAATCGCAAGGACACCCCACGATGCTAAAACAATTGCTATTTACGCGACTGATATTACCAGTGCAATTAACTCAACGTCAAAGACTTTCACGGTTCAGAATGGACCTCCTGATCCGCCGGTATGCAATTTCTCAAGTTTGAGCGGAATAAAGGGCGACGTTATATCGGTCAACTGCGAGGCGGACGATAAGAACACGGCAGCAGATATCACGCGCGTCTATATCAACGATGCTTTGGGTATTTTTGAGCACACCGGCACGCAGCTCGATCTCACTAAATCAGTGGATAAATGGGTAAATAGCACTATTACCGTGAAGATTTTAACTGCCGGAGAATACGCCTTCTCGGTGGTTTCATCTGACGGGGCCTTTACAAACTCTTCTAATTATACTTTCAGGACAAACAATATATTGCCGGTTTTTGATACTTGCACTTTCACCCCAAATAGTGCCCTCCCCGGCGCAAACATCAACATCTCGTGTCACGTAACCGACACAGACGGCGGATTGACCAGCGCGGGATCGTCGGTGAGTATCGATGCAACGTCAGTTCCATTCAACTCCGTCACTTTGACGCGAACAGCAGCAAGCACGAATTATAGTGCTTATTATACAGGTACCATTGCGGTCAAAGGTGTTCCCGCCGCCACTTACACAGTCAATTTCACGGCAATTGATAAAGACGGCGGCGCGGACCACAAAGGCTATACTTTCACAGTTATCAACTCGTCACCGGTTATCGGTACCTGCTCACCTGTAACAGGCGATATCCATCAGCAAGTCACCATTTCGTGCCAGATTTCCGATATCAACAATGATACTCTCACCGTTACGCTGGATGACTCCGCAAACGATATATTCGCGGAAACCAATCCGATAACACTTAATCCGGACGGCCTCGGCAACTATACCGCGTCGGTAACCGTCAATGAAAAACAGGGAGATTTCACATACATCGTTAATGCGATCGACATTCCCGGCAATCAGATTGCAAAGCAGATGCAATTTAAAGTGGATATGTGCCCGGGCTACTCTGTAACCAGCAATTCCGACGAACAGTTCGCGAAATATTCTCTCAGAATGTGCATAGCAAAAGCTGGAATCGCTTCGACTCCGCAAACGGTTACTTTCAATCTGCCTCCCGCTTCAACGTTCATAGAAGTCGCAAGCCCGATAACTATTAGCGGCTCGACCGGAATGACAATTGACGGCAGCATCAGCGGAAGCGCCGGAGTGATCGTCAGAAAGAAATCCGGCTCCTGTGCAACCGGCTGTGACGGAATTGTTCTCTCTTCGAACGGAAATACGTTGAAGAACCTCAAGATTTCGGGCTTCGACTACACGGGCAAAGCAGGAATAGCTGTCACCGGTAACAATAATACCGTGATCGGAAACTGGATAGGCACAGAAAACGGAACGGACGCAACACCGAATTATTACGGGATAGCGCTATCAGGCACGGCTCAGAATAATACAATAGGCAACAATACCGCTAACGGCGTCAACGCAATTGTTTTTAACGCCTCCCACGGGGTCACTATCGGCTCCGGAGCAAGCAGAGCGAAAATCAACTACAACCAGATTTACGGGAATGGCGGCTTGGGGATAAAGCTTGAGTCGGGCGCTAACGGCGGAATCGCCGCTCCGGCAATAAGAAGCCTTATGAACTCGGCAACAAGCGGTTATTTGAAAGCATTGGTCAATGTTCCCGTATGCGCGGCTGCGCCTTGCACTGTGGAGATATATGAAACCGGAGAAAACAGCATTCTTGAAGATCCCTCCGGCGCCGGCGAAGGGTATAAAATACTCATCAGCTCTCAATGCAGCGGCACGGGCAATTGTGTTATAGACAATATTCCAATTCCCAACTCCACGACAAAGAGCATCACGGCAACTGTAACCGACTCCACAGGGAACACTTCACAATTCGCTAATAATTATGGAACGAATAATTGCACTGTCACAAGCAATGCAGACACAGGCGACTGGACTCTTCGTTCGTGCATCGACACAGCAAATACGTCCGCCGGAACGAAAATTGTTTTCGATCCCAGCGTCACGCAAGTTAATATTCAAACGGCATTGCCATATCTGACGGGAGACAGGACGGAAATCGAAGGCAATACTTCCGGAGGCGATCCGGCCACAAAGATCGTCGGCCTCGGGCCAGACAGTTCAACAACATTCTATGGCCTCAACATTCAGTCTAAGGATGTCAAATTAAGCCATCTGATAATCTTGGGATTCAAAGTCGGCCTTTCGACTTTCGGTGACACCGCCGACAACGCTATTATCGAGGACAACTGGATCGGAACGGCGGACGGAACATCCCTGCCCGCCACGGCGCTGAGAGTCGGAAACGGCATAATCAACGGAACGAATCATTCCACAACTCATGACAGCGCAAATATCATACGGCGGAACGTCATTTCGGGCAGCACAAACGTGAATTTGACTCTGTACAATTGCGCGGCCTGTACGATAGCCGACAACATGATAGGCGTCAACGCAGCCGGGACCGCTCTTTTGGACGCGACCGGCTCGAACGCGTGCATTTATGCAAGAGGAATCAACACCCGCGACACGATAAGCGGCAACGTTATCGGAGGCTGTACATACGGAATTTATTTCGAAAGTACATCACAATCGACGATCTCGAACAACTTCATCGGCATTTCCCAAGCGGGTGCCGATATACATAATAAGAAAGGGATATTCATATATGCGCAGTCGAGCGATAACACGATCAGTAACAACACGATCGCTTACAACGACGACGACGCTGGTTACGGTGGCGGTATCTATGTATATCCCAATAACAACCATACCAGAATTACTCAGAATCGCATATATGAAAACACCGGCGCAGGCATTGTGTTTGGGGCTTACATCCCGTCGCCAAACGACGACATCAAGCCGCCTGTGATCGATAATATTGTAAAATCCGGAGGCAATTACACCATTTCATATACTATTCCGGAAAACTCGAGATGCACGAGTGCGCAAACATGCACAGCAGAACTGTTTTTGGTTGACAACACCAGCTCTCCGACAGTTAGCCCGGATGAAAGCAAAACAGGTGAAGCTTTCCGATATGTCGATCACTCTTTGAATCTGCAATGCCCGGCTGCTCCGGCAACATGCGTTTTGACATTCAGCGTCAGCGAAGCAAGTCTGCCAACCACCAGCACCGCAATTACTATGACTCTTACCGACTCGGAAGGTAATACATCAACATTCGCACAAAATCACTTAATAGATGATGATTGCGAAGTGACAAGCTCCGCCGACACCGGTTCCGGAACTCTTCGTTCATGCATCGACATGGCAAATACGTTCCCCGGAACGAAAATTGTTTTCGATCCCAGCGTCACGCAAGTTAATATTCAAACGGCATTGCCATATCTGACGGGAGACAGGACGGAAATCGAAGGCAATACTTCCGGAGGCGATCCGGCCACAAAGATCGTCGGCCTCGGGCCAGACAGTTCAACAACATTCTATGGCCTCAACATTCAGTCTAAGGATGTCAAATTAAGCCATCTGATAATCTTGGGATTCAAAGTCGGCCTTTCGACTTTCGGTGACACCGCCGACAACGCTATTATCGAGGACAACTGGATCGGAACGGCGGACGGAACATCCCTGCCCGCCACGGCGCTGAGAGTCGGAAACGGCATAATCAACGGAACGAATCATTCCACAACTCATGACAGCGCAAATATCATACGGCGGAACGTCATTTCGGGCAGCACAAACGTGAATTTGACTCTGTACAATTGCGCGGCCTGTACGATAGCCGACAACATGATAGGCGTCAACGCAGCCGGGACCGCTCTTTTGGACGCGACCGGCTCGAACGCGTGCATTTATGCAAGAGGAATCAACACCCGCGACACGATAAGCGGCAACGTTATCGGAGGCTGCACATACGGAATTTATTTCGAAAGCACATCACAATCGACGATCTCGAACAACTTCATCGGCATTTCCCCAGCGGGTGCCGATATACATAACAAAAGAGGGTTATTCATATATTCACAGTCGAGCGACAATACGATCAGTAACAACTCGATCGCTTACAACAACGACGCCACTGGTTTCGGCGGCGGTATCTATGTCTCCGCTAATAACAACCATAATACCTTCACTAAAAACCGCATATATGAAAATACCGGCGCAGGCATTGTATTTGAAGCTTACAACCCGTCGCCAAACGACGGCATCCAGCCACCGGTGATTCAGACAATTTTCGATAACGGCAATGGGTTATACACCATCAACGTTCATTTCCCGGACGGAATAGATTGCACGAGCGGTTCAAACGGATGCAAGGTGGAGTTGTTTATAGCGGACGGGCCACATGAATCCCCAAAAATATTGGCCGACTCTACTGGATACGGTGAAGGTTTTCTATATGTAAATCACACACCGGAAAGCGAACTGACCAGCTTCTGTTCGCTCTCTTCAAATTGCTACTTAGTGATAAACAATGTGAATCTCCGGCAGGTTAGCAGATATAGCAGCTATCTTACAGCGACCATAACCGACAGTGCCGGAAACACATCGACTTATGCGGCAAACTACGAAATCCCCAACGTCTGCCCCGATTTAATGGTAAGGAGTTCGGCGGACAGAGGAAGCGAAACACTGAGATCATGCTTGGCGACTAAGGACTTGCTCGACAACAGCGCAATTAGTTTCAACGATTACCCCGTAGGAGAAGTTATTAATCTTAAGACAACTCTTCCTTCTTTCACCAAGAGCAATATCACGATCGACGGAGGCAATAAGAACATCATACTTGACGGAAGCGGTATCACGGCCATCGGCGGTGTCGGGCTGAACATTCTGACAAGCAACAATGTTGTCAAAAATCTGGAATTCAGAAACTTCCCCGCCGTCGGCATTTATATCGGTAACAGTGGATCGACTACGACCGATAATTTAGTGCAAAACTGCAAAATCCATCACAACGGCTCATTATCCACTGCGGGCGGCGGCATTTCGCTCTTCGGTTCGGGAGTAGTGAGAAACACATTGTCGCAGAATTCAATTTATGAGAACAATGGCCCCGGAATCAAATTGTCCATGAGCGCAAATGCGAGCGCTCCGCCTCCGGTCATAGAAACTGTTACAAAAGGAACGGATGGGAAGTATTTGATTAAGGTTGATATACCATTACAGGACAACTGCATGAACGGCCCCAAAGGATTGTGCAAAGTTGAAATATTTGCCGCCAATGACCCGACTTCAAATGTGGTTCTTGACCCCACCGGCAGCGGCGAAGGATATATGTATGTGACTAGCTACACCACACTATCCAATTGCGATTCTACGTATTGCTATATGTATATCAGCAGCGTCGATGTTTCGTCGATTAATAAGTATTCAACACACATCACGGCCACTGTAACCGACAGTTACGGGAACACATCGCCATACGCAGCAAACTTCGCCTTGCCGTATCATTGCCCGGATAACAAGGTAACAAGCAGCAGTGATACCACGGAAAGCGGAACGCTGAGGTCTTGCATGTATTCAGGGAGCTTGGCCAACGGCAATTCCATCGATTTCTCGGCATTGGCGGTCGGGACAGTCATCAGCATTCAGACCGCCCTTCCGATATTCGATAAGAGCAGCATCACGATAGACGGCGGAAGTGGCAGAAACATAGTTCTGGACGGAACCCTATACACGGCATCGGGCGGTGCAGGATTGAGGATTAACACAAGCAGCAATGTGGTCAAAAACCTTGAAATTCGAAATTTCCCCGCGGCAGGCATTGCTATGGGTAACAGCGGATCGACCACGACCGACAATCTGGTGCAGAGCTGTAAAATCCATCATAACGGCGCGTTAACCACAGCGGGCGGCGGCGTTACTCTCTACGGCGCCGGAGTGGTGAGAAACAAGATAACCCAGAATTCCATATATGAGAACAACGGCCCCGGAATTAAGCTAAGCAGCGGCGCTAACGGCAGCTTATCGGCTCCCACTATAGTGTCAATTACCAAAACCGCCACCAATTATGTAATAACCGCGAGCGTGGCAAGCACCGCAACATGTTCAGCGGCTCTGCCCTGTAAGGTAGAGTTTTTCCTTGCCGACGATACTTCAATTCCGGTTGCAGCGGATACAACCAGCGGCGAAGGATATAAATATCTGGATTACTTGAGCTTCACAACGGCAGGCGTTTCCCTGACAAAGAACATACTTATTTCTTCCGTTAGCTCCACATCGCATACTCTTTCTGCAACTCTCACGGATGGAAACGGGAATACCTCACCGTTTGCCGTTAACATGACCTTGCCATGACGCAATGATTTACGATTGATTTTACTGCGTCTGTTATTATAACTATGATGTAGCAGAGACCGGATCGCAAAAAAACGAATTTGCGTAAAGGCCTCTGTGCACTCTCCGCGCGTTGCTATTGCTCTATGGATGAGAGAATATACGACAGAATCGGAAATGACTATTCACGTCATCGCAGGGCAGACACCCGTATTGTGGACTTCATTGTCAGGCTCCTTGATTTGCCTCAGAGCAGCATTATCGCTGATATAGGCGCAGGAACAGGTAATTATTCCGTCGCTTTATCCGAACATGGATACAACATTAAAGCGGTGGAACCGTCGGCCACAATGAGAAAGCAAGCCCAACCCGGCGGAACCATCGAATGGGTGGAAGGCTTTGCCGAGGAAATCCCCTTACGGAACAACTCCGTGGACGGTGTGATGTGCATTTTATCCATCCATCATTTCAATTCCCTTGCTAAAGCAGCAAAGGAAATGGCGCGTATTTGTGCGGATGGGCCGATAGTGATTTTCACATTCGATCCGCGACAGATACAGAGACCGTGGATTGCGGAATATTTCCCCGGTATCTGGGATGCGGCAGCCCCCCTCTTCCCGCCGCTGTCCGACGTCGAAAATCTTCTGGCGGAGAGTACAAACCGAAAAGTGGACTCTTATATTTTCGAATTGCCACACGACCTGCATGATCTCTTTCTTGCAGCCGGCTGGCGCAGGCCTGAACTTTACCTCGATCCGGCGGTTAGGTCCTGCATGTCAGGTTTCGCTCTCGCGGATCAAGATGAAGTCATCGATGGAATACGCAGACTCCAACACGATCTTGAATCAGGCGCATGGGACAAAAAACACGGCTATCTCAGGAACACGGATTATTTTGATTCAGGTTATCGCTTTATATGCGCAAAGATGGAGTCATTTTCGTAAGGCGCCATACTTGTATTAAAAGCGAAAAATCAATCAACCTGTTTTTTTCGACCGGATGCTGCTATTCCTTCGAGGCGAATAAAAAAATGTACTAATATTTAATAAAGGGGTGAAGATAAATGACAATGAATTTATACCACACCGCGCTATCGGGTTTTGCCGCATCCGTTATATGGTTCGTTGCTGGCGGAGCTTTGTATATGAATCCAATTGTTGCGGGAATATACAAAAACATGGAGACATCCCCGGCATTGAAGAAGTGGCCAAGTATTCCAAAGTATGTCGGGCTTCAATATGCCGGCACGTTAGCTCAATGCTTGTTGTGGTCCTTTGTGTTTTCATACATAAAAACATCTCTACCCGAAACAATCTTATTAAAAACTTTTTTGTTCGGCCTGATATTAATCGCAACCAAGATATTTCCGAGATTTTTCGACATGTGGATTCAATCGACATATCCGAATAAACTGCTCCTTATTGAATTCGTTAACGGTGTTGTCGGAAGTTTCATAATAGGCGGTGTGTTCGCGTATCTTATTTGAAACGTTTTTTGCAGAGCTTTCTTCGATCCCGGTGATGCCAGACGCAATTGGGGGGTGATTTTCAACATCCCTTGAAATCTTCAATATATTTTTTATCGCGAAAGTGGTTCAATTGGCCACATGTTTAAGATCAGCTGTAAATGCGCGCAAGCCGCATGTAAAAAGCCCCCGGAGTTGATCGTTTCTCCGTGGGCTTTCATTGCGTGCTGCTTCAGGAATTTGGCTATGCTTTATTTCAGATATTGCCTCCAGCCGACGTGTGAGTCCCTTTGTCTTTTTTCATTCTTTGTATTAATGGAATCGATACTGAAAAGAGTGAGAAGCAGATAAGAATGATGGCGAGCGGCGAGAACATCGGGAGCAGATCGCCGTGGCTGATACGCAATGCGCGGTGAAGACTCGATTCCGCGAGAGGCCCGAGAATGACGCCTATGATCATCGGACCGGATGGGAATCCGAATTTTTTCATGAAGTATCCGAAGAACCCGAACGCCAACATGATGTAAACAGAAACCATCGAGCCGGTCATCGCGAACGAACCTACGATGCAAAACACGGTGACAAGCGGCCATAGGTACTGGCGCGCGAGGGTGACCGTTTTCGCGAATAGCGGTACGCCGATGAGCCTGACGGGTGTTACGAGTATGGCGACCACCATCAGGCCGACGAAGATGCTCGTGACCATCACGTGCATTGCCGGGTCGGGGCTGGTGAAAAGCGTCGGGCCCGGCCGAAGTCCGATGATGATCATCGCGCCGATGAGGATGGCGGTGACCGAGTCGCCCGGAATGCCGAGTGTGAGCATCGGTATCATTGCGCCGCCGCACACCGCGTTGTTGGCCGCCTGAGGCGCCGCGACACCCGGAGCGTACCCCTTGCCGAATTTATCCTTGTGTTTCGAGAATTTCCTTGTCTGGTCGTATGCTACGTATGAAGCGATGTCGCCGCCCGTGCCGGGAATCGCACCGATGAGTGTGCCGACTATGCTGCCTATCGAGATTGCGGGAATCATTTCTTTCCACTGCTTCAGCGTCGGAAAAGCGTTTTTGAACGAAGTGTCGGCTTTCTTGATTTTCAGGTTATCTTCGATCTGCGTGAGCGCTTCAGCGATAGCGAACACACCGATCATCAGCGGTATGTAGCGCAGGTCGGACTCGGGGAATCCCGTGTATCCGAGGGTCAGTCGGTCCATGTCGAAAACAGCGCTGCGGCCGACCGTTGAGAACAGCATACCGAGCGCGCCCATGATGAAGCCTTTTGCGATATTCTTTTCGCTCAGGCTGGCGATGATGCTGATTCCGAATACTGTCAGGCAGAACATTTCGAACGGCCCGAATTTCAGGGCTATGTTGGCAATCGGCTGGGCGACCGTCCAGAGAACGGCGGCGCCGAACACGGTGCCGATGCTGGAGGTGAGCGCAGCAATGTTCAGCGCGAGAGCGGCCTGCCCGTTTTGCGCCATGGGGTAACCATCGAGGCATGTTGCTGCGGCAGCCGGCGTTCCCGGTGTTGAGATCAGGATCGCGCTTATATCGCCACCGTGCATAGCCCCGACATAAACGCCGAGCAGCACCATGAGGGCAGCTATCGGCGGGTCGATCTGGTACGTGAAAGGCACAAGGAGCGCGATAGTCATGGTAGCTGTGAGGCCGGGAAGCGCGCCCGCTATAATGCCTGCCGTGATGCCGATAAGCATCATGCCTATCACTTTGAACGTAAGTATTATTTTAAGTGCTTCGAGTAAATTCTCCATTAGTTGCCTCCCGTGATCGCCGCGATGACGCCCCTGATCGCAAAATCAACAGGCCCTTGGATGACCGGAACTTTGAGAACCAGTCCGAACATCGCATAGATAGATACTGCCGACACCACAGCGAAAATGATGCCGCCGATAATGCTTTTTGCGCTGATCTTACCCACAAGCAGGAGGTATGTAGCTATTACAAATATTATTGTTGACGTTACGTATCCGATGAGAGGCATTATGACAATATACACAGCCATCACAGCAAAAAAAACAACCATCTGCCAGAAGAAAACCCCGAAGAAAGAACCGAGCTTCTCGCGATCCTTGGATGTTATACCGGTAATAATTAGAATGATCGACAGGAATCCGATAAACCCGGCAAGGGCACTTGGAAATGAGGATGGCGATAGCCCCCCGCCATCCCATTCCCTTGGCAGTTGGCGTGCCATGGCGAAAACCACCGAGCTGAAAGCCAGTAGAATCACCCCGATGGTAATGTCTCGGTTACGTTGCATGTGGGGCGTCCCTCTCTTTAGTTAACTTTAAGGTCTTTCAGGACGTCGGCGAACATCTTGTCCTGTTCCTCTGCGAATTTGAGAAATTCGTCCGGCCCCTGCCATCCGAGCGTTACGCTGCGCTCTTTGCACTTTTCCTGAAATTCAGGATCGTCGAATCCTTTCTTAAAGATTTCGACGAGTCGTTTCTCCGTTTCTTTCGGAGTGCCTTTCGGCACTGCGAGACCACCCCATGCAGAGACGACTATGTCATAACCGACCTCTTTGGCAACAGGAATGTCCTTAAACTGCCAGTTTCGTTTTTCGTCGAACATGACAAGAATTTTAAGCTGCTTTGCCGCAACGAATGTGAAGACTTCCGCGGGGCTCGCCACGATGGCGTCAAGATGGCCTCCGAGCAGGTCTTGAACTGCGGCGGCGGAGCCGTCGTACGGCACATGCCCGATCTGGATGCCCGTTTTTTCAGCCATCAATGCTGCGGCTATGTGCCATATCGCGAAGTTGCCGCTGTTGCCGACATTGAGCTTGCCCGGATTTTTCTTTGCGAAGTCAACGAAATCCTTAAACGTCTTGAATTTCGAGTCGGACCTGACGACGAGTGCGCCGGGGCCGTAGTTGAGGCGGGCGAGAAGGTCGAAATCCTTATAGGAAATGCTTTCAGTTATGTCTTTCCTGTGGAGAAGAATCGTGCTTTCGACAGGGACGTATGTTACGGTGTTGCCGTCCGGAGCGGCTTTAGAGCCAACCCTCATGCCTGTCGCACCCGACGCGCCGGGATGGTTCTCAACGACAATGCTTCCGCCAGTTTTCTTTTCAGAGTACACCGCGAGGGTGCGCGTGATGAAGTCGGATAGTCCGCCCTGTTTCGGCGGGCATATCAGGGTTATGTTTTTCTCGTTGAACTTGCCTTTCTGGGCGTTGTTGACACATCCGGTAGTTGCCGCCACCGCGATCGTCGCTATGATTACCAGTGCAAATTTGAGTGTAAACTTCATCCCGATCCTCCCTTTTCCATTTTGTCCCGGCTCGTGTGAACGTACATACGTAAATATCACGTTTGAGCCATTGATAAAGCCATACATGCCTTAGAACAGGAGTTTATAACACTGGATAATCAGTAACAATACAGAGAGGAAAAAATATTGACATCCAGTACATCTAAAATTGCATCTTTATAATGAAGCACGAAATATCAATTCGGGTTCGCCGGCCGGTCGGAATTCAATGCAGCCACTTTGAATGAGCTGCAAGCGCCGAGTCCTTGTAATCATTCAACTTGAAAATCAATTTCAGCAGAAGAAAACCCAAGCACAGAAACACGTTCATCTCGAAAAGCACCCGTGTTATAAAATGAACGAGATTGAATTGCTCCACGGCGCGAACACCGAACAACAACAGGCTGCCCTCGAAATGCAGATCGATGAGGAAACCGATCAGGAACATGCGCACGAGCAGCTTCCGATAGCCTGAAAACCATATCACGGCGGCGAGAACGGCAAAAATCACCGGCTCCACAAGTGCGGCGCCGGTCGGTACATCGCGCCACACAGATATTCCGCCGTCGAACGCCCCATACCGAATCATTGCCAGCGGCAAACCGGCGAAAAGAAACAGGTTGACCGCAATAACGAACCCCTTGGAGTACGTCCGCCTCAGCCAGCGCTTCACATCGATGTATGCGACCGAACACAGGAAGCCGTTCGTCACCCACCCTAAGCACAGAACGGCCGCCGCTATAAGCGCCGGACTGTCCGTATCGAAATGCCTGTGCCCTGCCCTTATTAAGGCGATTTCCATAACAATGTTAATCAAACCGCCGACATTAAAAACCGCGAGTTCTTTCCACTTTTTCCCTGTAATGAGGTATAGATTAAAAATCACTGCGAGAGCAGGCACGAACACCAAGTAGTCGTAAGTCATTCGGCGGGTAACTTCAATCGTGTCCAATTCGCAGTCCTTTCAAACAATACTCCGGAGTATATTCATTATATCAATTTTTATTTCGAGGGACACCGGACACCGCACTTGATTCGCGGATAAAATTCCATAGGGGAATAAGCGTGATGCCCTCGCTCTTAACAGCGTAGTTCTTCACCGTTTAACAGCAACAACAGCAAACTCCATACTTTCCTCATCAAATGCCACGCCTTTAACATCCGAAAAAAGACTATCAATGATAAAACCGGCTTCTTCAAATTCTTTTATAACCATTTCGGGACTGAAATATTGCAACCAATTATAAATCACTCTTTTGCGGTCAGGCTCGATGATCGTGTACTTGTCCAGAACCACCTTCTCATTCTCATATTTGAACGTATTCATGAATCCAAAATATCTGTTCGGCGACCAGAATCCATCCAGAAGATTCTCTCCCCAAATCGATGCCTCCGACCTCTGATTGAACGCATTTAGTGAATAAACATCGAGAAGCACAGAGCCTCCCGGCGCAAGAAAAGTATGAAATTTACTCAGAATGCTTTTTCTCTGTGCAGGACTGAGCGCACAGAAATCACACATAATCATTATGACGAGATCAAAATTATCATTTGTTTCAAACTCCAAGTAATTCTCACATATATATTTTGCTGAAAGCCCCTCTCTCGCCGCAGCTTCCCTTGCGTACCCAACCGACCTTTCCGAAAAATCTATTCCAGTCACATCCGCCGATTTTCGAGACAGTCTCGTCGTATAAAGCCCCGGTCCGCAACCGAAGTCGGCGATCCTTGTCCCCTCTCCCACTTTAAAATAAGAAGCAATCCACTCGACAGATTTGTCGATAAAATCCTTGTTGCGGGACGACGCATCAATTTCGTCATTCAGATGAAACGCAAGCATCTGCTTCGAAGTGTGATCGTCCGTCCAAAGGTCTTTCGTGGTATAAAACTCGAACACCTCAGGCCGTTCGATGATTTCTAATAGTTCTTTAAACATCTATCAATCCTCTCAAGAGATCGCTTCAGTCTTTTTCATTCGCACAACCGACTTCATTTATATTACACTATTCTCGGCAAAAACATCCAATGTGGAGAAAGGTCATCCCGGGCCTCAATACTGAGCAAATGGCCGACAAAAAACGAGGACGAAGTTTTTTTACGTTGTATTATTCGGAAAATACCGTTATTACAATTCCAAAAGTATTCGTATAATTAAAAAATGAAAATGAAATGATGGGAGTTACTTAAATCTATATGGAAAGTATGAAAACGATTTCTCACTTCTCGCTTCTCGTGATCGATCCGCATTTCGATTCGCGGGATTTCATAACCGCAGTCATCGACAGGAACGGGCTGAGCGGGCTTCCCGTCAATATTTATGGGATCGACACAATTCTCGAAGCCGGCGAATCCCGCGCACCGGACGCCGCGCCCGGCGCTGGCGACGACCCGGAACGACTCGTCGCGAGGATATTCGACCGCTCGAAAAATGCTTGGTCGGACGAAACAGCGATTATTAACGTCTCGCTCATGGACATCGTCATCGCCGGGTACGAGCCGCCTCATACGTTCCGTGACGGCAAGCCCGCCGAAAGAGGCGGCATTTCTCTACTGTTCAACCTGCTCGGCGCTCTGCGCGACATCCCGCCGTTTATTTTCATCACCGATTTCGACCCGAAAGACGCCTCCGCCGCCGGTGGCGGCGAATCGGTCGATTCTCTTCTCAGCAAACTCGGCCGCTCGCGCGTCAAGTTCAAATTCCACAGGCAGTCGGACGATCCGGACCTGCTCCGCGAGGAAGTCTATAGGATGCTCCGCGAAAACGAATCGCTCGCCGAATTCGTTCACTTGGAATTCGACGACCGCGACGAAAAGTCTGACGGCGACGGTCAGGTGTGGGTGCGCATCCGCCGCTCCGCGGACAGCAATTACAATTCGTTCCAGAAACTCTACAACGAAATCATGGGGAACAAGGCCCGGCCGGCCGGCGCATTGTTAAGGCGCACGCCGAAGGGCGGCATGGAGCTTTTTACGCCATCCGTCAGGCCCGCAAAAAGCAAGGTCTCGCAGCTTCCCGCCTCGCTTCCGAACGGCTGCCGAATCATGGGCAGGACATGGGTGTCGCCGAAGACGGGCCGCGTCGCGTTTCGGCTCGCGGGAGCCCCAACGCCGCACTCGCGCGCCCCGGAAGCCGCGCTCGCGCTCGGCGCGGCGCAGAACGCTTTCGCCGGACTTTCTCTCTACTCCGATATATTCGACAGCTCGTTTCCCCTTTCGCCGCAGGGCGCGGGCGTTCAACTGTCAACCGACACTCTTCGTGCACTGCTCGCACAATCGCGGTTGCCGATCGGCGAACTCCGCACGCAGCTCCGCGCGCATCTCATCAAAACGCGCGAATTCTCGAACACGGAAAAAACGCTCGACGAGCTTATCGCCGAAAACGAATCCCTTTTCCTGCCTATGGCGGAAACGAAACTCTCCGAGCTCGCTTATGAACGCGGCGCGGAGAAGATCGTGTTTGCCGTCGCGAACGCCGAAACCGCTGACGACGACCCCGGCGCCTTGCGTGTGACCGTTCAGGCGCTTCTGCCGTCGCCGGTGGGCGTCACGCCCGCCCTGTGCTATATCGACGATCTGCTCGACGCGCTCCGGCTCCTCGAAGCGCCGCGTTTGCTGTCCGGCAACACCGTCGAAACTGCCATGCTCTACGGATTGAAGATCGCGCCGCGCAGGGAGGTCTATGAAATAAACCTCGAATTCCGCCCCCGCGCCGCGGACATTTCACGCGCCGAAACCGAAAGGTTCGTTCAGGGAACCCTATTCATGCTCTACGAATTCATGGTGTCGCTGATCGCGCAGGACCTGCGGCGGGACATCAGCATCTTCGACCTCATCGGCCCGTCGATGATCGGCCCGTCAAGTTCGCACACCTGCGGGGCGAACCGCATCGGCCGCCTCGCCGGCAGAACAATCAACATGCTCGTGTCCGATTCGTTCGATCCGGAGCGCGACGTGCTGTGTCTCTCAGCGAGGCTCCACAACTCGTTCCGCAAGGCCGGCGAAGGACACCGCACGCACAACGCGCTCGCCGCGGGGCTTCTCCACGACATCCCGCAGGATCACGCGGGCACGGACGACGATTCCATCCCGCCGTGGGCATCCACCCCGGACGCGGGCCGCCCTGAAAACATCGCTTTCTTTGACTTCAAGCCGTGGTACGACGGAGACACGGTGAAAACCTGCATATGGGCGATCGCCGGAAAGAACATCGACGTTCACTGGGCAGGTTTCCACAAATTCGACTCGTCGCGCAACGGCGCGGATATGCCGATTCCCGAAGAACACCCGCGCGACCTCCACGAGAACTCCGTGGCGATTCTCGCAGCCGTAGTGCCGCGCGGCGAGCTCGACGAAGCTCGCATACGCGAACGGTTCTTGTTGCGCAATGAGGACAGAGAGTTCAACTGGAACGACTTCGACCTCGTTATCGCCGGCGAATCCCTCGGCGGCGGAAAAATCCGTATTCGCAGCGCCGGAGGCCGCTGGGTCGCTGGAAGAACGGACTATTTCACGTCGCGCGGCTGGACTGCCACCGGGAGCGGCGTTGTGTTTTTTCCCCGCGATTCGGAAGCGCCGCCGCTCGACGGCAGCCACGCAAAGGACTACCCCGGCATCCCCAACCTCAACCCGATTTATCCGCCGGACGGAGAGCCCGCCGCGCACGACGACGCGCTGCCGTACCACGATCTCGACTCGATGATCGAATATGCGAACCGGAGCGGACGCGACCTCGCACAACTCGCGGTAGAATACGAAACATGGTGTCTCGGCCTCAAATACAGCGACGGTACAGCCGGAAAAATCATTCTTGAAGCAAAGCAGATGCTGCACTCCCTCGACGAAAGCAGCAGGCCGTTCGGCGACATCGACTTCGACTCCAGCACTCCGGAGACGAGCAACGTAATCAATACGTACATGAACCTCCGAGAAGCGTTCAACAACGTCAACGCGGAATTTCTCGGCAACAGCTTCTACGACGCCGTTTCGGGCGCGATAACGGCGATGACTCGCAACGCGTTCTCGGAACTGATACTTGCCGCGCCGACCGGCGGCGCGTGCGGCGTGCTGCCCGGCGTCTATCTCGCGCTCAAGAACATGAAAGTGCGCTCCGGTGAGATGTCGCCGGAGGAATTCGAGGAGAAAGCGGTGCGCGCGCTGCTGATGTGCGGATTCCTCGCCGCGCTCACCGCGAACATCGTGCCGCCGTCCGGCGCGGAAAAAGGTTGTCAGGCGGAGACAGGCACCGCCGCCGGGATGGGCGCCGCGTTCGCAACGTATTTTCTCGACGGCACGCGCGATCAGGTCGTCAACGCGATGATTCTCTCGATGAAAAACTCGCTCGGCCTCGTCTGCGACCCCATCGCGGGCAAGGTCAACACGCCGTGCATAAAACGGAACGCGTTCAAAGCCATCGAGTCGCTCCTCGGCGCGTGGCTCAGCCTGAACGGGATCGTTTCGTTCGTCAGCCCGAACCAAGTCGTGAAAGCCATGGCGCAGATCGGAGACGATATGGCGAGCCGCTACCGCGAAACATCTGAGGGCGGCTTGGCGAAAACGATCGACGGCCTCAAAGAACGCATGTGCAAATTCGGCTGAACCGGTTGCCGCCGCAATTCGGGGCACATGACTCTCCTTTCGATGCGCCGCACCCGCACGGCCGTCATCAAAGCCACCCGGACGAGTGTAAGATTTTTTGAAAAAAAACAATAGTCTTATATGGCTTGAGCGGTTACAATTCTGGTTCAATGCTGGACGACTGGGTTGGAGGTTACGGGGAATGTTTGAATCACGAAACACAAAAACGGTCATTTGTTTAATCATCGTCGCTCTTCTTGGCGCCATGTCGTGCGCCGAAGCAAAAGGCGATAAGAAGAATAAACAGGCCGCGCCGGACAAAACCCAGACGTACATGGTGCCAATGCGAGACGGTGTGAAACTCGCGACGGATGTGAACATTCCGACGAAAGCAGCCGATAAAATGCCGGTGCTCCTTCTGCGCAGCCCGTACACCCGGAAATTCGGGGGCGCGTTGAGCATGTTCAGAACGTTCATCGGCAACAAATACATAATCGTGTCGCAGGACATGCGAGGCCGCTACGACTCCGAAGGCGAAGACATCCCCTTCCTTTACGACCAGAACGACGGATACGACACCGTGGAATGGATCGCACAGCAGCCGTGGAGCGACGGCCGCGTGACGATCCTCGGCGCTTCCGCGCTTGCGATCGCCGGATATCAGGCAGCGATCGCGAACCCGCCGCACCTGAAATGCGAGCTTGCCGCCGTGGCACCCGCCAACCTCCAGTCGGAGGCGATCCTCTGGGGCGGCGAACTGCGCAAGGACCTCGCAATCGGATGGGCCGTCGGCACCGGCTACAAGTCCGACACTCTCAATGTCATGACCGACCACCCCTTCTACGACGACTTCGTCAGAAAATTCGATCTCTCATACAACGCCGACAAGGTTCATGTGCCGATGCTGCACGTAGGCGGCTGGTACGACATTTTCACACAGGGCACAATCGACGCGTATCACAGCCTGCAGGAAAAAGGCGGCGACGGCGCGCGCGGGATGCAGCGCCTCATACTCGGCCCGTGGACACACGGCGGCGAAGCGAAATCGCTTCAGGGAGAACTCAACTTCCCGCCGAACGCCGGCATCATCCCGATGATTCAGAACATATTGAGCTGGGTGGGCAGGTGCGAGAACGGCAAGCTCAAACCGGAAGAATTGCCGGTGATGTATTACATGGTCGGCGACGTCGATAAGATGGACTCGCGCTGGAACAAATGGACTAAAAGCGCGACTTGGCCGCCCGCGGATGTAAAGCCTCAGAAGTGGTATCTAACACCCGCCGGGCAACTCGATGCCTCCGGCCCAGCGAATGACACAAAAACTTTCACATACAAATTCGACCCCGCCAACCCGGTTACAACACTCGGCGGCGGCAACCTCACTATCAACACCGACGGATCGATGGATCAGCGCAGCATAGAAAACCGCCCGGACGTCCTGCTTTTCGAAACCAAAGTGTTCGAGGAGCCGTACGCCTTCGCCGGCCCGATCTACGCCGACCTCACCGTCTCCACAACCGGCTGCGACACCGACTTCACAGCCAAGCTCACGGACGTGTATCCCGACGGGCGCTCGATGCTCATCAACGACGGCATCGCGAGGGTGAGTTTCCGCGATGTTGAAAGCGGAAAAATGCTCCCGGCTGTAAAAAATGAAAAGATGAAAATAAGGATTTACACGGGCGACTTTGCCTATACATTCAACAAGGGCCACAAGCTGCGGCTCGCCGTTTCGAGCTCGAACCACCCGCGCTTCTCGGTCAGCACAAACACCTGCACGGAAGTGGCGTTCCCGCACGATCTGCTCGATGCTGAATACAAAGCGGTAAAGGGCGGAGACGAAAAAACGCCTGTGCACGACGGCATCAAATATGAAATCGTTGACAATTCGGTTCACGTCGGCGGCGCCGACGGCTCAGCCCTCGTGCTCCCAAGCATAGAGATCAAGTAATAGTCAAGCGAACGCGGGCCGCTATAGAGTTGCCTTGATAAGACAAATCGTATTTTTTATGGCGAAAATATCTGTTTTTAAACACTCGCACTATCAAGCGCGAGGTTTTAGCAAATCTTTTCGACATATGTGATACTCGCAGTTGCGATGGCTTCATTGATTAGTATTATTATATAATTTGATTTATTTATAATTATTGGTTATTTTGTTAGTAAATTATCTAATTTTTCATTACGATCTAAATATGGATGAACAAGAAACACAAGTAACATTTTCTCAACAAATAGCAGATATTTGGATTAACCCTGAATTGGAACGCCGCAAAAGAGAAAATATTCTTCCTGATAATTTTAAGCTATTACAATGTTTGATTAGATTACCTAAAGGCACTGCTCCAATAATTGAATTCAATGATGAGATTGGTTGGAATGCGTTAATTAAGAAACCAGAGAAATTGCCTTTAGAAGTAGGAAAACCTATATATGTACATGAAATCATAGATATTGTTCAGGTTAAACCTCCATTAGTCAACGAAGAACGCGTTGCTTTTATATTCGTATATTGGAATGGATATCAATATAACGTCGTATTTGATACTACTCCAAATTTCACAACTCTATCGGATCAAGACGATGTTGAGAACTGGCCTATTGGTAAGATTATTGCAAATCATTTGCAATATATTTTGAAAGAAAAAACCATGTATCTACATGATAGTCTCGCTCCTCAATTTTCAAAAATAGGATTATGGGCTGCGCCTTCTCTTCTTCCGTATCCATTAAGTGAAATTGCATATCTGTTGTCAATTAATGACACAACAAATGCACGCCGTATTTTTGTAGAATATTGCACGAGTGATTTTATCGAACAATTATCATCGACTTGGTTCGACAATGAAATATTCAATAAGCGTAAACAAATCTTAATTGATGCTATATATGCGCATAAAATTAAGAAATTCACATTGAGCATCAACACTATTTTGCCACAAATAGAAGGTATCATTACAGATTGGCTATATGCAAAATATCCCGAAGAGATAATACCTTGGAAACAAGAATCTAAAACAAAACTATTCAAAAATAAAACCGCCCAAGCTGTAAGATACATAGATAATAGAATCAATATTTCGACAGCTGACTTTATTATCAGTGGCCCGCTTCTTGAAACATTCAATGAATGGCTTGGTGGTATTAATTTAACTTTCCCCAATCGCCATGTTGTTACTCATGGCAAATATGATCCATCAATTTATACGGAAGAAAGCTCGATTAAGTTATTTATCCTTATTGATACGCTCTATTATATAATTACTTATAATGAAAAAGCCTATCAGGGAACCGTGTGACTTTAAATTTTATGAATACCATACTTACTTAATCCTTAGCAATACCACTTTTCGGGTTAGAAACAATAACTGCATCAATCAAGTGTACGTCTGTACGACATAATCAATGTCGAGAACTGAGATATCGCCGTCGTTGTTAACATCCGTTGAATCTAAAGTGCCATCGCGTGCCATGCACAAAAGTTTTCTTTTGTGCATGAGATAAAAACAATGTCGTTATGGGCAAGCCGTAAGCTGACGGCCCTAAAAAGAGTCGGCGGGGTGCGGCGACCCTGCCCTACTATATAAAATAAAAAGTGGTGTGGCCAGCAGATGGAAATTACGACACACAAAAATTGCGGGCAAGATGCCCGCGCTCCTAGTAACATGGAAAGCTCTTAACGCGCGTGAGCGCGGGGGTATTTTTTTTGTGCCTTCGTGTCTTTGTGGTGAATCATATAAAGAGTCGGTGGGTGCGAGCCCGCTAATTAATAATACGACGAGCATAAGCTGACCGCATTCCAGACTTCTCATTCAATGTTCGATATTCTTTGCTCGATATTCGATCTTTGAATTTCTTTGCCGCGCGCGTCAGCGAGCAGCATCGTTTTCGTCCCTTTGTGCCTTCGTGTCTTTGTGGTGAGTATTCAAAATCCGTTTTCTCCACTCGACTCTGCCTATTAATTTCTTGTTCAAATTTCAGCGATTTCTGTTAGGATATTCGAGTTATAAATTGGCGGAGGGCCGAGAATGAAGTTGAGAATTATTTTGTTTGCTCTGACTATGATACTCGCGGGCGCTGCCGCTACTGCGGCTCAATCCGATTTCACAAGCTACGTCGATCCATTCATAGGTACGGCAGGCGAAGGATTTGCCATAGGCTGCACTTATCCCGGTCCACAAGTGCCGTTCGGAATGGTTAAACCCGGCCCGGACACATCCGTCGGCAACAGCGTGTTTGCCCAGTACCACAGTTCCGGCTACCGCTCGCGCGATTCACACATACGAGGGTTCAGCCATACGCGAATGGAAGGCACGGGCTTTCCCGACTACGGCGCAATCCTTCTCATGCCCACCACCAATCCGCCGGACACTCTTTCCGAGGAAAAAGGTTACAGATCGAGCTTTTCACATAAGATGGAAACCGCCGAGCCGGGCTATTACTCCGTCGTGCTCACCGATACCAGCATCAAGGTCGAGCTTACTGCCGGAATGTACACGGCGTACCACCGGTACACATTCCCCGCCGCCGCCACATCGACGCAGGTTGTTATCGACGCGAGCCATTACATTCAAGGCGGCAAACCGGTGAAAACGGTCGTGCACACAGACGACGCAAAACGCGAGATCACGGGGATGTTCCACTACGACGGCTCGTTGTCCGGCCGCGGCGGCGGCATCGACACATATTTCGTTATAAAATCGGCCCAGCCGTTCAAAACCTACGGCACATGGTCGGACGGCGCAGCTATCACACCGGCACACGACGCACAGGGAGTGACCGGCGGCGCCATTCTAACCTTCCCCGACTCCGCCGGAAAGACAGTCGAACTCTCCGTTGCAATATCGTTCATCAGCATCGAGCAGGCGCGCCTCAACATGGCGCATGACAATCCGAAACTCACGTTCGACCAGCACCGACAAAAAGCCCACGACCTGTGGCGCGAACAGCTCGCGCGCCTCGATGTCACAGGCGCAACAGAAAGCGAAAAGCGCACGTTCTACTCTGCCGCCTACCGCGCTATGCAGATGCCCACAACGATGTCCGAGGCCGGCGGCGCTTACGTCGGACTCGACAAAAAGGTTCACAAAGCAAAAGGGTTCACTTATTATTCCGACTTCACACTCTGGGACACGATGCACACATATCACCCGCTGATGACCCTCGTTTGGCCCGAACGCCAGCTCGACATGATTAAGTCGCTGATCAGCATGTACCACACCGGCGGCGGATTCCCACGCTGGCCGCTTGCGTCGGTCGAGGCGGGCTGCATGGTCGGCACCCCGCTCGACATCGTGATCACCGATTCATATCTGAAAGGCATCAGCGGGTTTGACATCGACGACGCTTATAAAGGGCTCGTGAAGACTGCGACAACTGAATTCCCGCCCGGCTCGATAGTAAGCGGCCGCGGCGGAATAACCGATTATCTGAAGTACGGCTATCTGCCCGCGGACAGCCGCGACAGCACGGCGTCGGACACGCTGGAATACGCATACTCCGACTACGGACTTGCGCGCCTCGCCGAAGCGATCGGAAAGAAAGCCGACGCCGGTGTGTTCCTGAAACGCTCGAAGAATTACCTCAACGTCTGGAATCCGGAAAAAGGGTTCTTCATGGGCCGCTACTCCGACGGAAAATTCGTCGAAAGGCTCAACCCCGTGATATGGGAGAAAGCGTACACCGAAGGCGACGCGTGGGAATGGCTCTGGTATGTGCCCCACGACGTCAACGGGCTGATGTCGATGATGGGCGGCCGCGACAAGTTCTACGCCAAACTCGACGAATTCTTCATAAAATCCCGCAAGGAACGAAAAGGCCTCATGCCAGCCAAGTATTACGCCGCCGGCAACGAAACCGACCTGCACGCAATCTACCTGTTCAACTGGGCCGGCGCACCGTCGCGCACTCAGGAGGAAGTCTCTCTCGCGAGAAAAAAATTCTACAGCGACAAAGAGGACGGATTGTACGGCAACGATGACGGCGGCACGTTGTCGTCGTGGTACGTTTTCTCCGCTCTCGGCATATTCCCGATGCCGCCGAACACTTATTACGTGATAGGCACTCCGCTTTTCGATTCGGCGACAATCAAGTTCGCGGGTGGCAAATCGTTCACGATCAAAAAAATCGCGTCGTCACCCAAAGACATTTACATCAAGTCCGCGACGCTAAACGGCAAACCGTTCGACCGCCCTTACATTTTCCACAAGGAAATCACGGCGGGAGGCACACTCACATTCACGATGAGCGACAAGCCAGAGAATTGGGGTTCCAGCGGCATACCTGATTCCGCCAGATAAGCCTGCGTCGCCGGGGTCGCTGCGTTTTCCTGCATACCATTCAAAAAGTGTGGATGTCGAATATAATACTACCGACGCGATATGTCTGATCGAGCATATCTGACACGGTCGCACATAGGGAGATATGGTATGAAAATAAAATTCCGGATAAGCACTAAGATTGTTACGGTTACGGCGGCGGTTTTGTTGCTGCCCGCGATGGCAGTGATCGCCGCTTACAGCACTCATACGGAAAAGGATTCCGGGTTGTTCATGAGCACGTTCCAGCATTTGCGCGGAACGAACCTCGACGGCTGCGACGCCTGCCACGTCAGAATAACCGCGTCGCCTCAGGGCGAAAAGGACGGAAAAGCCGTTTTTTTGAGTAGTTGCGATTCTTGCCACATCGTGACCGACTACGGACGCAAAACAGGCGATTCGATCAACGCATTCGGTCACGACTACATGAAGGCGGGCCGCAACGCCGCCGCGTTCGATGCGATCGGCGAACTCGACTCGGACGGAGACAAATGGTCGAACTCCGCCGAACTGAAGGCCGGCACAAATCCCGGCGACCCGAACAGTTCGCCCGACATGAAGCCCGCACCTTTTGCCGTTTTTTCGCTGAACGATCTTATCGACAAAAAACTGCCCGTGCTCGACCAGACAATCTTTGTGAATGTTACGAAATCCAAGGACGGTGACAGCTATTCCGACCTGCGCGGATTCATGCTTGCGGATGTGCTCAAAGCGGCTGGGATTTCGGATTCCGCCCAGAGTATCGACGTCATCAGCATAGACGGATATGAGGCATCTTTCTCTATAGCGCAACTGCAGCGCTCCTACAAACAGGCCGCGCCGGTGTTAGGTTTTGACAAGGAGACATTCGGCGAATGCGGATGGGTGCGATACAATTCGAAAAAAATTAAGGACGGGGTTCCCCTTCCCGACGCGAATGTGCTTTTGACTTTCGAGATAAACGGAGAGCCGTACGCGCCCGCGAAGATCGACGAAAACGGAAGACTTGTGGGAGCGGGCCCGTTCAGAGTCGTTGCGCCGCAGATGAAAAATCCCGGTCCGCCGGACGTTTCGAGCAAGGCCACTGAAGAATGTTCCCAAAAAGCCCCGGAAAAATATAGGTTCAGCAGGAGCTACGAGAAGAACTCCGATTATTGCGTCAAAGCAGTTGTGGCTATCAGGGTCAACCCCTTGCCCAACGGAACCATGGACGTCAACTGGTCGCAGTATGCGATTCAGCCGGACTCCGGAAATAAAATTGTGATATTCGGCGCAATCAATCCGAAAAAGTGACGGCGCCACGGGCGGAACAGTCGGTCGCCTATCACGTCGAATATTTTATATTCCTCTTTTTGTTCTTGATTTGCCGCGTACGTCAGAGCGCGCCCCCTTCTTTTCTTTTGTGTCTTAGTGCCTTTGTGGTTAATATTTTGAATATTCAGGAGTTGCAATAGACAGCCTATACGGATAACATTTACAGACTGGAAATTGGGAAAGGGAGAAACAGCGATGAAGAGATTCCGATCAAAAGACGCCGCAAATCCGAGAAGGACACGAATAGCCGTAACCGGGCTGCTGTCGGCACTGACAGCGGCTGTCGCGTTCGCGCTGATACCTCACGTGACGAAGTCGTCCGAGGAAGCAACGCCCGTGTACGCGAATCCGAAAGCGCCGATCGAGGACAGAGTGGCCGATCTTGTGCCGCGCCTGACTCTCGAAGAAAAAATGGGGCTGATACACGGCGACGAAAGCATATCGGATGCGTCAACGCGGCCGGTTCCGCGACTCGGAATCCCGAGGCTCCTCATGTCGGACGGACCGTTCGGAGTCAGAGCCGGCATGTCAACACCGATGCTGACAGGCGTCGGGCTCGCCTCGACATGGAACCCGCCCCTGATCGAAAAAGCGGCGGTGGTGCTCGGCCACGAAACACTCGCGAAGGGCAAGAACGTCCTTCTCGGGCCGTGCGTCAACATCCATCGCTGGCCGCTCGGCGGAAGGAACTTCGAGAGCTATTCCGAAGACCCGTTCCTCGCGGGCCGCATCACTGTCTCCTTCATTAACGGTCTCCAGAGCACCGGCGTGGCCGCTTCGCTCAAGCACTTCGCGATGAACAATCAGGAAACCGAGCGCAGCTCGATCAGCGTCGTGACGGACGAGCGCACGATGCAGGAAATCTACCTTCCGCAATTCAAAGCCGCCGTGTTGGAAGCAAACCCGTGGACGATCATGTGCTCGTACAACAAGATCAACGGCACGCACGCTTGCGAGAACACGCACCTGCTGACGGACATACTCAAGAAAGACTGGGGCTACAAGTATGTCGTGCTTTCCGACTGGGGCGCGGTGCATAGCACGATCCCCACGGCAATGTCGGGGATGGACATCGAGATGCCGACCGGCGAATACACCGGCGATGCGCTTTACAAGGCAGTGAAGGAAGGTAAAGTGCCGGAATCCGTAATCGACGACAAAGTGGCGCGCGTCCTGCGCGTCATGTTCGTGTCAGGACTCTACGACCACAAGATCGTGTTCGACCCGAAATGGGTTGACTCGCCTGAAAGCCGCGCGATGGCGCTAACGGTCGCGCGCGAAAGCATCACGCTTCTCAAAAACGATAAAAATATCCTTCCAATAGATAGGAAGAAAGTAAAAACGATTGCCGTGATCGGCCCGAACGCCGACGTGGCGCGCGTCGGCGGCGGCGGCAGCTCGCAGGTCGATCCGTTCTACGCGGTGTCGCCACTCGAAGGCATCATGAAGCAGGCCGGAGCAAACATCAAAATCTCCCACGCGCAGGGCTGCGACATCCAGCAGGGCGTCGAGTATGAAGAAATCTCCCCGGCATACTTCCTTCCGCCGGACGCGCCGGCGAAAGCCGAAGCCGCGGCGGGCGATAATAAGGACAACAATGGAATCCTGATGGCAGCGAGCGTCGCTTCAAACTCCGGCGCCAACAACGGACTCAAATTTGAATACTACATCGACAAGGACAAGAAACGCCCCTATCGCACAAGCATCGTTCAGAACATCGACAACGACTGGCGAAGCAATCGGCCGCCCTCCCCGGTCAACAACGAAAACTTCTCCGTCAGATACAAGGGCAAACTGATTCCGCCCGTTGACGGCACATATACATTCATCCTCATCAACAACCAGCGGGCTTCGTTCTCGCTCGACGGCAAGACGGTAATCAGCAACTACGCGTTCTTCCCGACATCGGCGAAGACTGCGGAGATCAAACTCAAGGGCGGTCGCGCGTACGACCTCAAACTCGACTTCGAGACGACGGGCGAATACGCGAAAGAACTCAAACTGAAATGGATCATGCCCGGCCACCATCCGCTTCAGGACGCGGTGGACCTCGCGGCGAAGAGCGACATCGCGATCGTCGTGCTCGGCACGTACAACGACCTCGAACGCGAAGGCTACGACCGCGAATACATGGACCTTCCCGGCCGACAGAACGAACTCATCGAGAAAATCAGCAAGGCCAACCCGCGCACGATCGTCGTGCTCGCGAACGGATCGCCGCTCGACCTCCACTCGTGGATCGACAGAGTGCCGGGAGTCATCGATATGTGGTTCGGCGGCACCGAAGGCGGCCGCGCGCTCGGCGAGGTGCTGTTTGGCGACGTCAACCCGTCCGGCAAAACCACGATGACTTGGCCGGTCAAATACTCGGACACGGCGCCGTCGCGCAGCCCGCTCGACTTCCCGGGCAAAGCCGGCAGCGTCAACTACAGCGAAGGCATCTTCGTCGGCTACAGATACTACGACGAGAACAAGATGAAAGTCCTGTTCCCGTTCGGCCACGGGCTCTCATACACTACATTCAAATACTCCGACCTTAAGATCACGCCTGCCGCGATCTCGAAGGGGAAGATGAAAGTGCAAGTGTCGTTCAACGTGACGAACACGGGCAAGCGTGAAGGCAAGGAAATCGCCGAGGTATATGTCCACGACTACGTCGCCGGAGCGCCGCGCCCGCCGCGCGAACTCAAGGGCTTCAAAAAAGTCGCACTCAAGCCCGGCGAAAAGCAGCTCGTCACAGTCACGCTCGACGAATCGTCGTTCAGTTTCTTCGATCCGAAAACGAACAAGTGGACGGCCGAGCCGGGCAAATTCCAGATACAGGTCGGCGCATCGTCACGCGACATCCGCCTGTCCGGCGACGTAACGCTGAAGTAACTGTCCGAGCAGCAATATAAAAGCACATTAAGAGGAGACGCTTTTCAAATAAGGCGTCTTCTTTTTTTTGGTCAGTAGTTCGTTGCCGAAATGCATCCGCCAAATAAAGAGTTGCATTTAAGCAAATGCTATTTGCGGACTGTTCTATCTTTCCGGTCGTTTGCGGCGGATTTCCATCCAGTAGATATTGTTAGCAGGTAGCGCGAATCCGAATTTGCTGTACAGCCCCTGCGCATCTTGTGTGATCAGAGTCCATTGATAGACGTCTTTCAGTCCTTCGTTTGAAAGTGTGTACTCCATCATTTTACGCGCGACGCCTTTGTTCCGATGGTTTTCGTCCACGAATACATCGAGCACATAAGCGAAACGCGTCTTGTCGGAGATGACGCGCGTGTAGCCGATCTGCATGTTGTCGGACAGAAACGCTCCGATGACGAGCGCCGAATTCCGCGCACCCTTTTCGACTTCCTCGATCCCGATTCCCACGCTCCAGAACGCGGTAGCGAGCATGGACGTGACTTTCTCGAAGTCCATGTTTTCGCACCCTTCTTTTATGATGATATCTGACATTTTTGCCTCCATATATCACGGCCAAAATACCCATATTATCGAAATACATTATACATTCTTTCAAAAGTGTTTTAGTCGATGGAATTCATATATTAGGTATAAGAGAGCCGGAAAAATGATATCGTGCTTGGAAGCTACTATTCGCCGACAGGGTTTTGAGTTTTGCTGAATGTGTCTTCGCTGAAAAGCAACGTCATGTCCAATTTAAATATGTCAGCGTGATATTTCAGGACGCCGTTCACAAACTTTCTCGAAATGCCGGGCCCCCGGCTTTTGACAGCGCCCGCGCCAGAGTTGAAGGACGCCAGCGCACGTTCGATTCGATCCGGCTTTCCTTCCCATATATCCATCATTTGTTTGAGATACGAAAGTGTACCCCTAACGTTCTGCTCAATATTAAACGGGTCTTTAACACCGTTGTTCCGGGCGGCGCCGGGGCCCAACTGTCCGAGTCCTTTGTAGCCGCGGGATGAGGCACGAGGGTTGAATCGGGATTCCTTTGCTATCAGCGCCGCACCGAGCTCCGGCTGAATGCCGAGTATCCGGGAGTAGCGAACTATCTGCTCCACGATCTCCTCCTGCTCCGCTTTGCTGACTCCTTTTCCCGCGATTCGCTTCACAAACAATTTTAACCGGGCATGAGACACATCGCCCTGCTCGTCAGCCTGAGAGCCTTGAATCTCCGGCGACATTTGCTCGTCAAGCGCGATATATACCGTCTCTGTGGCGAAAACAGGCTCATTGTTACCTGCAAGGCATACCGCAACCCACACATTCAGAAGGATTACGATCATACCGCAGATTTTCATGTATCTCGCCAACACATATCCATCCCGGTTTTTTGTTGCGGACATTATATCATCAACATGCTGTTTTAGACAATAAAGATATTATTTCAAAAATAAGGAGACAAAATTTGATGAATTTCGTTCAAAATGATCCTTCTTTCGCGCGAATTTTACAGGCGGGAGCCGCGCTTGTATCGTCTTCGTAGTATATATTAAACTATCGTAAAAAGCCTACGGATGAAAGGAGCACGGGATGGTCCCGGATATGACGCGGCGGGAATTCTGCAGGACGGCGCTCTGGTTCGTGTCGGCTGCCGCCACGGGAGTTTTTTCGATGCGCGGCGCCGCACAGGAGAAGCCAGCGGCATTCCCGGATGCGAAATCGATGGAGTTTCTTCGCGGGATCGCCGAAGCGACTGTGAAGGCTGCGCATGTGGCGCCCGGCTCGAAAAAGCGCGGCGGCGGCATCAACACAACCGGAATTACGCTGATCACACCCGGCGGGGACTATCCCGCGTTCTGGATACGCGACTATGCAATGAGCCTCGACTGCGGGCTTATCGGCCCGGAAGAAATGCTCCCGCGGTTGAAGCTGATCGCGCAGTGCCAGAGCGGAAATAAGGAAATGAAACCAGCGGGCGGCTGCATTGTTCCGGTATTTTCAATCGCCGACCGCATCATGCTTGATGGGCGGCCGGTGTACAGGAATACGACCGATATTCTGGGGTGCAACAAGTTCGGGGTTCTTCCTCCAGCCGACAACCACTTTTATTTCATCCATATCGCATGGGCATACTTGCGCGATACCAAAGACGCTGCTTTTTTGTCCGAATTGGTGGAAGGGTTGCCGATCATTGACCGTCTCATGAAGGCGTTCAAGGCTCCGGAGAGCGATCCGGCAACAGGTGCGGTGGTGTCCAATCCGCCGCGGGGAGCGGTGGGGTTTGGCTTCGATGATTCGATTTACATGACGGGCGCGATGTGCTTCGCTACGCTGTTGCGCTGGAGAGCGGCGAAACAGATAGCGGATTTGTGCGAGGCAGCAGGCAGACCCGAAGAGAAAGACTTCATCAACACCGCCGATCTGATCGCGGCCAACATTGTGCCTTTGTTTGCCGACCCGCAAAGCATCGGCGGCTGGCTGCTCGGCGCAACGAAAACGTGCCGGCAACCCGACGTGTGGGCAACGCTTTTCGCGATTCATCTCGGAGTGCTCCCCTCGGAGGCTGAGAAACACGCACGTGAAACCGTTGCGGCGGCAGTGCGGCAAAAAAATGTGATTGAGTATCAAGGCGCTGTGAGGCACGTGCCGACTACGCACGACTTCTCTGCCGAAACCGCATGGGAGGGAGGCAGCAGAAAAGGTTTCTATCAGAACGGCGCGTACTGGCACACGCCGACAGGTTGGCTGATCGAGGCCCTTTACCCAGTTGATGAATCACTCTCGAAGGAAGTATTCGACCGATATATCAAGCATCTGAGGAATTACGATTTCCGTAAAGGCGCCGGCGGTGCGCCATGGGAATGTTTCGGCATTGACCTCGAAGGCGCGCAAAACCCCGTGTACATGACCTCGGTGACGCTTCCCCTGTCGGTCCTGCAGAAAATGAAGGCTTAAATCCCGATCACGCTTATTCTCTTTTACGCAACTTGCCGCCTTTACTTCGGCGTCCTTCCGTCCTCGACGCGCTGCTTGTGTTCCTTTTCGATGGTCTCCGGGTCGTCGAGCGGTTCGCCGCCATCGAGCTTGTAGATGCTTTTCACGGGCGTGATAACATCCGGATCGAACACGCGCTTGTCGGACGGTATGAAAGTATAAGGCGCAAAGTCCGGTTCGGTCGTGAAGAAATCCGTCAGGTCCGCGGCTGCCGCGTCGTACTGGTTGAGCGGCGGCGCGCCGAGTATCAGGTTGATCGTTTTTATTATGCTGACGATGCTCGTATGCCTGTGCGAAACATATCCGCGCTTCACATACGGCCCGATAACCATGAGGATGCTGCGGTGCGCGTCCACGTGGTCCACCCCGCCCTGCGGGTCGTCTTCGGTGACGAACACAGCCATGTTCTTCCAGTATTTCGAGTGCGAAAGCGTGTCGATAACGCGGCCGAGCGCGAGGTCGTTATCCGCCACGAACGAAGCTCGGAACGGATACCCGGCATCCGGCTTCTCGCCCGACGTGTGGTCGTTCGGCAGGTAGATGTTGAGGAACGACGGCAGCGGCTCGGAGCCTTTGACGTAGCGCTCGGTGAATTCTCCAATGAACTGATCCGCGCGGTATTTATCGGGAATGTTCATATTAAAGGTCGGGAACTCGCGCGACGTGTTGTCAAACAGCGCCTTGGGTATCGGGATGTTAAGCGGGATTCTGACACCCGTGGGTTCGAGCCCCTCCCATTCCGCTGCGCCACCCATCTCAAAACCTTCGCCCCAGTTGCGCATTGTGATCCCGTTGCGTTCGAGATGTTCCCATATCGAACCGGCCTCGTTGTAATCCTCCGGCTCGATCGCGCAGGTTCCGCCAGCGTGCCGGCCGGGCGCGTCGCTGTCGATCTTCAGGTCCCTGTTTCCGCTGTATGCCGCGTTGACATTTGTCTCCACCCACTCGTTCGGGTAGGTCCCGACCAGCCAGTGGTGGCCGTCTATGCTGACGTCCGAATCGACAAAGAAGTTGTCGCCGATGCCGTAAGCGTACGCCAGAGCGTGGTGGTTCGGCGTCACCTGCACGTTATCGTAGCTCTTGCCGATCGCTCCGTTGGAAACCGAAGCGCTCATCCCGAAACGGGCGAGGTCCGGCAGTCCCTCCGCCGCCCGGCCATTGTCGTATTTCAGGTCTCCGAAAACCTCGTCATAAGTGCGGTTCTCCTTAGTTATGAACACGACATACTTGATCTCGGCGCTCGGCGAGCCGAACGTTCGCGAAACCGGTTTTAATTGCGTATCGTCAACCACCGGCTCGAAACCGTTATTCTTGATTACAAGCTCCGTGCCCTCTTTTAGTTTGTCGTCCACCGGCAGCGGGATCACGCTCAGTGTACCCTTCATAAGCCGGCCGACATAGGTGCCATCCACGCTTGCGATGAATTTCGATCCGGCGTTCGGGCCGGAGCCGTAGCCTTTCGCGTTGGTCACGAGCAGCTTGCTCCCGTCGGCGGTAACACGCAGCATCGACGGCCACCAGCCGACCGGAATGTGGCCGAGCACGGCAAGTGCGGCCGTGTCGATGACTCCCACCGCGTTGATGCCGGCCTCCGCGACATAGAGGCGAGATCCGTCCGGGCTGAGCGCGAGTCCGAACGGCATCACGCCCTTCAGCGCACCAAGTTCCGGAACCGGAATCAGCGAAATCTGCTTGATCAGTTCGCCCGTGGCGGCGTTGAAGACAGCGACGGTGTCCGTGTGCTCATTGGAGACAAACACCTTGTCCGCCGTGGCGGTTACAGCCGTCGGGCTCGAACCGCCGCACGTCTCGTACTCGCCGACGTCCTCGCCTACTTTCGGGCCGGTTTTTACTTTATAGACTGGTTGAGCCGGGCCCGGTTTAGAAATATCGAGCGCCCAAAGGCTGAGCGATTCGATCACATTCGGGTCGCCGAGTCCCGGGACTTTTTTCCCGTCGATCGTCACACCGTCGCGCGCCTCGTCCGACGGAAAACCGAATGGCGGGAAATCGAGTCCCGTGTTTTTCGCGTCGGCGCTTTTATACCCCTCGACGAGCGAGTAAACAAACATCCCGGAATTGACCACGTACAATATTTTGCCGTCCGGCGACAGCGACAGTCCGAACGGATAGCGGCCGACGAGATAGTTCGCCTTCACCTCAAACGACGCGACGTCGATGGCGACCACACGAAAATTCGCCTGATCTATCGCGTACAGAGTTTTGCCGTCCGGCGACAGAATAATGTCGCCCGTATAAGCGTCCTTAAACGAGCCGTCCGTGAACTTACCGTTCAGGCTCACCGTTTTCGTTATCTTCATCGATTCGACATCAATGATAGCAACCGTGCCGTCGTTTCCGGCGGAAACGTAGAGAAGAGAATCGTCCGCTGAGAACGCGAGCCCCATAAACGCGCCGGTCAGCGTCATCTTGTCCGCGCGGATCTGGACGACGCGCGGCTTATCCGTGTCGAGATTTCTGACAATCGCGACGTAATTCGGTTTGTTGGTGGTCTGTAGAGCGGCGGCGGTTTTGCCGTCCTTCGAGATTGCGAGTCCGTACGGATGTGGCGGCAACATGAATTGCTTTCCCCACGGAGTCAGCATCCGCCCATTCGGGATAATGAAGACGCCGCTCTTTTTATCTATCGTCGCGGGCTGATCTCCAGCGGGCGCGGTGAAATAAAACGGTTTTTCCGCCGACAGTGCCCCCGATGCCAGAAATAAAACTGCCGTAATAACGATAATCAAATAATGTATTCTTTTCACTGAATACCCCCTACTATAAATCTCACAATACCAGTATATTAATTTATCACAAGGATCCGTTTTTTGCGACATAACAATTTTGACACAATCCTTTGTTTGAACTACGATATTCCATTGTTATTTATCATTCGGCACTTCTGGACGGTTTTGAATGAAGCCGCGGCCAGCGGAAAAAGCAAACATTATAGATGCGTTGCGAAACCTGCCCGACAAAACCCGCCGGGTGCTTATTTTCGCGGAAATCATCGTTGTTTATCTGATAATATTGATATCCCTCCTTCAGGCTTGGCCGTACCACAATGTTCTCCGCTTTGTCATGTTGATCCCGATGTATCACGCCGGAGCCTCTTTCGGATTCAGGGGCGGATTTCTTGCAAGTCTGCTCGTACTGATACTGTTCACGCCGATAATCCCCATCGAAACGCCGGACAAATTATATCAGTTCAAACCCGAGACCTCCGTTCTGCTGTTAGTCTCCTACTTGCTTTTCGGCATCATTATGGGCGGAACAATGGGCGAGACGCGGAAAACCCGGAGATACATCGAAAACCTTTCGGGTGTTCTGATGCGAATTTTCGGGGCGACCGACGAGCGTTCGGTATTGATGAGCGCTTGCCGGGAGGCCGCCCTGCTGACGGAAGCCGCATCCGGCGTGATTCTCCTCAGAAATGAAGGCGGTGGCGACATATCCGAATGGTCGCTGGTAGCGGCGTTCGGCGACGAGAAACTCATCGGAGAAACGGCAATCCCTTCCTCTGACAACATTCTCGTCTGGTGCGTCCGCAATAACGCGCCGTTCATGACGAGCAGTACGGAAAACGACACACGGGTCACGGTGGGCAAACGGGCGGCAAATGTCAGGGCTTTGATGGCGGCGCCTGTCTCGTATGAAAATACCGTTTACGGCGCATTCATGCTCATGGACAGGAAAAGCGGAGACAACTTCTCGGAGAAAGAGCTCTCGATAGCAAGAACAATCGCCGAATCGGCGGGCGGCGCAATCCACAATATAACTCAGGAAAAAGAGCGTCAGGAAGAAAAACTACGTGAAGAACAGATGCACGAATTGTTTTCCCGTTACGTCTCCTCTTCGATCGCCGACTACGTGCTCGAGCATCCCGGCCTGCTCGCGGGCCGATGGCAGGAAGTGACGGTGCTCGTGTCCGACATCCGCGATTTCACCGCGCTGTCCGAGAAAATCCCGGCGCGCGAACTTGTTTCCCAGTTGAACGAATATTTTACAGCGATGGTGGACGTCATCTTCCAAAACAAGGGGACGATCGACAAATTCATCGGCGACTGCGTTATAGCTTACTGGGGTGCGCCCGCGCCTGACCCCGAACATGCCGCGAACACGATCAATGCCGCGACGGCTATGTCGCGCGCGCTTGAAAAGCTGAACGACTCATGGACGGCACGGGGCATGATCCCGCTTACGTCGGGCATCGCGATTCATACATGTAATGTGCTGATGGGCAACCTCGGCGACGACAGAAAAAAAGCATTTACGATCATGGGAGAAGAAGTCGATAAGACAATAAGAATGGAGACCCTTACGAAAGTCACCGGAAATAAAATCATAGTATCGGAAACCGCCGCGCTCGCGTCCGGCAAAGAACTCGAAGCGATAACGGCCGCGCCGAAGGATTTCGGACGGCTTTTCACTCTGAAGGCGGAGTAAATATGAACATATACTTTGAAACGCGCGAAAACTATTACTCGGGGTTCCAGAAATTCAACATCCTCAAAGACCGCACGTTTCAAGGCTGCCTTATTGTTTTCGCAATTCTTCTCGTAATGCACTTCCCCGCATCAAAAGGCTACCTTGCAGGGCCATACAGAGATTGCTATTTCATCAGTTTGTTCCTCGTGTACATGCTGCCCGCCGTTTTCATTCTCGCGGGAGGCATGCCGGCCGCCGGATGGCGCTGGTACGCCGCCGCCGCCCTGTTCTACGCCGCGGCTACCATTCCGGTCAGTTTTGGCGCGTCATATTTCTTCCTTTTGCTCTCGCTGCCTTCAGTGTTTTTTTTCGTCAAACTCGACAGAACGGCGCCCGGCCTGTTCGCGGCGCTCGGCTATAAAGAACGCGCGATGCCCGCCAAGGAAATAATCTTCACAATTCTGACTTCGGCGACGCTGATCGGCATCACTTGGATGGCTCAGACAATGGTCAGAAAGAACGGCTTCGCATTCTTGCCTTTCTTTAAATATTTCTATTTTATTGCAACAAGCACACTCTACTACGGAACGCTGTGGGGCCTTTTATACGGCCTGCTGATGCGGCGGTTTATCGACATGCGATACGAGAACGCATTCCCTGTTGCGCTGAATATCATTCTCATGTCGGCATACTGGTTCTGTTCAATGACGGGCTATGAGGGAGTGACAACAAGCAACATGATCGCCGCGGCGACACTTCAGAGCCTCGCCTCCCAGACGACGTTCGGCCTCAACTTCCACTTCACTAAATCGGCGAGGCCGCTTCTGGCAACGTATGTTATCTTTTACCTTTTTGTCAAATCGGCGCTCGCGTAGTAAGGACGTAAGTCAATGAATAAAATCGACGCAATGAAACCCGACATAGCCCGCGCGGCGGCGGACATACGCGTCGTCGGCAATCCGGACGCCGTGTGGAAAATCCCGCGCTTGCTGAACCAGTCCTTTCTCTTCAAAGCAGCCGCCGTTCTTTTCATCGACGGTATAATCGCGGGCGTTCTCACCTTGTTGTGGAAGAGAAACATTATCAACCTGTCGGCTAAGGACTGCCTGCTCGGCATGTACTACATAGTTATGTTCGGCGGCGCATTTCTGATCGCGGGGAAGCTCGACGTCAAACACGCGGTCATGATCGTTGTTAATGCAATAGCTTTGCAAACTTGGAATACGTTGTTTCAGGACAAGCCGCACTTTGCAGTATTTATCGCGGTGATCGGACTCTGCCTTCCGGCATACTGCATATTGACCGAGCCGGAGACAATGAAAAAAATGGGGCTTGCCAGAAAAGGGATAATCTCCAGCGTTCTCCTCGGCCTGATGATGGCAGCCGGAATTGTGTCCTACTTCGCATGGGGAATGAAAAATTTCGGTTTCCATTTAAAGGTCGATCCATGGGAAATCTTGGTGCATTGCGCGCGCGTGCTGTCGATGTATCTCTCGATTTTCTGCTTCATGTACATCGCTTGGGACAAGCTTAAATCCGTCGGACTCTCTCAGCTCGATATGCTTCTGGTGCTCGCGATCTTTTCAGCGGCCGCAAATACACCGACATTCATTTTCACTGGTATCGCCACACACACTCCGCTGTTTCCCATCATCACAGGTCTGGCGGCCAGTATCTGCATTATGTCACTGGCGATGCTCGCAACGTTCGCAAAATTCAACAGTGTGCTGCCTATCACCAGCCTCTATACGGCTATGACGGCACTGCTTATGATGACGGGATTGGGATGAAAAAGATTGTCAATCTGACATTCCTCTGCGTTTCCGCTCTGGCAATCGTTTACCTTGCGTATTACAACGGATATGAATTTCACGGCTGGACGCGCCTGATGATAGGCACACCCATCATTTACGCAGGTCTCAATTTCCGCCGCTCCGGCGCCGTCGCGATCGCCATGCTGCTTGTCGTTGCCGAGTCGCCGATAATTGTTTCGCGATACGCCGGCGGTTCTCTCTCGAAACCGATGATATTCGCTGCCGTGTCGATCTCCGTTTCGTTCGTTTCAGTTGTGTTCGGCCATGTATGGCGAAAAGAAAAAGAGAACTCGAAGACGCTCAGACAAACCTACGAAGTAATCAAATCCATGCAGGAAAGTATCGACGAAGACAAACTCCTCTCGATGCTGGAATCTGTTTTCGCGGAAAGAAGCAAATCCAAGGAAATTGCAATCTACCTGTTCGGAGACGACGGAGCTCTCAGGCTTAGAACCGACCCCGGAGGCGAACCGCTCCCACCCGGACACCTGTTCTATACAGTCGCGGAAAAACGCGAGTTTATGGTAAGCGTGAATCCGCTTCAGGACTCGCGATTCGACTATCGCGGACCGGAAAACGAAAAGAGAAACATTTCCCACCTCGCGGTGTTCCCGCTCGAATACGGCGGCCGGACGCGCGGCGTCATCTCAATAGCCAATTCAGCCGACGAACGGTTCGGCAAGGAAACAGTCGCCTTCCTCACCACTGTAAAACAAACCGTTGAAAACACTCTCGACATGGCTGAAAAGATACGCGGCAAAATTGGCCACGAAATGCAGCGCAAAAAAATACGCGACACTTTCTCGTCGTACCTGTCGCGAACCGTCGCCGAAGAGATACTAAAAGACCCGGATAAGCTGGAACTCGGCGGTGAAGACAGGGATGTGACCGTCATGTTCACGGAAGTCACGAACTTCGGCGAGCTGATGAAAACAGTTCCGCCGGAAGAACTGCTCGAAAGGCTTAACGACTTTTTCTCCATCGCAATCGACACGATTTACGTGTACGACGGCACGCTGGACAAATTCATCGGCGACAACATCATGGCCTTCTGGGGCGCGCCCCTCGCGATCCCCGACGGCGAGCGCAAAGCCATCGACTGCGCGAGAAAGCTCCATGAGAAACTCGCGGCGCTCAACGCCGGATGGGAAAAGGCCGGAATGACGCCTTTCAACGTCTGCATCGGCATAAATTCAGGCTCAGTCATCGCGGGCAACATCGGCAGCATACGCCGCATGGAATACACCGTCATGGGCGACACAGTCAACACCGCGTCCCGCATCAAGTCCCTCTCCAAATCCACGGGCATACCGATTCTGATGGGCGAATCAACGCACTCAAAAATAAAAGACTCAATAAAGAGCGAACAAAAAATCGAAGCATCGGTCAAAGGCAAATCCGGCACAATCACCGTTTACAAAGTGGACATCTGATATCTTTAATGTTTTTCCTTCAATTGTAACGACTGCTCTTCTTCGGATATATTAAATTGATATTGATAAGGATTGGAATTCTATGATCAGAAAACTCTTATGTTCGGTTCTCTTTTCAGTTTTATTTATCCGGCCCGCTTTTGCTGCGGATGAAGTCGAGAAAAATTTCGCGAACCCGCCGGACTCCGCGAGGCCGGGCGTTTACTGGTATTTCATGGACGGCAACCTCTCGCGCGAGGGAATGACGCGCGATCTGGAGGCGATGAAAGCAGCAGGCTTGGGAAGCGTGCTGTTTCTCGAAGTGAACGTCGGAGTGCCACGCGGGAAAGTGGATTTCCTGAGCGAAGAATGGCAGTCGCTTTTCGCACACGCGGTCCACGAATCCGAAAGGCTCGGAATCGAACTCATTCTCGGGTCCGGGCCGGGCTGGGCCGGAAGCGGCGGCCCGTGGGTCAAACCGAGTCAGTCCATGCAACACCTTGTCGCCTCAGAAACGCACGTGACAGGCCCGTCGCATTTCACCGGCAAGCTTCCTCTTGCGGAGCCGCGACAACCGTTTTTTGGAAACGTCCCATTCAACTTCCTTTCAAAACGCCGCAGTTTTTACAAGAATGTGGCGGTGCTGGCATTCCCAACCCCGTCGGCGGACTTCAGGACACCGGACATAGATGAAAAAGCGCTTTACTACAGAGCGCCGTTCACTTCGCAACCCGGCGTGAAACCCTACCTCGCCTCTGCGGCGGAATATCCGGCGACGCCCACGGGCAGCACAATCCCGGCGGATCAGATAATTGATTTGACAAACAGCGTCAATCCGGACAGCACTCTCGACTGGCAGACGCCGGCCGGAAACTGGACAATTCTGCGCTTTGTCAGCCGCAACAACGGTGCGATCACGCGCCCCGCCCCGGAACCCGGCCTCGGTTTCGAGTGCGACAAATTCGACGGCGCCGCGCTCGACGCGCATTTCAACAATTACGGTGCCAAACTGCTGGACAAAGTCGGCCCGATGGAAGCCGGCAAAGGCTGGACAATGCTTCACATCGACAGTTGGGAGATGGGTGCTCAGAACTGGACGCCAAAAATGCGCGAGGAGTTCATCAAGCGCAGAGGATACGACCCTCTTCCTTATTACCCGGCGTATCTCGGCTACATTGTTGGCAGCCGCGAAATCACCGAGCGGTTTCTGTGGGACCTGCGTCGCACAGGCAGCGAGTTAGTCATAGAGAACCACGCCGGGCGTCTGAAGGAAATCGGCAGGGAGCACGGAATGACGCTGTCCATCGAGCCGTACGACATGAACCCGGCGGGCGACTTCGATCTCGGAGCGGTAGCCGACGTGCCGATGTGCGAGTTCTGGAGCCTCGGCTTCAACTCCTCATTCAGTTGCGCTGAAGCAACGTCCATCGCGCACGTACTCGGCCGCCCCGTCGTTGCGGCAGAGGCATTCACATCGGGCGGCGACCACTGGCGAAACCACCCAGCTAACCTGAAAAATCAGGGCGATTGGGCGTTCGCGGTGGGCGTCAACAAATTCATGTATCACACATTCGCGCACAAACCCAACGAAGGCCGTCCCGGAATGACGATGGGGCCCTACGGCGTGCATTGGGACCGCGGGGAAACGTGGTGGCCGCTGGCCGGAGCGTATCACAAATACATCACGCGCGCGCAGTATCTCCTGCGTCAGGGCCGAACCGTCGCAGACGTTCTCTATCTCATGCCGGAAGGCGCGCCGAACGTATTCCAGCCGCCGCTCTCCGCGTTCGACGGTAGCGACACACTGCCCGACAAGCGCGGATTCAACTTCGACGGCTGCTCCCCCGCCGAGCTGATTAAATCGGCATCCGTCCGCGACGGGCTGATAGTTTTTCCGGGCGGCGCGGAATACCGCATACTCGTGTTGCCGGATGTCACAACCATGACGCCGGAACTGCTTGATAAAGTGAAGGAACTCGTGACAGCGGGCGCAACCGTGATCGGCCCCGCGCCGCACAAATCGCCTAGTCTCGTGAATTATCCCGAATGTGACAAGGAAGTCGCCGCAGTCGCAGAATCACTATGGGGCACGCAGACACCGCCCGCTGAACACACAGCTATAAAACGCGGCAAAGGACAAATCATCTGGGGCGGCGATCTCATCGGCGAATCGGTTAAATCAACGACGGCGGATTCAAACGAATCGCAACCTGAACGCGGTTTGTACCCGAGCTACAGCCTTACGGCTGAAATACTTCATTCGATGGGAGCAGTCGAAGATTTCAGTTCGACCGGTCCGATCCGCTACACTCATCGCCGCACCGCCGAGCTCGAAATATACTTTGTCTCAAACCGCGCCGACAAACAGGTCGAGACAAAAGGCACGTTTCGCATTACTGATCGAATACCGGAACTCTGGGACCCGCTGACTGGGGCCTCACGTCCACTTCCCGAATTTACAAATTCAGAAAACCTGACGACTATACCCCTCAAATTCGATCCATACGAAAGCTACTTCATCGTATTCCGGAATGGAATTACCAAAAAAACAAGCGGCAAGAACTTCCCGGAATTGAAGACAGCACTCGAAATAGAAGGATCGTGGGTGGTTTCGTTCGATCCGGCGTGGGGCGGTCCGGCGCAGGTGACATTCGACAAACTGTATGATTGGAGCAAACAACCCGAAAACGGCATTCGCTTCTACTCCGGAATCGCGACATACACGACAAGTTTCGATGGAAGCACCGGAAACTACATTTCACTCGGTAAGGTGGCAAACATGGCCTCGGTGAAAATCAACGGTGTCGATCTCGGTGTGGCATGGTGCGAGCCGTGGCGACTGGCGATTCCCCCCGGCTTGCTGAAAGAACGCGGTAACAGTCTCGAAATAGCAGTAGCGAACCTCTGGGCAAACCGGCTGATTGGCGACGAATCATTTTCGGAGGATAAACGCTTCACGTGGACTACCAACCGGCCCTATAAAAAAGACTCGCCGCTGCTTGAGTCAGGCCTAATCGGTCCTGTCCGAATTTTATCGTCGGATTGATTTGGATCATACACATCGCCTATAAGATTCGAACTGATTTGCAGAAACGCAATTGTTGAAAAATATTTTTAGGAAATATATAAAGAGAAAAGCAAGTTAATTGGGAAGATGGCTAAATGACAAAAATTCTCTTTCTATGTTCAACAAATGCGATGCGAAGCCAGATGGCCGAGGCATTTGCGCGGAATGAAGCGCCTGAGGACGTTGAGGTATTCAGTGCGGGTTTCGAGGCGGGCGACATAAATCCACGTACAGTTAAAGTTATGTCAGAGATAGGCTACGACATATCGAATTTCAAATCAAAAAAGATTAATGAGGTTAATATAAACAGCATCGACATAATTATTACTCTTTGCGAAAGCGCGAAAGAGAAATGCCCAGTGATACAAGGGAAACCATGTATAGTGTCATGGGACATTCCCGAACCGTCATTCAATGAAGACAACGAACAGGAAATCACAGACAGTTTCCGCAGCATACGCGACACGATTCAGCGACTGACAAAAGATTTTTTCACACACGGATATTTCAAGTCTTTCGTTTCTATGAAGGCCAATCTCGACGCAGTGCTGGGGAATTTCATTGACGGAGTGATTGTCCATGACAATAACCGGATCATACTGAATTTCAACAGAGCCGCGGAACGAATCACCGGGTGGAGTGCGGCGGATGTGATCAGCCGCGACTGCCGCGAAATTTTCCCGAACGGATTCTGCGGAGATAAATGCAGTTTCTGCGAAATGAACCAAAAGAAACTGTTGCATCTTGTGTATCCGATAGACCTGACAACAAAAGACGGAACAAAGAAAAACATTACTATGTCAGTGATGCCTGTTTACGACCGGACAGGAGAACAGTCGGGCGTAATCGCCACTTTCCATGACGTAACGAGAGTCATTGACCTCGAGATGAAGCTTGCGGACGGCAGTCCCTTCCCCGGCATCATATCAACATATAAGGAGATGCAATCGATTTTTTCACTCATCAGAGACATAAAAGGCAGCGACGCACCCGTTCTGATTCAGGGCGAAACAGGCACCGGCAAAGAAATGATCGCGCATGCGATCCACAAAGAGAGCCGCCGCGCGGACAGGCAGTTCGTGCCTGTGAACTGCGGAGCTCTGCCGGAAGGAACGATCGAGAGCGAACTTTTCGGACACGTCAAAGGCGCGTTCACGGGCGCGGTGCGTGACAAGAAAGGACGCTTCGAGCTTGCCGACGGAGGCACTATCTTTCTCGATGAAGTAGCTGAACTGTCTCAGACGATGCAGGTAAAACTGCTGCGGGTCCTGCAGGACGGCACTTTTGAGCGTTTGGGCGGCGAGCGGAGCCTGAAGGCTAACTTCAGGCTCATAAGCGCCACTAACAAAGATTTGAAGCAGATGATTAAAACGGGCGCCTTCCGCGAAGACCTGTTCTACAGGATATGCGTAGTGCCCATAACCATGCCTCCGCTCCGAGAGCGTAGCGGCGACATTCTGGTTCTCGCCGATTATTTCCTCAAAAAACGTTCCGGATGGGACTCGGGGCACGTCCCGACAATGTTGTCCGCTGAGACAAAACAGATTCTTCAGGGATACAGATGGCCGGGAAACATCAGACAACTTCAAAACGCCATCCAGTACGCAAAGCTGAAATGCAAAAGCGATACGGTCGAACCGCGCCACCTGCCTCAAGAGATTACCGAATCGGTGACAATTGCCGCCCACAAACCCGGTCCCGGGCGGAAACGTCTGCTGGATTCGGAATCAGTTGCCGCGGCAATGAAGGAAGCCGGCGGCAGCAAGGCAAAAGCCGCGCGCATCCTCGGAGTCAACCGCGCGACTCTATATCGCTTCATCGACTCACAGCATTAAAATTAATACGGATCATGTTTCGAATATACAGGATGCCGTTGCGACTCCACCAAATTTGCTTTGCCTGTATCCAACATGAGCGGGTTTCTGGTATTATATTTCTAGTTGTATCTTTTTGCCGGTAAGTCACAAATTACACAATTGGCAGTTATATATTCAAGGAGGCTTTAGATGAAAAAAATGCAAATAGCGTTGTGCGCCCTTATGATCCTGATAGCGGTCGCCGACGCCCGCGCGGAAAATCAAAGCTACACGTTCGGCGTTTACTGGGACACGGGAACAAAGTTCAACACCAGTTTCAGCGTTATGGCGAAAGACATGACAAAAGAGTTCTCTCAAACGCAGAACATCCAGATGTTCAACCTGTTTTACAACAATATCGAATCGTTTCAAGGCGACATAGGCACCCGAAAACTCGATTTCATCTACGCAAACTCGGAAGACGATTTCCTTCTTGCAACCATTTACGGCTACAAGCCGCTCGCAACAATTTCAATTTTCGACAAGGAAAAAGCGAGTGAATGCCTCTATGTCAAAAAAGACAGCGCAATCAACGGCGTCGCCGACCTCGCGGGAAAGAAACTCTCGACCTACCCCTACCAGACCGCTTACACGCTGCTCAGAAAAATCATGAACGCCGCCCCGGAAAAAACACTCTCCGAAATGCTGACTTCCACGGATGCTTACGCCTCCGTCGATGCTCTGGCGTCCGGAAAAGTCGATGCGATATTCCTGATGGAAACAAATATCGACTATTTCGAACTGATGAACCCGGCCCCGGTGAAGAATATCCGCAAACTGGCGTGCGCGGAGCCGCTGCATTTCATGCCGCTTATGGCGTCACCGAATATTTCCGAAGAACTGATGAAGAAAATGGAAGCATTCTCGGTCAGCCTGAACAACAACGAAGTGCTCGATAAATACAAACCGCTGATGAAGCAGGTCAAATTCAAGGTCATCCCTGTCTCGGAGACGGATTACAAGCCGTTTTTCGATCTATACGATTTCACTCTCGCGGAGGGATGGGATAAAGATTTCGACACTTGGGTCGCATCGGCGAAGCCATTGAAATAAACGTTAAGGATTCTGAGCAGTCTTTACTCATTCTCCACGCCATTTCATCATATCTTTGGCCTTTTTTGTTCGCGTAAAATCTTCGACTACCAATTTCGCGGATTTTTTAGTAGAATGTCCCCGAACCGGTTGCCGTCGGGCGCCGGGTCTTATTCGGAAGCGAAACCGGAGGAATACGCGGGTTCGGGGATAGACAACAATCACGACGGGGGGAGAGCTATCATGAAGAGAATGTATTTGATTATCGCAATGTGTGTGACGCTGCTTGCTGCGGGCGGAGCGGCGCGCGCCGATCTGATGGGCTTTAATTTCATGGACATTATTCCCGAGCCGCACATATCAATGATGCTCGGATCGCCGGTCGCGGTGACGGGCGTTTCGGTGGACGGCGCGCCTGCCGGAGACGCCGCTCTCGCACACGCTGTGAAAGACCTGACGGACACCTACCCCGCCGCCGGAAATAAAATTGTTAAAGTCACATTCGCCGCTTCTTCCGCGTTCCCGGAAGAAGACTGCAAGAAACTGAAATGCGACCGCAAAGTGTTCGCGTCGGAACCGGAATCATACGCGCTCAGAGTCGCCGGCTCGGACAGCGGCGTGACGGCAACCATTTACTCAGACCAGAGCCGCGGGCGATTCTACGCGATCAAAACGATAAAGAAACTCATCTCGAAATACGACGGGCGGCGGATCGATCAGGCATCGATTTTCGACTATCCGGTGATGCAGGTGCGCGGAGTGCTCGAAGGCTACTACGGAGCCGCGTGGGCGCCGGAAGACACCCTCCGCACGATCGACTGGATGGGCGATCAGAAGATGAATATTTTCCTCTACGCGCCGAAGGACGACCCGAAAAACCGAAGCGCGTGGAGAAGTCCTTACACAGAAAAAGAGCTCAAGAGATTTCGAGCTTTCAACGACCTGAGCAAACTGAACAACATGCAGTTCTGCTGGGAAATCAGCCCGGGCGTCTCGATTACCTATTCGTCCGAAGATCATTTCAAGGATTTGGTCGCGAAGTTCTACGCGGTAGCTGATTTGGGAATAACCTGTTTCGTGCTCGCGTTCGACGACACCGGCATGAATCTTTCCAAGGAAGAGGACAAAGCGCGCTACAAAAACATGGGCGAGGCTCAGGCCGATCTGACCAACCGCGTTTACGACGCCGTGATGAAAAAAGTGCCGAACGCGCAGTTCAGCTTCGTGCCGGTCGAATATTGGAATGAGAACGTCACTGAGGAATACAGCGGAACAGTCGGCGACATGCTGAAACCGGAGATAATTTACGGCTGGACCGGCAACGAGATATGCAGTTGGGCGGTCAACAAATCAGACGCGGAATTCGTCACAAAGTACATCAACCGCAAGCCGCTGCTCGGCGACAACGTACCGGTCGTGGATACGTTCATGGCGATCAAGGGACCGATCAGCCTCGGAACGTTCCCGCGCCGCGCCACAGACGTGCACGAAGCCGTTCTCGGCCTGACCGCAAACGCGATGCCGTGGATGTACAGTTCGTGGGTCACTCTCGGCGCAGTAGCAGATTACGCTTGGAACCCGGACGCATACAACGATCAGGAGTCGTGGAAGAAAGCCATCATCGACACTGTGGGCATCGACGCTTACAGCGCGTTCAAGCCTTTCGCGGTCCTGAATCAGGGCTCCCTCATCAACCATCAGGATTCGCAGGACCTCAGAGTGCTCATACGCAAATTCTGGAACCATTACTACGCGGGCGACCTCTCGCCGGTTAAAGACGAGTTCAAGGCGGCATTTCAGGCGATGGCCGACATGAAAGACCCGATCAACGAGAAGGTTAAAAACAAATATCTGCTCGACGAACTGAAAAGCTGGCTCGCGAAGACAACCGCTTACGGCGAGGCGGGCGTGATGGGCATTGAAGTCGCTGATAAGAAACTCAAAGGCACGCTCACGCAGGAGGAATACGACAAGTTCGCGGCCGCCGTGCGAAGCATCGCCAACAGGAAGGGCGAAGTCACCCGCGACACGCTCAAAGCGTTCTTCAAGGAACTTGCCGACGAACTGAAACCGAATAAATAATTTTTGATGGAGTTATACCGAGGGCAGGCGAACCGCCTGCCCTTTTCTATTTTAAACACCGGCCGTCTGCAAAATACGGCCGGATTGTGGCATGATTATTTGAAACAAATCGATCGGGGATTTGAATGGTTCCTCTCTCACTCATTCTGTCGGAACAGGTCGGTTCGCTCACCGCATTGCGATTGCTGTGGCGGCGACTCGGCCCGGCGGGATGCGCGGCGGTATTCGCTTCGGTCGTCGCGGGAATGGCGAAAGGCGAGCCGTGGCGCTCTCTCGGGCCGCCGGTGGACCGGAAGGACGCCCTCTCCCGCCGCCAGATAGGCTCGGCGGTCCTGCTCGACCGCGCACTGCGCACACGAATTCCTCCGAACGAGGCGCGCGCATTAGTCGCCGAGATCGTAAGGATCGCATCAGTGGATTTCCTCGGCCGCAACGTGCCGCGTCTGAGCCGCGCTTCCATTCTCGACATGACGCCCGAAAAACGCTCCGAATTCCTCGAAAAAATACAGAGCCGTTTTTTCAACGCGGACGCCGACCTCACTCTCAAAGGCGACGAGGCGCTCGACCTCACGATCCGCCGGTGCCGTTTTGTTGAACTTCTGAAAACCATCGGCGAGCCCGACATGGCCGCCATCTTCTGCGAGGGCGACAAGGATTTTTTCAACAACCACCAGCCCGATATTTCTTTGAAACGCGACAAAACTCTTTCCTGCGGCGACGAAATCTGTGACTTCCGGTTCAAGTGGAAAACCGGCGGCGCGGACTGAATGACGGTCCCGCTCAAACCCGAAGCCCGGCATTTACAACAACTTGCGCACAAAACCCCGATTCCGCGTATAATAGTGTCGCATTAAGTCACATACGGAGCAGCAAATGAGCATTCCATCACGAATATGGCACGCATTTCTGAGAATACTATCGATATTGATCGACACGGCGGTCGTCAAACTCGAGATCGCTATGTCGAACCACAAGCCGATGCTCAGCTCGCGGCTAGACCTCTCGGATATGAACCGTCCCGAATTCTTCGAGCAGCCGGAGCTGTTCTTCGACCGGGGAATGAAAAAAATGCCCGAAGTCGAAGTGACACCGCGCCGGACACGCGGCGGAATTAAAGAGTCGCGTTTCAGCTTCCGCAGCGAAACGGAATCCGCCTATCCTGAGAATAACATCGTGCGCGGGAGCATCTTCGAGGCGCGGACGGAACACGGCGCCGCCGCCGCGCCGTGCGTGATTATAATGCACGGATGGCGCGAGCCCGGCGTTTATACCCCCTATCACTGGCTGCTCGGTTTCTTTCTCGCGCGCCTCGGCATCAACTGCGTGCTGACGACACAACCCTATCACGGCACACGAAAACCGGCCGGCACTTACGACGGCGACCTGATGCTTTGCGGCGACATGGAACAGAGCGTCGAAGCGTTCCGGCAGTCGGTGGGCGACATCCGGTCGCTTGTGACGTGGACGCGCAGCCGGTTCACCGGCCCGCTCGGCGTGGGCGGGTTCAGCCTCGGCGGATTCGTCACCGGCCTCGTCGCGTGCGTCGAAAACCGGATCGATTTCGCTCTGCCGATCATCGCCTCGGGCAATCTGATTAAAGGCATGTGGGACAAACCGCTCATCAGCCAGCTTAAACACGACCTCGACACGGCGGGCGTAACGGAAGCAAAGCTGTCCGAGAACTGGCGCATAATCATGCCAGTCAATTTCAAACCGAAACTCCCGCCGGAGCGAATTCAGGTCATCGCCGGCCTTTACGACATCCTTATCCCGCCTCCGAACGTCGAGGAACTGCACGAGAAATGGAACCGGCCACGGCTGAAATGGCTTCCCTGCGGCCACGTTTCGATCGCACTGTGCCCGCGCGCGCTCGTCCGCACGATCGTCGATTTCATCAAAAGCGTGCGACCCTGAGCAGGAGGAACCATGAACTCCAACATCGAGATCGAGCGCAAGTTCCTTTTGAAACGGCTGCCGGACGACTTGAGCAATTTCCCTTCAAAACACATCCGTCAGGGTTACATCGCCGTCGCGGAGGACGGAACGGAAGTCAGGCTTCGCGAGAAAGGCGGCAAACATTTCCTCACGGTAAAATCCGGCGCGGGAATGAAGAGAGCGGAGTATGAAACCGAAATCTCGCCCGCCCAGTTCGACACCCTCTGGCCCGCGACTGAAAACAGAAGAGTCGAAAAAACGCGATATGAGTTGCTGTATCGCGACAACGTTTCCGGCATCGACGCGGTCATCGAGATTGACGTTTACGAAGGAACTCTCGAGGGCCTTCTGACGATGGAGGTCGAATTCGGGTCGGAATCCGAAAGCGCGTCATTCAATCCGCCCGACTGGACGGGACTCGAAATAACCGAAGACAAAAGATACAAGAATCAGATACTGGCCCTACGCGGCATCCCGCAATAGTTAATGTCTTTGAAGCCACTCTTGTTGCTAAACATATACCTGATTATGCCTTGAATTCCGCTGCCGAGATAACATATTTGAAAATTCTGCAGGGCCGCCCCTACAATCATAGGAAGATTTTACAAGCTTCCCTACTCGTAGCGGAGAATTAGAGGTAATCAGGAAACATATATGTTTCCTTTTACGATACTGCTCAATTCCCAATTCACGGCCCGCCCCCAATTGCATATCAGCAACTAATGTTTTTCTTGTGTCATCCCGCCACGGCAGGTAAAATGTCTGTGTTGTGAATCTGTTTGCATGATAACGAAAAGAGAGGCGCCCCGGATGAAAACACGGAGAATGATAACGGCTTTTGTGATGGCGGCTGTGGTGATCGCGGCCGGAGCACGGGTGTGGTGCAAGCCGGTTTCGCGGGAATCGGGCAAGATATTGCTGAACGGCACATGGAAACTGGCGGTTGTGACGCCGGACGGCGCCAAAGCAATGGACAACTTTTATCGCTTCGACTTCGACCAGTCCGGAATGGGCGACATACAAGTTCCGCTCAACTGGGAAATGGCCGGGTTAGAGGACGCCAAATACGCGACGGTATCAGACAACATGGGATTCTACCGACACGAGTTCGAGGCGGCGGCGCCCGCGCCCGGCGAACGTCTTATGCTGCATTTTGAAGGCGTGCTGTATGGAGCGGAAGTGTGGCTAAATGAAAAACCGGTCGGAAAACACATCGGCGGGTTCACCGGCTTTGAGTTCGACATAACGGACGCCGTGAAGCCCGGCAAAAATCTGCTTGCGGTCAAAGTTGAAAAAGGAACAATAAAAAGTTCCGCGTTCGACTGCCACGACGACTGGGCACTCAGCGGCATTTTCCGTGACGTGTATCTATACAAAGTGCCTGAAACACACATCGACGACATCACCGTCGTGACCGATCTTGACGAGAACTACCGTGACGCCGAGTTGTCCGTGACAGTAAACATCGAGAACACCGGCGGTAAAGACCGCGACATGGAAATCGCGGCGGAGTTGCTGCCTCCGGGCGGTGGATCGCCGATCGTCAACACATCGAAAAAAGCGAGCGTCACGGCCGGAAAGACGGAAAAAGTCACACTCTCCAATAAAGTCACGAACCCGGACAAATGGACCGCTGAGACACCGGCGTTGTACAAGTTGGTCGTAACACTGTCGAATGAAAACGGCAAAGTGGAAACAACCGACGTGAACGTGGGATTCAGAGAGATCACGATTGACGGCGACGTGTTCAAGGTGAACGGAGTGCCGCTTAAACTGCGCGGCGCCAACCGTCACGAGATCAACATCGAACACGGCAGAACGTTCACCACCGAGCAAATGCTGCTCGACATCAGAGCGATGAAAACCGCCAACATCAACTCCATCCGCACATCGCACTATCCCCCCGATCCCGAATTTCTCGACCTCACGGACATTTACGGCATGTACGTGATCGACGAAATACCCTTCGGTTACGGAGACGTGCTTTTGAGCTTTCCGGAATTCATCGAGCCGGTGAAACAGCGGGCGGCCGAAACCATATCGCGGGACAAGAATCACCCGTCAGTCATTATATGGAGCGCGGGCAATGAAAATAAATGGTCGCTGGTCCACGGGCCGGTGGTCAAACTCGTCGAAAAGCTGGACCCGACGAGGCCGAAGCTGCTCCCCGAGACGGGTTTCTCATGGAATCAGACAACCGACGTCATTCCGCCCGTGGTCGAACTCCTCGCCGCGCACTACCCAAGCCCCATGGAGCTTGACTTATACGTCAAGGATCAGAAACTCAAAGGCAAACGCGCGCGCCCGATCATCATGACCGAATTCCTCCACGCGCTCGGCAGACAGATCGACACCAGAGCCACATGGGACATCATCTGGCGGAACGACGACCTTGCCGGCGGGTTCGTATGGCACTGGATGGATCAGGGTATCCTGCGCCCGATCGACGGCAGACGCGTCTATGAACCCGGCGACAAAGTACCGGACGGCCACGATTATCTTTTCGTCAACAAGCGTGCCGACGACAACCACATAATCGACTCGAACGGATTCTTCGGCACGGACGGCATCACATATCCGGACCGCACGCCGCAGGCGGATTTTTACGAATTCAAAAAAATATACACGCCGGTTTACTTCGCGGATGAGTCGCTAATTGCCAACCCCGGCGCCAACCGCCTCAGCCCCGCCTTCCAAAACCGCTTCGATTTCACCGACATCGAGGGAATGCGCTACGAGTGGCGACTGCTGAAAAACTTCGACGCGATTTCGGAAGGCAAAGGCTCCTACCCCTCCGTCAAACCGCATCAGAAATCCGCCCTCGATCTCGACGTGAACCTCCCGAAAACCGTTTACGACGGCGAAACCTACATCCTCGAAATATCGTCCTTCGACCTGAACAACTTCATGATGGACAAGCACCAGTTCCTGCTCGAAGTGCGCGACAAAACCGCGGCGACGCCCGCGAAACGGAAGACTTACCCTCTCACCACGACGACCAGCGGAGACAAAATTACAGTCAGCGGCGGCAGCGAGTTCGGGGTCACGTTCAACACCGACGGCGCGACAATCGAATCGGTGAAGACAGGCGGCGGAAGCATACCGGTCAAAGGCCCGGCGCTTAACACATGGCGGCCTCTGCTGCTCGTGGAAATGACTCAGACTTCGTACGTGGAAAGCGCCGTCCTTCCGCTTCTCAAAGACCTCGATACAACCGTGAGGAAATTCGAGATTAAGAATGAGAGCGCCGACGAAGTATTGATTGAGGCGGAAGTTTTCCACGGCGTAAAAGAAAAACCGGAGATGGGATTTCTCGTCCGGTATAATTACAAAATCGAGTCCTCGGGCGACGTGGACATCAGTTATGAGATCGCGCCCCGCGTGGGGGATGCGAAACTGCTCGAACTGGGAGTCAAGTTCGACGTGCCCGCCGCAGCGGCGGATAAGCTGACGGTCGTCGGACGCGGACCGGACACGTATCCATGCTCGATCAAAAACACGGAAACCTCATTCCTTCAGAAGATGACATTCTCGCCGGACGATCCGGGCTTTTCGGCCAACAAAACAGAGGTGAGCCACGTCTCGGTTTCCGGTTCGGACGGTTTACTCGATTTCGACATGCCCGCTACTTCGCGGACGAGCGATCAGATGAATTTCAGGACGGAAAAAAGCGGACTCGATACCACTCTGTATTTTAACTCCAAGGTCAAAAATCCTTTCAGAAAGAAAGGCGATCCGCCAAAGAGTTGTTCGGTTTTCGTGAGTGACGGCGACACAGTCGGAGGCCGCGTGATAATGCACTTGGCAAGTGAATGACAGGCTGCACAGTCCGCGGGCATCGATTTCAGGCATCCGGCCCCCTTCGGGGAGGCTCAAACTTGCATTAAAACAATATTATGATAAAATTCCATCTACATTGTTATTACTCATATATATGACGGAGATGGAGGAAATTTATGCTCGAGCAGATCGATTTATCTAAAAAGCTACCCAAAAAACAGTTCAAAGATGAAGTCAAAGAAATCCAGAACCAGCTTTTCGACCTGCAAAGCAGACTGATGGAAGCAAATATCCCGGTAGTCATCGTGTTCGAGGGCTGGAAAGGCGCGGGAAAAGGCGCCGTGATCGAACAACTCGCGTCACGGATCGACCCGCGCGGGTTTAAAGTCCACAGAATTCATGAGCCGTCTCTCGAAGAGAATTACTACCCGTTTTTGTGGCGGTTCTGGACAAAGACACCGGCGCAGGGCCGCATATCGGTTTTCTACCAGAGCTGGTACCGCCGCGTTCTGTTCGACCGGATGGAGGGAGAGATTAAAAAAAGCAAGCTGGATCACGCGTTCGAGGACATCATGAGCTTCGAGAGACTGTTGAGCGACGACCTCACGGTGATCGTTAAATTCTTCCTTCACATCTCCAAAAAAGAGCAGAAAAGACGTTTCAAGATAACCGAGAAAGACAAATTCCAGTCGTGGAAAATCGCCAAGGAGGACTGGAAACGGCACGAAAAATACGACCAGCATGTGAAATACGTCGAGGAAATGCTCGCGAAGACATCGACGAGTTACGCGCCGTGGACGATCGTCGAGGCGACCGACGTGCACTGGGCGGAGATGAAGATACTGAAGACGATTCTCGAAGCGGGCCTCAACGGGATCGAACGGAAAAAACGCGTCGAGGCCGCACGCAAGGCGCTTGCCGAAGAAAAACAGATCGACGTCGCGAAGCACGTGCATCCGACGATCCTCGACAAGATCGACCTCTCGCAGAAACTTACCGAAAAGAAATACCACAGCGAGATCGAGAAGTACACAACACGGTTCCGCGAGCTCGAATTTGAACTCTACAGACACCGCATTCCGATGGTGATAGTTTACGAAGGATGGGACGCCGGCGGGAAAGGCGGCAACATCAAGCAGCTTATATCAAGGCTCGACCCGCGCGGGTACGAAGTTGTACCGATCGCGTCGCCGACAACCGAGGAAAAAGCGCACAACTTCTTGTGGCGATTCTGGAGACAGATACCCAAGGCGGGCCACATTACAATATTCGACCGTAGCTGGTACGGGCGCGTGCTCGTCGAGCGCATCGAGGGCTTCGCCGACTCGACCGAATGGCGGCGCGCGTATCAGGAAATCCGCGAGTTCGAGGCGCACCTCGCAAACTACGGCACGGTAATAGTCAAGTTCTGGATGCAGATCTCGCAGGACGAACAGCTTCGTCGCTTCAAGGAGCGCGAATCGAATAAATTCAAGAAATACAAACTCACCGAGGAAGACTGGCGCAACCGCGACAAGTGGGGTGTTTACGAGGAAGCGGTGCTCGACATGCTGGAGAACACAAGCACGCTCGACGCGCCGTGGACAATCGTCGAGGGCGAAGACAAATACTTCGGCCGCATACGCACCCTGCGCACAGTCTGCGAAGCGGTGGAACGACGACTCGACAGAGTGAAAAAGAAATGAAAGCAGCTCAGGTGACGGCGACGATTTACCACGGGGCGTTATGCAGTGCCCGCGCCCTGCCGCACGCCGCACTCATTTTCGATTAGTTACATTCAGTATCACAGCCAAGGCGGTTGCCGGAAAGCAACCCATCCCGACAGGAAGGTATTTATGACCGAAAAAAAGAAACCCCGTGCCGTACCGGGCGCACGGCGCAAAAAACCGGCGGAGGAACCGGTCGCGGCCCCGGCGGACGAAACAACACAGGCTGCTGACCTCAGCGACCCATGCCTCTACATCAACAGGGAACTGAGCTGGCTCGAATTCAACTGGCGAGTGCTCGAAGAGGCAATCGACGAACGAAAACCGCTCCTCGAACGCGTGAAATTCCTCGGCATTTACGCCAACAACCTCGACGAGTTCTTCATGGTGCGCGTGTCCGGACTCAGGCGGCGGGAGAGCGCCGGCGCGGGCGGCATGACACCGGACGGAATGACCCCTTCCGAGCAGCTCGCTGGCATCCGCTCCGTGCTGCTCGAACAGTTCAAAACGCAGTCCGATCTCTGGGAGACCAATCTGAAGCCGCTGCTGAACAAAGCGGGAATCAAAATTCTCAAATACAAGGACCTGAACAACAATCAGAAGAAACTGTTGAGCCGGTACTTCGAGGAACAGATTTTTCCGGCTCTGACACCGCTGCTTTTCGACCCCTCGCATCCGTGGCCGCATATTTCGAACCTCTGCATGAACCTCGCAATCGTTCTGCGCGATCAGCCGAAGAAAGAGCGTTTCGCGAGACTGAAGATGCCCGGCATATTGCCGCGCTTTCTGCCGGCCCCCGAGAAAAACCGTACCGATTACGAGGAATACATCGGGCGCAAGCGCTCGTACAACGCCAGCTTCATACTGTTGGAGGACTTGGTCGCCGCGAACCTTCCGATGCTTTTCAGGGGCATGGAGATAGTCGCGAGCTACCCGTTCAGGATAACCCGCGACGCGGACATCAAGCTCGACGAAGAGGAGATCGAAGACCTGCTCGCCTCCGTCGAGGAAAACCTCGACCTGCGGCCTTACGGCAGCGCTGTCCGCCTCGAGATCGACAACACGATGCCCGAGCGCGTGAAAAATATTCTGATCCGCAACATGAATATTACGCCCGAGCACGTTTACACACACACCTCGATGCTCGGCATGGCGGACCTGATGAAATTCGACGGCATCGACCGCCCCGACATCAAGTATTCGACGTTCAGCCCGACAATACCGGCGGCGTTCTCCGGCAAGGGCGGCATCTTCAAGGCAATCGCATCCGACGACATTCTCGTCTATCACCCGTATGACAGTTTCAACCCGACGATAGATTTTCTGCGGCAGGCCGCGAACGACCCGGACGTGATCGCGATTAAGATAACGCTCTACCGCATAGGCAGAAATTCGCCCGTTGTGGACGCGCTGCTCGAAGCGAGGCAGAACGGAAAGCAGGTGGCGGCGGTTGTCGAACTCAAAGCCCGGTTCGACGAGGAACACAACATCAACTGGGCGAGGAAGCTCGAAGACGAAGGCGCGCACGTGATCTACGGCGTGATGGGGCTGAAAACACACGCCAAGCTGTGCCTCGTCGTGCGGCGCGAAGGAAAAAAACTCGCGCGCTACGTGCACCTGAGTACGGGCAACTACAACCCGGTGACGGCTAAACTTTACACCGACATCGGCTTCTTTTCGGTACGGCCGGAACTCGGCGCGGACATATCCGAACTCTTCAACGTGCTGACCGGTTGCGCCAAGCAGGAAAAATGCCGGAAGATACTCGCCGCGCCGTACGAGATGAGAAAACAGCTCGCGAGCCGCATAGACAGGGAGATAAAAATACACGAGAAAAACGGCGGCGGACGCCTTATGTTCAAGATGAACTCACTCGTTGACAGAAAGATGATCGCAAAGCTGTATCAGGCGTCGCAAAAAGGCGTGAAAGTGGACCTTCAGGTGCGCGGGATATGCTGCCTGCGGCCGGGCGTGCCGGGCGTCAGCGACAACATCCGCGTGACTTCGATCGTCGGCCGCTTCCTCGAACATGCGCGATTCTATTATTTCCGGAACGGCGGAAACGAAGAGGTGCTCACGGGCAGCGCCGACCTCATGCCTCGCAACCTCAACCGGCGCGTCGAGACGCTGTTCCCGGTCGAGGATTCGGATCTCAAGAGAACGATTATCGACCAGATTCTGGCAGTCCACTTCAAGGACACATCACAGTGCCGCGAACTGTTGCCCGACGGCAAATACCGCTGGATAAAACCCGCTCCCGGAGAGGAGCCTTTCGACTCGCAGCAATGGTTGATCGAACACTGGGGACAAGAGGCCGAAGAATGAACCATATTCCTAAACTCAAGGCGGACCCGCGCTTCGTGATTCTGGGCACGGAATCGATGCTGGAATCACTGAAGGCGATCTGCGAGGAAACCGAAGGCGTGAAGGAAGCCAAAGACCCGGAGCATGTGCACCGGATGCGCGTGGCCACCCGCCGCCTCCGCGCGCGGCTCAGAGTGTTCGGCGGCATCTTCCCCAATAAGCAACTCAAAGACTGGACGAAGGAAATCCGCCGGCTCACCCGCGCGCTCGGCATCGCACGCGACTGCGACGTGCAGATAATCTTTCTCGAAGAGTTCAAAGCGGCGCATAAGGACGAGAAATCAAAACAGGGCGTGTCGCGGCTTGAACTCCGAATAAAACAGATGCGCGACCGCGAACAGGCGAAAGTGATCAAAGCCATCGACCAGTTGATAACAAACAGGGTGTTCGAGAACATGAATGAGACGCTCAGAGACCTTCGCGTGCTGGCGAGGATGCAGGCCGCGTCAGAGCTGCCCGCCGCCGCGTCGATCGATTTCGCGCGCGGCGCGATGGCGTCGGGCATTATGGAGCTGATCGGCCATGATATTTATCTTCAGGACAGCGGCAATGTCAACGAACTGCATCAGATGAGGATTGCCGCTAAACGGCTGCGCTACACGATGGAGACGTTTGAAACGTGGTTTCCTGAAGTGCTGCCGAAAGCGATCAAGCAGATAAAAAACATACAGGAACTGCTGGGAGACATCCACGACTGCGACGTCTGGACCTCGATGCTGCCGGTGTTCATGGAAGAGGAGCGCGGCCGTGCCGTCGAGTTCTACGGAAAGCCGATAGGCATCGGAAAACTGAAGCCCGGAATGGATCAACTCGGCGCGGACCGCGTCTCGTTCCGGGCGCGGCGCCGCCAAGAACTGCTCGAATTCTGGCCGAAGATGACCAAGTCGCAGGTGTGGAAGAATTTCGTGGAAACGATGTTCGCCGAACCGAAAGAACCGGAAAAGCCCCCTGCTCCGGATGCGGACAACCCCTCGGAGCCGGAAACGGCGGCGGCGGAAAATAATACTGACGGCGGCGCCGCCGAAACAAACGAAAGGCCGAAAACGGAGGACGAAAAGTGAAAATCGCTCTCATCGCCGACATCCATGCAAACCTGCAAGCGCTCGAAGCAGTGCTCGAACACGCAAAAAAGGAAGGCGCGGTCGAGATATGGAACGCAGGCGACTTTGTGGGCTACGGCGCTTATCCCGACGAAGTTGTGAAAATCCTCAAAAAGGAATCGTCGAAAAACATCATCGGAAATTACGACCAGAAAGTGTTGCGCGTAAGCAAAAAACTCGACGAATGGAAAAAGACGAAACCGGAAGATAAGTGGAAAGCCTTCTCGTGGGCGTACAAGCATCTGTCGGCCGAAAGCATCAGCTACCTGCGCTCGCTTCCGACGGAATTGCGCTTTAAAGTGCGCGGCAGCAACATCCTGATCGTGCACGGCAGCCCGCTTTCAGTTAAGGAGCACCTTAATCCGGACACTCCCACAGCGCGCCTGCGAACGCTCGCGAAATCGGCAAAAGCAGACGTTATCATCTGCGGTCACTCTCACACTCCTTTCGTAGTCGAGGTGGACGGCGTCAGTTTCGTAAATCCCGGAAGCGTCGGCAGGCCGGACGACGGCGACCCGCGCGCTTCATACGCAATCATGAAAATTAAGGCGCGCGGAATTCAGGTCACCCACTACAGAGTCGAGTACGACGTCGAAAAAGCGGTCGCGGCGATCAGGAAACACAAACT
>CAYPEK010000002.1:19970-45375 GCA_964409645.1 uncultured bacterium | reverse complement strand
CACAAAAATTCTTTCCGCATCATCAGCGCCGGAGACCTGAGCCCGCTCTCCGACAACGACAAGCTGCTTGTCTCTCTGATCGCTCTCTTCCATCGCAAATCGGGTCCGAGCCGGAAAGTGGATGCGTACGCGGCGCTTTCCGAGGACGACCAGAAGCGAGTCGGGATGCTCGCGGGCATTCTGCGCATCGCCGACGGGCTGGATTTCTCCCACTTCGAGCTCGTTCATTCCATCTCGGCGAAATCTTCGGCCGGCGCCATAACCATCAATTGCGTGTCCGGCGCGAACCTGAACCCGGAATGCGAGAGCGCACTCAGAAAAGGCGACGTCCTACAGGAAATCACCAGCAGGGAACTTACAATCAAATGTAAGTTCGTCGGCTGACCCGTTTTACGACGCGAGCCAAAACAACATCCGCTCAGATACTATTAATGCGTTTATAATGCTTCACCGCTCATTCGATATTTGTTATGATTGCTTTTGCGGAGACACTAAATGAGACTTGCTGGTATCGACATAGGAACAACCGGCGCTAAAGCAACCGTATTCGACGCTAAAGGCCGCATCATCGCGCGGGCGTACCGCGAATATCCGCTGACACTGCCGAAACCCGGCTGGGTCGAGCTCGACGCGGAGCGCGTAATACGCGACGCGCACGACGCTCTCGCTGAGGCGGCAGCGCACACACGGCGCGACCCGGTTACCGCACTCAGCGTTTCCGTTCTCGGCGAAGCCGCGGCTCCGGTCGATAAAAATGGCCGTCCCGTCGCACGCGCGATCGCCGGTTTCGATACTCGCGGCGCGGATGAGTGCCGCGAACTTGTAGATTCCATCGGAGTTTCCCGACTTCACCGCATAACGGGCGCGCCACCCAACCACACATTCACAATCTGCAAGATTATGTGGCTGAAACGCAACCGCCCCACCCTTTTCCGCCGCGCGCATAAGTTCCTGCTCTTCGAGGACCTCTTCATCCGATCGCTCGGCCTGCAGCCCGCGATAGATTATTCGCTCGCCGCACGCTCTATGGCCTTCGACATTCACAAAATGAAGTGGAGCGATGAAATACTCGATGCGGCTGGACTCGACGCCGGTCTGTTCGCTGCTCCTTCCGCGTCGGGCACAGCACTTGGCGAGGTATCCAACACGGTTGCAAACAAACTCGGCCTCCGGCGAGGTGTCATCGTCGCGACCGGCGCGCACGACCAGATCGCGGGCGCTCTCGGCTGTGGTGTCGTCGAACCCGGCCTCGCCTGCGACTCAACAGGCACCGTTGAATGCGTCACGGCCGCCCTCAGCCGCGCAACCGTTAATTCCAAGATGCTGAACAACAACTTCTGCTGCTCGCCACATGCCATCCCCGGAATGTACGCTACGCTCGCGTTCAATTACACAGGCGGCGCACTGCTTCGCTGGTTCCGTGACGTTTTCGGCGACGCTGAAAAAACGGAAGCAGAGCGTACAGGCCGCGACGTTTACGATATCCTTCTCGCGAAAGCGGCAAAAAAACCTACCGCCCTTCACGTCCTGCCTCACTTCACAACAAGCGGCACGCCGAGATTCGACCCGGACGCGTTCGGCGCGATCGTCGGCCTCGGTTTCGGCACAACCCGGGCGGAGTTCATACGCGCACTCCTCGAAGGAGTCACACTCGAAATAAGAATGAATCTCGAACTGTTGCGCGGCGCGGGAGTCGAAGTGCGGGAACTGGAGGCGATAGGCGGCGGGGCGCGGTCGCCGTTCTGGCTGCAACTTAAAGCAGACGTGTTTGACAGACCGGTCGCAGCACTCGACGTATCCGAAGCAGGCGGGCTTGGCGCGGCGATTCTCGCGGGTCTTGCAACCGGCATTTACAAATCGCACCGCGAAGCCGCCGCCGCAACGGTACGCCGAAAGAAACTCTACATTCCGAACAAGGAATGCGCGGAATTCTACACTCGCAAACTCGCAGCACATACCGCCCTCTACCCCGCGCTAAAAAAATGGAAATCGCACGACGTCTGAATTTTCACCACCCGGATGAAATCACAAACAAATTTTTCCCGATTAACATCAATCCTTTAAATTGATATAATCATGCACATGAAAACACGAACCATTACAATAGTATTTCTGCTTCTCATCGTATTCTGCGCGGGCGCGCGCGCGAAAAACAAGGTGGACGACCGCCTGCCGGTTCCAGTGCTCACCGAAGGCCCGAAATTTACGGACCTATACTGGAAATCGTGGGAACTCGCAAAGGGCAAAGTCCGCTCTCCGAGACCCGGAAGCGGTTTCGTTTCCGTCTATATGGACGAGGGGTTTTCCGAGAACATTTTCCAGTGGGACTCTTGCTTCATGGTGATGTTCGGTCGCTACGCGCAGGATGTTGTGCCCGGCGTAAAATCATTCGATAATTTTTATGCCAAACAGCATCCGGACGGCTTCATCGACCGCGAAATCCGCGAGACGGACGGCACGGACTACTGGGGCCCGAAACACAACAACGCGATCAACCCGCCGCTATATTCATGGGTCGAGTGGGAAACATATCTTATCACAGGCGACGCGTCCCGCTTCACGACCGTATATCCGCACCTCAAGAACTACTACGAATGGATCAAGGCGCACCGCCTTCTGCCGACCGGCCTTTACTGGACGACCAACCTCGCCAGCGGCATGGACAATTCGCCGCGCATTTTCGCCAAAGGCGACGACTCCGGACTCTCCTACGGATACAGTTGGGTGGACCTGACGTCTCAGCAGGCGCTCAACGCGCTCTGCCTCTCGCGCATCGCGGAGCTGATCGGCAACAAAGCCGACGCGGACTATTTCAAGAACGAATACGATGTGCTCGCCCGCCTTGTAAATGATTTCTTCTGGGACGAAAAGTCCGGCATGTATTACGACCTCGACGAAAACGGGAAGCTGACACGGGTGAAAACGGTTGCGTCGTTCTGGCCGCTCCTTGCGAAGATTGCGCCGCCGGACCGCGCGAAACGGCTGATCGAGAAGCACCTGATGAACAAAAAGGAATTCTGGCGGCCGCATCCGTTCCCGACTACAGCGGCAAGCAATATCTACTACCAGCGTGAGGGCGGCTACTGGCGCGGCAGCGTCTGGGCTCCGACTGAATACATGATCGTGCGCGGACTCGAAAACTACGGCTACGAGGATTTCGCGCGTGAGGCGGTCGAGAAGCACCTCGAAAACATGTTGAAGGTGTATCAGATCACCGGAACGATATGGGAAAACTACGCGCCTGAATATCCGTCGCGCGGCAGCGCGTCAGCGGCTGATTTCGTCGGCTGGAGCGGCGTCGGTCCCGTGGCAATGCTCATAGAAAATGTAATCGGTCTGCGCGCGGACGCCCCGGCGGACCGCCTGAGATGGCTCCTGTCCCGCACAGACAAACACGGCGTAAACAACTTCCACTTCGGCGACAACCCGAAGGTGTCGCTGATTGCTGAAAAGAGAAACGCAAAAACAGACCCGGTAGTCATTGCGGTCGAAACAGACACGCCGTTCGAACTCGCTGTTGAATCCGGCGCAGGAAATAAAACCGTCACCGTTCCGGCCGGAAAAACCGAAGTCCGGATTCCTTAATACGGCTGAACGCAGAGAACGAAGAGAAATAAAAAAGCGAAATGCGTTCTTGCTTTTAAATGTGTTTAATATATGTGTCTATCGGTGGTTCTGACTACTATTTCGATCCTACCATCTCGTACAACGCATCCGCAAATATCTCCGCTGCTCGCGCGGTATTGCGCAGAACTTCTTCATGAGTCGGGCCTGATTCCATCGCCGGGCCAACTACATTCGATATGCATGACACGCCGAGCACGCACATCCCGAGACGCCGCGCTTCCGTCGCTTCGTGCACGGTTGACATACCTACCGCATCCGCTCCGATCTTCTTAAGCCATTTTATCTCGGCAGGCGTTTCATAAGTCGGCCCACTGAGTCCAGCATATACGCCTCTGAAACATCTCGCCCCTCGCACAGCGCACAATGAAGCAAGACGGCCGCCGAGTTCTCCGTCGTAAACCGGCTCGCCGCCCGCGCCCGGCGCGAGGACACCAAACGATGCCGGCATAAGATTTATGTGGTCCGAAATAACCATTAAGTCACCAGCTGCGAATCGCGGGTCAAGTCCCCCGGCGGCATTTGTCAAAACAATCTTTTCAACGCCGATCGCCGTTGCGAGCCGCACATGTTCGAGAGATGCATCGAAAGAACCCGTCTCGTAAGGATGCGGCCTCCCGCTGAATACGGCGACCGCCGTGCCGCCGAGCAGCCCCGCAACAAGCCGGCCCTCATGCCCTTCCACTCGCGCCGCCGGAATACCGCGCAGCATTTCGTATGGAAATGCCGCCCATTTTTCGAGCCGAGCCGCAACGCCGGAAAAACCCGAACCGAGCACCACCGCCCACTTCGGCCGTAACGCCGTGCACTCCATCACGAACTCGGAATTCCACAACGTGTTGGGCCCAAATATTGCCGGTTTACTTTTTTTCTTCTTTCCGCCACCCATAATTTAACTATATATCATTCAATATATTTAAAACAGCCGTTTTGAAATAGTTTAGCCAACGCGTCATTCCTCCGCTACAATGTTACACGGCCGGTCGCAGTACGCGGTTACCTTTTGGAGAAATGAAATGTCGGTTTTGATCAACGATCCGGCGGCCACAATTAAAATAGGCGGCGCGGAAAAGCAACTATCCGGAGTCGCGGCTGAATTCATGCCCGTACTCTACATTCACGACGCAATTAATTACATGCGGCCCGAACGCGTGCTCTACGAGGCGATCCCGAACGGTGACATGCTGTACATCAATTATTACGTTCATTGGCAAGACGAGATAGCCCCGATCAAACTATGGCACTTCATCTACAGCCAGATACGCAAAGTTCGCTACGGGTCGGTCAACGATATCGAATTCGTCGAGGTAGGAATAACGTTGGCGACGGGCCGTGTGGATCACATCGCATTCGAGTGGGATCCCGCGTGTAAGCCGGACAATTTCGCTCCTCTCCACTACATAGTAGTTGCGACTCGCAACGGCGATTCAGACTCGTTCAATGTGACAATACGCGACAAATCAGCTCCGGCCGAAAAGATACCGTTCTTCGGCAAACGGCCCTCGGTACTCGTTCCGGTGTGGAACCACATCTACGATTTCTACCGCGGCGAGGGTGTGATGATGGACGACCCGCCGCTCGAACCGATGACGGACGCTCTCTATGAAGAATACTGGATGGGTAAGCGCAGTCGCCCCCCGAGCAGAATTAAGTTCGTTACGAAATAGGAAAAAGATAAGAGCAACGCCGGTTGCTACTTCATTAGGCCTTGTTTCCACGCAAAAGCCGCGGCTTTCGTGCGGTCGGCGAGATGCAGCTTGCCGAGAATGTTACTGACGTGAGCTTTGACTGTTTTCTCGCTGATAAAAAGCGAGTCCGCTATTTCGCTGTTCGACAAACCATCCGCGATCAGCTTCAACACTTCCATCTCGCGCGCCGTTAGGTCGGCGAGAGGGTCTTTCATGTCGCGTGCGCCGTTGATAACCTTCAACACCTTTGCCGCAACAGACGGATGCAGATTGGCTTCGCCGCGCGCCGCGCCGCGAACCGCGCGTATAAGCCCCTCCGGCGATATATCCTTTAAAAGATACGACTGCGCCCCGGCGCGCACAGCCTGTATGATGTGCTCGTCCTCATGAAACGACGTCAGAACGACTATGTGCGTGCGCGGGCTCACCTGCTTTATCCGCCGCGCCGCCTCCACGCCGCCTATCCCCGGCATGATAAGGTCGAGGAGCACAACGTCGGGCGCAAATTCCTCGCAAAGACGCGCCGCCTCCTCGCCCGACGCCGCCTCTCCCACGACTTCAATGTCGCTCTGCGCTTCGAGGAAACCGCTTATCCCGCGTCTCACGAGCTCATGATCGTCCGTCACGACAACCGTTATGCGCTCGCCGCTGTTTTTCACCGCTCCGTCATCCATCGGTATGATTATCGCCTTTTTTGCCCCCGCTGAAAACTCTCACCGTGATTTCGAATCCGCGGCCCGGCGCGGTTCTGACCTCCATCTCGCCGCCGGGAAGCGACTCGACACGTTCACGCATGATCCGCAGGCCGTGCCCCGGAATCTCTTCAAACTCCGTGCGGCAGCCGCGCCCGTTGTCACTCACCGTCAACTTGATAAAACCGCCCTTCTCGGAGCTCAGTGTAATTGCTATCTCTTTCGCCCCGCTGTGGCGCGCGGCATTCGTAATCGCCTCTGACGCCGCAAGATACAAAATCCTGCCCGCAACCGGATCCGGCGCCACCTCGTTGTCGATACGCAACCGTACCGGTATTCCCAGACGCGCCTCCCATTTCATCGCGAGATCGACGAACAACTCCTCCGGACTCTTCCAGCTTTCATCCGGCGGAGCGAGTTCCGCAATGATATTGGTAAGGTCGCTCTGTGTTTTCTTCAAAATACTTTCAACTTCCGACAACTCGTCTCCCACCGACGTTCCGTCGAGTCCGTGCCGCGCACGAATCGCCGCCGCAAGCATCGCCGCTGCAAACGCCTGCTGTTTGACCGTATCGTGCAATTCGCTGGTGATCCGGTTCCGTTCCTCCGATGCGGCGAGCTGCCTCCTCACCTCCATCAGTTTGCCGAGCGAATCCGCCATCTCATTCAGCCGGCGCGAGAGTCCGCCGAGCTCGTCGTTCGCCCTGTCCTTAATTACGGCGGTAAAATCGCCCTTGCTCCACGACTCCGCCGCCGCCCCCGCCGCGCTCAATCTCCTCATCAGGCCGCGCGACACGATAAAACCAAAAAAAATGCCGAACAATCCCGCGAACGCAGCGATAAGCAGCAGCGTGAACCCGACAACGTTCATCATTCCCTCCGCGAACTTAGCGGGACTGAACGTCTCCCTGCCTTTGAGTATCAACACACCGGCTATTCCGTTCCGGCCGCGGATCGGCGCCGCGCAGAATACATTCCTGTCGCGTTTCAGCACTGTTTCTGCGGACAACTCGCGGCCGCGAAGCGCCTGCCGCACACGATCCTTCTCAATACTGTCGAGATGTCTGAACCCGTCTTTTCCGGCCTCCCATTTGCCGCCCGGTATGCCGCCCGCAACCTTTCCATCGGGAAAAAGTATCGCGGCTTCCGAGCGATTCTTATCCTGCATCATCACCGCTATCATCACTCCGCCGCCTTTTCCGACATTGAACTCCCCGGCCAAATATTGCGTGAGAGCCGATGTCCTGCCTTCCATAATCGCGGCGGCTTCGGGTAGTTTCCGATTGACATCCCTGACCAGATAGCGAATCAGAAATGAAGGGCTGAAAATAACGAATCCCAGACACGAAATAAGCAAAAGCTCCACGGCGAAAACGCCTATGACCGACGCCGCCATGTACGAAAAAGCGAGTTTCCATCTGAGTCTTCCGAAACGGCGCAGCATATCAAGCACTTTCATGTTTTCAACCTCGGATAAAGTATATCCCCTGCGTGCATGCCGCCGCAACGGACTGCCGACGGGCGGCCATATAGGCCTTTAGTCCTATACCAACACGTAAAAAACAGCCCTCAAGCACTATAAAAAAAGAGCCCGAAGCCCGATGTGCGGCATATCGCCGGCAGTTAGAATTTCATCCAACACCGGCGTCATACGGCAGCTACGGCGCAAATATCGGGAGGAAATATGATGAAAAAATACACAGCATTAATGTTCACGGCGGTTCTGCTCGCTCTGTGCACGGCAAGCACAAAAAGCGTGGCCGAAACTTGCGATCCGGGTATCATTTATGTAGCTACCCTCGAAAACAAGGCGATACGCCAGATCGACAAATTCTGGGGTAGGCCGGAAGACATCGGAAAAACCACAGCCGGGATACTCGCGCACGTTCTTCTTACTGACACAGGCACACTGGTTGCCATGGCAGGCGACGCGGACGGGATCCCCGTTTCGTCTTCGACCGACCCGAAATCAGCGGCAAAGTCGTTGCTCGACGGCAAACAAGGCTGCTTCGTTGCGTTCGGCTCTATCGACAGAGCTCTCGTCTATGCCCACAACGTTTACAAGAGTAAGTACGAAACGTCAAGACGATTCCGGGGACAAAGACTGGTACGATTATCTCTCTGAAAACGTCCAGCCCGGCCATATCAGGCGCAAATTAAAAATAGAAACTGCATCGCATCTTTATCTCTACGACCGCAGATCGGACTCGATAGTTATCGACATGACCATCGATGGAAAACACGAGACGAGTGTTAAGGAATATGAATCCACCGATAAGGACAAAAGAATAACTCTCTCATCGAATCCGAGCGAAGCATCCGGAAGTCAGGTCGGCATCCCGTTCGTCAGAATGTTCGATGACTTTGCGAAAGCGGCATCCAACAAAATTAAGTAACAGACAAGCGATCCTCTCACCCGGCGCCGGAAGGAAAAAGGCCATGTTATCCCTCCGGCGCCGGGCTTCTTTTTTCACATTCCGCCTCCTCCATCAAGTCCAATTCCACGCAATGACGGCAAACAATGACGCACTTTCAATATTTATGTTATAATGCATAATCAACGCTGTAGTTTGCGCTCGAATTAGGCGGATGGAAAAAGGAACAATCGACACAACGCAGATGCTCGACCGGCGCGAATTCATGAAGCGCACGATGTGGTCCGCGCTGCTCGCATGGGCAAGCGTGAACAGCTTTTCATATTTTACGTCCGGAGTGGCGGCTGCCGAAAATGCAGCCGTCGTCCCTAAAGAACTCGTTTTCAATCCCGACTGGTGGAAAAAGCTCTATGCATTCATGATGGGCATAACCGAAGTGTCCATACTCGAAGCAACACGCGAGACGGTGAAAACAGGAACGGACGAAGAAATGTTCCGCAGGATCGGCATACTCGGAAAGGAATTGAACTGGGGCACGCGTGTCATACCGATTCGCGAGGCTATAAATCCGCAGACTGAAATACTGCCGTATCAGGAATTCGAAGAGTTGCTGATGCGCTCTTCCGTTTCCGGCATCGGCCAGTGCTGGTGCAGGTCCACTTTCAAACGATGCAACGCGCCCACGGACACGTGCATCCATCTCGCATTCGGCGAATACAGACCGGGCCTTATAGACCGAGGCCATGTGTCGAAAGTCTCTCGCGATGAAATCAGAAAAGTGATTCGCAGAGCGGAGGATGCCGGGCTGGTGCACGAGTTGATACGCGTGGGAGACGACGACTCGTACTACGTTGTATGCAACTGCTGTCCGTGCTGCTGTGTCGGGCTGCGCGGACTGATCGAGTTCGGAAACAAAATGGTGGTAAAGTCGGAATTCGTTCCGGCGGTATCAAGCAAATGCACGGGCTGCGGGAAATGCCTGACGCGCTGCCATTTCTCGGCGCGCAAAATCGAAGGCGGCCGCGCGATTGTCGATCAGACGAAGTGCCTCGGCTGCGGGCTATGCTCGACAAGCTGTCCGCAGAGCGCTACGTTTCTGATAAAAAGAGAAGTTTAATAATGTAAGACGGGTGTAAGATGGCACAGGATAAAGAACTGGAAAAATACGAAAAACCCGAAGCGTACTTCGACGAAACTGTTGCCCTGCTTGCTCGGCTCAAGGATTTAGTTCGCGAGGAGTTTCCACGGAACGCGGCGATTATTTTCAATGCGTACAACAAACTGGCCGCCGCCGAAAGCACTGTTATCGGCGACATCAAAAACGACCTGAAAACAGATATCACTTCCGCAAAAGAAGCTTTGTCGTCGCTGATAAAAGAAACCGCTAAACTTAAAGAACCGGCGGACGCTCCCTTCAGCCTCAAGGTGACAATCGGCGCTGCAAAGGAAAAGGCTAAGAAACACCTTTTTGATTCAGTTAAAGCCGCCGACGCGCTGCTGAAATACATCGATTCCGTTGACGCGGCGGAATTATCGAAGGCGTACGAACTCCTCAGCCCCATGACCGTCTGAAGGCCAGCGGGCCGAATTCATTTTTTCTCAATTCAAAAAGCCGCCCTCTCGGACGGCTCCCATCGTTTCTTTATTTGCGGAATACCGCGGGTTTTTAGGCAAGCTTTTCAGCCGTCTTTTTCACGTCTTCGAGCATCGCTTTCAGGTCCGCTTCCGCAGCCATCGGCACCCCGAAGAAAAACTTATGGCCGATCACTTCCATGCCGCATGATTTAAATATGGCGTCATCCGACGTGTGTTTAATCAACTCCGCCATGCCCATTTTTTCAGCATCGGCTTTCGCCGCGCCCGTCGTGTTGAAGATGAACGCTTTTTTTTCTTTAAGCAAACCCGCGATGCCGTCCGCATCGAAATCGTACGCGAACCCCTCCGTGAACACCCTGTCGATGTATCCTTTCACCATCGCTGGCATCCCCGTCCACCATATCGGGTAAACGAACGTAATAACGTCCGACCATTTTATGTGGTCCTGCTCCACCTGTATCTCGGCGGGCACTCTTGAATCCATGTAATACTGGAAATCCCTCGCGCTAAGCACCGGATGAAAATCGACCGCATACAAATCGCGCACGCGCACGTCGTGCCCCTTGTCTTTAAGCGCTGCGACCAGAGCCTCTTTTATCGCGTGGTTGAAGCTGTTCGGATTCGGATGACAATAAACGACCAGTTGGTTCATTTCGCACCCCCGAGATTGATATTACTTTATATCAAATCCGCGAATACCGTGATTAACTGACAACGTCCTTACCTCTCACACGGATAATTCGAGATTCGTATCCGAGACTATTGCGCGCCTCCGCGATGCCCCTCCCTCTGATGATACAAGCGTGTTTCAGCTCAATTATACCACTTTATATCAATTGTGCTTCGATCGAATCTTATTTTTTGACTGTGGAACCGACGCCGAGGCGGAGTTCCTTCCTTGACTCCCCTTCCATTTTATTATAGTTTTTTTCTATAGTAACCTGCTGCTGATGAGTATGCTCGTGCTAATTCAACAGATGCAAGAGAGGCGTAACAATGCAGAAAACAAAAACTCAGATAAAGGAACAGGCAATATCGGACTTCAAGAAGTACATCAACCTGACACAGTACTTCTTCCTTAAGACTGTCGAGCTCGACTTTGTCGAGAGCAACCGCAAGGGCGTTTACATGACAGACTTGGTTGACGACAAGAAGAAGCTCATCGACTGTTTCTGCTCGGCGGGCTGCTTCAACGTAGGCCGCGGAAACGACGAAATCCGCGCGGCGCTCAACCGCGCACTCGACGACTACGATATGGGCGACTACATGTTCGTGTCTCGCGAGAAAGCCAAGCTCGCTGACAAACTGGCCGAGCTCGCGCCCGGCGATCTTAACCACGTCATGTTCACATCGGGCGGCGGCGAGGCGAACGACTGCGCGATCAAGCTCGCGCGCGGCGCAACAGGCAAACCCGGCATAATCGCGATGATCAAGGCATACCACGACCACACCGGAATGGCGCTCTCATGCATCGGCAAGCCGGTTTATCGCGCGCCGTTCGAGCCGCTCATGGAGGACGTGAAATTTGTCGCGATGAACGACCTTGAAGCGGTCCGCGCCGCGATCGACGACAAGACTGCCGCCGTCTTCCTCGAACCGGTTCAGGGCGAGGCGGGCATATTCCCGGCGACTCAGGAATTCATGACCGGCCTGCGCCGTCTCTGCGACGAGCGCGGCATCCTGCTCATGCTCGACGAGGTGCAGACCGGATTCGGACGCACAGGCAAAATGTTCTGCTGCGAGCACTACGGCGTCGAGCCGGATATCATGACTGTGGCGAAATCCATCAGCGGCGCCCTCTACCCCATCTCGGCGGTCCTCTTCAATGCGCGGGTCAACAAATTCCTGCAGGAGAATCCGGAATCGATCCAATCCGGCTCCGGCGGCACTGACATCGGATGCGCGGTCGCGCAGCAAGTAATCGACTTTCTGGTGAAGAACGACGTACCCGGAAACGCCGCGCGAATGGGCGACTATATCGGCGGCAAGCTTCTCGATCTGCAGAAGAAACACAAAGGGCTCGTCCGCGAAGTGCGCCGCAAAGGTCTCATGATCGGGCTCGAATACGAGCACGACATGATCGGGCCGATGATGAGCTACTTCCTCGTGCAGAACGGCGTATTCGCGGTTTACAGCGGAAACAACCCCAAAGTGATGCGGTTCATGCCGCCGCCGGTCATCAATAAAGAGGAGGCCGACAGGCTGGTTGCCGCTCTTGACCGTGCGATGAGCGCTGCGCTGCGCGCCTGCAAGCTCGTTCTCGCGGCGTCCAAGGTGCCGATCCTCAACAAGATGATCACCGTTCAGGAGATGCAGGTTGCCTTGTTCTTCGCCGGCAAGAACCTGCGCAAATTGATCCCGTTCGGTCTCGATAAAAAATAAGGCCCCGGCGCTGGTTACATTCAAATCGCATTGCGAAACGGAGAAAAAAATGAGCACACAGATAAAAGAAACCGACAAAGAGATATTCGACATATACGCTAAGCGTGTGAACGGCGGACACATCGAGCGGATGAAATCGCTCGGACTCGGATTCGTCATCGGGCGCCGCGAAGGCTCCCGCATCTACGACACCGAAGGCCGCGCGTACATCGATTGCCACTGCTCGGCGGGCCAGTACGTCGTCGGCCACCGGCGGCCGGAGATCATCGCCGCGCTTCGCGAGGCGTCGAAGGAACTCGACCTCGGCAACTTCCCGATGATCTCGGCACAGAAAGCCGCGCTCGCGAAACTGCTCGCGGAAACTACACCCGGCGACCTGAAATGCACCGTGTTCGGCGTAGGACAGAGCGAAACGAACGAGTTCGCGATGAAACTCGCGCGCGGGTTCACAGGCCGCAAGGACATCATCTGCTTCAAAGGCGCGTCGCACGGGCAGACCGGCTTCGCACTCGCCGCTTCGGATGATCCGAAACGCCAACAGCTCTTCGGCCCGATGATCCCGCACATACGTCAGATCCCGCTCGACACCGACTCGCTCCGCAAAGCGGTCTCCGACAAGACCGCTGCGGTCATCGTCGAGCCGATCCAGAGCGACGGCGGAATCGTTGCGCCACCCGCCGGATTTCTCGCGGAAGCCCGCAAAGTATGCGACCAGCACGGCGCAGTCCTCATCTTCGACGAAGGATTCACCTCGCTCGGACGCACCGGCAAACTCTTCGCCTGCCAGTACGAAGGCGTCGTCCCGGACGCACTCAACATCGGCCGCGCGATGAGCGGAACGATCTACCCGATAACCGCCACCGTATTCACCTCGCGGCTCAACCGGTTCATGCTGACCCACCCGCTGATCCACCTCTCGACATTCGGCGGCGCCGACATCGGCTGCATGGTCGGCATAGCGGCGGTCAAACACATAGTAACGAACCGCCTGTGGGAGAACGCGGAGGCGCAGGGCAAGCGGCTGCTATCCGGGCTGAACGACATAGTCGCCGACCACCGCGACAAGTTCCTTGAAGCGCGCGGATACGGGTTGCTGACCGGCATCGTGGCCGACAACCCCGGCGCGGCGGAAAACTTCGTACGCGGGCTCGCCGCCAACGGCGTAATCGCGCTGCCCGCCGCGGTAAACCCGTCCGTCGTCCGCATCACGCCGCCGATCGACATTTCGGCCGAGGACATCGACGCCGTCGTCGCCGCCGCGAAAGAAGCCGCGAAAATGTGAGAGCAGTCGGGACCTCCCTGCTCAAAGCACAAACCACGAAGATATCGCGCTCAAACGCAAAGGATTCTTCACACCGATAACGCTTGACTGAAAGCAGCGTTGAAGGCAGATTGATAGTATGGAAATTTTGGGGACAGTGACGACAAACAGCGCAGGGGAAACCGAGAAGATCGGCAGACGCCTCGGCGAACTCGCATCTCGCGGACTTTTCATAGGGCTCAGCGGCGACCTCGGCGGCGGCAAAACCACAATCACGCGAGGCATAGCCCGCGGGCTCGGCATCAACGCCAACATCACCAGCCCCACCTTCCAGCTCGTGCGCGAATACGCCGGCCGCGAGCGCCTCTTCCACTTCGATTTCTACCGCCTCGACGCCGAAGCCGACCTGCTCGACCTCGACATCCTAGGCTGCCTCGCAGACGGCGTGGTGGTGGCCGAGTGGTCAGAGCGGTTCGAAGTGCCGGGAGCCGACGACAAACTGCTCCTGCGGCTTGAATGGGAGAGCGAAAACCGGCGGCGGATCGAAATCAACGGCGCGGGCGGCTCAGGCAGCGCCCTTTCAGACTATCTCTTATCGATTAATAAATCGGAAATAACAACATGATCGTACTCGGAATAACAACTTCGGATGAATGTTGCGGTATAGCAATCAGGCGGGACGGCGCGACAATCGCCTCGGACTCATTCTCAGGCTCGCGCGTCTGCGTCGAGCAGCTCATTCCGCGCATAGACAAACTGCTCACCGGCGGCGGCCTCTCACTCGGAGACATCGACCGCTTCGGAATGGACGCCGGGCCGGGCGGACTGACCGGCATCAAGATAGCTCTCGCCACAGTGAAAACACTCGCGCAGGTCATCGGCAAGCCCGTTGCGACGGTTTCTTCCATGCGCGCAATGTGCATCCGCGCGGCGCGTGAATATAAAGATACGGATACGTTTTTGCCGATTGTCAGTTGCACGAAAGTGGAGATATTCACCTCGATATACCGGCGCACTCCTGAACGCGAAGTCGAGATCGACGAGGCCGAACGGCTGAACGACGAGGCTGGTCTGCGCGAACTGCTTAAAGGTTTGGAGACCAGTCAGAGAATCCTCTTTTTCGGAAGTGCGGCGGAAAGAATGCGCGGCGCGGTCGAGGAAATCCTCGGCGACCGCGCGGCATTTGCAGCGACGGAATTCAACCGGCCGGACGCGGCAATCGTCTGCGAAGCGGCGGAAACCGCCGGCGCGGGCCCGTACAACGAGGCGAGGCCTAACTACCTCTGCCTCACCCAAGCGGAGCGTAACCTTGGAATTAAAGCCTGACACGAAACCCGAACCGCTGCCGGTGCTGATAAGAGACATGCGCGTCGAGGACGTGATGGAAGTGTACGCCATCGAATACGCATCTTTCCCCTTCCCGTGGCCGGTGCAGAGCTTTATAGACGAACTCACGAAGAATAATTACGCGAGATACATAGTGGCGGCGTCGGATGAACAGGTGATCGGCTACTCGGGCCAGTGGGCGATCACGGGCGAAGGCCACATTACGACAATCGCGGTGGATTACGGATACAGACGCCGCCGCGTGGCTGAGCAGTTGCTCGTGAACCAGATCGACTTCTCGCTCGGCCGCCGCTCGGAGACGATGTTCCTTGAAGTGCGCCGCTACAACCTGCCGGCGCAGAGGCTCTACGCGCGTTACCGTTTCCTGCCCGTGCGCGTGCGAGACCGTTACTATCGCGATAACGAAGAGGATGCAATCGAAATGCGCGCGGAGTTCGTGGCCGACGAGAGGTTCATGCCGAACTTTCAGCGGCGTCGGCGCGAGCTTTTCGAGTCGCTCGGCCTACCGGAAAGTGTCTGCGGGAAATAAATACACAACAGCAAAATCTTTATTCAATTTTTAGTTGAGTATAAGACGTAGGGTTCAATGCCTTCCGACCATCATCCGCGAGATGACTTCGCGCATTGTGGCATTGTGGCCGGATTCGTTCTTCAGCTTTTCAGACATTATGTTAGTAATGAGGTCGTCCGTCGCGCGCAGCCGGTTGATGAGTACGCGAAGGAGCGATTCGAGCATCCTGTTCGACAGGTCGTCGCCCGCGCTGATGAGCTTCTTGAAATCGCGCCCGAACAGCTCGAACACGGTCGAGTTCGTCAGCGCCACGGCGCTCGCCGTGCGCGGGCTGCCGTCGATCAGCGCCACCTCTCCGAAAAAGTCGCCGTGCCTCAGAGATGTGATGTCCCAAACATTTTCCGCGCTGAGTTTCTTCACTATCTTCAGCTCTCCGTCGCCTATGATAAACATCGAATCGCCCCACGCGCCCTCTCGGCAAACGTGGTCGCCCTTCCTGAAATGGTGTTCCTCCACCATCTCGGCGATCTTCATCAATTGTTCGTCATTCAGCAACTCGAACAGGCGGCAGTGTTTGAGAGTTTCGATTGTCGTCATTTTAAATCTCCGCACGCAAAGATTGGCACATAAATATTACAGTATTCGTTATTTAGTGTAAAGAACGTCCTGAGGGAGGGTCCGAAAACATCAACCGGCGCGATTCACCGGCCGCGCAACGGTCCCCCGCGATTCGATTATCAGCGCCACGCCGCCGCGCCGGAAAAATGCCCGCGCGATCTCCTCCCGCCCATAGACAACCGGCCTGCCCTGCTCGCGCGGCTCGCGAGCGTCCGGGTCGTTGCAGATAAGGTCGCCGCCCGACGTCACTCCGCGTACGAGCACCAGATGCCCGCGCGACTCGCGGTCGGGCTTCGAGCTCAGGTCGCCCTTGTCGTACCTTATGCTGATAATCGGCGGCACTCCGCGATCGAGCATTTCCGTCAGCCCGTCGAGGTGGTTGAACCGCTGAACCCAAGCCGCCGGTCCGAACTCCGACGCTGCGGCGATCAGATACGACCAGTTGCCGTAAATCTTCGCGTTCGGATCATACGCGCGCCGGGCGACATCCGCCACTTCAACCGGAATCCCGTAGTAATTCAGCGCCATCGTGACCGACGTAGCCGCGCAGACTCCGCAACGGATCATCTCTTCATCGCGAACAGTTTTCGGATCGTACTGCGACAGCCACGGCACGCCGAGATCGAGCGCCCGGCCGACGTACGGCCCCACATCCGCGCCCGATTCCCCAGCGGTTCGCGTATCGGAGACACAAAACGAAACGCGCCTCAGAATCGGCGTCCTCAAACCGTCCGCCGAACTGAACCTCACACGATATTGAACGGTGTCAAACATCCTCGATGCTTTGAAATGGTCCACATCGAGCTCGCCGTAAATAATGCTCTTTCTTTTCAGGCCACCGCGCTGCTCGGGACTCCACAGGCCGCACTGAAACCAGCCGGACCAATGTGCACCCTCTCCGCGCACGCGAAATTCGAGCTCGATCCGTGCGCCCGCCGGTGAAGTGCCGTTACACGTCGGAATCATCTCGTTAGCAGGAAATTCCAAACTTATCGGTGACGACTCGAACAAGCCTAACTCCACAAACCCGGCGTCCGATGGCGCAAGCGTCAGTCCGGCATCCGTCGCGCAGAGGTCTCTGATATCTCCGGCCTCGCCGGCTTTCGGCCCGAAAACATCAGAAATCAACCCGTGTCTGCCGGTGAAAGGCATGTTGTTCTTCGGTTCGCACGCCATATTTTCGAGGATATTATAACATCATAAAACCTGCGGATGAAACAACCTTGTTTTTCGGGCCACCGGAAATGGCTCTGGACTCCATCGCGCGAATACAACTACTAATTGTCATCTATAACGCTACGAACCATTTCGCATAGCTCCGTGAGCGTGAACGGCTTTTGAATGAATCCCTTGATACCCTCGGTCATTAGCTTCCCGGCCTGTCCGTTGATGCTGTATCCTGATGCGAGCACAACCCGCACGCCCGGATCGACCTTCTTAATTTGGCGATACACATCGTGCCCGTCCATATCCGGCATTATCATGTCCAGCACAACAAGCGAAATTTCACTGCCGTGTTTTCTGAAAAGTTTCACCGCGCCGGTTCCGCTGTCGGCTGTCAACACGTTATAGCCCGCGTTCGTAAGGATTTTATTCGCGAGATCGAGGCAAGCCCTCTCGTCGTCCACAACGAGAACGGTTTCTGTGCCGGTGCTGATTGTCAAATTACCGTTCGACAGCGCCACTTCATTCCCGTCCGTCTCGGCGAAAGGCAAGTAAATCTTAAATGTCGCGCCCTCGCCGGGCGCGCTGTACACATTGATGAAGCCACCGTGATTCTTTACGATTCCGTATGAGACCGACAACCCAAGCCCGGTGCCTTTTCCGACTCCCTTGGTCGTGAAGAACGGCTCGAATATACGTTTCGTCACTTTTTCGTCCATGCCGACGCCCGTGTCGCTTATCTGGATGAGGCAATACCGCCCCGGCGCCACGTCAACACACTGCGCCGCGTATGTATTATCGACATCGACCATCGATGTTTCGACCGTCAACGTCCCGCCGCCGGGCATCGCGTCGCATGCGTTGTTGCACACGTTCAAAAACACTTGCTGCATCTGATTGACGTCGCCGCTGACATGCTGGAGATCGTTGCCGAGTATCGTCACCACGGAGATTTTCTTGGGGATCGTCCTTTTCAGTACTGCAACTATTTCGTCCAGCACCACATTGACGCTCACGTTGTTGACGGACAACTTTTCCTTTCTCGCGAAAGTCAGCAATTTCATCGTAAGGTTTTTCGCGCGACCCACCGCTTGCTCGACCTCCGAAAGGTTCTCGGCAAGCGAGGTTCCCGGCGCGACATCCAAAAGAGCGAGCTGTATGTTGCCGAGTATCACCGCGAGCATGTTGTTGAAGTCGTGCGCGATCCCGCCGGCCAGAGTGCCCACTGCATCCATCTTTTGGGCCTGAATGAGCTGCTGCCGCAGATTTTCCTTCTCCTCTTCCGACCGCTTGCGCTCCTCTATGCCCTCGATCATCCTGAGAGTTGCCTTCTTGAGATTTATGGCCGAACTTACAATCTGCGAGAAATGCCATATCGTCGGAACATCCTTTTCCGTAATGTTTTCACCGAAAACCGACAGACTTCCGCAAACCTCGCCCTCAACAATAAACGGAGTCGATATCAGGCTCTTGATTAGTTCCGGGAATATCCTTTTGATCACTATATCCGCAACCGATACAATCCCTTTCGCGACGAAGCCGCCGAGACCCGGATTTTCTCCATAGACTATCCTTAACACTTCCTGAGTCGATTCATTTGCATCCTCGAAAAATATCGGCTTTTTCTCTTCGCGATGCCGGTTGTACACGCTGAATTCCGCATGAGGCATTCTAAACTTCATCGCATCAAGACCGGTCAGCTTTTTTCCCACCTCGACTATACTGTCCGAAAGAGACGCATATTTCAGACAGAGATGTGTTCCGTCATCGTGAAAGATTACATACTTGTAGCCCATCTTTTCGACAATTTCGCCGGCCTTACGGTAGATTTCATCCACCGTATCCTGCTCGTACAATTCAGGAGTGAACTCAGCGATAATCGCCAGTTCTTTTTCACGATCTCTAAAATTCATATTTGTACCGTTAAACCGTATATAATTGAATTAATGCTGCTTATATGTCTTTCCTAAAGTTACCCCGTCCCTCGGGCAGATTCACTTAATACTACCACGAATGGACGGATAGAAAAAGCCGCTCGCTCAATTGCACATTTCAGCGCAATATTTCCGATGCGCCACAGCCGGCCGAAAAAAAACAAAGGGCGGGAATTGAAATCCCGCCCTTCATGCTTCAGTATTTTCCGCGCATTCGCGCGCGGCCACGATCGCGTTATCTAACCACCGAGAACTTGCCTTTGAATGTCGCCTCGTAATTCGCCGTGCGCGCGGTGAGATAGTAAACATAAACACCGGAAGCGAGCGTCCTGCCGCCCGCGTTGACAACCGGCCTCCACGTGTACAGAGTGTGTCCGTTGTTCTCATGAGCGTCACCCTCGTTAATCGTCGATACGAGAGTCGTTACCAGCGACCCGCGGATATCGTAAACCTTGATTTCGAGAGTCACGTTCTCGCCTGCCCCGGCGATCACGTCCGAAGCGGCAAACTTAATTCCGTTTGCGGCGTTCGCGCTCGCCACGTACGGGTTCGGGTACGTGTGAACATCGAGCAACTGAAGCGGCGTAAGACTCGACGGAGCAAACCCCATTCTGAACCCCAGCGTGTCGTACCGCGAGAAGTGCGTCGAATAGACAGTAATCGTTTTTGTTGTCTTATCGACCGAGCCGTCCATTCTGTCCCACGAAGATGCCGCCGAGTTCCAGTTGTACACCGCGAGCGTATCTACGTCGATCGAGCCGCCGCTCGTCGGCGCGCCGTCTATGTAACATGCGTTCGTTATCGGATCGAATGTGTAGGCTTTCGTGCCGCCCGACGTCGCAGTCTCTATGCTTTCCGTGCCCGCGTCCACCTTGCCATCATTATCGTTATCGCAGTAGTGGAAAATCAGCCTCACGTAAGACTGGAAGTTGGTGCCGTCCGGGAAGAACTCGCGCGCGTCACCGGCCTGAACAATATATTCCGTGGTCGGGTCCACCGGGCAGTCCGGCAGTCCCGCGCCTCCGCAGTACGCCGTCGGGTCGGTGTTGAAGAACACCGTGTCGCTCGCGATCACGTTCGGCGGGAATACCGCCGTTACTATGCCGTCCTCGAACAGTATGCCTCCGTTGCTCGTGACGGTGCTTTCGTTGCCGAGTGTCAACATCCTCAGATATGCGCCGTCCGCCGAATTCAACTGTGCGACCTGCACGTAAGGCGTGTTAGGTTTATTCGGGCATGTGGATGCCGCGTTGCTCGGGCACTGCGTCATATTCAGTTCGTTGTACTGCACTTGTCCCACAATCTGCGGCGAGAAGACCGCGCCCTGAGATTCCGGCTGGTCGGGGATGTATTCGAGATAGGTATCGTAGTTCGAGCCGCTGAACAACTGCTCGACTATATTGCTCATCCCGCTGTTGATCGTCGAGAGATCGAGCGAGTTCGTGCGGTCGATCGAGTATGAGACGAGCTTGCCGTCCGCAGACCAGTTCGGAACGTTCGCCGACATCGTATAAGATGCGTAATCGTAAATCTTATAGACGCCGGGATCGCTGAGTGACGTTATCGGCAGCGTAGCTTTCACAAATCCGGCAGCATCGGAGTCGATATTGATCACGTACACGCTCGTCTTCGACGGCGCGGTCGGGAAATCAACATCCGGCGTGCGGTCCCACGAGAGGAAAGCGATCATCTTGCAGTCCGGCGACCACTTCGGCTTGAGCGGCCATACCGCATTGCCGGAGAATGCCGTGATCCTCGATACGTTGGAGGTCGAGCCGTCCACCTTATAGAGCCCGTCGGAGTCCGTTCCGCCGTCGATCATTATTATGTTCGCGTTCATCGCGCTGTAGCCGTCCGTCGAACATGCCGGGTCGCAGACGGTGTCCTCCGAGATGTCCGACGGCGCGCGCACCGCGAGCAGCTTGTTCCTGTACGACGCATCGCACTCCGCGTAATTACCGGACATATTCGGATCGAACCAGCTCGTTGAGTCTTCGAGCGAAACGAGATTCTGGCCCAGTTGCCTCAGCGTCACCGGATATTCGACATAACTCGAGCCGCCCGAATTCATACCGGTATAAGAGTTGACCAGAGGCGATGAGAAACTGAAGGTTGTGATCGAATTGCCGTAATCGTGGCCGACCACGGTAACCGTCTTTATTTCCCGGCTCAGCACTTCATTAGTGATAGGATCGGTCTCGTAAATAACGACTTCCTTCCCTGCGGTGATCTCCGTGAACGGCGCAAGCGACACGTTGATCGACGATGTGCCCGCGGTCACGTCATCCCACACGGATTCCGTGGAAAGCACCGGCCCGGCGGGCGGATAGTTATATTGTGAGCCGGTTGCCGAACCCACAGTGCCTGTGGCGGAAACCCAGAAGAGTTTCGACTGACCGGAACCGATCATATCGGGCGCTGCGAAAATCACACGGTCCGAACTCTGGCTCCAAGTTACTTCGCTGTACGGCGCTACACCGTAGTCTTCCATGAAATCAGTACCGTTGCGGGTGAGACGCCTGCAACCGTCCAGAGAACCGGCCGACTGATCGAGCGTGTAAACCGCAAAGTCCGAGTACGGCGTGTCTCCCGTCGCCGCGTCGCCGTCGCATGGGCTCGTCTGCCTCGAAACAAACGCGAGCCGGGCGCCGTCGGCGCTCCATGCGGGAGCGAGGACAATAGACTGCGTCGCGGTTGTGGGTGTCGGGATAAACACATTCGTCACCTGAGTAATTCCGCTCAGGCTTGTCGTGCCTGACGAGACGCCCGTACTTTCCCGGATCAGCACAAACGCCGGGATGTCAACGCCGCCGCTGTGTCCGAGCGTCGCCGCGCCGAAATACGCGGGCGTGATCTTTATCGGCGATCGTGGATCGTCGCTCGGCACACTCTCCGCAGTCAGTGTCATGCATGCGAGACCGTTTCTGAGGTTACCTTTCACTTCTATCGTGTCCGGGTCGGCGAAACCGGCCGCCGGAACCGTCACGCTGTCGAAACCGTTCGCGCCCGAAGCGTCGTTGCGAGAAATCGTCATTCCGGAATCCGGCGCTTGAGAGAGCGTCAGCGAAACAGTGTCGTCGTGCCAGCGTCCGTTGATAATCCGCTGATCGCACGCATCCACCAGCTCGACACATACCTTTTCGCTCTGCCCGTTGAGTGTCGCAGTGATTGTGACTGCGGACGGGTCGTCGGCGAGAACTATGCTGCCGGAATCCCACGCCCACTGCCCCGCCGCCGGCGGATACGCGGCCTCCGTAAGCTGTACCGGCCCGGAGCCTGCGTCGCGCTTCACGAAGTCCGGCTTTGCCGTAACCGTCGGAACATTCGAGCAGTAATACGAGCCGCCGCACGACGTCCAAGCCGATATCTGCATATCCTCGGTGATGAGTCCGTCGCCGTCCGTGAAAACCTTCATATAATCCGGACCCGTATGCGCGAGGAACGTGCCCGCGTCGCCGTCAACAACCGGCGGTGTCAGAGCGCCGCCCAGATCGCCGTCGATCGTCTTCTCGCTGAAATTCGCGTAGAACCCGCTTGTCCTGACATTCGTCGCGCTCAAGCCTATATAGTGCGGGCTCTTCGACGATACGCATTCGCCGGTAAGCAACTCAAGGCACCAAGCGTTCGTGCCGCTCACTAGGCCGCCGCACGTATCGAGCGCGCCAGTCTGATACCTAAGCATCTGAACAACGAAATCCTCGGCTCCGGCATCCGCCGCGTCGTCGTAAACGCCCACGGGGTTGCCGTCGCCGTCGTAGCCTTGGACAAAATGCGACGCATCCACACCAACGCTCGTCGTCGCGTACAACCCGTCCGGATCGCCCGTCGTCATCGGCGTCACGCCGTCCGGATAATAAACATTGAATTTCACAAATGTCGGGAACGTCGGCACCAGCGGCGGCGTCATCGTCGCGTATTCGATAACGAGATTATTATTCTGCACAGTCGCCATCTGCGCCGTTGACGTATTGCCCGCGTTGTCGTAAAGCGTGACGGTTATCGTCGGCGCCACCGTGTCCGACGCCTCAATCGTGTAATCGCCCAGCCATGTTGCAGGAGTGTTGTCATCCGCCGGAGCGTCGCTGAATGCGTTGCTGAACGTCGCCTTCAACAGCCCGGATGTGGCATCCGATGCGGTTCCGGAAACCGTTATTGTCTGCGGAGCCGCCATTCCGAGCCCGTAGTAAAGTTTTCCGTCCGACGGCGAAATCCAAGTGTAGTCGTTCGATTCCGAGAACGCCGCACTCCCTATTACCGGCGCAACGGTGTCCTTCCTGAAGTAGAAAACGTCGGTGGCGTAATTCGTCAGCCCGGTCACGCACGAAACACGCACCGAGACCCAGTTGATGCCTTCCGCCGCGGCGGCAAAGTCCGCCGGCGCGATACTCCAGTCGTCAGTATAAGTCTGCGTGTTAAGCCCCGGCCCGGCAAACGTCGTCCACGGCACCATCTGCGTGCCGGTTCCGGCGCTCATGTCGGCAGCATTCCATATCGCGTACTGCGCGTAGTCGAGGTCTTCGCACGTCGTCGTGAAATCGACGTCGTAGAGAGTTCCCGCCGCGTTGCGCCACGTATCGTCGTCTGCCTGATTGTCCGTGATCGTGACGTCGCCGATTTTGAAGTAAGTGAAAATTGTAACGGCTGCCGAGATATTGTTCGGATTCGATTTATCGCGCGTCCTGATGCGCAGGTAATGCCATTGGTTGCAATCAACTGTGGACGCCGTGTAAGTCGCCGCAGTCTGGAATGCCGTCGGCACGCCGTTCGGGTCGGTTCCGAAATAAACGTAATAGCCGTCCAAGCCCGAATTCGCCGGCGCAACCGGGTTGTCATTCGGTGTCGCCCACTCGAAATAAGGATGGAGCCCCTCGTAGCTGCCGCCGTCGGAGATCGCGGTCGCTTTCGTGTTGTCGGCCCATCCGTTCACCGTCGCGGGATTGTCAGGCGCTTCCCAATCTATCGAGAACAAGCGCGTTGCAGTCGCGCTCAGATTGCCCGCGAGGTCGGTGTTGTAAAACTCGACGCTGCACGCGTCTGTGTCTTCATAATCGCAGTAAGCCGATGCGCCCACAGCCGCTGTCGGATCGGTTGCGCAAGCGTAAGACGTCCACGCGAGCGTCTCGACCGAATTGCTCACTATTCTGTAATAGCATTGATCCAGCCCGACGCCGACATCCGCGTTAGTCACATCCACAACAAAGTCGGCGCTCTCCCAAGTGCTCGCCGCGGGGCTGTTGATCGTCACCGTCGGCGGCGTCCAGTCTATCGAGATTGTGCTCGACGCCGTATTTCCCGTGTTGCCCGCAACGTCAATCGCGTAGAATTCAATAGTACAAATATCCGTTCCCTGATCGCGGCAGTCATTGCCCGCGCCAACTGTGATAGTCGGATCGGTACTGCAAGTGTATGTGCCCCACGGATACGTTTCGACCGAATTGCTCAACACATGATAGTAACAGGTCGCGAGTCCCGAGCCGCCGACATTGTCGGCGTTCGTAACGTCTGCGACGAAATCCGCGCTCTTCCATGCGCCGGACACCGGACTGTTGATAACTGTCGTCGGCGGCGTCCGGTCGATCGAGAACACGCGTGTCACAGTCGTTCCCGTGTTGCCCGCAACGTCTGTGTTGTAAAGCTCGATCTGACACATATCCGCACCGTCGTCGCGGCAGTCCGCCGCCGCGCCCACCGTCAGCGTCGGGTCGGTCGTACATGTATAAGTCGCCCAGCCCGCCGTCTCCACCGAATTACTCAGCACGCGGTAGTAACAGTTCGCAAGACCTGAACCGCCCGTATCCGCATTCGTCACATCGACAACGAAATCAGCACGCTGCCACGAGCTCGCCGCCGGGCTGTTTATCACCGTAGTCGGCGGCGTCCGGTCAATTGAGAACAAACGCGTCACCGTAGTTCCGGTATTGCCCGCGACATCTGTGTTGTAGAACTCAACCTGACACATATCGACGCCATCGTCGCGGCAGTTCGCCGCCGCGCCAACCGTCAGCGTCGGGTCGGCCGTACATGTATAAGTCGTCCATGCGAGCGTTTCGACTGAATTGCTCAGCACGCGGTAGTAGCAATTAGCGAGCCCTGAACCGCCGGTATCCGCATTCGTTACATCGACTACAAAATCAGCGTTCTTCCATGCGCTCGCCGCAGGGCTGTTTATCACCGTAGTCGGCGGTGTCCGGTCGATAGAGAACAAGCGTGTCA
>CAYPEK010000002.1:14032-19870 GCA_964409645.1 uncultured bacterium | reverse complement strand
CCTGACACATATCCGCGCCGTCGTCGCGGCAGTTCGCCGCCGCGCCAACCGTCAGTGTCGGGTCGGCCGTGCATGTATAAGTCGCCCAGCCCGCCGTTTCGACCGAGTTGCTAAGCACACGGTAGTAGCAATTAGCGAGCCCTGAACCGCCGGTATCCGCATTCGTTACATCGACTACGAAATCGGCACTCTTCCACGCACTCGCCGCAGGGCTGTTTATAACCGTAGTCGGCGGCGTCCGGTCAATTGAGAACAAACGTGTCACAGTCGTTCCGGTGTTGCCCGCAACGTCTGTGTTGTAGAACTCAACCTGACACATATCCGCGCCGTCGTCGCGGCAGTTCGCCGCCGCGCCAACCGTCAGCGTCGGGTCAGTTGCGCATGTATAAGTCGCCCAGCCCGCCGTCTCCACCGAATTACTCAGCACGCGGTAGTAACAGTTAGCGAGCCCTGAGCCGCCTGTGTCCGCATTCGTCACATCGACAACAAAATCCGCACGCTGCCACGAGCTCGCCGCCGGGCTGTTTATCACCGTAGTCGGCGGTGTCCGGTCGATCGAGAACAAACGTGTCACAGTCGTTCCGGTGTTGCCCGCCACGTCCGTGTTGTAGAACTCAACCTGACACATATCCGCGCCGTCGTCGCGGCAGTTCGCCGCCGCGCCAACCGTCAGCGTCGGATCGGTTGTGCATGTATAAGTCGTCCACGAGAGCGTTTCGACCGAGTTGCTCAACACACGATAGTAGCAGTTAGCGAGTCCTGAACCACCCGTGTCCGCATTCGTCACATCGACAATAAAATCCGCACGCTGCCATGAACTCGCCGCCGGGCTGTTTATCACCGTAGTCGGCGGTGTCCGGTCGATAGAGAACAAGCGTGTCACCGTAGTTCCGGTGTTGCCCGCGACGTCCGTGTTGTAAAACTCAACCTGACACATATCCGCGCCGTCGTCGCGGCAGTTCGCCGCCGCGCCAACCGTCAGCGTCGGGTCGGTCGTGCACGTATAAGTCGCCCACCCCGCCGTCTCCACCGAATTGCTCAGTACGCGATAATAGCAGTTCGCAAGTCCCGAGCCGCCGACGTTATCCGCGTTCGTTACATCCACAACAAAATCCGCATTTTTCCACGCACTTGCCGCCGGGCTGTTTATTGTCACCGTCGGCGGTGTCCGATCTATCGAGAATACGCGGGTAACCGTCGTTCCCGTGTTGCCCGCGACATCTGTATTGTAGAATTCAACCTGACAAATATCCGTGCCGTCGTCGCGGCAGTTCGCCGCCGCGCCCACCGTCAGCGTCGGGTCGGCCGTGCACGTATAAGTTGTCCATGCGAGTGTTTCAACCGAATTGCTCAGCACGCGGTAATAGCAGATCGAAAGCCCGGAACCGCCCGTGTCCGCGTTCGTCACATCGACAACAAAATCGGCCCGTTGCCAAGAGCTCGCCGCCGGGCTGTTGATCACCGTTGTCGGCGGTGTGAAGTCGATTGAAAACAAACGCGTCTGCGTTGTTCCGGTGTTACCCGCGCCGTCAGTTGCGTACAACTCCACCTGACACATATCCACGCCTTGATCCCGGCAGTTCGCCGCCGCGCCCACCGTCAGCGTCGGGTCGGTCGCACACGCATACGTACCCCACCCCGCCGTCTCCACCGAATTGCTCAGTACGCGGTAGTAGCAGTTCGAGAGTCCGGAACCGCCCGTGTCGGCATTCGTCACATCGACAACAAAATCAGCACGCTGCCATGAACTCGCCGCCGGGCTGTTGATCGCCGTCGTCGGAGGTGTGAAGTCAATCGAATACTGCCTCGTCACGGGAGCGCCCGTGTTGCCGGAATTGTCAGTCGCGTACATCTCTACCTGACACATATTCACGCCCTCGTCGCGGCAGTCGCTGCCGAAACCGACTGTAATCGTCGGATAAGCTGTGCATGTATATTCGGTCCAATAAAGTGTCTGAACCGAATTGCTAAGCACCCTGTAATAACAGTGCGCGAGTCCGGAACCCGAGTCGGTGTTCGTAACGTCGATCTGGAAATTCGCACGCTGCCACGTGCCCGCGGCGGGATTGTTAATAGTCGTGGTCGGCGGCACCCAGTCTATCGAGAACGTTCGCGTCGCGGTCGCGCTCTTGTTGCCCGCGACATCGAAGTCGTAGAACTCCGCCTGACACATATCCGCGCCCTGATCGCGGCAGTAAGCCGCCGCGCCGATCGTCAACGTCGGGTCAGTCGCGCAGTCGTATGTCGTCGTCACCGTCTCGACACTGTTGCTCAACACTCTCAAATAACACGTCGCGAGTCCGGAGCCGCCCGTGTCTGCGTTCGTCACATCGACGACAAAACTCGCCTTCTTCCACGCGCTCGCCGCCGGGCTGTTGATCGTCACAGTCGGCGCGATCCGGTCGTACCAGTATTCCGAATCTGTCAGAACAAACAGATTGCTGTAGTTTGCATCGTTCCTTACAAAGTCAACCGTCTTCATGTAAATCTTGTATTGATTTCCGGAAATGAGCACCGGCCCGCTGGCCGCCACATCGTAGTAAGCACTTGTCGTGAAATTCGCCGCAGCCGTCGAGAAATAAACCGGGTCCGTCGCCATCACAACGTAATATCCGCGCGTGCCCGCGCCGGAATCGACCGACGGCGTCCAGTCGAAATACGGCGTCGAGTAGTTGTACCACGTCGCCTTCGTAAGAACCGTCGGGTCGGACGCCGATATGTGAATCTGTACATTGGTCGGCGGCTCCGGAGCAAACCGGTCGTAGTTGTAATAGAACGCGGTGGTTGTTGCCGAAACGTTACCGGCGTTATCCTCCGCTTTTATAATCATATAATAGTGCGTCGGAAATTCAGTGCCGACCGGCACCGGCGCGGTATATGTATTCGTCCCCGCGGCCGCCTGCGTCGTCGTCGGGTTCGTACTCGCGTTCGTGCCGAAATAAATGTAATACTGTTTTATCCCCGAGCTAGACGGCGCCACCGGCAAATCCGATACGTCGGCCCATTCGAAATACGGTGTCGTGTATTTGTACCACAGCAGTTCATCATTATCTATCGGTATAAGTTTCGCGGATGTTTTGTATCCAAGCACATCGATCGATCCGATATCCGGAGGCGTCCAGTCGATCGAGAAAGTCCGCGTCACTGTCGTTCCGGTATTGCCGGCGCCGTCGGTATTGTAGAACTCCGCCTGACACATATCCGTGCCTTCGTCGCGACAGTTTGCCGCCGCGCCCACCGTCAGCGTCGGGTCGGTCGCGCAATCGTACGTCGCCCAGCCTGCCGTCTCCACCGAATTGCTGAGCACACGATAGTAACAACTCGCGAGACCTGAACCGCCCGTGTCCGCATTAGTCACATCGACAACGAAGTCCGCGTTTTTCCACGCGCTCGCCGCCGGGCTGTTGATCGCGGTCGTCGGCGGCGTATAGTCGATGCTGAACGTGCGGCCCGCAAGCGTCGTCACATTCCCCGCATTGTCCGTCGCGCGCACAGTAATCCGGCACTTGTCCGTTCCCTGATCCCGGCAGTCGGCCGCCGCGCCTGACGTGATTCCCGCCGATGTCGCGCTGTTGCAAGTCCGCGCCGCCCACGCCTTCGTTTCAGTCCACGAGCCGTTATTGCTCTCAACCATGTACTCGCACGTCGCGAGTCCGCTGCCTGCATCGCTGTCCGAGATATCGATGTTAAACGATATTCCCTCCCACGCGCTCGCCGCCGGGTTGTTGAACGTCACCGACGGGCCGGTGTAGTCGATGCTGAACGTGCGGCCCGCAAGCGTCGTCACGTTGCCCGCGTTGTCCGTCGCTTTCACCGTCACGCGGCACTTGTCCGCCCCCTGATCGAGACAGTACGCCGCCGCGCCAACCGTTATGTTCGCCGACGTCGCGCTGTTGCACGTCCGCGCCGTCCATGCTTTCGTTTCCGTCCACGAGCCGTTATCGCTCTCGACCATGTATTCACACGTCGCGAGTCCGCTCGTCGCATCGCTGTCTGCTATGCTGATGTCGAACGCCGCTTTCTGCCACGAACTTGCCGCCGGACTGGTGAACGTCACAGTCGGCGCGGTGTAGTCGATACTGAACGTGCGGCCCGCAAGCGTCGTCACGTTGCCCGCATTGTCCGTCGCACGCACCGTCACGCGGCATTTGTCCGCTCCCTCATCGAGACAGAGCGCCGCCGCGCCAACCGTTATGTTTGCCGACGTCGCGCTGTTGCACGTCCGCGCCGTCCATGCCTGTTTTTCAACCTACGAACCATTATTGCTCTCTACCATGTATTCGCACGTCGCGAGTCCGCTGCCCGCGTCGCTGTCCGAGATATCAACATCGAACGCTGCGTTTTTCCACGCGCTCGCCGCCGGGTTGTTGAACGTCACCGTCGGCGCGGTGTAGTCGATACTGAACGTGCGGCCCGCGAGCGTCGTCACGTTGCCCGCGTTGTCCGTCGCACGCACCGTCACACGGCACTTGTCCGCTCCCTCGTCGAGACAGAACGCCGCCGCGCCAACCGTTATGTTTGCCGACGTCGCGCTGTTGCATGTCCGCGCCGCCCATGCTTTCGTTTCAGTCCACGAGCCGTTATCGCTCTCGACCATGTATTCGCATGTCGCAAGTCCGCTCGTCGCGTCGCTGTCTGCTATGCTGATATCGAACGCAGCTTTCTGCCACGAACTCGCCGCCGGACTGGTGAATGTCACCGTCGGCGCGGTGTAGTCGATACTGAACGTGCGACCCGCGAGCGTCGTCACGTTCCCGGCGTTGTCCGTCGCGCGCACCGTCACGCGGCACTTGTCCGCTCCCTCGTCGAGATAGAACGCCGCCGCGCCAACCGTTATGTTCGCCGACGTCGCGCTGTTGCACGTCCGGCTCGCCCATGCCTTAGTTTCAGTCCACGAGCCGTTGTCACTCTCGACCATGTACTCGCACGTCGCAAGTCCACTCGTCGCGTCGCTGTCCGAGATGTCAACGTCGAATGCAGTGCTTTTCCACGCGCTCGCCGCGGGATTGTTGAACGTCACCGACGGCGGCGTGTAGTCGATACTGAACGTGCGGCCCGCGAGCGTCGTCACGTTGCCCGCGTTGTCCGTCGCCCTCACCGTCACACGGCACTTGTCTGCTCCCTGATCGAGACAATACGCTGCCGCGCCAACCGTTATGTTCGCCGACGTCGCGCTATTGCAAGTCCGCGCCGCCCACGCTTTCGTTTCCGTCCATGAGCCGTTGTCGCTCTCGACCATATATTCGCACGTCGCGAGTCCGCTGCCGGTGTCGCTGTCCGAGACGTCGATATCGAACGCCGCATTCTTCCATGCGCTCGCAGCCGGGTTGTTAAATGTCACCGACGGGCCGGTGTAGTCGATGCTGAACGTGCGGCCCGCGAGCGTCGTCACGTTGCCCGCGTTGTCCGTCGCCCTCACCGTCACACGGCACTTGTCCGCCCCTTGATCGAGACAGTACGCAGCCGCACCCACCGTTATGTTCGCCGACGTCGCGCTGTTGCAAGTCCGCGCCGTCCACGCCTTCGTTTCAGTCCACGAGCCGTTATCGCTCTCGACCATGTACTCGCATGTCGCGAGTCCGCTCGTCGCGTCGTTGTCGGAGATATCAATGTCAAACGCGGTCTTCTGCCACGAACTCGCCGCGGGATTATTGAACGTCACCGACGGGCCGGTGTAGTCGATGCCGAACGTGCGGCCCGCGAGCGTCGTCACGTTGCCCGCGTTGTCCGTCGCGTGTACAGTCACACGGCACTTGTCCGCTCCCTGATCGAGACAGTACGCAGCCGCGCCAACCGTTATGTTCGCCGACGTCGCGCTGTTGCAAGTCCGCGCCGTCC
>CAYPEK010000002.1:0-13932 GCA_964409645.1 uncultured bacterium | reverse complement strand
GCCGCGCCAACCGTTATGTTCGCCGACGTCGCGCTGTTGCAAGTCCGCGCCGTCCACGCTTTCGTTTCGGTCCATGAACCGTTATCGCTCTCGACCATGTATTCGCATGTCGCGAGTCCGCTTGTCGCATCGCTGTCAGAGATATCGATGTCGAACGCCGCGTTTTTCCACGCGCTCGCGGCGGGATTATTGAACGTCACCGACGGGCCGGTGTAGTCGATACTGAACGTTCTCGTCTGAGTCGTCCCGGTATTGCCGGCGACGTCGGTGTTGTAAAATTCGACCTGACACTTATCGGCTCCTTCATCGAGACAGTTCGCCGACGATCCGACCGTCACCGTCGGGTCGCTCGTGCACGTGTAAGAAGTCCACCCGACCGTTTCCACCGAATTGCTCAGCACGCGATAGTAGCAGACACTCAATCCCGAACCGCCGGTATCCGCGTTCGTCACATCCACCGTGAAATCGGCTTTCTGCCACGAACTCGCCGCCGGGCCGACAAATGTCGTCGTCGGCGCGTCGCTGTCATATTTATAGGTAAAAGTTGTGCTCGCCGGATTCGTGTAGTTTCCGACGTTGTCGTACACGGCAAACCGCACATAATATATGTCGCCCGATGTCAACGGCCCGGTCGCCGTGAAATTCGTCGCCGTTGTGGCGTACAGCGGGCTCGCGCCGGAATCCGTGCTGAACTCGTACATGTAATTCTTTATGCCCGACGCAGCGCCGGAAGGCAGGTCCGTGGCGGCCGCCCATTCGAAATACGGATTGGCATAGTTGTACCAGTTGCCGCTTGTCAAAGTCGTTGCTTTAGCGCTCGTCGGATATCCGCTCATCGCGGGCGTCGAAGGCGCTTCGTTGTCCTGCCCGAAGTCAACCCTTACTCTGATCGTATTCGAGCACGTGTCGTAATCCGTGAAATAGACCGTCGTGCTCGCGGCGTCCGCCACTATGTTGTTGTAGCTGACAGATAACGTCTTGGGAGTTCCGGCCGGACTTGCGTAATCCCACTGAGCAGCGAGGCCGAACGCCGAGTCGCCCTCCAGCGCCGTGATCGAGTTGTTGTCCGTTGCCGTTAACTGCACAGTCGGGATCTGTCCCGCGCCCAGCCCGCTGAGGCTGTTGAAGTAAACCGTGCAGTCGGCGTTGAGGCCGGTTTTAGTCTGACTCTGCGGATTCGCATCGCACATGCCCGCGTTGTCCGATGAACCGTAGAAATAGAGTTCCTGATTCGAATAGACGTTGACCGCCGTAATAACCGGCAGCGTCGTATCGATCACAACCGGCGGCGATGTATAAACAGTCGGCAACACAGACAGATTGCCGTTCCGGTCTTTTACCTGCAGGTAAACCGTCTTCGCCGCGCTGTCCGCGCAGCCGCCGTTCGGGTCGCCGGTGTTCGACACCCAGCCGGAGATGCACGTCGTCCCGTCCCAGTTCAGGCACGTCTTGCCGTTCGTTATGTCGAAACCACATTTAATGTCGCGCGAGTCTCCCGTGCAGTTGCAGCACACGTCGAGGTCTATCTGCGACGGCGAGATCGGGACCCATGCCGCTGTCGCGAGCTGCGTCTCCGAACAAGCAAACCTCATGCCTGCAATGCCGCTGCAATCGTCCGATCCCTTAATCGAACTGATCTCCGGCGTACTCTGCGTTATACAACTGCCCGTCACGTCGAGTTTGATCTCCGACGCGACCGGTTTTACATTATCCTTATTAATGTTTCCGGGGAACCTTATCGTCGAAGCTTTGAAAGTTGTGAAACCCGCCGCGGATGTTCCCGGCGATATCAACACCCTCCTCGGCGGACACGAGTTCTCGATGAATGTAACCGTGCCTGTTCCGTAGCTCATCAGCCCCGACGTCGAAGGCCCGCCGAGCGTGCCTCCCGTCAGACTCGTCGCGATCACCTGTGTATCCGACGGGTCCGGCTGCGTTGTGTCCGCGGTAACGCTCGCCTGCGTGCTCGCCTCGAACGTCTCGTTCGCCGGATACGAAGCAATATTCCCGTATGTGTCCACCGCACGTACCGTCACCAGCTTGCTCACTTCAGGCGTGTTCGATACGAACGCTTCCTGCGCGACAGTGAATGTGCCGGTGGCCGGCGTCGTGAATGTTATCGTTCCGACCGTCGGAACAATTGCGCCGGACGGATTCACGCTCTGCACCGTCAGCAACGGCGTTATTACTCCTGAGTCGTTGTCCTGAATCGATACCTTATCTCCGGCCGCGAATATCGCCACGTCGCTTATGTTGAACGTGCGGCAATTGACGCCGACACCGCTTCCCTCGTTGCAGTCCACCGTCACCGTCGCCGTTGACGCATACGGATAAATCTCCAGCGAGTTCGCCGCTATATTCACTCTCGACGTGCCCGGCGAATTCGACGTGTTTGTCGTGTCGAGCGAATGCGACGTTCCGTCGTTGTACGTGAATCCGTTGACGGGCAGCTCCGCGTCCATCACGTGGCCGTCCGTCACCGTAGTGTTAAGATCGTATGTAACGTAGAAATATGTTTTTTCTCCGGAACTGATGGTCGCGGCCGGCGAGAGCGTTACCGTTCCGCTCGTGTAGTTACCGGACGCCAACTGAGTGTCCCCCGATCCGAGCGTCGGATAACACACGTCGCACGTGCCGGCAGTGCCGCCGTCTCTCCACAGCTTGATCGACAACAACTCGGAACTCGTCAGCGTATCGGCCGTCGCCTTGTTAACCTTAAACGACGTCACTGTGATCGCGCTCGCGAGCCCATTGATTACCTGAAGTGTCAGTACCGGCACTTTCGTCTGCCCGGCGGGCGGTTCAAGCCCCGCTATGTCCACCGCGCTTATGCAGACGTTGTTGCCGAACGTCGTCACCGCTCCTCCCGCCGGTTTGTACGTCAGAGAACTGCTCAGATTGATCGTCACGTTCTCAGGCGGCGCCGTTTCGACATCCGTCAACGTAATCGTACCGACGCCGTTCGTCAGGTTGCCCTTCACCTCGTCCGCGTCTCCCGGCGGGTTCGCCGGCGAGAATGTAGCGCCGGACAGCGACGAACTCACAAAGTCCACCGTATCCGCGCTCCCCCCCGTGTTTTTCGATTCCGTGAACGTCACCGTCACGTTCGCATTCGCGTAAGTCACCGGGTTTCCATAAGAGCCGTTGTCCAGATTTTCGTAAATGTCTTCCGATTTGAATGTGATAATGCGCTGCCCCTGAATACACGACTGCGACGACGGCGGGTCCGCAAGGATCATCACCGCCACAAGATCAATCTTCGAGGTTCCCGAGGAACCGAGATTAGCGCTCGGTATCGCCGCAACCGCCGACGGGTTGTCTTGGAATTTTATCCCACCGGATTTTATCGCCGCGTCTATCGTAGCCCCGTCCGCGTTCGTACTGCTGGTGTCGAGTGTCGTGTTGATGTTATATGAAAGAAAATACCTTTTATAGCTGGTATCGGGAATGCTCTCGCTGAGGCCCGTGAACGTCGCAACCCCGCCGCTGAACGTCGTGGTTCCGACAAGCGTGTCGCACCCGCTCCCTCCGGCGCCGCATACCTGTCCGTTGTTTATGTAAACATAACCCTTATCTGTCTTCTGGCTTATCGTCACTGCAAGCGCCGAGCTAAGTGTTATCGTGTTCGGGCTGGCCGTTTTGTCCACCGCGGATACCGTCCGCGCCGAACTTGCCGAACAAGTCGAGTTGTGGCAGACAGTCACGTTCTGCCCCACCGCATATCTGTTCGCGTCGTTGACTTTCAGCACCGTACACGACGTGCAGTCGTCCGCGAGCACCTGTTTCGCCGTACCTCCGTCCACGTACGGGTCGAACGCGCTGTCCCCGTCGTCCCGCCAGAGCTGCACCGCGCCGACGTATGTGTCGCTGCTGTTCTGGCTCTGGAAACTCATCTCGGTCACAACCTGACCGGCGTTGCCCGACGGCCCGTCGTAAACCATGAAGTTCATGATCGGCACGAAAGTGCTCCCGGCGCCCACATACTTCAACTGCACGGGATCGGTCAGCACGTACGCCTCAGCCGTCTTTGTAGAGAGGCGGCAGTTCGGCGGGTCGGTGTCAACTCCGTTCGAGTCAGGGTTGATACAGTAAATGTCCGTGTCTGTGTAGTCGTTACTGTCCACCGATTTCGGCCTGTACCGGCCGGCTTTCGACGTGTCGCAGTCCGGCGCGCCGATCATAGCCGTCTGATACGTGTCGATTTTGAAATAGTTGGAACTAGATGTCGGCGCAACAGTCGTGCCTCCCGACTGCGTCACAGTATAAACCAGCGCCGCAGTAGCCCCGGTTGTCAGACACGCCTGATGCATGCATGTCCCGCCCAATATTGCGGGCGGAGTCACCACAAACTCGCCTCTGTAATCCGTCAAGTCCGACAGCCTTATGAACGAAAGATCGCTCGCCGTCGCATCCACGTATGCCATCGAACTAGGAGCAGTCGATATATTCTCCACCTCAAGAACAACTTTAAATGAAGTTCCGTAATACAATTCGGGATTGTCCGTCCCCGTGCCCGCCTCCGTGTTCGGACATAGCGCGGCATCGTTCGTGTCCCTCACATACATTTTGTTAATTCTGATCTGGGACGAGTTGACAATGCTCACCGCGAGAGAGTTCAGAGGGAAATTCTGAAGCGCCGTGGATTCGTAGCCCGTCTGTACTTTCGAGTGCTCGACAAACGAAGTCGTCGTGTAGCTGCCGGTGTATGCCGGCGACACATCGACGTAGCTCGTGTTCTCGCCGGACACCGCGCTCCACTCGCCCGCCGAGCCGTTCGTCGAAATGAATATTCTTTCATTCTGAATGATATCGTTCGTTATCGCGTTGTTTATATATACGCGCGAGCACGCAGTGCAGTTGTTTGTAAGCGTTTTACGCGAATTAGGATACACCATGCTCGCGTCCAGCAGCGACATCTTCATTGACGTCGCCGTCGTGTTGCTGTCCATGTCCAGCAACACGTCCATCGACTTCTTTTCCGCGCCCGAGAGCTGGAGATACGTCGAGAAATCGAGCTGCACCGTCGAGCCGGAAGTTTCTATCGACGAGTCCTCTTTATTAACATAGAAAAACGCCGGGTCCGAACTCGTCTGCCTCAACGCCACACGGTCGAGCAACCCCCTCGGGTTGGTCGTCGCCGTTGTCGGCGTGCATCCCGTCGTGTTGCATTCGTAAAATGAGAATACGATTCTGGCTACCTTCGCCGACGCGCCGTCACGCAGTATGAACATGTTCTTGTTCACATAGTACGGCCCCACCGACATCGTGAATGATATCGATTTTCCAACCGGGTCCACACCACCCGGAGCAATCGTCGCAGTCGTGTAGTTATCATCGTCTCCGATTATCACCGTCTGCCCTTCCATCCCGGTGAAAACCGATGTGTCCCCCACGAAAACCGTCGAGCACGTCGGCGCACAGTTCGTACCCGCGTCCGTGCTCGTCACAATCTGGTCGAACAGCCTCATAGTCAGCACTATCGGCTTCGTCGATGTCTGCCCTTTCGACAGCACCTGCCCGATCGCCCACGTGTCGCGCTTGACAACCAGCAACCCATTCGCGATCGGCGGCGCCTTGAACTGCGTCGTCTTGCCCGACGACATCTGCGAGTTCGCCGTCGGATAGTCAGGATAGAACGTGTCCTGCACAGAACCGGTACGCGGAGAGACGTGCAGCGCGGTGCCGGTCGTCTGGTCTTTCGCCGTCACATAATCGCTCCCGTCGCCTATCGCGTACGTATGCCCGCTCACCGCTCCGTCCGTGAGCATGTCGCCGGACCTTATCGTCAGCGTCGTGGACGAATTCGCCTTTATCCGGTACGACTTTGTCGGCACATTCAAATCCGGGATGAGCGTGTGAGACACCCACTGGTTCGTCGTCCAGCTCGCTCCGCTGTTGGTCAGCACCGTACTCGTCAGCCCCGTGCTCGTTCCCGTCGTCGTGTCGTAGTCGCCGTCCAGCAGGAATTCCAATGTGCTCCCCACCGGGTACAGCGTCGAGACCTGCTGGAAATCCATATAAATATCAATGGATTTAACCGAGCTTTCCGGAATCGTCAGAGGATCAGAATCAGCGTCCGAAAGTGTCAGCGTTATCACGTTGTATCCGTCGGTGATCGAGCTTATATTCGTCGTGTTCAGATATTCCGTCGCACCCGATTTCGCCACTATCCTCGATATCGTGCCGGCCGCCGTCTGCGAGCCGGACGGGATGAACTTCAGTTTCACCGCCGACACCTGATCCACTTTCCCGGACCCCACGGTGTTCGGGTTCTCGAAGTTCAATGTCATCACTTTAATGTTCGTCTGATTGTCGTAGATCGTGCCCGGCAGGTACCCCGTATGCGATACCCTGAGCGCCATGCCTTCCACTACTATGGACAGAGTTTTTCCGGTCTCAGGAGGCACTGTCACCGGCGACGAATCACCGTAATTCTTTGCACTCACGCCGAACGTGTTTCCACCTAACGCCGCCTGATCCGTCACATCCACACCCGATGACGGATATCCGTAAACTATGCTTATCGACTGCCCGGCGTTCATCTTATCTATCGCGACTCTGACCGTCTGGCCGCTGACGCTGAATGTTTCCGCCGCGCAGAGCACCGTGTCGCCGGTAGCGCTCACCGATACCGTTCCTGACGTGTTGGCCGTCTTAGTCGGAGGCGCCCAGCCGCTCGGAACAGTCATCGTTATGTAACAGTTCGCCGTTGTGCTCGGCGTCGCCCCACAACTGCAGTTCCCGGAGTCCGCCGGGTAGTCGTACTGCGTCGCCGCCGTGTAAGTAACCGTCCACTGCCCTGCCGTGCTGATGCCGACCGAAGTGTACGGCGTGATTCCCGCGACACCGGGGTTTCCCTGCCCGCGCGTTATCTTCACGCGCTTCGCCACGTAAGGGCTGTAGTTACCGGCACGGTCCAGCGCTATCGCCGTGACGTAAAATGTGGACAGCGTCGGCAGTTCGATATTGTTCGCGGTGAAACTTCCCGTCGAATCCACCGTCTGAGTAGATATCCGGTTCACCCTTATCCGTGAATCGTATGTACTGAACAGCTTCACCACCGCGAGGTTGCTATATGTCCCCAGATCGAGCAGCACCCGGTCGCAGTTAGTGCAGGGCTCCGTCCCCTGATCGTAGCGCGGATCCGTCGAGCTGATGTCGTAATAATTGCCGATTATCGGCTCGTTGTTGTCGTACTGGCCGTTCGAGTTCAGGTCGATCCAGCCTTCCTTCGCCGTCATCGAAAGCAAGGCGGTCCCGTCCGCGCAGGACCCGTATATCAGCGTATCAACTCCTGAATTATATGTATTGTTGAGCGACGTCACCGCCTCCCTCACAACACACGCAAAGTCAGTCGAAGACACCGTAACCTGATACCCGTTCGCATCGTTGTACGACCCGGTCACGGCCACACTGTTCTGCGTCGTGTACGACATGTCCGACGGGCTGGTGATCGTCGGCTCGGTCGGCTGCGTCGTATCGATTATGAACTGATAGCCTGTTGACGTGTTCGTGTTCCACGGGTTCGGATTTTCGATAGTTCCGGCGGCGTCTTTACCGTTGGCGACCTGTATCTGCGCCGTCCCGTCGCATGAACCGCCGCAACATGCCGTGTTGCCCGACGGGATCGTTATCCAGCCGCGCCACTCGTTAGTTACATAAAACCCGTCGTAGTATCCGCTCGTGGGGCCGTTATCCGTATGCTTAGTTGTCGCGGGAAAAAGTATGAAACTCTTCGAGTTCAGGTCCGTGGGTATCCCGCTCGGAGTCGTCTGCGTCGCGTACAGCACGGTGTCCGCCCCGACGTTGAACACCTGATTTGTCGATGTAGTACCGTCCGCAACAATCGGCTCTCCCGCGTTTGCGCTCCAACTGCTGTCGCCACCGCCGGTAAGCGGAAAATCAATGAATCCTTCCTTAGGATTACTGCTCCTGAACGTAACGAGCGCCGTCCCTTCGGGCGGTGTCACGCCTATCAGCTTCGTGTCTGTTAACGACTCGAACAGCCCGTTGCTGTTGTTGTCCGTGATAACCGCCTCGTCGTAAATCGGCAACTGGCAGTTGTTCTGGGTTATCACCTGCACCGACGGCGTCTCATACGGCGTCATTGACTTGTTATAACTCACAACCGCCTGCATCCGGCCCGCCGGAACCGGCGACACCGGGCTCACGCTGACAGTCGAAACGTTTGGCGGCGCGGATGCGTTACCGATAGTCACCTGATCCGTCACCGTCGCCAGATATCCGATATTGAACTTCTGCAGCTTGTTGTTACCATAATCGGAAACCCAGACGTATCTGCCGTCGTTCGAAACCGCAACACCCCACGGCGAGTTCAACTGACCGTCGCCCGTCCCGGGCGGCGAGCACGTCGCGAGCCTCGGATCGCAGACTCCCCGGAAATGCCCCTGCCATATCAGCTTGTGCGCGGCGCCGGTGCCGTCGGTCTGCTTGTAATCGACGTAATTTCCGAACCGGTGGATCGTCATCCCCTTCGTCGGCGGATCCGCGGTATAATCGCCCCGGTCCGATACATATACGTTTCCATAATCATCCACCGCGATCCCGCCGCCCGCCGTCACGTATGTCGATGTATTCGCGAACGACTGGATCACAGTACCCGTATTGGATAGCTTGTCGATGGACCCGTTTTCATAAACCACATACAAAAAACCCTGCTTATCCATCGTAATGTATCTGGGATCGGCGGAAAGGTTTGAGAAGTTGTCCGGTGTCCCGCCGGCAGCCGCATACTTGTAAATCTTTTTGTTCTGATCGTGGAGCACATAAGCGTGCGCTGATGAACCCGCAACACCGGGTTCCACGACAATCCCGCGTGGGCCGGCATTAATATTGCCCGGCGCCGGCATGTCGATGATCGTCCAGCTTCCGGCGCAGGTGTCCTTGTTTGTGACGATGAACCGGTCCACCGAGTCGTCGTTTACGTCCGACGCCCAGATGTAAGTTCCGTCGTCGCTCACTCCAAGTCCGTACAAATTCTGGAACAACCCGCTTCCGGTTCCGAACCCGCCGATCGTACATATAAGGTCTCCGTCGGCGTTGAACTTCTTAATCAAGCCGGATGACGACAGCGCGACATACACGTTACCGTCAGCATCCATATCTATACTCGTCGGATACGGCGTTGAATATTCGTCGTAGATGTGGCTCGCGAAAGTCATTGCGCCCGACGAAAGGCTCAGCTTCTTTACCCGGTTGTTGCCGGATTCCGCAACGTACAGATACGTGCCCGCCGAGTTCACCGCCAGCCCGTGCGGCACATTGAATTTATTGTTTGCACTCCCCGGAGGGGTCGATCCGAATGTCGCCACCGTAACCTTTGTGCTCTTGTTATAGCTGTAAACCGTATGAATGTTATCAGCACAGTTGACATCCGTACCGCCGTAAACATAAGTGGCGCTGTCACATGCGCATGACACATAAAGATAGCTGCTGTCCGCCGCAACCCCCAACGGGTCGCAGTCCGAAGTCAGCGTCAAAGTAGTGTTCCACGGATTAGTGCATGCGCCCCAAGTTCCGCTCGCATATTTTCTGCACGTAACCAGATTATTTGCATTCGGAGTGCCGTCTTTCGCATGTACAAAATAAATAAGGTTATTGTCCGACGGATCGACCGTTACCTCGCGCACCATCCATCCGTTCGATGACGTTCCGACCGTTTTCACCGTTCCGGCGGCAAGAAATTCATATACCGTTTTGGCTTTCGCGTCGCTGACAAAAATGTTGTTGCTCGAGTCTATCGCCATCCCGTCAGCGATTTGTATTGTCTGCGTGACCGAATTGGAGCATATCCGGTTTCCTCCCGAATCCAGCACATCCCACGGGATGAAACACGCATTTACCAGCGTGCCGGTCGATGAATATTTCTGAACCCTGCTCAGGTCGGTGGCCTGATCGTGCTCCGCGATATAAATGTTTCCCGACGAGTCCAGCACCAACCCCTGAAGTTCATTATTGGGATTGTTCAGCGTTACGTCGAAACCGGAGAGCAGAAGCGTGCCGTCCGAGCTGTATCTCAAAACTTTCTTAGTCGCGTCGTTCAGAACGTAAACCGTTCCGTCGCTGCTCACAAAAATATCTGTCGGCCGCCCCATCAGGTACAACGTCGGCACTTTTGTCGAAAACGTCTCCGTAATTCCCTGCGTCAACTTAGTCGTGTACGTACCATAGGCTAGCGGCGTTCCGCGCACTAATGTCGATGAATTAAACTGACCGTACCCGTCGAAGTCCGGCGGCAGGTTGCCGTTCGGCCGTGCCGGCCACGCGTTCAGATAGTTCGACCACAACCGTCTTACAAACGTCCCGGATGAATCGAACAAATCCAGCGTCAGGTCATAGTAGTTGTTTCCGATCCACTCGCCCCTGTTCGGGAACGCGGTCGTTCCGCTGTCCGGCGTCGATTGAACGTACGACGTCTGCCCCGCCACCTGATTGTCGAATGGGTCCGGAGAGTTGCTCACCGCCGTTATCGCGGATTTCAGCGGCACGGCCGTCAACATCATCGCCGCCGCAACCGCTAAAAAAACAGCAAATGTTTTTTTGTGAATTTCAGGAGTCGTCATTTAACACCCCGTTTATATCGTTGTGACATCCTCATATAAATCATAATGTGGAAAAGATGTTCAATTTTTATGCCTAACTTGTTGCTATTTTATTAAAAATATATTTTTGTAGTTATATTAAATTTGATCTTATATAAATACTAAATATTATTTCTAGACATTTTAAAATGCAGACAAACTGCCACCCCGCCATTTACCATGATAATGATAGAATAATCAAGATAATTTGAGATATATAAAGATTTTGAGAGATTAATATTTGCGCCACCGTCCTGTGGCGGTGAATCATCCAACTGCTTATGTTAGAGTATAAGTATATTTTGGATTATAACTGACAAATTTTTTGAGTATTTTTCGAATTTCTTTGATGTGTGCAAGACATTTCCATGTAGAGCAAAGCCTTGCACAGATCGAAAAAAACATTTATTGTAGTTATATTTCAACATTAGAATCTTATTCAAAGCCGTTATTTCATCATCATACGATGAAAGTTATTTGCATTTTGTAATTGCATGTGGATTTTTCGAACGGATATCTTATTTTACTTTGAATAATTAGCGAAAACGGCGCTTTTTGACGCCTGTCATCACTTTTTTTTGTCGGATTTATGTTTTACCGTCGCGACAAGAGGGAATGTTTAAAGTAACAAGGAAAGGGGTTGATTGAAATGAAAACCGAATTAACAAAATACATAAAAATATTAATAGCAGCAGCCCCGATGATAGCCTTTATTGCAGGGTGCGGCGGCAGTGGAAATTCAATCTCCTCAACGTCGTCCGCTTCAGATTCATCAGCGGCCGCAAAAACCACCGGTTCCACGGCGCAACTCGTATCGGATGTCAACCAGCAAAAATACGATGCGCTCCTTAAGCTCGAATCGTGGGTGCTTAATTTAAAGGATAATAATTTCATAGATATTAATGGTAAAAGGAATAATGATATTCAGGCAGAGAACCACAGAAATCAACTCCTCAATATTATTGAAAACGTAAAGACAGACGCGGAAGCAGGTAACTACGACAAGGCCGCCGCGAAACTCGAAAATTCGTTCATTCCGAAGATCGACGGATGCAACGGCGGAAATGCAGCGAACGACCTTGTCGCCGGATGCGAACTTGCAATCGACCTTTACGAAAAATCAAACGCTCTATTGGAAACACTCAACAATGAAACAGAAACCCGCTCCGCATCACGAGCGGCGGCGGCGGCATGGGACACCTATCAGCAGGAAGTCCTTGACCTCATCGGCCAGATCGCAACCTTACTCGCGAACGCCCCGGACAGTTTTTTCAAAAATCCGGCCGTTTCCTCAAGGCAAACACTCCTCGACATCATTGCTGAGGCAAAAACCGCTCTCGAAGCGCAGAATCCGGATGCCGCACAAGAGATCATCGAGGAAGAATTCCTTCCGCTTGTTGACGGAGGCCGCGGCGGCGAGACTCAAGACGACCTCATCGACAGCTCAGTTTACACGACGAGAGACTACGCCGAAGCAATGGCTAATGTTGACTCAATCATTCAGCTTCTCACCCTGACGGCAATCAGAATCGAAAATGCCCCCGCGACAATCGGAGTCGGCGAAACGGCTGCCCTCTCCGCAATCTGCACATACAACGACTCAGTTGAAAAGAACTGCTCCGCCAATGCGACATGGCAGTCGAGCACAAGCGCTGCGACAGTTGCCGCCGGCGGGACACTCACCGGTGTAAATATCGGACCGGCCGCAATCACCGCGCAGCTCGACGGACTCACAAGCGCAGCGGCAAATGTGTTCGTCATCTACGCGGGCGGCTTCCACGACCTCTTCGACATAACGGCGATCGACACCGTACTCTGGACCGATGTGTTCAAAGGCAAAAGCACGATGACCGTTAACAACGGAACTCTCAGAATTCAGGCCGGTTCCTACTCGTTCGGCCAACTCGTCCCGATCCAGTACTTCAGGATCGAGCCGGGCGAAAAGCTCGAGATATTCGTAACGCTCGATCCGACAGCATCAGCCGGCACATACTTCGTGCAAGGCTTCGGGATTTACAATCAGAGAACAACAGGCATCGCGGCAGGAATCACCGGCGGCACAAGCATGGCGCAGCCGACAATCTACCTCTCCTCGACCCGCGGATACGCGAGCGCTGCGGTCGCCTCCGGCAAAGGAAGCTACAAGATCGTTTACCAGAACAGACAAGCCTCCCTTTACTTCAACGGCAGCGTGATCGGCACAATCGAAGCCGACCTCGAAAATCAGAGGCTCACGTTCTTCCTCTACGGCTCGGCAAGAAGCAACACATCACTCGATGCGGTGTTCGACAACTTCATGACCAACCAGACGGACCCCGGCGAATACAAGATCGACATCGCGAACCTCACCGAACCGTTCGGCATCAACGGAGCAGGCAACCTCGCAGCCGGGAACACCTTCTCGCTCGACTTCTACGGCGACCCGAACATGATCGGAATCATGGGCAAACTCCTCGATGCGGACACGCTACAGGTCATTCAGGGGCCGTTCCAAATGACTCAGGCAATGCCCGGCAAATACAACTACACCGGAGTGATGCCGTCCACAACCGCCTCTAACGTAGTGCTCGCCGCGAGCGACGACAGCTTCAATTCCGTCATAATCTACACACGCAGAATCTCCACGGGCCACGTTGCGGCGAGAGCGATCGAAAAGCCGGCTTCGACCAAGTACATACCTGAAGAATTCCCGGCCTTCCTGCTCCCGGCCGAACTCAGAGCCGACAAATAAGCATAAAAATGCGGACAAAAAAAGCCTGCGAAAGCAGGCTTTTTTAGTTTTAAACACCATTTGCGCGACCCGCGGCATTTATTTTCTAATCTTAACTGTCCAAACATCAGAGACGCAAAAAACGCGCCGGGGCTGTTCACCGACGCCACTTTCAATGTATGCTTATTGGAACGGCATGAAGCGGATGAGCGCTCGAACCGAAATAAATCGGACCTGAAAGGCAGCCACTCATGCGATCGAAAAATATAATAATAATGATAATATTATCAATGATAGTCCCGGCGGCGGCGCGCGCGGGCATTATCGATAAATATTTAGTCAAACATCCTAAAACCGGCATCTGCTACATCGGGTCTTATGCCAATAACCTTTACTACCTCGTGGAGATGGACCCGGAAAAGATGAACCTGACCGGCTCCGCTCCCCTGCCGCTGCCAATGCGGGTCAACGTTCTGGACCGCAAGGGCGGCAGCAAATCGACTACTATTCACACAATGAAGCAATTCGAGACATTTTTTAAACCGCTGACAAACCTTGTGCTCAAAAAACCGGGCAGCACGGCCGGACTCACAAAAACCGGTATTGACGAGGCATTACGAA
>CAYPEK010000001.1:179741-201042 GCA_964409645.1 uncultured bacterium | reverse complement strand
CCACGCAGCGGAACTGCCGTTCGTGTTCGGCAACTTCAACTTCATGGGTTTCAACGTAGCGTCAAAAAAGAACACAGCAGTGTCGAAAATGATGATGGAGCTCTGGACGTCGTTCGCGCGCACCGGCACACCATCCGCGGATGGAGTCCCCGCGTGGCCGCCGCACACACCGTCGAACCCGGCGTTCCTCGGCATCGGTCTCAAGCCCGAAGTCAGCTCCGGCCTCAAGGCCGACATCTGCGCATTCTACGCCGCCGCATATAAAAACGCGCACCCGCATTGATGCTGTAAAGCAAGCGTTTATTCGTTTGCTTTATAGATGCTGTGGGAGTTATTTGACTCTAACAATAGATGTAGCGATAATTATATGAAGGGTGGTGGGTAGCCATGACAACAGTAACCGCTGATAAAATAAGCAAAGACATAGACGCCGTGCTCGCAAAAGTTGCCGATGGCGGCGAGCGCGTTCGCATCACAAAACGCGGCAGAACTATTGCTGCGGTGGTGCCTGTTGAAGACCTGAAACTCCTCGAAGCGGTTATCCAAAGACTGGAAGACTTGATAGATGTACGAGACGCGGATAAGGCAATGAAGCAGTTCGAAAAGGACGGCAAATCCGTAAGTTGGGAAGTTGTCAAAAAGAAACACGGGCTATAGCTCGAATGAAACGCTACAAAATCTCTTTTCACTCCAAAGCGGTCAAAGAATTCGATAGGCTTGAAGATAATGTCAGGCGCAGGATTGCGTCGAGAATTGAAGCTCTTGCGGAAAATCCGCGCCCGGTGGATTCCGTCAAATTATCCGGATACAAAGATTACTATAGAATCAGGGTTGGAGATTACCGTATTGTTTATTCCATTCAGGATAATAAGTTGATTGTTTTGATTATTCGCATAGGTGCACGACGCGACATTTATCGAAACCTTTAGATTCTTTTCATTCAGGAATTAATTTCCTTCAATATCCATTCTACGGCATCGAGGAGGTCTTCGGCAACGAAATCTGGCGTCATGCCCGCTTCCTCGCGGTTGTATTCCCATTCGCCCCGGCCGTAACCGGTAAGCGTAAGAATGCCTTTGCAACCCGCATTGTGCGCGAGTTCCACATCGGAGAATTTGTCGCCGATCATGTACGAGTTTTTGATGTCGATGTCGAGTTCCTTCGCGGCGCGGAGCAGCAATCCCGGCTTCGGCTTTCGGCAGTCGCAGTCGGCGCGATACGGCGGTTCGCCCGCGCTGGGATGATGCGGACAGTAATAAATTCCGTCCAGCTTCGCATCACCCTCTGCGAGCAACTCCTCCATCCGTTTGTGCACTTCAAGTATGCGCTCCTCCGGAAAATATCCTCGCGCCACACCCGCCTGATTCGTTATTATCACCGCCGCTACACCGGCGTCGTTCAGCTTCTTTATCGCCTCCGCACTCCTCGGCAGCAGCCGGAACCGCGAAACGTGATTCACATAACCTATCTCTTCGCTAAGAGTGCCATCCCTGTCAATGAAAACCGCCCGCATCAATTCATCTCTCTTCCATTTTTTCTCTATCGTTAGTATCTTTGCCTTTTGTTACCGCTTGCTTATATTATTGATCGGCTGGGTTCGGCCAGCCGAACGGCGACCCCGACCTACATATTTAAATGTTGCTTTTTGTCTTTCGCTATATTCCGTATTCTATATTCTTTTTTGCTTTTCCCTCGCTACTCGCTACTCTATCCTCGCTACTGATTCTTGTTTTCCTCCAGAATTTCCAGCAGCCGGTAAACGAGGTCGAGCGCCTTCTTCGGCGTCAGGTCGTCCGGATTGACATTGCGCAACTCCGACTCGATCCTGCCGGGTGTGCCGTCCGCGATGAGCGAAAGCTGCGCTGTCTTCATCTCGGGCGGCTTGATCTCCTTCGCCGTGTCCATCGCAGCGAGCACGTCCGTCGCGCGCCGGATCACGCTGCCCGGAAGCCCCGCAAGCCGCGCCACTTCGACGCCGAAACTCCGGTCTGTGCTCCCCGGTCGCAGCTTGTGCGTGAACACAACCTCGCGCCCCCGCTCCTGCGCCGTCACGTGCAAGTTCTCGATCCGCTCAAACCGGTCCGCAAGCTGCGTCAACTCGTTGAAGTGCGTCGCGAACAGCGTCTTCGCCCCGACCCGCTCGTGCAGGTATTCCGTCACCGCCCACGCGATGCTGATCCCGTCCGACGTGCTCGTCCCGCGCCCGACCTCGTCGAGCAGTATCAGGCTCCGCTTTGTCGCGTTGTTCAGTATCACGGACGTCTCCACCATCTCGACCATGAACGTACTGAGACCGAGCGCGATGTCGTCCACCGCGCCGACTCGCGTGAAGATGCGGTCCACAACGCCGATCTCCGCCGACGCGCACGGCACGAAACTACCCGCCTGCGCCATCAGCACTATCAGCGCCGTCTGCCTCATATACGTCGATTTGCCCGACATATTCGGCCCGGTGATGATGTGTATCTGGCTCTTCGTGCAGTTCAGCAGCGTATCGTTCGGGATGAACGTGTGCGGAGGCAGGGTGACATCCAGCACCGGATGCCGCCCGTCCGCGATCCGTATCGCGTCCGAGTTCGACACCTGCGGCCGACAGTAGCCGTTCTCCTCCGCCGCCTCCGCGAGCGACGCCAACACGTCCACCGACGCCACGACAAGCGACGCCTTCAGTATGCGGCCGATCTCCGCGCCGACCTTGTCCCGCACTTCGCAGAACAACTGATATTCGAGGTCGTTCAGACGGCTCTCCGCGTTGAGAATTGAAGATTCCTTTTCCTTCAATTCCTCCGTGAAATAGCGCTCGCCGTTCGACGTCGTCTGCTTCCTTATGTAGCGGTCCGCCGGCACGAGGTGTATGTTCGCCTTCGTCACGTCTATGTAGTATCCGAATACTTTGTTGAATCCGATCTTGAGCGACTTGATGCCGGTGTCCTTTCGCTCCTGCTCTTCGAGTGCGGCGATCCAGCTCCGGCCGCCGCGTTTCACCTCGCGCAGTTCGTCCACCCGCGTGTCGTATCCGTCGCGGATGATGCCGCCATCCCGCGCGACACGCGGCGCGTCTTCTGACACCGCCGCCGCAAGAAGCTCGCGCACATCTTCGAGCGTTTCGAGCTCCGCCCGCAGCGAATCGTACATTTCGCTATTCAGCGACGAAAGCGCCGCCGCAAGCTCCGGCAGCGCCGCCAGCGAATCGCGTATCGCAAGAAGCTCGCGCGGCGTGATCAGCAGCGTCGCGACGCGGCTACACAGGCGTTCGAGGTCGCGTATCTCGCCGAGGCTTTCCCGGATCGACGACCTTTTTGCGCCGTCCGCGGCGAGCTCACCGACACCGTCCAACCGCCGGTTGATCGCGTCCGGATCGAGCAGCGGCTGCTCGATCCACTGCCGGATCAGCCGCTTGCCCATCGGCGTCAGGGTGCGATCCAGCACCCACAAAAGACTGCCCTTCTTGCTCTTATCGTGTATCGTCTCCGTCAGTTCAAGATTGCGCCGCGTCGTCGAGTCGAGATACATCCCCGCATGCGGCAGATACAGCGACACCGAGCGGACGTGTTTCGGGTCCGTGCGCAGATTGTCGCGCACGTAATCGAGAAGCTGGCCGGCCGCCATGATCGCCGCCGGAAATTCCTCAAGCCCGAACCCACGCAGCGTCTGCGTGCCGAAGTGGTCGCACAGTCGCCCGCGGTGATACTGCGCGTCGAACAGCGCGTCCTGCTCATTTATTTTTATATTCGGAAATTTCGTTGATATCAGGCTGGCGAGATCGGCCCCCGAATCGCCCGCCGAGATGATGCACTCGCGCGGCGTGAGTCGTTCCACCTCGCGGATCACCGCCGCGAAATCCGCCGACCGACCCACCTCGCCCGCGCGGAATTCGCCCGTGGACACATCGAGTATGCCGATCCCGATCTTGTCTCGCACATCGACAATCGACAACAGATAGTTGTTGCGCCCGGCGTCCAGACGGTCCGCGTCGAGGAACGTGCCCGGCGTGATGACCCGCACCACGTCCCGCCGTACGAGCTTTTTCCCCGGCGCGGGCTCTTCGAGCTGTTCCGCGATCGCGACCTTGTGGCCGCTCTGCACGAGCTTCGCAACATAACCGTCCGCCGCGTGATACGGCACGCCGCACATCGGCAGCCGCGAGCCTTCGCCGAACTCCCGCGACGTCAGCACTATCTCCAGAATCGGCGCCGCCGCCTTCGCATCCTCTCCGAACATCTCATAAAAATCGCCGAGCCGGAACATCAGGATCGCGTCCCTGTTCTGCTCCTTCACGGAGAGATACTGCTGCATCAGCGGCGTGATGTTGCTCATATTTTTATTCCCTGAATCGCGTGGGGCGTCGCGCCTGTGACCTTGATCTCGACGACATCGCCCACTGCAACCGGCGTCTCCGCCGTGAAATCGGCTATCTTGTTCGACCGCGTCCGCCCGCGGTAGCGGCCCTCGGTCACCGTCTCGACCGCCATGACCTCCTGCGTCTTGCCGATCAGCGACTCGTTCACCGCTCGCGAAATGCCGTCCTCGAGTTTGAGCAGCCGCGCGAGCCGCTCCTCTTTCACACCGCGCGGGATGTCGTCCTCCCACTCCGCGGCGCGCGTGCCCTCGCGCGTCGAATACTTGAACGCGTACAACTGGTCCGGCCGCAGCTCCTCGACGAGCCGCATCGTGTTCCTGAACATCTCCTCCGTCTCGCCGGGGAACCCGACTATCACGTCGGCGGTAATCCCCGCGCCCGGAAAATATTTGCGTATCAGCGATACCTTGTCGAGGTATTCGCCGCATGTGTAGCCACGGTTCATCCGCCTTAGAATCTCATCGTCTCCCGACTGAAACGGGATGTGAAAATGTTCGCACACTTTCGGCAATTCCGCCAGACCGCGCAGAAAAACATCGTCGATCCGGCGCGGGTGCGACGTGACGAACCGAAGCCGCGCGAGGCCGTCCAGATCGTGCACCGCGCGCATGACGTCGAGCAGATGCAGTCGCGGGTTCAGATCCTCGCCATACGCGAGCACGTCCTGACCGAGCAAAATGATCTCCCGCGCGCCTTCCGCCAGACGCGCCTCCGCCTCGATGCGCGCGCGCTCCGGCGGCACGCTCGTCTCCAGCCCGCGCGCCCGCGGCACCACGCAGTACGTGCAGTAATTCGTACAGCCGCGTATTATCGTCTGGAACGCCGACACCGGACCCGCGGGCGCCGCATGTGCCCCCGCCGCGCCCGGAAAGTGTCCGGCGATCACCTTTTCAAAAGTCTCCGCGTAATCCCCCGGATGCCGGGAACCGATCACATAGTTTATCTCCGGATGCCCGGCCCGCAGGTCGATCAGTTCCGCCGTACAGCCGCCCACCCCGATCACGAGTCCCGGTTCCTTTTTCTTCCGCACATTCAACATCCCGAGGAAGCTGAAAAACTTCTCTTCCGCCTTCTTCCTTACGCTGCACGTGTTGATGTGCACCAGCGACGCCCGCGAGATATCGTCCGTCTCGACAAGCCCGAACCCGCGCAGCAGCCGCGCCAGTTCCGCCGAGTCGTCCATGTTCATCTGGCAACCGAACGTCCTTATGTAGAATGCGGGTGAGTTGCTTTCAGGCAAAACATTCTTCCTTCAAATACAATTTGAATCGAATTATCTTGCAAAGCGGGGTCCTTTTCAGTTGGCCGTTCAGCCAGCCGCACCCCGCCGATCTTTTATTTCAATTCCCTATAAAAACACGACCATTCGCCCGTGTGACAGGCACCCTTGCCGCTCTGGTCCACAATCACGAGAAGACAGTCCTCGTCGCAGTCGTACATCACCTTCTTCACCGCCTGCGTATTACCGGACGTCGCGCCCTTGTTCCAGTACTCCTGCCGGGAGCGGCTCCAGAACCACGTCGTACCCGTTTCGAGCGTCCGCTTAACGGATTCCTCATTCATGTACGCCATCATCACGACATCCTTCGTCTTCTCGTCCTGAATGATCGCCGGTATTAGTCCGTTTGCATCGAATTTCAGATTCATGATAATTTCTCCATAATCTTTTAATCTTTCTGGGAAAACCCTTTCCTAAAAACTTCGGTTTCGCATCTCTATACGTTCACTACGATTTTCAAAATACCCGCTACTAAAGTTTTTTGGAAAGCTTGAAAACCTTTTTTTCAAAAAAAGTTTTCATTCTTCTAAAAATTACAGCCTGACAGTCACGCCGCGGTCGCGCAAATATTCTTTTGCCTCGCGAATCGTATAAATTCCATAGTGGAAAAGAGACGCGACGAGGACGGCGTCCGCTTTGCCTTCCGCGATTCCATCGTATAGGTGCGAGAGTTCGCCCGCGCCGCCCGATGCGATCACGGGGATCCTCACCTCGGACGAAATCGCGCGGTTCAACTCGTTGTCGTATCCGATCTTCGTGCCGTCGCGGTCCATGCTCGTGAGCAGAATCTCGCCCGACCCGCGCCGCTCGACCTCCTTCGCCCACCACACCGCGTCGATATCCGTCGGCGTCCGGCCACCATGCGTGTAAACGATCCAGTGGTCGCCCGCGCGTTTCGCGTCGATCGCAACCACAATGCACTGGCTGCCGAACATCTCCGACGCCTCGTTCACAAGGTCCGGGTTCTCCACCGCCGCCGTGTTCAGCGAAATCTTGTCCGCGCCCGCGTTCAGCAACTCGCGGATCGTCTCGATGTTCGTGATGCCGCCGCCGACCGTGAACGGTATGAATATCGTTTCCGCCGTGCGCCTCACGACGTCGATCATGATATGCCGCTTGTCGGACGACGCCGTGATGTCGAGAAACACGAGCTCGTCCGCTTCCATTTCATCGTACTTTTTCGCCTGTTCGACAGGGTCGCCGGCGTCCACCAGATTCACGAAATTCACGCCCTTAACAACGCGGCCCTCCCGCACATCCAAACATGGTATTATCCGTTTAGCAAGCACTGCGCAGCTCCTGAAAAATGACCACCCGCTTACGCGCGCGGTTTTTATTAATGATCGGCGAGGTTCGGCCAGCCGAACGGCGACCCCGCCCTACATATCATCCTCGAAATTAATCTTTTGCTTTTTGTCTTTTCCCTCGCTACTCGCTACTCTATCCTCGCTACTGCTTCTGCGGAAACTGTTTCACCGCCGCGTGAAGATCGAACGTCCCTTCATAGAGCGCCTTGCCGATGATCGCACCGTCAACGTTCGGCCTTCCGAGCGCCGCCAGCCGCGCGACGTGTTCCACACTCGACACGCCGCCCGCCGCGATCACGGGCACACCCGATGCGTCCGCCGCGTCCGCCATCATCTCATAATTCGGCTCCGTCAGCATCCCGTCGCGTTTTATGTCGGTCAATATAATCACGCGCGCGCCGTCATCCCGAACGCGCGCCACAGCGTCCAGCGTCTTTAGGCTCGACATGCTCGTCCAGCCCTTCAGCGCGACCATCCCGTTCGACGAATCGATCGACACCGCGACCCGCTCGCCGAACTCCGCGAAAATCTCACGCGCGAACTCCCGCGATTCGAGCACGGACGTGCCCACGATCACCCGCGACACGCCGTCATCGAGATAGCCGCGTATGTGCTCCGCGCTGCGCACGCCGCCGCCTACCTGCACCGGCACCCCGCCGGCCGCCGCGACGATCGACTTCACCGCCACGCGGTTCGCGTAACAGCGGCCCTCGATCGCCGCATCAAGGTCCACAACGTGCAGCCACCTGCCGCCCTCGTCAATCCACCGCAGCGCCATCTCCCGCGGCCGGTCCGAGTACACCGTGCACTGCTCCTTCTTTCCCTGCGTCAGTCGCACGCAGCGACCGTCCATCAGATCGATTGCCGGATAGAGCTTCATTTCTCGGCGGACCTCCCGAAATTCTGCAGCAGCCGCAGCCCCATCCGCTGGCTCTTCTCCGGGTGGAACTGCACGGCGGTCACATTGTCCTTCGAGATCGACGACACGAACTCGAAACCGTCGTAGTTCGTCACCGTGAGTGCGAGCGAATCGTCATCAGGCGCGACGTAGAAAGAGTGGACGAAATAAAAGAACGAACCGTCCGGAATGTCTTCCGACACCGGCGGCCGCTTCTTGAATTCGAGTTGGTTCCAGCCCATGTGCGGCACCTTCATGTCGCCCGTGAACCGCACCACCTTGCCCTTGTACAACCCGAGGCCCGGCACGCGCTTGAACTCCTCGCTGTACTCGAACAGCATCTGCAGGCCGAGGCAGATTCCGAGAAACGGCTTGCCCGCCGCGATCTGGTCGAGAATCACGCCCGTGAGGTTGTTCTTTTCGAGGTTCTCCATCGCCGCCGCGAACGCGCCGACGCCGGGCAGCACAACACCGCTCGCGTCCCGCACATCTTTCGCCGCGGTCACGACCCGCGCGTCCAGCCCCGCTTTCTCGAACCCCTTCTGAACGCTTCCTAAATTACCCATTCCATAGTCAATTATCGCAATCATAGAAGATAGTGTAGGAAATGCCCCATGGAGTGTCAAACGGAACCGTCAAAGCACAAAATATTAAAAATGAGAATATAGAATAGAGAATATAGAATACAGCAGTAAAAAAACCGCAATAAATATAAAAAAACAAGCGCCTCAATCTTTTTGCTTTTTCGCTATATTCTAAATTCTGTATTCTATATTCTGCTTTTAAAACTTCAGCACAATCGGTTTGGTCGTGTTCTTCGCCACCGGGCCTTCCGCGTATTCCCAATCAGAAGAGCCTATTGTCTGCACCACATCCGACACATTCGTCGAGCGCCAAGTGCCGTCCGCGAGCTGCACGGCGAGTGACACGTTCCTGAACTTCAGCGGCCCGCCCGTCAGATCGCTGACCGCCAGCTTGTTTTCGGGCTTAATTCCGCTGAACGCGGTTTCCGGAACGTCGATAGTATATGCCTGCCAAATTATGTACGGGAAATTGTTGTTCGGGACGCCGCCCGCCGGACGGCTGTTCAGCAATATCGAACGTACCGTACCGTTCTTTGCCCCGAATACCTCTATGCGGATCTTCGCTGCGGTTATTCTCTTCAGATCCTCGGCCGTCGGCGCCGCCCATTTGCCGAATTCATCCGACGAGAAATCGAGCGCGGCCTGCTGATCCGCCGGGATCGACAGCACGACGCGGCGCATTCCCGGATCGCGCATGGGCGGCAGTTCGTCCGTTTCCGTCAGCGCGCCCGCCTTGAGCGACTTCTTCCCTTCAACCGGCTGATTCGTTTCTAAATAGCAAGTGAATTTGTATTTCAACTCCGCGAACGGCGACTCCAGCGCCGCACGCAGCGGAATCTTCACCGTAACTGTCCTGCTCCCGCCGCCGAGCTTCTTTTTGAACAGCCGCCAGCCCAGCCCCTCGCTCGACGACACGCTCCCGCCGTCAATCTCGACGCGGCTCACCATGTACTCGCTGCCCGTGTAGAGCGCCGCGTAAAACACAGGCGCGTCATTCTCCGGCGCGGTCACTCGTACCTTACAAACATACGAATCGTTTTCGACCGCGCAGAGCCTACCCGGCGTCTCGGGTGCGAGCGCCCATTTCGGCGACGACTCAGACGCGACCACCGGCAACCCCGCCTTTTCAAATCGCTGTTTGTCAACAGGACGCAGCACCGCAACATCCAGCCCGCTCAGCACCACATGGCCGCCGCCGGGGACAGTCCCCGGATACGGATAAACCTGTTCGAGCGCCATCCCGTCCTTGAGCGGCAGATCGTATGCCGCCGGCTCCATCCCCGGATTGCGCAGCACGAAAAGCTCGGCTCCCCCGCCGTAGTGACGGTATCCGTAAGGCTCCGCTTTTCGCGGGTCGCCGCCAATCCACTGCGTGCGCGCGAACACCGCGTTGTTCGAGTTTGCCCATTTATCCGCCTGTGCAAGGAATGCCCATTTCGGATCATCCATGAGCTCCGGCGATAGATACAACTCGCGCATGTAAACTCCGCGCCCGAGATAGATGATCACATTGTCCGCCCACGTGTGGAAACCTTCGTCCTCGCCGCCTAGCCGGTTGATGGAGCCGTCGATGATACCGTGCGTCATCAGCGCATTGATCGGGAACCGCGCGCCCTCTTCGATGATCCTGCGGTACACCCAGCCGTCAACGTAGTTAATCGCCCAGTCGCGCGGTTCGAGCGACACAGTCGCCTTGTCCCAGCCGTAGTCCGAACTGCCGATCCACAGCGTGTCCGCGTGCGACAGCCACCACGGGCTCAGCCACATGTACGATGTCACGTTCAGATAGACGTCCTTGTTCACGCTGTGCAGAAAATCGAGCAGCCCTTCCTCGGCCACCGTGTTCGCCTCGTAGCTGTGCCGATCCGTCGCCGGCCACTTCGTATCCTTGTCATTGCATATCAGGAAATTGAAATCGTGCTTGAAATAGCGTGCGCCGTCCTTCTCGATCAGCTCGCGCAGCCGCACACGCAGAACTTCGTTATACTTCGGACCCGCGAGGCAGTAATACGTGTTCGTGCTTTCGTTCACCTCGTAGCCGAACTGCCGTCCCCATGCGGCGTTCAGACCGTAGCCGCACAGCGGGAGCCATATTCCGAGCTCGGTTCCGCCGCGGTTCAGTATGTCGTTCAGCGGCTTGAAGTCGTCCGGGAACGTCCTCTTGCTCGCGCCCCAGATGCTGTCGTGCTCCTGCCAGCCGTCGTCCACGACGAGATAGTCCAGCTTCACACCGTACTTGCCCAACCCTTTTCGAAACTGCTCGTAAACGTCCTCGAACTTCTTAACGCTCATCCCCTCCGAGCGCACGTCGTACCATGAGTTGTACAGCAGGTGCGGCTTCACCATATAGCGGATCGAATCCGCATAATCCTTGAACGCCTCCTCGATCTGTCCCGCTTCCGCAACACCGGCCGCCGCCGCGAATGACTCGTCGCACTTGCCCGGGTCCAGCTTCCATCCCGGATAGTGATACAGCGTCACCACTCCGTCTTTAACATCGTCGTATCCCACCGGAGACTCGAGGCCGAACCAGAAATCGCCCGCCATCACCGGCTGTCCCATGCCGCCGTGTTGCGCACCAGCGACAGCGCCGAAATTCTCCACAATCATCGAATCGACAGTGACATCCATCGCTTCGCCGTTGCAGATTCTCAAACTCTTCCTGATGAGTTGGCCGCCGGCCGGCGCCTCGTACGACGCTTCCGCTTTCATGTTCGCGCCCTCGAACGACACTACAAACGACGTCCCGTCGTCCGACCGCGATTTCATCCTCGCAAGCATATAATCAGACGTAGTTCGTTTCCCGTCCATGAAAACAACCTCGAACTCGGGCCCCGAAACCGAGAGTTTGCCGCCGGTGAGATTGTTCGTGAAGGAAACCGTCCTGAACCGGCCCTCTTCGAGATTGAATGTGCGCGTCACCGCCTTATTGCCGACCGTCAACTGCTCCGCACGCGCCGTACCCGCAAACACCGCCGCGGCCGCAAGAATCACAAACAGGGCCTTCCGCATATCCACGCCCTCCGCATTTTTATAGTTGGCTTATTTTATCCAAAAAAAGATGCTCAGGCCAACACATCAAAAGAAAGAAGCCGTCAGAGCATTGGAAAATCTGATAGTGTGGAAAACGGGCATTAAATAAATGTCGTGCCCTGCTTTTGATCTTTTACCGGTCACTATCTTTTCATTCGCCCATGATTTTGATGATAAGGCGTTTCCGGCGGCGGCCGTCGAACTCAGCGTAGTACACCTGCTGCCACGGACCGAAATCGAGGCGGCCCTTCGTGACCGGGATAATCACCTCATGCCCGATGAGAAGATTCTTCAAGTGCGCGTCGCCGTTCACTTCGCCCGTGCGGTGGTGCCGGTAGTCCGGCCCCTCCGGCGCGAGTTTCTGAAGCCACTCGTCAATGTCCTGAATCAGCCCGTCCTCGGCGTCGTTGACGTACACTCCGGCCGTTATGTGCATCGCGGACACAAGCGCCATTCCCTCCTGAATCCCGCTCTTCCGCAGCGCCTCATCCACCTGCCCCGTAATGTTTATGTAATCTCGTTTCTTCTTCGTCTCGAACCAAAGATATTCCGTGTGAGTTTTCATACAAACCTCCCCGTTGCATCGTCCGAAAAATTATATAGTAATCAGCATTTCAATACCTCTAGAATATTTCGACCATCTTGCATGATTGTTTTAACGCGAATGGATGTTATCTGAACAAGGCCTTTTAACCGCAATATAAAATTGATGTAGGGTGGGGTCGCCGCACCCCGCCGACGTAACGTTTTGCCATCCGTAACATTTCATCAAAAACTTTCACCCGGAAACCCTCTTATACTCAAACAAATACAGTTCACCCTGATAGAGCCAATCTTCTGCGGTCTTACATAGTCCCGCTCTCACCGGATTATCCATAATATATTTCCTCTTAGCATGATATTATCAATATCATTTCTGGATGCTTAAGATGTTTTCTCCGAGGCAGTTTCGTCGGGTGATACGTCGGCGGGGTACGGCGACCCCGCCCTACATATTAAATACAAAACGTTGAACAACTTCACAAATATTGCAACAACAATAATAAACTATTGTCAACTAATTATCCGCTATGGGACTACAACATAAAATCGACAGAATTTGAATTGGCTGTTTCTAATGTTTAAAATGAAAATTCATCCGGCGGCGTCTGGGTTCGCCCGAAGAAATACAGGAGCGCATCGACGGTCCGTTTCGAAGCGGCGCCGTCGCCGTAGGGGTTAGCCGAACTTGTCGCTTCCTTATAAAACGCATCGTCCCTGAGAAGCCGCAGCGTTGTGTCGGCGATCTTCTCCCTGTCGTGTCCGAGAAGAATCGCGGTGCGCGCGGCGACCGCCTCCGGTCGCTCTGTTGCCGTTCGGAGAACGAGAACAGGCCGCTTCAGCGACGGGCCCTCCTCCTGAATTCCGCCCGAATCGGTCATTATCACTTTCGCGCGCTTCATCAGCATGACGAACGGCAGGTAGTCCTGCGGCTGCAGAAGGTGCACGCGTGGCTCACCTTCGAGCACGTCGAACACGGTATCTCGCACCGCCGGGTTGAGGTGCACCGGAAAGACGATGTGCGTGTTCTGTTCCGCACGCACGACGTCTCTGATCGCAAGGCATATCTCTCGCATCGGTTCGCCGAGGTTCTCGCGCCTGTGCGCTTCGACGAGCACGACGTCGGCGTCCGCCGGCACATCCGGAATCAGGTCCGTCGGCGCGGGCCGCCCGGCGACCATCAGCAGCGCGTCGATCACCGTGTTGCCGGTGACAAAAATGCGGCGCTGCTCGATGTTCTCGCGCAGGAGCTGCTCTTTGGCGGAAACCGTCGGTGCGAAATAAATGTCCGCGAGCGCGTCGGTGAGGCGGCGGTTCATCTCCTCCGGGAACGGATTGTAGCGCTCGCCGGTGCGAAGGCCCGCCTCGACGTGCCCGATCGCCGTCTGCGCGTAGTACGCCGCGAGCGACGCCACGAACGACGTCGAAGTGTCGCCGTGCACGAGCACGACGTCCGGCCGCGCCTCTTCGAGCACGCCCATCATTCCTTCGAGCGCGCGCGTCGTGATCTGCGTCAGCGTCTGCCGCGCGAGCATTATGTTGAGGTCGTAGTCCGGCTTGAGGCCGAACAGCGCGAGCATCTGGTCGAGCATCGCGCGGTGCTGGCCGGTGACAATCAGCTTATGGTCGCACTCCGGGCGCTTGAGCAGCTCGAGCACCACCGGCGCCATTTTTATCGCCTCCGGACGCGTGCCGAAGACCGAACACACCTTGAGCTTTTCCATGCCTAGTTTATTTCGACTCTTTCCTTTTTTCTTTTGACGACTTTTCCGACGCCGATCAGCAACACCACCAGCGCCACCACCGCCGCGAAGAGATACACCGCGAGCAGCCATTCCTTCCCGATCGCGAGTGCGGCCGCGCTGAGCGCAAGCGTGATCAGATAGCATACCATCACCGTCTGACGGTGGTTGAAGCCGGACGCGAGCAACCTGTGGTGTACGTGCTTCTTGTCCGCCTCGTGCATCACCGGTTTGTGGTCGTGCAGCCGGCGGGCGATCGCGAACGTTGTGTCGAATATCGGAAGCCCGAGCGCGAAAATCGGCACGAGCAGAGTGATCGCGGTTGTGCTTTTGAACGCTCCGTTGACGGCGAGTGCCGCCGCCGTGAATCCGAGGAAGTACGCGCCGGAATCGCCCATGATCGTTTTGGCGGGATAGAAGTTCCAGCGTAGGAAACCGCCCGCCGCGCCCGCGAGCGCGAGCGACATCAGCGCGCTGTCCGTCTGCCCGTGGCCGTTGGCGACGAGGAAGAACGTCAGCGTCGCGATGGTTACGATCCCGGCAGCGAGTCCGTCCAGCCCGTCGATCAGGTTCATCGCGTTCGTCGTGCCGATCAGCCAGAATACGGTGACTGCTAACGAAACCCATTCCGGGAGAATTATCATGCCGCCGCCGAACGGATTGGTCACGAACGAAATCCGGACACCGAATCCGAAGGCGACACAGCCAGCGGTGATGTGCGCGAGCAGCTTCGGCACCGGCTTCAGCGAGCGAAGGTCGTCCCAGAGGCCGACCCCGAACACGATCGCGCTGCCCGACAACACGCCGATCGCGTACATCGGCGGCACCTTGCGCAGAATAACAGCCACAACAACCGCCGCCGTGAAACCGAGGAACATCGCCGGCCCGCCCATGCGCGTGATCGGTTTGACGTTCACGCGGCGCGGCCCCGGCTGGTCCACCGCCCCGAGTTTCACCGCGAGCTTGATGAACTGCGGCGTCGTAAACACAGCCACCACAAGAGCGGCAGCAAATATCAAAAGATAGAAATAATAGTTCTCCATCGAATTTTCCGTTTCGCCGCGCCGCCGGGCGCTACCGGCAACGCGCGGAAATCTTTAAAAAAAACACGTACGGCCATGTCGCCTATTAATAGTATCTGTATATTCTTAGAAAACTTTACTCGTAGTTTTGTCTGCGCTTACATGTCGTTTGATCTGCGGCTATTTCGCGGAATGGGGCGTGTGCAACGCGCCGCTACTAATTATTCTGCCGCTTCGTAGGAGCACTTTGCACACGCCCCTATAGATTCATGACCGGGTCGGCCGCTTGTTGCTCTTCTTAGGCGGCGACGTCAGAGTCAGGTCGAGCGGCACACCCTGCAGGTTGAACACCGACCTTATCTGATTCTCGATCAGCCGCACATAAGCGGGCTGGAACAGCTCGGTATCGTTTACACGGATCACTATCCGCGGCGGGTTCGTGCGGTCGTGCGTGACGCTCTTGATTTCTCCGATGCGCGTGCCCTTCGAGCGCGGCGAGTACAGCGCGCGCACGTCGTAAATCACGTTTCTGAGCAGTTCGAGCGGAAGCATTTCGTTCATCCGCACGTTCACCTCGATCAGCATGTCGAGCAAGTCGCCGATGCCCTCGCCCTTCAGCGCCGACATGTAAATAACGGGAGAATACCGCAGGAACGGAGCCTCCCTGCCGAGGTAGTTCGTGAAGCGCTCGAAATCCGGTTCCTCGATCAGGTCCATCTTGTTCACCGCGATCACGAGACCCTTCTTCATATCCATGATCTCGGCGGCCACCTTCTTGTCGCCCTCGAGGATGCCCTCCTGCCCGTCGAGCACGAGCACCGTGACGTCCGACTCGACGATCGCGCGGCGCGCACGCGTCGAACTGAAAAATTCGAGCCGATCCATCCTCGTCCTGTGCTTTCTTATGCCGGCGGTGTCCACTATCACGAAATGGCGGCCGTCGCGCTCGAACTCGGTGTCCACGCGGTCGCGCGTCGTGCCCGGCACGGACGAAACCACGCACCGCTCCTCTCCGAGAATTGCGTTGACGATCGACGACTTACCCACGTTCGGCCGGCCCGCCACGCAGAACCTAAGCGGCGGCCCGGTGCGCACCGCAACCTCGACCGGCGGCAGCAGCGGCGCTATCTTTTGCTTTAGATCTTCGATGTTTATCCCATGCGCGGACGAAACCGGCGTCGGCTCGCCGAAACCGAGCTTGTAGAAATCCGCCGCCGCGGCCGCCGCGAGCTTTTCGTTGTCGGCCTTGTTGGCAACCAGCAACACCTGCCGCCGGTACCGCCGCAGCACGTTCGCCGCATACTCGTCCTCAGGCATCAGCCCCGCAACAGCGTCCACGACAAACACGACCAAGTCCGAATCCTCGAACGTCGTCATCACCTGCTTCTCGACGTTCCGGTCCATCTCCGACTTGTCCGCGTACGACGAAATTCCGCCCGTGTCCACAAGGTACACCGGCACGCCGCCCATCTCGCAACGCCCGAAAATCCGGTCCCGCGTCACGCCCGGCGTGTCGTCCACAATCGCTATCCGCCGCCCTATCAGCCGGTTGAACAGCGTTGACTTGCCCACGTTCGGACGCCCCACAAGCGACACGACCGGTATCTTGCTTTTCGATTCTTCTTTTTTCATTTGTCCCACTAATCAGAATATATTGTTTGCGTTTAATATATTCATTCAATTTTTTATCTTTATTGTTCTCGTTTTTATCTTTCTCTGTGCCTCCGTGCAGGGGTCAGGCCGTGAATTGTGAATTGAGCGAACTTTAAAAACCATAGGTATCGTGATTCTAAATCAGCCCATCTCAATTCAAAATTTATGGCCTGACCCCAATACCTTTTTCTTTACTCGCCCACAAGCTGCACAACCAGCTTCCGCGCACGAGGCCGAGTGTCGAAATCCACAAACACAATCTGCTGCCATGTGCCGAGCGTCAGACGCCCGTCCGAAAACGGAACCGTGATCGACGGCCCCAGCAGCGACGCGCGAACGTGCGAGTGGCCGTTACCGTCGCCCCAGCGCTCGTTGTGATGATAGTCCCGGCTCTCCGGCGCCAGCCGCTCCATCAGTTCGGAAAAATCGCGCACGAGACCGCCCTCGTATTCGATCGTCGTCAGGCCACCCGTTGCGCCCGGAACGAAAACCACCGCTATGCCGTCACTCATACCCGATTCGGACACCGCGCGCGCTACATCGTCCGTGATGTCCGCCATCGCGCCGTTACCCTTCGTCTGCAGAGCAATCTCGGATTTCTTAACCATGACACACCGCCGCAGTTTCGGGGTCAGGCCGTGAATTGTGAATTGAGCGATTCACGAATATACACGCATTACTTTCGGTATCAGGATTTCAAATCGATTCATCTCAATTCACAATTCATGGCCTGACCCCAACACCCTGTAAATTCTACAACACGCGGGATATAATGGAAATCGAAGCGCGGAAACAGCCTGCCCGGCGGCGCGACGGTGGCTCTATGGATTTTCTCGATAATCTCCAAAACGCATTCTATCGCGACGAGGAAATTATGACGTTCGAAGCAAACCCCACCGGATACTACGCATACACGCGCCCCGGATTCCGGTTCGATATCACGCACGCCTTCAACTTCCAACCGCCGATCGACAACTTCGACAACTACTTCTCGTTCATGTTCGTCGAATCTCTTCAGGGATTCTTCATCTTCAGGCAGCATGTTTTCGAGAACAAGGAAGAGCCTTGGTGCGTCTATCTCGAACTCATCCCGCGCGCGCCGCACTCCTTCCACAAGGACGCCGTCGCGTTCCACTCATACCTCCAGCGCGTGTGGGAAAACGAAGCACAAACTAAAATCCGGATTTAACTATCGATGGGTTAATGCGTAGCGCGGCTCTCAGACGAGAGCTTCCTCGACGCTGTCGTAAATCAGAATCCGCCGGTCGAGATTCACGAGTTTAATGAGGTTGAGGATGTTCTTCGGCACATCCGCGAGAATCAGCGCGAACCCCTGCTGGTCGGCGATTTTCCAGAGCTTGGTGATCGAGCCGAGGCCCATGCTGTCCACATGCGCGAGCCCTTTCATTTCGATGACTATTCTCTGCATATTCTCCTCGATCAGTTTCGCAATCGTCTCGTTGAAAGCCTTTGCGGTGTTAAAATCCAGTTCACCCTTCAGCGACAACACCACCGCGCCCTGCCGATCCTGTCTGTCTATTTCCATCTCCGGCAAACCTCGTCGTTTTTTAAAGGCAGAAAGATTATAACACAATAACCGCCTTTGTGACGAAAACTCCGTGGTAAAAAAATTCCGTTGCTGATACAATGTCTGTCAGAAGCAAAATTAAGAAGGCGTACTAAATGTCAAAAACGAAACACGATCCGGACGGAATCCTGTCCGAGGAAGACCTCAAACCGGTCCTGAAAACACTCGATAAATACGGGCACGAAATCGACGAGATACACAGCGTTCTCCAAAAAGCTGAAAAGTTGATTTACGGCGACTCCGGAAAAAAGACATCCAAAAAAACTTCGAAATAATTGCGAAAACCTTTTTTGAGTCGTGGAAAACCCTTTTTGAAAAAAAGGTTATTCCCCGAACCCCTTTCCTAAAAACTTCGATTTCGCGTATTCAGCCTTCCGCAACAACCTCCCCATTACCATCATCGTAGGGGTACGTTGAACGTGCCTCTTGCGATAAACCCGAAACTAAAGTTTTTTGGAAAGTTTGAAAACCTTTTTTTCAAAAAAGGTTTTCATGCTTCTTTCGCGGCCATCAGCCGGCGCCGTGGATTTTGAAGCCTTCGAAGTGTGCGGCGCAACGTGAGATTTCGGAAGCGGGCATCCATTTCGAGCAGTCGTATTCCGCTTTGCGGCCGAGAGTCACAACCTTCTTCAGCCACGTTGGGTTATAGGCGAGCAGAGCCACCTCTTCCACGCCGCATCCGCGCAGGAACGCCGCGATCAGCGACAGATTCGAGTCGGTGTCCGTTATGCCGGGCACGAGAGGCACGCGCGGCAAGACAGTCGCGCCGCCGTCGCGGGCGAGCTGCGCGAGCCGCCGGAAATTATCGAGAATGCGCGTGTTGCCCGCGCCGCAATACTGTTTATGTTGCTCTTTGTCCATCAGCTTGATGTCGTAGTAAATCGCATCGAGATGCGGATACATCGTCGCGCGGAACTTCTGCAAGTCGAAATCGCCGCACGTCTCCAGCAGCGTGTGTACGCCGAGCGATTTGCATTCCGCGAGCAGTTCCGCGCAGAACTGCCCATGCATCGCCGGCTCGCCGCCGGAGAGAGTCACCCCGCCGCCTGATGTTTTATAGAACGGGATATCTTTTTTAATCGTTTCGAGAATCTCCGTCATGTCCGCCGGAACGCCCATCCGTTCCATCGCCTGCGACGGGCACTCTTCCACGCATTTGAAGCACAGGTTGCACTTCGCGCGGTCCACGTAGCCTCGATTGTCGAGGCTGATCGCCTTCCGCTTACACGTGTAGATGCACGTCCGGCATCCGATGCACTTGTCGGCGTCGAATGACAGCTCGGTTTTCGCGGACTGGCTTTCGGGGTTGTGGCACCAAACGCACTTGAGCGGGCAGCCCTTGAAGAACACCGTCGTGCGGATGCCGGGGCCGTCGTCGAGACAGTTGCGTTTCAGATACAAAATCAGAGGCGTGCTCTTCTTTGCCGCCTGCTGCCCGTTCTGTTTCGATACTGTTTCCATAGCAAAAATGCTTTCTTATTATAACTACCACGGAGAAAAATGCCATTTCAAATCCCGATAAAAATTCAACACGGCAAATCGGTCTCATGGGGGCACGTGCAACGTGCCCCTACATACTCAAATCCGCCTTAGGATTTGGTTGCGATGATTTAGAGCGGATGAAATGCGAGGCGGAAGGTACATTTTTGCAGTGAGTGTACTGGGATGTACATGAACAATAAAATGTGCCGACAACGAAGCAGTTCACCGCTATGAACATCGCCCCGGATTCGTTTCTTTATTGACGAATCCGGGATATCATTATCCGGTGCGTAGGGGCGCGTTGCACGCGCCCATTTCAAATCCGGACATTTGCATTTTAGGTAAACAAGTTCTTTTCAGAGGTATTGGAATGCTAAACCCTGTACTCGGCGCGTTCGATGAGCTCAAGCTGCATGTCGCGGTTCAGCGTCACGAAATACGCGTTGTATCCGGATATCCGCACTAGCAGGTTGCGGTAGTTCTCCGGGTGCCTCATCGCATCCCGCAGCGTTTCCGACGTCACCACGTTCAATTGCATCTGCATCCCACCAAGATCGAAATAAGTCTTCACGTAAGAGAAGATGTTGTCCACCGCGCGCTCGTGCGTGTCGCCCGCGCCCGGCACAACCTTCACGTTGAACGCGATGTTGTTGTTCATGTACTCCGGCTTCAGCGATGCAACATCGCGGATCGGGTCGAGCAGGTTGTCCGACGCGACCGGCTCCGGCGTCAGGCCCGGAGTGAACGGCTTCCCGGCGAGCCGGCCCGACGGCAGCGCGCCGGAGAGCACGCCGAACGCAACGTGGTTCGACATCGACCAGAACCCGGCTGTGTACTTCCCGCCCCGGAAGTTCGTGTTCGCGCCATAAGTATCGTGTGAGAACTTCGCAACGCGGGTCGCGACCGCGAGCGCCTCCGCGTCGCCCGACCCGAACTTCGGCACGCGCGTAAGTATGTGCGCGAGAAGCGGCTGATCGTTCTTGAAATTAGTTGCCACGGCGCGCCTCAGCTCCTGAAACGTGACGCGTTTTTCTTCATAGACGACCTTTTTTATCGCCATCAGCGAATCGGTGATGTCCGCGAGCCCGATGCAGGCCGCGCCGGAACTGTTGTACATCGCGCCGCCCTTTGTCACGTCGCGGCCGGACGTCGTGCAGCCCTCTATCATCGACGAGAGCAGCGGCGTCGGCCTCACGACGCTGTGTCCGCGGCCGAGCATGTTATTGTATTCACATGAGTTGTTAATCAGAAACTTATATTGCCTCTCGAAAGCCTCGAAAAAACTCTCGAATGTGGGGAAGTCGCCGTCGCGCAGGCCGCCCGTCTTCGGACCGAGGTCCCATTCCATCAGCGGGTGGCGGCCGTCGTTCATCGCCATCTCCAGCGCCGCGACCATGTTCATCATCATGCAGTTTGTGTGGCCGATATGGCGGCCGGAAACCGTCGGCTCAACGCAGCCGGTGGCCGACCAGTTGCGCACGTGCTCGACGGGGTAATTGAACTCCGCGAGCGACGCCAGCACCGCGTTGTCGTTGTGCATCGACGGTGTGGCGGTCGTTATTTTGTTGACTTCGCAAAGCCGTTTCAGATAGGTGTCCGAGTTCACGCCGGGCGTGTAACGCGCGTTCACGTTCGGGTCGCGGATGCCGAGCATCTCCGTGACCTTGAGAAAGATGTAGGTCATGTCGTTGACCGCGCTCTTGCCGTCGGGCGTCTGGCCGCCGAGCGTGATCGCCTGATCGGACGAGCTGCCGCCGAACAGGAAGTTGCCGATGTCGGGTATCATCGGAAGGTGATCCGTGCAGCGCATGTA
>CAYPEK010000001.1:102680-179641 GCA_964409645.1 uncultured bacterium | reverse complement strand
TGCAGCAGCTTCGGGAAATCGGCTATCGTATGCGAAAGAGCAACATTTTTCCACAGGAAATACACCGCGAACCGCTCGTCCATCCTCTGGCACAGCGGCTCGCCGTACTCGCGCCGCACCCACTCGCGCACGTTCCGCTTCTCCCAGAACGGGAATACGTCTTCGTGGAGTATTTTCGCCGTGTCCTCGGAAATCGCGTAAGGATTGAGTTGCCGGTCGGGGACAGACTTCAGTTCGCTCCACAGCAGAGTGCCGCTCGTGTCCGGGTACATCACGACTCCGATCTCCTTCGTCGTCGTGGTACCCGCGATCAGGTCGTCCTTACGGATTATCGGCCGGCGGTTGCCCATCATGAACCGGTAAGCGTGCGCCTGCCTCAGTTCCGGCGCCCACGGCTTGCCCGAACGGTCCGTCTCGAAACCATTCACACGAAACCAGTCCGTGAGCAGCTTCGCTCGCTCGTGGCAGACCTCCGGTTTTGTTGTCAGATGTATGTCGAGAAACTTTTTCAGCCTTGGAAAATCTTCGAGAGAATATTTCGAGAGATACGAGTCGTCGAGAAACTCAACCGCGTCCGAGCGCGATCCGGCGAGCCGCTGTTTCCCGCGCTCCGCAAGATTATCCGTGCGTCCGGAGTCCTCGCCGCGCGCTCCGTTCGAGCCGCTGTCTTCGTTCCTATTCCCATTTTTGTCTTTGTGGATTCCTTCGAGGAGCAGCGAAAGTAGAAAGTTGAAACGGCTCATCGTCGCGAGGTTGCCCGATATCCGCATCTGGTTTTTCAGAAGCAGGTTGAGAACCTCGTTCGGCGGCAGCTTCAGCATCTTCATCAGGACGTCGTCGTCCTTGAGAATCATCACCGCGTCGGCGTCGTCGGGGATGTCGGCGGACACCTTCACCCAGCCGTCCGAGAAGCTGATGCACTGCCGCACCGTGTCGTTTTCCGTCCGGATGCCTATCTTGAATTTCGCCCAGCCGCCGCGCTCTTTGAGATACTTGCGGAACTTATGGCGCAGATTGAAATTCGCCGCCATCGCCTGCAGCAGCACGTTCGCGAGAATGTCGTTGAGTGACCTGTCGGCCATCAGGAATCACCTGTATATTTATTATATCCTCGGACAGGACATCTCAAACATCCCGCCGCGTCAACGCAACCGCCACTTGTCACCGAATACGCCGTCCATAGCATTCGGCGCGTACTTCTCCACGATCTCGCGAGTGATGCCGTTGCCACGAGCTATCTCGGAATACATGTGCGCGCTCTTCCTCGGAACGCGTTTCAGTTCCGGGTCGGCGTAGTCGCACGCGATCAGCCCGAGCTTCTTCTCGAACCCCTCGCGCCACTCGAAATTATCTATGTAAGACCAGTGGAAATATCCCGCGACGTCGATCCCCTCGGAGATCGCGTTATGGATCTGTGCGAGGTGTTCGAGCGTGTACGTCGGGCGCATTTTATCGTCGCCGTCCGCGACGCCGTTCTCGGTGATGTAGATCGGTTTGTGAAACGTGTCCCACACTTCGCGGAGAATATTGTGGAACCCCGGCGGGAAAATTTCCCAGCCCATCTCGTTTCTCTCGATCCCCTCGTGTATCGCGTACGGATCGAAAATCTTTTCTTTGTTCGCCGGGTCGAACCGCCACGCCATCCGCGTGTAGTAGTTAACCCCGCAGTAGTCATAGCTGTCCTTCAGGCTCTTAATCAGCTCGATGCCGAACGGCAACTGCGCGCGGCCCGTCGTGATCGACTTGTCCCACGCGCGGTAGCTCAGATACGCCGCGATCGGCGCCGCGAGACTCTCCACCGCACCCGCGAAGCCCGGCGTCCCGTACGGCGCCATGTACTGATACGCGTAAGCAGTGCTCACCATTGCCGGGCCACCCGACGCGTTACGCGGCGCTGCATTGTGGATAAGCTCGTGGCATTTCGCATGCACGCGCAGATATTTGTTCATAACGAGACAGTACGCAGGGAACGACTTCTTCTCCGGCGGAAAGTAGCCGATCAGATAGCCGCCCACGCTCGGCGACGTCGGCTCGTTCACAGTCACCCACAGCTCCGGGTACTCGCCGAACTCCTTCACGACAACCTCTGCGAATTTCATGAAGCGGTCCACCGCTTTCGGGTTTTCCCAGCCGCCCTGCTCGGCGAACCACAGCGGGAGCACCCAGTGGTAAAGCGTCAGGCATATTTTTAGATTATTGCGTTTAAGCGATTCAAATATTTTCCTGTAATGCTCTATCGCGCCCCGGTCGAAACGGCCGTCCTCCGGCTCCAGCTTCGCCCATTCGATCCCCAGCCGGAATCCGTTCCAGCCGAATCCTGACATGATCGCGTGGTCCTCTTCATAGCGGTTCCAGTAGTCCACCGACCTGCCGGATATCGTACCATCGTTGATCTTGCCCTCCTGCTCGAACTTCCACCAGTCCGACTTGTCGTTGTGGCCCTCGAGCTGATGACCGGCCGTCGCCGTACCCCAGATAAACCCTTCCGGAAACTTCAGTTCGTCCCTCATTGTCACCTCTCCCGCGCTCCCGGCGCGCTTTTTTGTTCGCTCAGCCGACGTCAGTGGCAGCTCGAGCAGTTGTGCGACGAGCACGACGAACACCCGCCGCCGGAAGACGCCCCGGCGTATGAGGAGCCGCCGCCCGACTTCTTCGGCACAAGTATGCTGTCGTATATCCGCCGCACCTTGCCGCTCCCGCAGTACTCGCACTTCACCCAGCTACGGTCGTCGCTGATCGAGCACTGTATCTCGAATTGCTTCTTGCATTTGTCACAGTAATAATCGTAGTAAGCCATTTTCAGTCATCTCCAAAACCGCCGCTTCCGGCGGATAATTTCCCATTATGCCGCTTCAAAGCTGCACGAGCATCGCGACAAAATCACGTTGCCGAACCCTGCTCTTTCCGTCTTATTTGCTTTGTTAATATATCCTTCAGCGTGACCGCTTGCTTACGCGCACGGCTCGGTTATATGTATTCTTTACTCTAATATTTGTTTTTGCTTTTTCCTCGCTACTCGCTACTCTATCCTCGCTACTGCATCTCTTTCCCTTCTGCCTATTAATTATATCAATCTTCCAGAAACTTTTGTTCCAGCTTATCCAGCAGCTTGCGCATCAGGTCGAGAATCTCCTTCTCGTCCGGCGATATCGTTCCCTGCGGTTTCTTAATGTCGGATTTCTTTTCCGCCGAATCGTCTGTCACCGCTTCCGCCGCCTTTTTCAACGCTTCCTTTGTTTCCGTCACCGGGTCCGGCAGCGTCTCGTAGCCGCCTTGCGCCTCACCCGACACAAGCGCCTCAGCGGAGTCCGGAACAAGTATCTGAACCTCCTGAAATCCCGTCTGCTCCGGATACTTCTTTCCCTGATATATCTCGTCGATCACGATCGAAATTTCATAAACATTGACCATGTCCACCGGTATTTCCGCGAAAACGTCTTCTTTGTCCGCGAGGTCAACCTGCTTCGCCTCGGTTTTGTCTCCTTTTACCAACACCGTTATTTTTTTCGGGCGCGAGTACCGCTTCCACTCTATCTCGGTATAAGACGCGGGCAGCAGCTTGATCTTCGTCACCGTTGACGGATAAGGAAATACGAACCGTACCCACGGCGGCTTCTGAAGATCGAACGTGCCGAGCCAGCCGCGCGTCGGGCCTATGTCGTTGTCCGCAACGTTCCTCGGGTCCCACGCCGGGTTCGCGATATCCGACGCCTGAATTCTGCACTTCGGCGCGATATTCACGTCCGCGCAATGAGCAATCACCGGCAGAGCCAGCGCCGCAATCACCATCAGGATTATCTTTTTCATATTCCGCCCCGTTTAACATTCTTTGCGCGCGCCGTAACACGCGCTCTTGTGCCGCCCCCAAAACTTGTTTTGGGGTGTAATATTAATTATATCTTCTCCGTCATTTTTATCATTTCGCTCACGATCTCCCGCACGCTCTTTGCCGCGCTCACCCTGCGCACCGGCTCGCCGTGAACGTATATCCTCGCAAAACCCTTCCGATCCATCACCAGCGCGAGGTCCGCCCCCTTGCTCTCGCCGGGACCATTCACCTCGCACCCCATCACCGCCACCCGCACAGGTTGCGTTATGTCAACTGACGCGCGACCGATCTCCTCTGCCACCGCACCGACATCCACCGTCGTCCGTGAGCACGTCGGGCACGATATCACTTCTACCCCCCGCCGCCTGATATCCAGCGCGCGCAGAATTTCCCACGCCGCGCGGACCTCGACCTCGGGCTCCTCCGACATCGACACGCGTATCGTGTCACCGATCCCCTCCGCGAGAAGTATCCCGATCCCGACTCCCGATTTGATTGCCCCCGAAAAAGCGCATCCGGCTTCCGTCACCCCGACATGCAGCGGCGCATCCGTAAGTTTAGACACCTGACGGTACGCATCCACCGTCGCCGTCACGTCCGATGCCTTCAGCGACAGCTTGTAATCCATCAGTCCCGCCTTTTCGGCGGCCTCCGCATATACAAGCGCGCTTCGCACCAGCTTGTCGCTCAATAGCATTTTATTGTTTTTCGCGAGCTTCGGTTCGAGCGATCCCGCATTCACGCCGATACGAACCGACCGCCCAAGCCGCGCCGCCGTGCGCGCCACATCCCGGAAGCCGACGGCGCCGCCCATATTGCCGGGATTCACACGCACGCAGTCCGCGCCCGCGTCGAGCGCGCCGAGTGCGAGCTCCGGCAAAAAATGGATATCCGCAACCACCGGCAGCGGGCTGCATTCCTTTATTTGTTTAAATGATTTAAGAGAGCGTTTGTCCGGCACCGCCACACGCACAATCTCGCAGCCCGCGCGATCGAGCCGCCCGATCTGTTCCAGCGTCGCGGCCGCATCCGGCGTCTGTGTCTTCGTCATCGACTGCACCGCCACCGGCGCGCCGCCGCCCACCGCTACTCTTCCGACGTATATCCGCCTTGTTTTCTTCCGCTTAATCTTCATCTTTTATTACCGCTGCTTTTACTTCCGGGCAACTTCGCCGTGTTTGTCAGATAACCATATTTCCTGAAATAATATGCGAGTCCGGCCGCGTGCCTGAATGTCGTCTTCGACAACAGCTTCTTTGTGATGCGGCGTTCGAGATGCTTCACCACCGCCTGCGGGAAATAAACGACCTTCCACCCCGCGGCCCACATACGGATGCAATAATCGATGTCCTCCGGGCCGTAGAAAATCCGCTCGTCGAGCGGCCCGACCTTCTCGTATGCCTCACGCCTGAAAATCTGGCATGCGCCGATCACATAGTCGATCTCGGTCTCGGCGTCGTGCGGATCACCCTCAAGAAACTCGTCCGCGAGTCGCTTTCCGGCAAACTCGAACGGCAACCGCCGGTAAATCTTACTGAACACCGTCGGGTAGTAACGGCACGTGAGTTGGAGCGCGCCGTCCGCGTCGGTCAGCTTCGGCGCACCGAGCCCGGCATCGGGCCGCGCGTCCATCCGCGCCACGAGCGTGTCGAGCGCGCCGTCCGCGACGACCGTGTCCGCATCGAGTATCATCAGGTAGCGGCCCTTCGCCGCCGCGAGCCCCTGATTGCGCGCGGGGGCGACCCCCCTGTTCGACGCATTGAAAATCGCGCGGATGTCCGGCTGCGAGCGCAGCCATTCCGCCGTTCCGTCAGATGAACCGTTCTCGACGACAACTATCTCGTACGACACCTTATGCGTCGCCGCGCGCACCGAACCGATACACTGCTCGAGCAGCGCGCGCGATTCGTAAGTTATGATGACGACGGACAGGTCTGTCATTTGAAAAGCTTCTTTTTCATAGCGCGCGCGGCGTCGATCACGTCCGACGCGCTGCGGAACCTGAAAACGTGCTTCAGTACGAAACGCGGGCTCAGGAAAAACGCCACGTTCGCGCGCCGCACCTCGCTCACGAGTTCCTCCGGCGTCAGGTTCGGCAGCCGGATGATCGCCTCTTTCTGCACGTCGCTCGGCCGGTAGTCGCCCTCGACGAACCAGCCGTCTCTCTTCGCAATATCATAAAGCTCGGTGCCCGGAAACGGGTTGGCGATGTTGTACATCACCTGATCCACCTTCAGCTTCTTCACCATCTTCCTGTTCGCGCGGATTGTTTCCTTTGTTTCGAGCGCGCTGCAGCCGACGAGTATGTTGATCTTCGCGTCGATTCCGTGACCGCGTATTATCTTTATCGCTTTCTCTACCGTTTCGATTTTCAGCCCCTTGCGGACGTCGTCGAGAATGCGCTGGTCGAACGACTCCGCGCCTATGTCGATGAACCGGCAGCCCGCGGCCGCCATCGCCGCCACCGCCCGCTCCGTAATGAAGTCCGCGCGTGACGCGCAGCCCCAAACAATACCGGTGCGGCCGATCCCTTCGCACATCTTCACCGTGCGCTCCTCGTCCCAGATGAACTGGTCGTCGAGGAATACCGCGCTACGGTATCCGTCGCGTTCAAGCAACTCGAATTCGGCGACGACGCTTTCCGCCGACCGCACGCCCACCGGCGGTTTTTTTCCGTCGTTCTGCCTTCTGTGTTCGAGTTCGCGCGCGAAACTCAGCGAACACGGCACACAGTACACGCATCTGAAACGGCAGTTGCGTGAGGCATAGACGGACGTGAACGGCTTCACGCCGAGTTTGGGGTTGAAATATTTGTCGCGGTGATCTTTGACGAGATGCCGCGCCGGGAACGGGAGCAAATCGAGGTCTTCGATCAGCGGCCGGGCCGGGCCGTGGACCGGGCTTCCGCCGACAAGCATCGACACGCCCGCGGGCGGAGCATCCGTGGCGCCACGATCGAGCGCGGCGGCGAGTTCCGAAAAGCTCGCCTCAGGTTCGCCCCGCACGACGTAGCAGTTTTCATGGATTAGGAACTCGTCCGGGTTGTAACTCGGCGACGGCCCGTAGAAGACTACGCGTGCGTTTCGCTTTGTGATGATCCTGCGCGCGGCCGCGCGGTCCGTATCGCGGGTGAGGTTGACCGTATAGAACGCGTACAGCGCGCTGTCGTCGCCCGCGGCGAAGGAGTCGAACTCCGCCTCGCCGCGTTCGAGGATCGGGAAATTGACATAGCGCACGTCGTGGCCGTCGCGTTCGAGCACAGCCGCCATCGTCAACTCGAAAACGTTCGGCACCGGATAGAGCCCGTAGGCGCATCCGGCGACGCGGTCAGCGACGCGGTTGCCGTCGAGCGGCGGAGGAGTTAGAAGCGTAATTTTCAAAAGCCGGCCTCTTCGAGAGCCTGATTTCCACCTGCATTTTTCGCATGAAAATCATAACACAGACGCCGGTCGATAACAATTTCGCGCAGCCAGCGACGCCGTCCGCCGTTTCAGTTTGTCATTTCATAATGCGGATGTTATATTAAAGAGACAGCTTTACGGGAGCGTGAATGAATATGTTGCAGATAAGCAATCTTAACCTGACCTTCGACGGGAAAAGAATATTCGACAACATGTCTATGACAGTCGAGCGCGGTGAAATATACTCGCTTCTCGGCCGCAACGGGACCGGCAAGTCCACCCTCGCGTCGGTGATACTCGGGCTGATCAAGCCGGAGTCGGGAGACATCTACTTCGAGGGCGAGCGCATAAACGACCTCTCGGTGTCCGAGCGGGCGCAGCGCGGGATCATCCTCGGCTGGCAGAAGAACATCGGCGTGCAGGGGCTGACAGTGCGCGAGTACATCCGCATCAGCAGCCGCAACGGCATCACCGAGGAGGAAGTCACGGAATGCCTCGACGCGGTGGGCCTGTGCGCGCGCGACTATTTCGAGCGCGGGCTTGACTCGAAGCTGAGCGGCGGCGAACGGAAACGGATCGAGCTCGCGAGCGTGCTCGCGTCGAAGCCGAAGATCGCCATCCTCGACGAGCCGGACTCGGGGATCGACGCGGTGTCGATCGAGATGATTCTTAAAGTGATTAAGAAAATTGCGAAGCAAGGCGCGGTGCTGCTGATCACGCATCAGGAGGACATCCTGCACATCAGCACGCGCGCGGGACTGCTCTGCGGCTCGAAGATAATCCGCGAGTGCGGGCCGGGCGAGGCGATCGTCTATTTCAAGAATCACTGCGACATCTGCGAAACCGTCAACATGCCGAAATACGAAGGGAGCGCCGCACAACAATGATTGGCAACATAGACGAAGCATACTCACTCGCGGGCGGGATGTCACACAACCTGCACGACAAGGGAATCGGAAGTCTCGTAATCAACGACGACCACGTGCTCAGCGCGAACGCCGTCGAGGGCGCCGAGATGGAGGCCGACACTCGTAACGGAGAGCTTTTTGTCAAACTGCGCGTTCTGGCCGGATATAAATTCAAGGACCCTCTGCACCTCTGCTTCGGCGTGCTTTCGAAGGAAATGGCGCAGCGGATCAACATCGACATCGAGACGGCGGAGGACTCGGAAGTTTCGCTTCAGGCGCACTGCCTGTTTCCGAACGCGGTGGACGTCCTGCACGCGATGGAAGCTAAGATCAAGATCGGCCCGAACTCAAAATACACATACAACGAAGTGCACTGGCACGGCGACCGCGGACTGGTGCGGGTGATCCCGAACGCGAAGATATTCCTCGCGGAGGGCGCGCAGCTCACGAACAGCTTCTCGCTCGTTCAGGGCGCGGTGGGCCGCATGGCGTTCGACTACGACATCGAGTGCGGGCCGAAATCGATCTGCCACATGCTCGCGAAGGTTTATGGTAAATTCGACGACAATATAATCATCAAAGAGCGGGCGCACCTGCTCGGCGCGAACTCGCGCGCTCTGCTCGAAACCCGCATGGTCATCCGCGACAACGCATACACCGAGATCATCAACGAGATTGTCGGAGAGGGCGACGGCTCCCGCGGCCACATGGACTGCATCGAGATCATCTCCGGCCGCAACGCGAAGGCGAAGGCGATGCCGGTGGCGATCGTCGCGAACGACAAGGCGAAGGTAACACACGAGGCGGCGATCGGCAGCATCGACAGCGAGCAGCTCAACCTGCTGCTCAGCCGCGGCCTTACAGAAGAGCAGGCGACCGAAGTAATCGTCAACGGCCTGCTGAAATAACCGCGGGCAACAATAAAAAACCGCCACTCGGGCATTTTCAGATACGTCGAAAACGCAATATAATAATATCTGTAATAAATCTTTAAATAATGTCTCCGCGAATGCGGGGCAAACCTCGGAAAAGAGGTGCTTTGTGGGAAACGATTTGAAACGATTCGCCGTGACACTCGCGGCGGTGCTGTTATTGATCTCCGCGCTGCCAGCCGCGGCCCTCGAAGAAAAAGAAGAGCTCCCCAAACCGGCGCTGACCGTCTTCATCCTTTACGCAATCGGAAAATCAAACACGGAACCCGTCATGCCCGGCTTTTACAAAATAACCGTACCGTCGAACACCGCGGGCATCCCTGAGGCGGAAGTGCTCGTGAAAAGAGACACTTTCGAAGTCACGGTGACCCCGAAGAACGCGGTTGAGGCATCGGCATCGCGAATAGCGCGCGACGACATGGCACTGACCATCTCCGGATTGAAGGAAGGCAAAGCGCGGATCGGCATCGCGGCATTCACAAGCACGTACGACAATAAAAAGCCGCTGTACAGCCAGTCCGCCAATGTGACGATCGAGGCCGGCGGCTCGCAGGCCGTTTTGGTTCCGGAAGACCTTAAGTCGCCGCCGAAAGTCTATGACAGCTACACCGAGGCCATGAATGCAGTCATGGCTGCACGAAAAGATTCGTTCAGCAACAGCTTCGTTGTTCCCGCGCAGGAAACAAAAACAATCGCCCAAAATATAGTCCAAGCGATGAATCCGGCAAACTCCCCTCAGCCGGGCGCTATCCGGTTCGTGCTTGCGTACCCGTTCGGGCCGTCGGCGGATTTCAGCGCAACACCCGATTTTTACCAGATCACGCTGCGAGGTTCCGATACCGGAGAACCCGATACCGTTTTCGGGATAAACCGAGGCGACAAAAAAATCGATACGGCGGCGGAAAGCTTCGCCTGCTACCTTTCCAACGGACCGAACGACAACATGTATTTCGACGTCTTCGGGATACCGTCAGGCACAGGCCGGGAAATAAAAGTGAGCGCATTCCCAATCGGGGCGGCGACCGGGCCGGTATTGCTCGAAAGCAATATTAAAATTGACGTGCCCGGCGGCGGAATGATTAAAGTAACAGTCCCGCCCGGTTCTAAATACGAAATCACGTCGTCGAAAGGGTCTCTATCCGAAGTCGGATACGCAGGAGAGGATGTGGCGGTTGCGGTTGCGGCAGCAAAACTCAAACCCGAAGACCTCGCCAAGCCGGACTGGCTGCTCGCATCGGACAATATGGAAACGTCGGTTATCGGTCTCGATTGGAACGTGAGCGCACGCGAAAGCGTTACGGCAAAAATCGAGGGAGCGCCATCTGCGGCAGCAGTCGGCGACGGCATAAAGCTTTCCGCAACATCCGAAAGCGCCAAGAACTCTCTCAGATGGCGGCAGATTGCCGGGCCGTCAGTCGTCATTTCCGATCCCGGCGCGGCAAAAATCACCATCACCCCCAAAGAACCCGGAGTTTATTCGTTCCTTCTGGAGGCGACTTCCGGCGGCGTGTCGAACTTCGACTTCGCAACTGTGAACGTGGTCGGAAAAAAAGCAGTGTCCGCACCGAAGCCGGCCGACACACTGCAATTGAAAGACACAGCGAGCAGGATGTTTCTGTTCGACAACTTACTTCTCGTTCCGTCCGACAGCGGCGCGCTGATCGACTCTTACGATGTCTCGAACCCGCTCAGACCTACATTGCACAAGCGTTTTCTGCTTCCGGCGGAAGGCCCAAAGAAGCTGCTTCTCGATACGGCAATGGCCGGCAATCTCTTTTTCACTGTTTCGGGCGTTTTTCCATTCGTTCTCCGCGACGGGCCGATAGAGTATTCGGCATCTCCGGCTTCAGGCTATATCTCTATCTACCGATTCCTTCCTCAGGAAAAACTTGAAATCGCGGGAATGTTCGATGTCGATTCCGCCGAGCCCGCACTTTCAATCAGCGGCAAATTCGCTTACATCGTATCCGGAACAGACATCACCAAACTCGTTCTTTCGGTTCCATTCCCGGCGGATAATCCCGCCGTTTATCCGTCGAACGATCCTTTGTTTCCGAAATTTGTTGCGGATAAGCTATCAACGCCGGCGGATTCGGTTCCGCTCGTCGCGTGGGATGCGCCCGGCGGACGTTTCCTGATCGCCGCGGCAAAGGGAAAAAACAGTATCGATATCTACAATGTAGCCAAACCTGATAAGCCGGAAAAATCCGGTTCTGTGCAGATGCGTTTCGCTCCGGCGGACAAGGAAACTAATGCACGGGTATTCGGCGGAACCGCAATTGTGTGGCCCGCGAAAAACACTGCCGGCGAAACCTGCAACGTCAGCCTGCTGGACATTTCAAATCCATCAAAACCGTCGGAAGCAGGCACCGTTAAAATCGACGGCGACTGCCCGTCGGACGCACTGATTGCCTACGGCGCTTTGTATTTTATTCAGGGAAGAAAACTGCTTATATACGATATGGGGAAATGACGCCCGGCGCACGCGCCGGTCATCTGCCGGCCGATCCGCACTTCCAGTATTTACTCATTCGCGAATAAATCTGTTCCCCGGCTATTTTGTGCCCTATGATATTCGGATGCATGATGTCCGACGGATGCCTTATTATATCCTTCGAAGTGTGTCCTTTTTTAAATGCCGGCAGAAGAATTATCGCTTCGAAGCCGTTTCGCCGGGCCTCCGCCGCAACCTTTTTGTAAATCGCTTCGGAGACAGGACTGTCGAAGCTGTTCAGCAACGGAAATATTACAACGACCACCGGAATCTTCTTATCCTCAGTTAGCTTCTTAAGCTCTTTGAAGCCGCGCACCACAACCGTGTCCCACGCCTCCGGATCGCTGTGCATCGCCGCAAGCGAGTCTTCGACATAATTCCCGAACCGCCGCCTGAAAAGGAAGGATATCCGGCTCCTTTGCTCGATGTTGGATATGAATTTCGAATGGCCGGAAGTCATCCGGACGAGTGCCTGCCCGGGATAAGGATCGTTGAGCACATAGCCCAATACAACCATGTCCGGATCGTATTTAAGAGCTTTCGTCCTGAACGTCTCGACTTCCTGAATCGTGTTGTATCCGGGAACCCCGAAATTGAGCGTTTCGTACCTGACCGGCGCGCCGCACGCGTTCAGCATGTTTTCGAGTTGCTTCGCATACATTGTCTTGTAAAACTCATCCATCGCGGTGACCGAATCTCCAAGCACCGCAATCCGGTACACACCCGCTGGTTTCTTCTCCGGAAACTCGCGGTCCCAGAACCCGCTGCTGTTGACCGTTCCGTCGGCATACCTTGCTCCCGGCTTGAATTCGTAGATGATCTTCGGGTTGGAAACCTCCCTGAAACTCTCTCCGAGATAATTTCCCTGATACGAGCGGATATATATTCTCGTGCCCGCCTCGCCGATAATCCATATAAAAGCGATCGACGCGCATGTCACGACAAAGCCCTGAACGAACCCGTTCTTCCGCGCCGCCGCGCCCGCCGCGCCCGCGCACAAAAAAAACAGCCCGCAATATAGGCTGTCGTCCGGCGCTCTCCTGTTCGCCGCCATCCACGCCGCGCCGAAAATCACGAGCAGGACACCGAGTATTCCCACTATGCGTGACGCTGATTTTCTTTCCATGCGATAAATGTATAATATTCGGCCGACGCGTGTCAATTAACGCCGGATTCAGTTCGATAATTTTGCTGTTTAGCTAATGAATAATCAGTCGGAGCCCGATTCTATTATCGCTTTAAACGAAGGATTTGCCGCTTCGAAGATTTCCCTGCAACGCCCGCAAAGCGTGCACTCTCCGCATGACGTAACAAGGTCGAACACCTCCGGCGGTTCGATGTAACCGTACTCCGGATGGCGTCGCGATTCGCATTCGATGTAGAGCGCGATGCGGCGCAGAATATCCTTCGTGAAATGGTCGCGGCCGGTGATCTTAACGAAATTCACGATGCCGGCGTAGCGCGGAATATCTCCCGGCACCACCTCGCACAGAAACTGACGCCATACGTTTTCCGGCGCTGTTCGGTACGGACGGCAGAATGCTTCGTGGCCGCCCCCGCCCTCCGCACACGAAAGCTCGCGCGACACAAGAAAATAATGCGGCGCCTGAAATGGGCACCACGGCATGCAGCAGTTCGCGGGCATCAATTCGATCTCAAGTCCCAGCCCGGCTATCGCGCGGATGCGGCTCAGGTTCTTATTGATCGAAGGGTCGATTACAACCCGGTCCGCGCCGGCGAAATCGCGCCAGTAGGTGGCACGCACCGCATTGTGGGCAAACGCCACGCACGAAACGGTCAGCTTCATATCCGGGAATTCCCTGCGGAGCGCAACCGCGAAATCGAGATCGGCCGCGATTACCCGGCCCACTCCGAGCTCCGCCATCCGCCCGGTAAATTCGATTGCCGTTCCGCGATCCTTTGCATCCGCCCATATCGAGTTGAGCAAAAGTTCAGGCTGGACGCCGAGCCCCTTTACCGCCAAGATCAGCTCCGGCAATCTCGTTTCATATTCACTCCCGTCCGGCCCGTTCCACAGCCTGCCTGTTCCCATTATCCCCGGCGGCGGCGGAAAATAAACGTTCTCTATGTCGGGAATGAATTGTTCGAGGCCCTCTATGAGCGCCATGTCGTGATTGTATGGAATCGAAAGTTTAATCCCTGTTCTTTCAAACAGTCCCATAGCGTTAACTCTGCCGTTTTTTCGGCGCGCAGTCAACGGGCGCTTCGCGTCGTGCAAACGTTATCGCTGTTATTTTTTCTTGTAGCTGTGGCCGTAGCCGTCGGAGATTGTCCTGCCGATTGATTTCAGCAGTTCGCCGATCCGCTCCATCGAGTCAACTTCCGCGTCGTCTATCCCCTGCCTGTTGGGATAGATGTTGTAAAGCGCGCGATACTTCAACGGCGTGGCGTTCGGCATAATCACGTTTGCGCCGCAGAGAAGCGCGCGCCTGCGGCCGTCGGGGTCCACCGTTCCGGCTGCTGTCGTCGCCGGCATCAGAAGATGCGGAACGGCAATCCGGGTGAGCGCTACCGCCTTCAGCGTCATATCGAGCGCGCCCTGCGCATCCGCCGCCATCGGCGTGTCCGGGTTCGGAATGAACGGCCCGATTCCGCACATGTCGAACTGCATCTTCTTTATGAACAGGATGTCGGCGGCGATAACTTCCGCCGTCTGGCCGGGCAGTCCGATCATCATGCCGGAGCCGGTCTGAAAGCCAAGCTCGATCAGCCATTCGAGGCACCGGATGCGGTTCTCCACCTTCATGTCGGGATGCAGCTTCGCATAAAGTTCCGGGTTCACCGTTTCCTGTTTCAGAAGATAGCGGTCCGCTCCCGCCGCCTTCATCTCGGCATATCCATCACGCGTATATTCGCCGAGCGACAGCGTCACCGCAATGTCGGTTTCATTCTTGATTCTGCGTAAGAGTTCCGCCACCCATTCCGGCGTCAGCTTCGGATCCTCGCCGGATTGCAACACCATAGTCTTTCTTCCACGCGCAGACGCGGCGCGCACGCACTCCAGAATTTCATCCTGCGTCATCCTGTAGCGTTTCAGCACTGTGTTATCCCGCCGCAATCCGCAGTAATAACAGTCGCGCGCGCAGTGATTCGATATTTCGACCAGCGCGCGGATGTGAACCTCGTCGCCGACTGTCGCGCGGCGAACGGCGTCCGCTTCCGCGTAAATATCTTCCAGCTTACGCGGGTCGTCCTCTTCGAGCCAGCCAATGATTTCGTCGCGTGTCATTTATTTCTTCCGTTATGCCGGGCACGTGCAACGTGCCCCTACGTATGTTATCCATTTGTGCCGCCCCTAAACTTGTGGGGGGGACACATCCGATTCGCTACTTCTTGTTTTTCAGCGATTCACGATAGACATCGAGCGCTGCCGGGAACGGTTCGAGCGCCCGCGCAAATATGCCGAGCGAGTAGGCGATCGTGAGCCCATAGTTTGTGATCGGCACTCCCGCGCGGCGGCACTTCAATATCCGAGACAGCATCTCGCGCCGGTTCCACATGCAGCCGCCGCAGTGGATCACGACTTTATACGGCGAAAGGTCCTCCGGGAAGTCGTGTCCCTGAACGTGAACGAACTCGATTTTCCCTCCGACATATTGCGTGAGCCATCGCGGGATTTTCACGCGGCCAATGTCGTCCGTGATCGGGTGGTGCGAGCACGACTCCGCGACAAGCACGCGGTCGCCCGGCCGTAGCGTCTCGATCGTCAGCGCGCCGCGTACCTGCTCGATCAGATCGCCCTTGAAGCGCGCGAACAGAATCGAGAACGACGTCATCAGAATTTCCGGCGGCGTGTCCGCGGCAACCTTCAGAAACGCCTGCGAGTCCGTCACGACAATCTTCGGCGGCCGCTTCAGGCTGTCGAGCGCGCTCCGCAGCTCGCGCTCTTTCACAACCATGCAGTACGCGTCGTTGTCCAGAAGATCGCGTATCGACTGCACCTGCGGAAGAATGAGCCGCCCCTTAGGCGCCTCCTTGTCGATCGGCACCACCAGCACCGCCATCTCGCCAGCGCCCACGAGGTCGCCGAGGATGCTCGGGTTGTTCACAAACTCCTCCGGCGCCGAATCGAGAAGCGCCTGCCGGAAGTCGAGAATCCCCTCACCCGTCGCCGCCGATGTCAGGGCAACCGCGACCTTTTCCGCCGCGAGGCGATCGGTGATCCGCCGGTCCGGCGGCGCGATATCCGTCTTATTGAACACCGCGACGATGGGAATACCGCGCTCCTTCAATTCCTTGAGAAGCGCCTCCTCGAACTCGCCCCACTCGCCCGCCGGGCAGACGATTACGCCGAGCTCGGTGCGGTCAAACGCCTGTCGCGTTTTGGCAACACGCTGCTCGCCGAGCGCTCCCGTGTCGTCGATCCCGGCCGTGTCGATGAAGAGAACCGGGCCGAGCGGAAGCAGCTCCATCGGCTTTTCCACCGGGTCCGTCGTCGTCCCCGGCTGCTCGGACACGATCGACACCTGCTGCCGCGTGATCGCGTTCAGCAGACTCGACTTACCCGCGTTCCGACGCCCGAAAATCCCGATGTGCAGCCTGAACCCCTTTGGTGTGCTTTCCATTTGTCGTATCCCTGTTAGATTCTCACATCCAATATTTTACACGAAGATGTCCACACTTGCGAAAAGCGCGGCTGTTCGTCCCAAAAAAAATCGCAACAAACAGTTTGCTGCGATTTTTAAATCCCTTTCTTGTAAAAACTCTTGTGGCCCGCCACTAAAGTTTTTAGAAAGTTTGAAAACCTTTTTTCAAAAAGGTTTTCATGCTTCTAAAAATACAGATCGCGCTCGCCGGACTGAATCTTTTTCAGCCGTTCCACAGTCTCCGCGGTCCGGGTGTCCGTCGGGATGTCCTTGAGCTGTTCCTCAATCGTCTTGAGGCCGGCTTCGCGTGTCTGCGGCGATGCGTAGTCTTCGAGATATTCCATGAACGTGCAAAGCGCATTCGGCAGGCAGAACTCCTTGATCAGTCCCGGTTTCGCAAGCTCCATGAAATCCTGACCCGTGCGGCCGAGGCGGTAGCAGCCCGTGCAGAAGCTCGGCACGTAGCCCATCGTTGCGATGTCGTAAATGACCTCGTCGAGCGGTCGCGTGTCGCCGACAGTGAACTGCTCCATCTCCGGCGCGTGCTCGCGCGCGTCCTTATAGCCGCCGGGATGCACGCGGGAACCCGCGCTGATCTGCGAGACGCCGAGGTCGAACAGTTCACGCCGCATCTCCGCGGTTTCGCGCGTTGACATAATCATGCCCGTGTAAGGAACCATGAGGCGGGTGATCGCCACCGCGCGCTTGAAGTCGTGGTCGCCGAGCTCGTACGGCGGATGATCCGCGATGTCCGAGTTCTGCGCCGGCTCGATCCTCGGGAACGAGATCGTGTGCGGGCCGACGCCGTACACCTCGTCGAGGTGCGCCGCGTGCTGGTGCATCGCAAGTATCTCGAATTTCCAGTCGTAGAGACCAAACAGCGCGCCCATCGCGACGTCGTCTATGCCGCCCTCCTGCGCGCGGTCGAGCGCGTAAAGTCGCCACTCGTAGTCGGCCTTCTTTCCGGCCGGGTGCATTTTGTGATAAGTATCGAGGTGGTACGTCTCCTGAAAGCACTGATACGTGCCGATGTTCGTCGCCTTGACGGTCTTGAAATCCTCGACCGACAGCGGCGCGAGATTGACGTTGACGCGCCTCATCTCTCCCTTTCCGGATTTCACGGAATAGGCGGCCTCAACCGTATCGACGATATATTTAATCCCGGAGGCTTCGCCGTAAACGAGAAGCACCCGCTTGTGGCCCATGTCCTCGAGGATTTTGACTTCCTCTTTCAGTTCGTCCGTGGTCAGCGCCCTGCGCTTGAGGTCTTTGTTTTCCTTCCGGAATGCGCAATAGAGACAACTGTTGTGGCAGAGGTTTGAAACGTAGATCGGGGCGAAGAGCACCAGCCGTTTGCCGTAGATGCCGAGCTTCACCTCGCGGGCGGTGTCAAAAATGCTTTCAACCAGATCGCCGCTTTCGGCCTGAAGCAGAACCGCCGTTTCGTCGAGCGAAAGGCCCTTCATTTCTTTCGCTTTTGCAATCACGTCCGCGACCTGTTTTTGATCGGGGTTCGCGGTTTTTTCGAGGGCGGAGAATATTCGCCCCTCATCGATGAATCCAGCCATGATAACAATACCTTGCCTTCCTAAGATCGGTCTATCCGGCCGGTCCGTAAAATAAAAGTGCCGGGAGAACGGACGTCAGAAGAGGCCGCCTCCCGGCTCTTTATCGACGTCGCCCGCGGCTGCATCACGCAACCACTATATTTAACAGTGTGTGCGGCCGGAAATGTTCCACGTGTTGTGAAATAATTCACTTCCGCGCACTCTGCCGGCGCCGCCGTTTAAATCATATCATTTTACTCCGCGCTTCGTGTACTTCGTGTGAAGCAACTCATGCGACTTGTGGCCGAGCGGTTCCTTGAGGAACTCCTCGTAAATCTTCGTGATGAACGGGTTCTCGTGCGACTTGCGTTTCGGCAACCGCTTGTCTTCCTCGTAGATCGCCTTCGCGCGTTTGTTGCGGATTTCCCAGTTTGTCGGGATCGGCTGTCCGCCGCCGCCGATGCAGCCGCTGGGGCAGCACATGATCTCTATGAAGTGATAGTCCGCCGTGCCGTCAACTATCTTGTCGAGCAGCTTGCGGGCGTTGCCGAGGCCTGACGCCACAGCAACCTTCACGGGGAGATCGCCGACCTGCACCGTGGCTTCCTTCACGCCTTCCATGCCGCGGCACATTTCGAGATCGAGCGACGGGAGCTCCTGCTTCGTGACGACTTCGTACACCGTGCGGAGCGCCGCTTCCATGACGCCGCCGGTGGCCGCGAAGATCGTCGCCGCGCCGGTCGATTCGCCCAGCGGATCGTCGAAATCTTCGTCGTCGAGTTCGAGCGGGTTGATCCCGCCCTGTTTCATCATGCGGGCCAGTTCGCGCGTCGTCAGGACGTAGTCCACGTCCTTGTAGCCGCTGTCGCACATCTCGGGCCTGTCGCACTCGAATTTCTTCGCGGTGCACGGCATGATCGACACAACGATCATCTTCGCCGGGTCCACTTTCAGCTTTTCGGCGACGTATGTCTTGGCGACCGCGCCGAACATCTGCTGCGGCGACTTGCATGTCGAGAGATGCGGGAGCAGTTCGGGGTAGAAGTGCTCGATGAATTTGATCCATCCGGGGCTGCACGACGTGATCATCGGCAGCGTGCCCTTGTTTGTGAGCCTCTGGAGAAGCTCGTTGCCTTCCTCGATGATCGTGAGGTCGGCCGTGAACTGCGTGTCGAAAACTCGGTCGAAGCCGAGGCGGCGCAGCGCGGCAGCCATTTTGCCGGTGATCGCGTGGCCGGGCTCGAGTCCGAATTCCTCGCCGATGGCGGCGCGGATGGCGGGCGCGGTCTGGACGACAACAAACTTGTCCGGGTCCGCGATCGCGTCCCAAACCGGCTGCGTGTCGTCCTTCTCGACGATGGCGGCAACCGGGCAAACCGCGGCGCACTGCCCGCAGTTGACACATGTCACTTCGCCGATCATCTCGTTGAACGCCGGGCCGACCACGGTCTCGAAACCGCGGTTGTTCGGGAACAGGCAGCCGACCTTCTGAATCTCCTGACAGACCGAGACGCAGCGGCGGCACAGGATGCACTTGCTCGAGTCGCGGGTCAGCGACAGCGACGAGCTGTCCGTATAAACGGGCGCCGATGCGCCCTTGTACTTGACGTCGCCGATGCCGAGATCTTTCGAAAGCGCCTGCAGTTCGCAGTTAGTGCTGCGCGGGCAGGTCGGGCACTCCATGCGGTGATCCGAGAGCAGCAGCTCGAGGATCATCTTGCGGGTCTCGCGTACGAGCTGCGTGTTCGTCTTCACGACCATGCCTTCCGTCGCCGGAAGCACACACGCCGCCTGAAGCGTGCGCGCGCCCTTGACCTCGACCACGCATATACGGCACGCCCCGATCGCCTGCACATCCTTAAGGTAGCACAGCGTCGGAATGTTTATCTTGATTTGGCGGGCCGCTTCGAGGACCGATGTCCCCTTATCGACGGTTACGTCCTTACCGTCTATGTTGAGCGTAATCTTGTCCATTCTTTCACCTCTTTGCGTGATGTTCCGGTGGCGCCCCGCCGGGCGCCCTCCGGTGCGGCTTATGAAGCCTTTTGATCCGTGGCATCGTCCGGCGTTCCTTCCGCCGGCTCCCCGCCGCGGGTTGTGAAATGTTCAACTTCTCCGTTCGTGCTGTATCTCACATCGAAATCCACCTCCGGGTTCCCCGTCACGAGCACCATTATCGTCTCGTTCAGGTCGCCCATCGGCGGCCGGTCAATATGATTGAGCAGCATCGAGATGCGCACCGTGGTTCCCTTCCCGGGTTCCGACTCGATCACAAGCGAGCCGCCGCACTGCTCGGCATTCGCCTTCATCATCGGAAGCCCCAGTCCCACCTGCCGCACCTCTTTCGTCGTATAAAACGGATCCAGCGCCCTGTTCACCTGCTCGGCGGTCATTCCCTTCCCGTCGTCGGCAATCGTTATCGTCAGGAGCGCCTTCTCCGCGTCCTCAACGATATCGATCGAGACGTTCCGGGCACCCGCGCGCGTCGAGTTCTCGACCAGATCGAGTATGTGCATCGAGAGGTCCTTCATTGAATCAGGAACTCCCTTCCGCGCTCACCCGAGAGCGCAAGCCTGATCTCGCCCAGCGTCGGGCTCCCCAGCAGAAACAGCGTCGGCGCCTCCCCGATCCGGTCCGGCGTATGCGCGTCCGAACCGGTGACAACCGCGAACCGCCCGATCTGCGGAAACATCCCAACCGCCTCCTCGCGGGTGCGGCACGCCGAAATCTCCAGCGCGTCGAACCCCGCGTCCTCCGGCACCAGCCCGAGGTTGGCAATCACGCTGAACGACGGGCGGTCCACATGGGACGCGATCGCCAGACCGTTCAGTTCGTGCACCAGAGAGACAGCCTCTTCGAGCCCGATCTCCACGGCGCCCATCAGCAACCTTCCGCACTCGCCTTTCGTGTTCCCGTCCTCGTCCAGCAGGAGCTGCCGCCCGAAAACCTCGGGCGTGTTCGGCTCCGCCGGCAGAAGCGCGTAAACCCGGTCCTGCAGTTCGAGCGCGGACTCTATGCCTTCGAGCAGGCAGACAATGTGGACTTCCTCCCGCGTCGTCAGCTCCATACCGGGAATCACAGTGATCCCGTGTCGCTTTCCGCAGCAGGCGGTCGCCTCCACATTTTCCACCGAGTTGTGATCCGTCACAGCAATAATCTGCATTCCACGTTCCAATGCAGTCAGAATGATTTTGGGCGGCGTGCAGGAATCGTCCGCGCACGGCGAAAGCGCCGTGTGGATGTGCAGGTCCGCGAAGTACTTCGCGAGTTCCTGTTCCTGAGATTCGTGCACCTTGTTTCCGCCCTTTCCTTATCTAAGCCGCACCAATCACGCGTGGGCTTCCGAGCAGGATTCGTCAACACACACGCCGTCCTTGCCGAAGTCGCAGCGGAGACAGCGGCGCGCTTCCTTCACGGCCACCGCCTCGGTGTAGCCGAGTTCGGTTTCCTCGAAGTTGCCGGCGCGTTTCTTGTACGCGAGCATCTTCTGGTGGTCGCGCGGCTGCTCGACGAATTCCTCGCCGACCGTCGGCTGGATCGTCGGCACGCCCGACTTGAAGCGCATCTTTTCGGCAAACTTGCCGTCGCCGCCGAGATACTTGTCGATCTCGCCCGCGGCGCGCGCGCCGTTCCGCATCGCCCACACTACCGTGTATTCTTGTCCAACGATGTCGCCGCCGGCGAACACTCCCGCCTTGCCCGTCGCCATCGTGTACTGGTCCACCTCGATCGAGCCGCGGTTGATCTTTATCTGATCGTCCTTCAGCCAGTCGATGTCGGACGCCTGTCCGATCGCCGGAACCACCATGTCAACGTCGATCTCGTAATCCGAGCCGTCCACCGCAACCGGTCTGCGGCGACCGCTCTTATCGAACTCGCCGAGCGACATGCGTTTGCACGCGATCTTCTCGACCTTGCCGTCGCCCTTGATCTCGACCGGCGCGACGAGGAAGCTCATCTTCACGCCTTCCTTGATCGCCTCATCGACTTCTTCCTTCGCCGCCGGCATTTCGTCATACGTGCGGCGGTACAGCAGATATACTTCTTTCGCGCCGAGGCGCAGCAGCGTGCGGGACGCGTCGATGGCGGTGTTTCCGCCGCCGATCACGGCGCACTTCGCTCCGGCCGCTACTTCTTTGCCCAAGTTGAAATCGCGCAGGAATTCGAGTCCCGGGTACACGCCCTTCAGGTCTTCCCCGGCCACTCCCATCGTCATGCTCTTCTGCGTGCCGACTCCGACGAACACTGCCTTGAAGCCGTCACTGAGCAGCTTGTCGATGTCCTTGATCTCGGAGTTCGTCTTGATCTCGACGCCGAGCTCGGTGATGCGGGCGATGTCCTGCTCGACCACGTTGCGCGGGAGCCTGTACGACGGAATTCCGGTCGTGAGCATTCCGCCCGCGATCGGGTTCTTCTCGAACACCGTGACTTTGTAGCCCTTCTTCGCGAGGAAGTAGGCGGCGGTGAGTCCGGCGGGGCCGGAACCGATGACCGCGACCGGGCCCTTCGTCAGGGCGAGCTTCACGGCGGCCGCTTTCTTCTTCGACTTGTTCTCCGCGTAATCCGTTGCGAACCGCTTCAGAGTGCGGATCGCGATAGGATCGTCGAGCTGTCCGCGGCGGCACTTCGATTCGCACGGATGCGTGCAAACGCGGCCGCAGATTCCGGGCAGCGGGTTCTTTTCCATGATAAGTTCGAACGCTTCGTCGAACTTCTTCTGGCCGATCAGCGCCGCATAGCCCGACACGTCGAGGCCCACCGGGCAGGTGTGCTCGCAGGGGGCGCGGAACAACGATCCGCAGACCGCCGCTTCGCAGCGTTTCTCGCGGATGTGCGCTTCGTACTCGTTGCGGAAGTGGCGGATCGTGCTCAGAACCGGGTTCGGAGCAGTCTGGCCGAGTCCGCAGAGAGCCGCCTGCTTGATCATCTCGCCGAGATTGATCAGGTCGTCGATGTCGCTCTCGACGCCTTTGCCCTGCGTGATGCGCTCGAGGATCTCGAGCATGCGCTTCGTTCCTATCCGGCAGGGCGGGCACTTGCCGCAGCTTTCTTCCTGAACGAATTCGAGGAAGTAGCGCGCGGAGTCCACCATGCAGGTGTCCTCGTCCATGACGACGAGGCCGCCGGAGCCCATGATCGCTCCGAGTTCGGTCAGCTTTTCATAATCGATCGGCACGTTCAGACTGTCCTTCGGGATGCAGCCGCCGGACGGGCCGCCGCACTGCACGGACTTGAACGCCTTGCCGTTCGGGATTCCGCCGCCGATGTCGTATATGATCTTGCCCATCGGGGTGCCCATCTCGACCTCGACTAGGCCCTGATTGCACACGTTGCCGGTGAGCGAAAAGATTTTCGTGCCCTTGCTTCTCTCGGTGCCCATCGACGCGTACCACGCGCCGCCGTTGCGGATGATGACCGGTACCGTGGCCAGCGTTTCCACGTTGTTGAGAACCGTCGGTTTTTCCCAGAGACCGGCTGTGGCGGGGAACGGCGGGCGCGGGCGCGGCTCGCCGCGTTTGCCCTCGACCGACCGCATAAGAGCGGTTTCCTCGCCGCACACGAATGCGCCGGCGCCCATCATGATCTCCAGATCGAAATTGAAGCCGGAGTCGAAGATGTTTTCGCCGAGCAGTCCGTACTCGCGAGCCTGATCGATTGCGTTCGTCAGCATTTCGATCGCGAGCGGGTATTCCGCGCGGCAGTAAATAATGCCGTGCTGCGCGCCGATCGCGTAGCCGGCTATCGCCATGCCCTCGACGACGCTCTGCGGGTCACCTTCGAGCTGGCTGCGGTCCATGAACGCGCCGGGGTCGCCCTCGTCCGCGTTGCACATGATGTACTTCACATCGCCCGGCGCGTTGCGGCAGAACTGCCACTTCAGGCCGGCCGGGAATCCGGCGCCTCCGCGGCCGCGGAGACCGGATGCCTTCACGTCTTCGATGACCTGTTCCGGGGTCATCTCTTTGAGCGCCTTCGCGAACGCCTGCCACCCGTCCATCGCTATGTACTCATCGATGCTCCTCGGGTCGATCACGCCGCAGTTGCGTCTCGTGACTCTTTTCTGGTGCCTGAAAAATTCGATTTCGCTGAATACCGGAACCGTTCCGTCGTCGGCCGTCTTCTCGTACACGAACTCTTTCGCGACGCGCCCCTTCAGCAGGTGCTCCTCGACGATCCGCGCGATGTTGCCCTCTTCGAGCTTGTGGTAGAACGTGCCTTCCGGATATACGATCGTGACCGGGCCCTGATCGCAGATGCCGTTGCATCCGGTCAGAACCACGTTCACTTCTTTCTCGAGTTTGAACTTCCTGATCTCTCTCAGGAACGCTTCATAGATCTTCAATGACCCGGCGGCCACGCACCCCGTGCCTCCGCACACCAGAACCGTTGATCTGTATCGCTTCATCTGTCTGCCTCCTTAGTTATGTTGTACCTTTCGCCGTCACTTAGCCGCCGAGTCCGACAGAACGTTGTCGTCGAACACCTTGCCGCCGATTACGTGCGACTCAACGATCTTGGTCATGACTTCCGGTGTCACGCGCCCGTACCGCACCTGCGGCTCGTTCTTCCGCAGCACGGTTACGATCGGCTCCCGGTCGCAGATGCCTATGCACCCGGACTGCCCGACCTCGATGTCCAGATTGCGGTCCTCGACCTCCTTCATAAGCTGCGCCATCACGTTCCGCGCGCCCGAAGCGATACCGCACGTCCCCATGTGAACAACGACTTTCACGTCCTTGTCCACTTTCTCTCTCATTGCGGTGGTGACTTTCACCCGCTCCTTGATCTTCTGCAGGTCTTCAATATTAAGTTTTGCCATTACTCGCCACCCCCGATTTTATCGGAATATTTCTGAAGGATTCCGCGCACTTTCTTCCCGGCTACCTGACGGTACACGTCTTCGTTCACCCGGACCACCGGCGCGAGCGCACAGGCGCCCATGCACCGCACGGATTCGATCGAGAACTCCCTGTCCGGAGTCGTGCCGCCCACCTTCACGCCGAGCTGCTTCTCGAACTCCTCCAGTACCTGCTTGCCGCCGCGCACGTAGCACGCCGTCCCCTGACACGAACAAACCTTGTACTTGCCTTTCGGCACAATGCTGAAAAACGAATAAAACGTGGCTATTCCGTATATCTCCGCCAGCGTTTTATCGAGTCCCTTCGCAAGGTGCGCCTGCACCTCGCGAGGAAGATAACCAAAAATCTCCTGCGCCTTGTTCAGCGCCTTGATAGCGGCCCCTGTCTTGCCTTTGTACTCCGCAATCCAGCGGTCCAGTTCCTGAAACTGTTCCGGCGTGAAATCCGAACCAGCTTCCTGTTGAATTGCTGTCTGCATCAGTTCGCATCCTCCCTTCCGCTTTTTTCTGAATACCCCGATGTCACAGACATGTTATTCACCTCATTTATTGTTAAATAAATTTTTCCCTCCTTTTCCCCCGTTCTGAAAACCGGCATCCCTTTCTCCTCCGCTCCCCCGACTTCCACACCCGTTCGCCTCTCTCCCGGCCTCCGCAATTTAAATCATTTAAACCCGGTTCTTTCTCGAAAAAATCCGGTACTAAATAAAACGGCGCCCTTTTAAGGCGCCGGAATTCTATTTCATGGCGTCGTAAAGTTCGCCCGCCGTTTCAAACGTCGTCTTCTTTGTGCCCAGTACGCATACGTTCTTTTTCACTGCTATATCAATTGTCGATTCCTCAGGCTCGTGACCGCCCGTGATAACAACCGCCGCAAGGTCCTTCAGCGACGCCACCGCTATCACGTTCGCGTGCGTCTGGATCGTGATCCACACGCAGTCCTTTTCCGCGTTCGCTATAACATCGCTCAGCATGTCGGACGCATATCCGCCCGCCACGGGCGCCTCCTTATCCGAAGGCGCTGAAAGCACAGTCAATCCGAGCTTCTCTATCATTTCATTGATTTTCATCTGAACCACCCTTTTCCTTCATCGCGTGCGGCAGCTTCTGCGCAAGCGAGAATATCTCTCCCGCCAGATTCTTTACCCGCTCGCGCAGGTCGAACAGACAGTCCATCCTCATCACATGCCCGTTCACAACATCCTCCGCGAACGCGCGGCACGTCGGACACCCGCAGGACCCACAGTCGATCCCCGGCAGTTCCTTGCGCAGCGCCTCTATCTCCTTCAGCTTCCTCATCGCCTCGCTCATGTCTCCGTCCAGCGACGTGATCGAGCGCGGCTGTATCTTTTCCGTAAGCTGGTAGTACTCCTTCGGCGTTTCTCCGTACGCCTCCTCTAAAAGCGTGTCGTTGCTCCCGCCCACAACCTGCGATACTATGTCCACCTTCAGCATCGACATGAACGGATTCTCCACCTGAAGCACGCCGCCCACGCATCCGCCGGTGCACGCCTGCGCCTCGATGAAGTTGATATTCTTGAAGCCGCCCTCCTCGATCCGTTCGAGAACCTGCGACACGTTGTGGATCCCGTCCACTTCCATCTTGTTCGGCACTTCCACCGTGGCCATCTCGCCGCCGCGACGGCCCCAGCCGAGCCCGCCCGGTGTCGCCTTCTGCACACCCTCGCGCACCTGCACCGTCGAGAAATTTTTCTTTATGAAATTCACCATATCCTTTATTGCAATGACGCCGCTCACCGACGACCGGTCGGAACCGATCGGCTGTTTGACAACCGTCACCTTCGCCGGACACGGCGAAATGAAAAACACGCCGACCTCCGAATCCTTCATCCCGGTCTGCTTCTTCACGAAGTCCCTCATGTAACGCGCCGTGATCTCCATCGGCGACTGGATCGGAAGTATGTTCTCCACCAGACCGGGGTACTTGACCTGCACGAGCCGCACCACCGCCGGGCACGCCGACGAGATCACCGGCCTCGGCAGCTCCGCGCCGTGCCCGAGCAGATACTCGGTGATCGCCCTCGCCGCGAGCGCCGCCCCGAATCCGACCTCCATCACCTCGTCGAATCCCATCAATAAGAAGCCGGACAAAACCTTGTCCAGCGGATATTTCTTCGAAAACTGGCCGGCGAACGACGGCGCCGGCAGCGCCACGTTGTACTTGTAGCGTTTAAGCAAATCTATCGAGTCCGTCACCGCCACCTTCGCATTGTTCGGACACGTCCGGATGCACTCTCCGCAGTCGATGCACCGCTCGGACACAATCGTCGCCTTCCCGTCGCGCACCCGGATCGCTTCCGTCGGGCACGTACGGATACAGTGCGTGCATCCCTTGCACTTGTCCTCTATCAGACTGACCGAATGAAAGTAATTCGTTTTCATGCCGTCTTCCTGAGCTTTATCCCGAACTCCACCGTGGTGCTCTCCCCGGGCGTCGAACCGACCTTCAGCCAGTCCACCGCCCTCTTGATGTTCGGAAGCCCCATCCCCGCTCCGAATCCCATCTCACGAATCTTCGCCGACGCCGTCGAGTACCCCTCCTGCATCGCCAGATCGATGTCCGGTATCCCCGGCCCGCGGTCCTTCGCCGTCACCCGCAGCTCGTCCGGACCTATCTCTATCAGCAGCGTTCCATCCTCCGCGTGCGCCACGATGTTCATTTCCGTCTCGTAACTCGCTATCGCAGCGCGCCGGATTATCTCGTACTCCACTCCAAGCTGCTTCAGAATGTTCTTAATTTTACTCGAAGCCTCTCCCGCTTCGCTGAAATTACCACCTTGTACGAAAAACTCCAGACGGATGTTTTCGTTTCCCATCAGAGCGCCTTCGCCGCCTCGATATCCATCATTTTGTTGCCGAATAATATCCCCGCCGCCTTGAACATGCTCATCGGCGATACGAGCACCGTAACGCCGTTCTCTTTCGCAAGCTCGATCATCTCCGCCGTCGGCTGCTTGCCGCGCAGAAACACCACCAGCTTTATGTCCACCATCTCACATGTCCTCAGAACCTGCGGATTGCATAGCCCCGTCAACAGCATAGTACCGTGGTTGTGCCGCGGCTTCTCGTTCATAATCGCGAGAAGCTCGCTCATCAGATCGCAGCAGCAGACACAGTCAAACTCATTCTCCCGCCCGCTTGCTGTCTCGTGGCACATTTCCGCTTCAATTACTTTTTTGATTTCTTCCCTTTTCATCTCTTCCTATCCCCGGTTGTTCCCCATCCCATCCCGCTACAGTACTCCCCACTTCCCGCCCGGTCAAGATGTTTCCTCCCTCCCCGGCGACGCTCTCGCCAACCGGTTGGTCGGCCCCTGCCGCCGCCATGAAACATCCGCCGAAATTCCTTATAGCCTATCTTTCGGAACGGGTATTAATTCTCTTCCGGCATCTCCCTCGTTTGCAGTAATCGCCCTCTTTTGTGAACAAATTCACAAATAAAGCCCTCATTATTATATAAAATTTATATAAGCATACAATATATAAGAAGACTACTATGTACCATTATAATGGTTTTACTAGGTGGATAAACGGCAAGTTTTAAGCGTGGAAAACTGCATTTTCAACCTTTTCAAAGGGCTAAATCGCTCTTTCAATAGGAAATATCTTTCCGTTTGCCGCAAAACTCCACAGGCCGGTCGGCCCGGCCCAAAACCGCTCCAATCGCCTGTTTTCCGCTTAACCTGTCAAAACCGCCGCGACTCGCTTGTGAAATTTTTTCACCTACCAATATCTTTAAACCTTTTATCATTTCCCCAACCACCAACTACAACGCTTTTCAATTTTAAGTTGCTTGGTTATTTAATCTTTCCACGTGACCGCTTGCTTACGCGCGCGGCTCGGTTTTCCCCAACCCCCTCCTACTAATCATTTTCATCCTTTGCTTTTTCTTTTCCCCATCTACTACCTACCGTTTTTTTCTCTATCCTCGCTACTGGCTACTCGCGACTGTTTTTTCGCCTTTCCCCTCCGCCCTTTGCCTACTGCCTTCTGACATTTTTCTATTTATCGAATCCGGTTCATGTTATATAATTCCCCCGACCTTGGAACGAAAACCGCGAGAGGTTACTAAATGACTGACTCCAACGGCAACACGAGCGAAAAGCTCGGACTCGGCAAAAGCTTCGTATTCACATTCGCGCAACTCGGCGGCAACCTGCCGAACATGATCTTCACCTCGTGGATACTGTTCTTCTACACGACCGCGAAGAAGGGCGAATCGATCCTTGTCCCGATGGGAGTAATGGGCGCGGCGCTCGCGGCGGGGCGCGTCATCGACGCTTTCTACGACCCGACAATCGGCTACTGGAGCGACAACACGCAAACGAAATGGGGCCGACGAATGCCTTTCGTTGTCGGTGGAACCCCTCTATATATCATTTCATTTGTCCTTCTATTCAAACCGCTGTTCCCCGCCGGAAGTACATCGCTTGCAATATTCACCGTTGCCTTAATCTCCGTATTCTGGCTGGCGTTCACAACAGTAATGGGCCCGTACAACGCGCTCATGCCAGAGATCGCAACAACATCTCGGGACCGCGTTTTCATATCCACGCTGCTAGCGGTTATGATGCTCGTCGCCACGGGCTATCAGGGAATCGTAGTTCCGATGATGGTTAAAAACTGGGGTCTCGGCTATTTCAACACCGCCCTTGCAACAGGTATTCTGGCGTTCATTCTGATAATGATAACGGCAGTCGTGATAAAGGAGAAAAAAGCCAAAGCCGGCGAAAAACTGGCTATGGCCCACGAGAAGTATTCCGTTAAGGAAGCCTTCGTCTGGACATTCACCAACAAGCCTTTCGTCATTTACATTATCGCATCCGTTTTCCAATATCTTGGTTTCTCTTCACTCACTGCAAGCATTCCGTTCATCGTAACAATGCTGATGAAAAAAGATATCGGATTCGTCGGGATCGTTTACGCTTTCAACATTCCCGGATTCGTTATCTCATTCGTGCTCGTAAACTTCCTCGCGAAAAAATACGGCAAGGTGCCTCTGTACAAAGTCTGCCTGTTGCTTCTCGCGCTGTTGCTTCCGCTGTTGTTCTTCATCGGCAACCCGAAAATTCCGGTCAGCCCGGTCACGGCGGGCGTCGGCCTGATGATGCTTCTCAGCTTCCCGATCGCGGGCAACATGATTCTCCCGACGGCCATCCTCGCCGACATTATCGACTACGACGAGAAGCTCACCAGCCGCCGCCGCGAGGCAATCTACTTCGGAATGCAGGGGTTGCTGCAGAAGATAGCAAATGCACTCTCGCAGGGGCTTCAGGCGTTGCTGTTCAGCGTTTTCGGATACACTGCCACGCGGCATCTCGGTATAAACCTGCTCGGGCCCGTCGCCGGATTCCTCGGTTTCGTCGGCTTTCTCGTATTCCTTTCCTTCCCGCTCGACGAGAAAACCAAAGACCTGATCAAAAAGGCATAGTTTTAAGGTTTACAGTATTCGGTACTCGGCAAAAAGCATCCGTTATTTGGGAGTGCGGTGGCCTGACACCGCCCGACTGCCGGCGGCCTGACGCCGGCACAACTTCAACCATGAAAACGGAGCCTCAACACGTCGCTAAACAGCAGTAAATACAAAAGCGGCGCCGGGTCGCCGCGTTCCAAATAAATTGATCTTCGAAGTAATTTAGTAAGATTCGTATATATAAACAATTAAAATTTAAGCTTTTTTCGGACTTGATATCTAATAATCGTATTTCTTCTTTAATATTTTATGGTATTCGGGTTCAATGTCTTTTAAGAAAGCCATATAACCATTCAATTTCTGCACTTCTTCCCACTCTAACTTTTTCTGCTGATTTTTATATAAGAGCTGCTTAATTTCTTTTTTCTTATCTCTTCCTATCGATATTTTTTTGTCAGATGTAATAATTATACCTGCAACTTTTCTACGCCTTGCCTTTGACATATATATAGTTTTATCTTCGTTAATTGTTAATTTAGGGGTTTTTATTGATTGTAGATAATTTCCTAGAAATTTCAAAAATTCATTTCTGTTTCTTTTTTCACGAGTAGAATAATAAATGTCGTCAGAGTATCTTGAATATACCCCATTATTTTTTGTTGAATATTTTTCTAACTCCTCATCTATGTTATACATTACTATGTTACTAATCATTGGTGAAGAAGGCGCGCCAATAGTTAAAAAATATTTTCTATTTTCTTTGATAAACAGGGAGTTTGTTAAAAATGCTTCTTCCTCATTTGTTACATCACCGAATCGAGATCTAATTTTTATTAACAAATCATTAGGTTCAATGGAGGGAAAGAAGTCTTTGAAATCAACTCTTATTGTATATGGATAATTAACATGCTCTTGCGCGTTCTTTTTTAGAGGCGATTTTTTCCCTTTTATGTAAGCTTTTGCACTATCATGTACGTCTATTTTTTTTAAGAGCAGATCTATTATTGCATATTGTAAAGCTTTTGTTTCCTTACTTGGTTGATATATAATTCTCTTACCGCCATTTTTTTTATCTACATGATATTTTTTATATGTTTTTGGGGCGATATTTGAAAAATGTATGATGTCATCTCTATCAATTCCTAAATAATTTTCAACATATTCAATTATCATTAAACCCACGAAGATCACCTCCTTTTCAAAACTTCTAGTCTTTCGGGAGAATGTTTTTTGTAAAAGCAAATAATCTTGGTTCTCTGTTTTAGGAAAATTGAGTGTTTGCATAAATAACGATATGAATAGTCTTGATTTCTAACACTATAAAAATATCTTATGCTATCAATTGTACATTCCTTTATAACATTCAATGCCAATAAAAGTCCAATTTCAATGTTAATTTCATCCTTAACCAACGCTTTTAATTCTTTTTCTGAAATCGGAGAAAACAATTTTACGACATCTGATAATATTAGTAATTTGTCTCGTTTTTCCACATCAGTTATAGTGAAAGGGCTTTGCATTGGTATTGCTGTTGCGTTATTAAGGAGAAGCCTTTGCCTGCTTCTCAATGTTTTTTTGATTTGTTCATATAGTCTTGGATCTTTATCAAAGTCATAATTCCTTATGTCTTCATAAAGAATTGATGGCTTATAAATCGAACCTTTCTTTACAAGCTTCAAAGGCCCTTGACTAATAAAAGAATCGTTTTTTGGTCTTCCACTACTTGGCTCGTGTTCTTTGTCGTTTATAACAATCAATAATTCCAGAATTTTTTCATTATTGGCGAATGCCCCTAACTCAGCAATCGCGCCTGGCCCTTCCAGAACAATTAACACACAATCCGTATATTCGGCCATTTGGTTTTCTAATGTTAATAAATCTTTGTCTTTTATAGCATCCCTAATTGCCGCTAAGGCTTTTTCAGCTTCGAAAAAACGAAGATCGTCCTCTTTTTTTGCGGAATAACAAATAAATTTTTGTCTTAGAGATGTTTCTTCGTTTATTCCACATATAAAAATGATTTTTGATGATGGCTTTCTATATATTTGACTATAAAATAATAAGCTGAGAATATGCTTCGACAAACTACTCAACTTTTCGTTGCTTGTTATATGCATACCAAAACCAAGGAATTTTTAAGAAAGAAAATAAAATGTGCTCTACCAGAGCGCCCGAGAGATACGGGTGCCACTCTCACCGAGAGTCGCACCCGTATCTCTCGGTAAGAATCGAATCAATTCAACGTGGGTAGCTTACACCCCCCAAACCATTTATTGGTTAAAGCTAGAGCACAAAGTAATAATAAACACAATTTGACTCTTGTCAATAACATGCATATGCGCACATGTTGTTCTACAAAAAATTACAATTTTTATTTGTTTTGTTGATTATTTTTCCTGAGTTCTCGCTACTCGCTACTATCTTTCAAAATTCCGCATTAAGCGTCATGTTGAACAACGTTCCGTTGTACTTGCTGCCGCCGCTCTGTTGCTCTTTCTTCAGCGACGTGCCGAGCGAGAAATGCTGGTCCAGCTTCGTGTTCGATTCGAGCAGAAACAGCGTCTTCCCCGGCGAGTTGTCTGATGTCGTTTCGTTGTTGAACGTGAACCCGAGCGTCGTCGATGGCGAGTATTTGTAGTTTACCGCCGACGTGATGCTGTTGCGGTTCACGCTTGAGTCTCCGATCCGCTCCTTCGTCGTCGAGAGCGAGTTCTTCCATGTCATCCTGCCGCTCGGCACGTACGCCGTGTCGATGCCGATCCGGTCCTGATTTGTGTTGGACGAATTCCACACGCCCGTCGAGTCCGGCGTCGCGCTCGTCCGCTGGTTGTGGTTCATCTGCACCGAGCCGTTCCATCCCTTCAGCGCGCCCGGCCGGTACTGCGCGCGCACGCCCGTGTTCCGGCTCAGACTGCGGCTCGTGTCCACCACGCTCGATTTCGAATAAGTGAAGCTCGGCGTGAGCAGCCAGTTGCGTGAAATCTCGTATTCGCCGCGCGCGGTGGACGACTCGGTGAGCGAATCATTGTAGTACGGGTTCGGTGTGCTCTGCTTGTTGAAATCGAGCGAAAACATCCTGAACGCGCCTTGCAGCCGGGCGATGGCGGACGCCGCCATCTTGTCGTACCGCGTCCCGCCGACGCTCTCCCGCGAGTCGTTCACGCCCTGCGTGTCGAACTGAGCCGCGATCGTCCACACACCGTTCGGCAGATACGTCGCGTCGAGCACGTTCGAGAGCGTTTTGACCGTGAAGTCGCCGGGCTCGCCGATCGACTCCGGCGCGGTGGACTTCACGCGGTTGCTGTTTGTCGATAGTTTCAGATTCAGGCTCTTCGATGGGGTGTACGCGACGCCGAAGCCGCCCTTGAGTATGCCGTAGTCGCTCGTCTGTTTCGTCGAGTCCGTCTTGTCGGTCGTCTCTCCGTGCAGGTCGAACACGAGGACGTCGCCCTTCCCGATCGGGTAACGGCCTTCGAGCGCGTGTGTCGTCTGCGTCTGGTTTACATCGTGCGCCGAAAGGTTGTCCGTGCGCGTTACGTGTTTGAACGAGTACGCCGCCCGCCGCCCGCCGCCGAAGTTGTATTCACTCTGTGCGTTCCAGTTCATCGTTGTGTAAGTCACGGGGCTGGTGAAGTCCGCGCCGTGTTTCTGCTGCAGATAGTTCGCGCCGAACATGAGCCGTTTCAAGGGCGACAGCCGCAGTTGCAGGCCGGTGCGGTCGGTTTCGAGATCGTTGTACTGCGTGTGCGGCGCGTAGAAGTAGCTTTTCCGCATATATTCGGCCTGAAGCGTGCCGCGCGGGATGCGCACATCCGCCGTCAGGCGGCCCGCCTGCCCCTTGCGATCCGTGCCGGACGCCAGCTCAGGAGTGTATTTGTAATTCGCGAGAATCGTCGTCCCGACGGGGATAGTCTTCTTGAATTTCAGATACGTTTTGTCGAGCGCGGCGTCGTACTCGATCACGTAGTCCGTCCCCTGCACCTGCCTCGAATTCGGCGACACCGTGTCGTTGAAGTAAATCTCTTCCGTGTTGCGGACCGAGTTGTATTTCAGCTCGAACTCGCTGCCCGAAGCCGCGCCGACCGTCGCCACTCGCTCCTCGAGCACCTGCACCGTCTTCAACGAGATGTCCGATTTCGTCTCGGAATACTCCGCGCGCACAACCGCCGGGCCGACCGTTACACGCCCGGTTAAATCCGCAAGCGTTCGCTTCGAGCCCGTCCCCTCCGTCTGATTCGCGGGCACGATCTCGTAACTCACCTCAACCGTTCGGCCCTCCGCCGACTCCGGCCGCGCATTCGGATTCAGAAAGTCGATCGAGTTGTTCGCTTCGTTCACGAGATAGTCCGTGCCGGAAACCAGCCTGCGCTGGTAAACGTAGTTAATGTAGAGGCTCACCACTTCCGTGCCGCCGTAAATGCTCTCCCGCTGGAGCTTGTACGAATCGAGCCCGCTTCCGCTCAACTCCTCGTTCTCGATGTATTGGAGATAGCTCTGGTTGTAGTAACTGAACACGACTCGCACGGTGTCCGACGCGGTGAACGAGCGCAGGAATGTGATGTAGCCGAGCGGGTAGTCGATCTCGTAGTCCGTGTCGCGTGCCAGCAACGTAGTGCCGGAATCGTCCGTGAACGACACGATTTCGCTCTGTTTTTTCAGCTTCGCCTCGCCGAGCGCGTACGCCGTTCCGGCCGCGACTTCCGGGCCGTCGTAAGTCACCATCGTTTCAAATATCACGTCGCGCGCCGTCTGCGCCGCGCTCTCTTCGAGGTACGCAAAGCCCGCATCGTACTTTTTGTTCTTCGGGTCCGACCACACCGACAGCCCGTTCATCGACCCGGTTTTCTGCGAGACGAGCAGCTTGGATTCGTACGTGACTTCGATCAGGTCCGTCGGGTCCATATTGCTCGTGAACGTCAACTGGCCGAGGAAGTAATCGACCGTGTACTCCGCCTTCGATATCGGGCGCCCGTTGACATAAACCGTCTCGCTGTTTTCGAGTATCGAGCTCGACTTGAGCACATACGGACCGCGGATGTTCTGCCCGTAAAACGTCTCTCGTTCGGTGTCGCTCTTCTGGCGCGAGATGAGGCCGCCGACGTTGATCTTCCCGAAGTTGTATCTGAAATCGAGCCCGCGCAGGCTCTTCTGGAACGCCGCCATCTGCCCCGCGTGGAACTCCGACGCCACGTCGCCGAGCTTCGCGTATCCGTTCTTCGCGCTCACGTTCACATAGAAGTTCTGATCCTGATACGGGACATCGACGAACGAACCGTCAACATTCAGCCCGCTCTTAAGCGTGCCCTTCACGTTCAGCCGCGTTTTCTGCTGGAGCTTGTCGTTGAAATAAAGCAACCCGTTCTGGGAGAGAAAACTGTACTTGTCGCCTGTCGCGCTCGCGTTCTGGAGCTTGATCTCGGTAGTGCCGGTTATTTTTATTCTGCCTTTTTCCTCGTCGCGGCTCGCGGCGGGCAGGTCTTTCGACGTCGGCGGGAAAGCCGGCTCCGGCGGCTTCTCCGGCGGCGGCGGTTCTTTCTTTGGCTTTTCAGCAACAGTCGCCGCCGGTTCCGCCCCGCCCTTTTTGTCCGCCGATCCTTTTTTATCCGTCTCCGGTTTCTTTTCAGGCTTCTTTTCCGGCTCGGCTTTCTTGCCGCTCAGCATGGCGTCGAGCGCCTTTAGCTGCTCCTCCGACATCCCCGCATCCGCGGCGAGAGACGCCGCGTCGGTCGCCGTTGCGGCGGGTGGAGCCGCCGTTTCCACGGCCGGAGCTTCCTTTTTTGCCGAAGGAGGCGGAGTCTTTATTTTCCTGTCGGATTTGATCGGCTTGATGTCTTCCGGCACCGTCTCGTCGGCCATCCAGTCCGGAACGGGCCCCGGAGCGATGTCCTCATACTCGTCCGCTGACACCGCTGTTGTCGCGGGCGTAATATCCTCCGGCTCTTCGTCCCGCGCGCTCGCAACACATCCGAAAACAAAAATCGACGCGGCAATCAGCAACGCGAATATCGAGAAAAAAAATGCCGGATATGCTTTCCCGCCGCACCATGACATAATCAGAAAATTTTAACACTATTCGGTTATGTCCGTTATAACTTTTTAAATCTAACCTGCATTTTTCACAAATGCAGGCAGAAATCGAAAAAAGGGATGAGATACAAGACGAATCGAGCGAGAACGAGGGAGCATACTGTTCCGTATGTGGCCGAGTTCGAGTCGATGATTCAACGCAGTAGATCGCCCTTTATTCGATTTCCCGGATTTTTCTCGTGAAAAATCCGGGCTAAACACAGAGACACAGAGATCACGAAGAAAAACTCATATAAAAAAGCTCCCGCTTTTATTCGGGAGCTTTTCCTTCTGTGTCTCTGTGTTTAAATCTTTATTCTTTACCCTCTGCCTGATTTATTCCGTTATCTGGTCGATGCGCGGGCGCAGATTCGTCTTCCTGACCATATCGCGGAAATCGGCCTCCGTCGGCGGGTTCTTCCGCGTCTTCCCAAGAACACACGAATAGACGCCCTCCATCACGTTCGTGCCGAACGAGCGGCCTCCGAAGTCCGGCGTCGTCGTGATCAGCGTTGCAACCTTCCGCTCCTTCATATCTTCGACATCCTTCGGCGTCACCGTGTTCGTGACTATCACCTTGCCGGCCATGTTGTCCGGCATGTACTTGTTGATGAAATTGAAATCTCCGGCCACCACGTCCGCCCATGCGAAATACTCGCTGAACTTCGGCTTGCGCACGAGCTGCTTCTCGCCCGTCGGATACAGCATCTCGAACGGCAGGCGCGTGAATACCGGCAGTAGCGTTTTGGCGACCACCCTCAGCGCTCCGATCGTCTTCATCGGTATATTCAAGTTAAGGCTGAACATGAAATCGGCGAAGATAACTTCCGCCTTCGCGTCCCAGAACGCCTTTGCCATCCCGAACCGATCCACCGAACTGACGAGCAGCACTTTCGAGCCTTTCCGCAGGTACTTTCCCTCGCGGGCAAGCATCGAGACGAACTCCTTCTCAATCGAGTTTTTCAGGATACTGCCGTCGAACACCGGCGTCACTTTCGCCGAGTCATACAGTTTCTTCGCGTCCTTGATTATGTACCTCTTATCGTCCACGAGCAGAAACAGGTCGATTCCGCCGAGCCCAATGGCGTCCACTTTGCCGTCAAGCTCCTTAATCATTTGTATCGCCTTGCTCATGTCGCCGTCCGTGCCGATGCGCTCGATCGTGAACGGCATCCCCATTACGTCCGTCTCCACGCTGTGGTCGCGCGTGGACGACCCGATACTGACACTTACAACGTGTTTTCTTTTCTGTTCTTCCGACATTTTCCGGCCAACCTTCTTTCTAACCAGCGGTTTTCACCATTGCGGGTAGAAATCGAATCAAGGGATGAGATTCAAGCGAGAACAAGGAAGCATACTGTTCCGTATGTGACCGAGTTCGAGTCGATGATTCAACGTAGTAGATCGCCCTTAATTCGATTTCCCGGATTTTTTTTATAAAAAATCCGGCCTAAAGGTGATTTCGGCAGAATAATAATTTAGTGAAAGTAAAAAGTAAAGCATTCAAACGCCAGAACGAGGCCAAAACCTATCCTTAAAATCTTCAAATTTTAATAAAGAGAAAATAATGTTTCACCCCGTTCAAGCGAAAAAGCTGAGCTAAACCAGACTCCCGGCTCACGGAACAAAAAAACATTTTTTAAGTAAAAACACGAATTTTTTTTAAAAACATAATAAAAAGCTATTTTGTCGGTTGCGATTCGGCAAACGGGAATGAGGTGTGTGCAAACACACCCTAAAAAGCGCTATAGTACGCCATATTGCCTTATTGTGTTTATATTGAATTGAGCTTGATAACAATATGCTCAACAAACGCGCCTTGACAATGAATATATTTGCCTATGCTCTGATTTTAAAAGTCTTGTATTGTAAACTTTCCGCAAATCACATTGCAAACGACTTATAACTGCTCCACTTTTCACCTTAATTTGTGGATAACTCTGTTAAAATGTGAAGTTTTCGAGGTTTAAATTGTGGATAAATGCTTTATTTAATCATTTTATAGGCTTGAACCGCCATCTGAAGCCTATACTTAACCATAGTTTTAAGCTTTTTGTTGCCTTGCAGTCTTTTTCTCTTTTCTTTTTCGCTTTTTGTATCCTCATTTTCGGGTAATTTATATTGCAACTTTCTTATCTTCATTTCATGTCTTTCGAATCAATTACCTTAATATAGCTGCATGTCAGTTCACTGTCCTTCGTTTTGCAGAGCTTGTATCCCCAGTCGCCGCCCGGGCCGACGTGAGAACTCGCCGACGTTGTTGTTATTTCCCTTATCCCGTCAACATTTGAATCCGTGTTCGTGTGAACATGCCCGGCGATGAACGCCTCGATGTTGTATTTTTTCAGCAACTCAAACACATCCGCCGGCTTGACGATGCCCTCAACATTAGTTTTGGCCAGATTTCCGGGCGGTGTGTGGTGCCCGACGCAGATTATCTTTTTCTTCGCCCCCGAGGCGCGAGCGAGCGTTTCCGAAAGCCACTCATACTGCTTCCTTCCGACCGCGCCCTGCTGATATGACCCCGCGCTTTCCATCAGCGACTGGTTCATAAAGTTGCGGTACTTCAGAGGCCAGTTGTATGTGTTCATTACAATGAAATCGAATCCGTCCACGTTGAATTCGTAGTGGTCGGGTCCGAAATATTTCCTCCAGAAGTTCAAGCCGTCCGCCGATTTCGCCGTCGGGCTCGATGAGTAGAGATCGTGATTGCCGGGCGCGGCGAAAACAGGTATTTTTATGTTTTCCGTCAGTTCCCTGTACGCCTGCGCGTATTCGTTGACGTAATCGCCGGGGACCGACACGATGTCGCCCGTGAGCAGAATGAAGTCGGCGCCGCTTGCCGCCGCCGCGCGGTAAACCTTGATCCGCCTCTCGGTCGGGGTCTCGACAGACGGCGAAAGCGACGCTCTCGGGTCACCGACATGCGGATCGCTAACAAGCGCGAATGTTATCTCTTTATTGCCTTCCTCTCTCACCCATACGCTTCTCGGAATTAGAACAGACAGTTTTTCCGTCGATCCCTCTTTCACCGCGCCGGTTTTGAGATCGTACAGACCTGCTTTTAAGTGTGCGCCCTCAGGAATCTTAAAGACACATTTCCCCGCGCACGCGCCGTCGTTGCCGCCCGACAACTTAACCGCTGTTCCCGACGCGTCCGACAGTTCCACATCCGACACCGAATATTTTTCCGCGACTTCGACTGTGACGTTGTCTTTGCCTTCCACGCCCACAATCGCCGGGCACATCGTCTGCGGTCGGAGCACGACGGACGCCGGATAAAGTTCCGCCGCCGCCGGACCGGCGAGACAGATCAGCAGAGCCGAAGCTGCGTACAAAAACACACATTTCATTTTCATTTTTTCATCCCTCAAGACTTAATAATAATCATTTAAATCATTCAGAAAAGATAATACGAACCTCAATGCGCCGAAGTATCCGATTGCCGAGGCGGCGCAAAACACATTCCTGATTATGCCTGATTCTCCGCTGTCACAGCTAAAAACGATAAGTTGCATGCCCTACTTTTTAATCCCCCTTGCGAAGGGGGATAAGACGATAAACGCTCAATAATAACCATCCTTAGCATGCGTTTCTGTTTCTCTTGTTTCGTACAGTCTTAAGAAACCGCGCCCGTACAGATTTTAAGATGTGTTATATCGTCAGAGGAAAATTAAGCATAATCAGTAAATACAATTTAAATAAGATCGGTCGCAAGTGATCGCTGTATTCGGCGGGATTGAGTATAATAACATCGTTTGCAGTTCAGGCCGAAAGGAATGTGGACATGAGAAATAGGATATTCGCGGTTGTCGCGGCGCTCGTAGCGGCATTCATTATGTGCGGTACCGCGCACGCGGCGGGCAGCGGAAAACTCGTCATCATCTCTCCGCACTGGGAGGGCATTCGGACGGAATTCGAGCGCGGATTTAAAAGCTGGTGCAAAAAAGAGAAACTCGGAAACATCGAGCTGACGTGGCTGGATCAGGGCGGCTCGTCGGACGACCTGCGGTTTATCAAGTCCGGTTTCGACAAAAGCCCCGGTGGGATCGGCGTTGATCTCTTCTACGGCGGCGGGATCGACCCGTACACCGAGCTCGCGAAGCTCGGACTGCTCGCGCCGTTCAAGCTGCCGGACAAGGAACTCGCGCGAATACCGAAGGCGCTGAACGGGGTTCCGCTCTACGACCCGCAGTACAGATGGTACGGCGCGTCGATGTCGGGCTTCGGAATCCTCTACAACAAAAAGTTGCTGAAAATGTACGGATTGAAGGCGCCAAAATCATGGGAGGATATCGCGTCGCACGACTATTACAACCTCGTCGGCTCGGGCGATCCGCGCCACAGCGGCACGGTTCACGTGATGTACGAGGTGATTCTGCAGGCGTACGGATGGGAGAAAGGCTGGGACATCCTTCTGCGGATGGGCGGCAATGTGAGGTCGTTCCCGAAGAGTTCGTCACAGACGATAAAGGACCTTTCGACGGGCGAGGCGGCCGCGGGGCTGACGCTCGACTCATACGCATTCTCGGCGATCGAGGAGACGGGCTCTGACCGTCTCGGATTCGCGTTCCCGTCGAAGGCGACAGTTATCACGCCGGACCCGATCGGAATTCTCAAGGGCGCGAAGAACATCGACGCGGCGAAGGCGTTCATCCGGTTCGTGATGAGTCCGGAGGGGCAGCGGCTGTGGCTGTACAAGAAAGGAGTCGCGGGCGGCCCGAAGGAGTTCTCGCTTAACAAAATGTGCATCCTCCCCGAGCTGTACAAGGGATTCGAGAAGAAGTCGAACGTGCTGGTGAACCCGTACAAGACCAAGGTCGGATTTTCTTATGATTTCGATAAGGGAACCGTGCGGTGGAACGTCGTGAACGATTTGGTCGGCGCGCTGATAATCGACACGCACGACGGGCTTGCGAAAGCGTGGGACAAGACATTCAAGAACAAGAAGAAGGCCGCCGCCGCGTTGAAGGTTCCGGTGTCCGAGGCCGAGGCGATGAACCTCGCGAAGACTGCATGGAACGACGAAGTGAAGCGCAACAAGACGATAAACGGATGGCTGACCGCCGCCGGGAAAAGATACAAAGCAGCAACAAAATAAAACCGACCTGTGCCGCTATGCGGAGCGTGGGAACGTTAAACAAGGAAAATTGTGCTATATGGCTAAAGATAAATTGAACGCTCTGGTGCTCAAACCCGGGCGCGAGAAGTCGTTGAAGCGGCATCACCCGTGGGTGTTTTCGGGCGCGGTGGAGTCGGTGAAGGGCAAACCGTCCGCCGGCGGGACGGTGGCGGTGCTCGACAGCGGCGGCGGTTTTCTCGCATGGGCTTCGTACAGCCCGTCGTCGCAGATCCGAGCGCGCGTGTGGACGTTCACAGAGCATGAAACGGTGTGTGCGGAATTCCTGCTCCGAAGGATCAGAGAGAGCATTGCGAGGCGAAAACCTGCGGAGGGAACCAACGCTTTGAGGCTCGTCTATTCGGAATCCGACGGGCTTCCCGGCCTGATCGCCGACAGGTATGCGGATGTGGTCGTCTTGCAGTTCCTCTCGGCGGGCGCCGATCATTACAGGGAAACAATTTCCGGAATCCTCGAGAAGGAAACAGGCGCGTCGTGCGTGTACGAGCGTTCGGACGCCGACGTGCGCGCGCAGGAAGGATTGTCCGTGAGCTCCGGCGTGCTGAAGGGCGGTCCGCTTCCGGAAAAGATTCTGATCGAGGAAAACGGGTTGAAGTTTTATATAGATGCCGCGCAGGGACACAAGACCGGTTTCTATCTCGACCAGTCCGAGAACAGAGCGATACTGCGCGGGTTCTCGCGCGGCGCGGAGGTTTTAAACTGCTTTTCGTACACCGGCGGGTTCAGCGTGGCGGCGCTCGCGGGCGGCGCGGCGAAAGTAACGGAGATCGACTCGTCGGAACCGGCGCTCGCGCTCGCGGCTGAAAACGCGGAGCTTAATGGATTTGCCAAACCGCAATTCTCGCAACAGCGCGCGGATGTGTTCGAGGCGCTGAGAACGCATGTTAACAAGGGCAAAAAGTATGACATTGTAGTGCTCGACCCGCCGAAATTCGCGGCGACGAAGGAGCAGCTTCCGAAAGCTGAGCGGGCTTACAAGGATATCAATATGCTCGGCATGAAACTGCTGAAGCCGGGCGGGCTGCTGTTCACGTTCTCGTGTTCGGGGGCGGTCTCGGCGGAGGATTTCAGGAAATATGTTTCGTGGGCGGCGCTCGACGCGGGTGTTGAGGCGCGCGTTGTGAAGATTCTCTCTCAGGCGGTGGACCATCCGATCACGCTCAGCTTTCCACCATCGGAATATCTCAAAGGCCTCGTTTTAAGGGTTGACTGAAAAAACAACTACAAAGGCTATGTGTTCTCTGTGTTAAAAATCAGTTATTCAATTTGAAGTTGATGGACAGGCGGAGGGTGAACTCGTTGCGGTTCAGCTCTTCCGGCAGCGGGGGGAACGGCGCGGCGTTGCGGACGGCGTCCGTCGCCGCGTTGTCGAGTGAGCGCGACCCGCTTGATTTTGCAACCGATACGCCGCTCACGTTCCCGGATTTCGACACTGTGAACTGAACTGACACTACGCCCTCGGCGCCGCTGCGGCGGCAGTCCATGGGATAGTCTTTTTTGCTGTCGATTTTCGCGAGCAGTTTTCGCGCGTAATCTTTGAGGATTCCGGAAACATCCACCTTTTTCTCCGGCGCGGGCGGAGGCGGCGCGGGTTTTTGCACCTCCTCGACGACCTGTTTTCGCGGCGGCGCGGGCGGGGGCGCTTCGCCGGTCTTTATCTCGCGTATTTCGCGCGAGGTGCCTTTTGAGTCGGAGAACCCCGTGCCGCCGGTGTCGTTGCCTTTGCCCATCGGCAAGACAGACGCCGAGTGGTCGCCGCCGTCCGCGGCGGTGACGGCTCTCTGCGGGAGCATGACGGGGGCCGGCGCAGGTTCGACCGGCTTCTGCGGCTCGTTTTTGCGTGGCGCCGGTTCGCTGCGCGGCTGCTCTTTGATAACCGGCGCGGGCTTCGGCCGCTCGGCCGGTTTCGGCGGCGCGGGCGGCTTAACCGCGGGTTTGACTTTCGAAGCTTCCGGCTGCTTCAGCGTGGACACCATTACGGAAACCGCGCCGTTCGCATCGGTCGGCGATGTGAAAAGTCCGGCGGGCAGGACGAAATAGAACAGCACGTGCAGCGCCGCCGAGACTGCGACGAATGCGAGAGCTCTAAGGCCCGCGGCCCTGTCCATTCCTTCTGTCCTCCCGCGCCCGGCGTTTGCCGATTCGCGACACGGACGCTTGCGCGTCCGGGAAAAGTATAATCAAGGCGTTATGGTTAGGCAAACATAACCGGAAGCGCCACATATATAATTGAATAAGAATATTTAATTATTTACAATATCCGGAGCTTTTAACGCGGACCTAAGGGACGGCCCGCGGAAGACTTATGGCGGCGTGATGGCTTCGCGAAAGATCGTGATCATAGATTGTCTGGACGGCCGGCTCGGCGACTACTGTTACGAGCGGATGGCCGGCTATTTCGTGCCCGAATTCGAGCCGGTGCGGATCGAGGCGATGACGGGCGCGGCGCCGGCCGGGGCGGCGGGTTGGGCACGGCGCATCGACGCCGCCGGGATGGTGATCGGCGGCTCGCAGTATTCGCCTCTCGACCCGGAGCCGTGGATTCCGGTGGCGGAGCACTTCGTCGCGGAGTTTTTTGACACCGGGCTGCCGACGCTCGGCATCTGTTTCGGGCACGAGCTGCTGTGTTCGGCGCTCGGCGGCAAGCTGACGCACCGGGGCGAGCTCGCGGTTGCGCTGAGGCGCGTGCGGCTGCGGGGGGACGACCCGCTTTTCGCGGGCCTCGGCGGCGAGACGGCGCAGCCGGTGTGCCACGAGGTGATGGCGTCGGAAACGCCGCGCGGCTTTGTGACAATCGGCGAATCTGACGACTGCCCGATACAGGTGATGCGGCACGAAACGCTGCCGGTGTGGGGCGTGCAGTTCCACCCGGAAATGGACGCGGAGATCAAGGTGCACGACTCCGACTGGATCGGCCTCGGCGACGAAGAGTTCGCGAAGTCCGAGGGGCCGGCGGTCATGCGCAATTTTTTTGAAATATTAAAAAAGACATCGGCATGAAATAGGGATATAATTTTCGAGGGTCGGGAAACTTAGGGAAGGATCAGCATTATGCAGCAGGCAAGAGTGTTCGCGCCGGCGACGATAGGAAATGTAGGCCCGGGGTTTGATGTGCTCGGGCTCGCGGTGACAAACCTCGGAGACATCGTGGAGGCGCGGAAGACGCGCAGTCCGGGAATCGAAATAATACGGATCAAGGGCGACGGCGCGGACAAGCTGACGCTTGAGACGGAAAATAACACGGCGGGCATCGCCGCCAACGCGGTGATGGAGCGCATCGGCGCCCCGGGCGGCGCGACGCTCGTGATCGAGAAGGGAATTCCGTTCCCGTCCGGTCTCGGCAGCAGCGCGGCGAGCGCGGTTGCGGCGGCGGCGGCGATGAACTATCTGTTCGACGAGCCGCTGAGCAAGGAGGACGTGCTCGCGGCGGCGACGGAGGCGGAAGCGGCGGTGAGCGGCGGATTTTTCGCCGATAACACGGCGGCGGCGCTTTACGGCGGTGTCGTGGTGACGCACTGTGAGAACGGGGACATCCGCGCGATGCCGCTGGGGTGGATTCCGAATACGACGATTGTGATCGCGACGCCGGAGATACCGATGCCGACCGCTAAGGCGCGGGCGGTGCTGCCGAAAAAGGTGCCGATGGACGACTTCGTGGCGAACATGGCAAACACGGCGATGATGGCGGGCGCGGTGGCGAAACGGGACGCGTACGCGTTCGGAAAGTCGGTTGACGACCGGATCGTTGAGCCGGCGCGGAAAAAGATGATAACGGGTTTCGACGATGTGAAGGCGGCGGCGCTGAGGCGCGGCGCGTTCGGATGCTCGATCTCGGGAGCGGGCGCGACGGTGTTCGCGGTCTGCCACCGGAACTCGGCGTACTGCCGGATCGGCGAGGCGATGAAGCTCGCGTTCAGAGATAACGGGATCGAGTGCCGGATCCACGTGTGCAACATGGACAAAAAGGGCGCGAGGCTGATAAGGTGAGTATCCGCCGGCGACGGCGACAAAATAAAGGAATTACGCATACGGAATAAAATTAAAAATCGGCCGCGCGGCGCGCGGGTGTAAAAGGGGGATAAGAGAATGGCCGAAACTAAAGGCAAGATCGATCCGAAAAACCTTAAAAAACTTGTGGACGACGGCACGATAGAAACCATCATCGTGTGCGGAGTGGATATGCAGGGCCGGCTGTTCGGCAAGCGGCTGACCGCGTCGTGCTTCGTCGAGAGTTTCGGGAGCGGGATAGCGACGTGCGCGTGCAATTTCGGCTGGGACATGGACTTGATTCTGATACCGGACCTCGAGTTTACGGGCTGGCACACGGGCTATCAGGACATGTTCGCGGCGCCGGACATGAATACGCTGCGGAAAATCCCGTGGCTGGACAAGACGGCGCTCGTGATATGCGACTCATGCAGCGAGGACGGCAAGCCGCTCGATATCGCGCCGCGCACGATACTGCGAAAGATGAGCGATAAGGCGAAGAAAATGGGCTACATGCCGTACATGGCGTCCGAGCTCGAATTCTTCCTCTTCCGCGAGACAATCGAGACGGCGCGCGACAAGGACTACCGCGGGCTGCAACCGATTTCGAAATACTACTCCGACTACTCGATCTTCCGCTCATCGCTCGACGAGTGGATTCTGGGGCCGATCCGCAACGGACTGAACGGCATCGGGCTCGAAGTCGAGAGCACGAAAGCCGAGTGGGGCTTCGGACAGGTCGAGCTCGCGATCCGCTACACAGATGCAGTCGAGATGGGCGACCGCCACGCGCTGCTCAAAAACGGCGTTAAGGAAATCGCCGCGCTGAACAACGTGATGGCGACGTTCATGGCGAAGTACAAGACGGACGACTCCGGCAGCGGGCTGCACATCCATGCGAGCCTGTGGGACAAGGCAGGCAAAAAGAGCCTGTTCCCTGATCCGAAGAAGCCGCACGGGATGTCCGACACCATGCGCTATTTCCTCGGCGGCCAGATGCACCTCGCGAAGGACCTTCAGTATTTCTACGCGCCGCTGATCAACTCGTACAAAAGGTACTGCCCGAAGTCGTTCGCGCCGTACAACATCGGCTGGGGCGGCGACAACCGGACGGTGACGTTCCGCACCTGCGGGCACGGCGGCGGCATGCGGATCGAGAACCGGATACCGGGCGCGGACGCGAACGGCCACCTCGCGCTGGCGGCGGTGCTCGGCTCCGGGCTGTACGGAATCCAGAAGAAGCTCGAACCGATCGGCCCGTTCATCGAGGGCGATTCGTATGAGGAGAAGTCGCTGCCGATACTGCACATGACACTCAACGACGCGGTGAACGCGCTCGAGAAGAGCAAACCGGCGCGCGAGATATTCGGCGACAACGTGATCGACCACTACGTTAAGGTCGGCCGCTGGGAAGTCGAGACGTTCAACAAGCACGTGACGAACTGGGAGCGGAGAAAATACTTCGAAATGACGTGAGCGGCGGCGCGAGTTGCCAATCGTCTAAATAACAACCTTAATCAGGAGGCAGAGATGGGTAAGAGACTTAAAGGAAAAGTGGCGGTCATCACGGGCGCCGGCATGGGTCAGGGACGCGCGGCCGCGACCATCTTCGCGTCGGAAGGCGCGAAAGTCGTAGTGGCGGACATCAACGATAAGGCCGGCAAGGAAACCGTCGCGGCGATCAAGAAAGCGGGCGGCGATGCGATTTTCGTGAAGACGGACGTGGGCGTCGAGGCGGACTGCAAGAAGCTGATGCAGAAAGCGGTCAAGCAGTACGGCAAGCTCAACGTGCTGTACAACAACGCGGGCGTACTATGGAAGGACAAGGACATCTCGCTCGTTGACATCAAGATGGAAAACTGGAAGCTGATCACGGATATATGCTTGATGAGCGCGGTGTGGTGCTGCCGGTATGCGATCCCCGAAATGAAGAAGTCGGGCGGCGGCTCGATTGTCAACATCGGTTCGATCTCGGCTCTGACGGGCTCGACGGTTCCGCAGGACGCTTACAACGCGTCGAAGGGCGCGCTGATTATTCTGACAAAGTCGCTCGCGATCCAGTTCGCGGCCGACAAAATCCGCTGCAATATCATCCACCCCGGGATGATCAACACGCCGATGCAGCACAAGTACATGCAGAAACCCGGCTGGACGGAAGCGGTCAAGGCGTGCATCCCGCTCGGCATTTTCGGCGAGCCGGAGGATATCGCGTACGGCGCGCTGTACCTCGCGAGCGACGAGTCGAAGTTCATGACAGGCTCCGAGATAATCATCGACGGCGGCTTCATGGCCACCTGATCCAAGGCCGGAGTTGTGTTTCAGCAATACGGCCCCGCGCCGCGCGCGTCGGCCGAATTTAAATCCGGCGAGGTTATTATGTTTAAAGACACTGACGAATTATTGAGATTCATCCGCGACGAGAACGTCGAGATGCTCGACCTGAAGGTGATCGACCTGATCGGCCGCTGGCACCACATGACGTACTCGACGCGCCACCTGCGTGAGTCGGTTTTCACGGACGGCACCGGCATCAGCCTGTCGCCCTACCCCGGCTACCGCGAGATTCAGGCGGGCGACATGAAAGTGATCCCCGATGTGACGACCTCTTTCATCGACCCGTTCTACAAGCCGCTCACGATCAGCGTGCTGTGCGACATCATGCTGCCGGACGGCACGCCGTACGAGCGCGATCCGCGCCGCATCGCGCGTCGCGCCGAGGAGCATATCGCGAAATGCGGCATCGACGGCGCCTCGATGTGGCTGCCCGAAATCGAGTTCTATCTGTTCGACTCCGTGAAGTACGGCGCCGGAATCAACCGCTCGTTCTACGAAGTGGACTGCGAGTGGGCGTTCTGGAACGCCGACTCGGACGAAGGCACGCGCTCCGGCTCTAAGCTGCCGGCCTCCGGCTGCGGACAGGCGGACGCCCCGCGGGACCGCCTCTTCAACATCCGCTCGGAAATGGTGCGCCGGATAGAAAACGCCGGCTACCCCGTGAAGTACCACCACCACGAGCTCGGCGGCCCCGGGCAGTGCGAGATCGAGCCGCACATCGGCCCGCTCCTCAAAATGGCCGACTCCATCATGGTGATGAAGTATATGATCGGCAACACGGCGCGCGAATATGGCCAGACGGCAACTTTCATGCCGAAGCCGCTCTTCGACGTGCCCGGCAGCGGCATGCATTTCCACCAGCTCATCGTCAAAGACGGCAAGTCGCTGTTCTACGACGCCAAAGGCTACGCGAAGATCAGCAAACTCGCCGTGAACTACCTCGCGGGCCTCTTCGTTCACACGCCCGCTATGATGGCGCTGACGAACCCGAGCACGAACTCGTACCGCCGCTTCGGCGTCGGAATGGCGGCGCCGATGAGCCTGTTCTACGGCGAATCGAACCGCAGCTCCGCGATCCGAATCCCGGCGTACGCCGAGAACGAAGTCGAGGCGCGCGTCGAATACCGCCTGCCGGATGCGCTCTGCAATCCGTACCTCGCGATGGCAGCGCAGCTCATGGCCGGCCTCGACGGCGTGAAGAACAAAATCGATCCGACCAAGGAAGGCTACGGCCCGTACGACTTCAACAACTACACGCTCTCGGCCGAGGAAAAGGCGAAGATCAAAACGGCGCCGAACTCGCTCGAAGAAACACTAGTTGCCCTCGAAAAGGACCATGCGTTCCTCACCGCCGGCGGAGTGTTCCCGGAAGAAGTCATCGAGACGTGGATCAAACTAAAGAGCGCAGAGCTCGCAACGATAAAGGCGCGCCCGCATCCGCTCGAATACGAAATGTATTACGACCTGTGATTTGAAATATTTCATTAACGGGTATTTTGTTTAAGCCGAATAAAGGCGCTGACAACAAAGGTTTTACGAAAACGATACCGCTCCGGGCGATGGATACCCGGAGCGGTTAATTTTATTATAATATTGTTAAGTTTGGGGTGCCGGAAGCAAAACTGCGCAAAGCAGTTTTGCGAACGAAAAGTTTTGAAGAAGATTCTTAAGAGGAAACTTTTTCAAAAGTTTCCTCTTAAGCGTTTTTCAGGAGGCATACATGGAACGGAAAGGCTACAACGGAAAAATTCTGAGAGTGAATCTGACGACGCGGGAGATAAGCGTCGAAGAGCCGGATCCTTTGTTCTACAGGATGTACGGCGGGGGCAGCGCGCTCGGCGTTTATTACTGCCTGAAGGAGATGCCGAAAGGCACGGACGCGCTTGCTCCGGAATCGGTGCTCGTGTTCGCACCGAGCGTCCTGACGGGCGCTGCGATCTCGGGCGTGAGCCGCTTCACGGTCACCTCCCGCTCGCCGCTCGCCGGAACGATCGGCGACGCGCAATGCGGCGGCGACTGGGGCCCGGAGCTAAAATTCTCCGGCTACGATGCAGTCGTCATCGTAGGCAAAGCGGACAAGCCTGTTTACCTCTGGCTGCACAACGGAGAAGCCGAAATCCGCGACGCGGGCGGCGTATGGGGCAAAACCACCGGCGACACCCGCAAAGCGATCCGCGCGGAACTCGGCGACGAGAAAACTCAAGTGGCCTGCATAGGCCCGGGCGGCGAAAAACTGGTGCGTTTTGCCAACATCGCCGGCGACGGTTCCCACTACGCCGGCCGCACCGGCACGGGAGCGGTCATGGGCTCGAAGAACCTCAAAGCCATCGCATGCCGCGGCAAGAGGCCGTACGAGTTCGCCGATCCCGATACTGTGAAAGCACTTGCGAAGAAGGGCGGCGAAAACTTTAAGAATTCCGGCTTCATGAAAATTCTGCGCGAGTTCGGCACGCCGGGCGTGGTGCGAAATCAGGCTAACGTCGGCAACCTCTGCACGAAAAATTTCTCGTCCGGCCACTTCGACGGTTTGGAGAACATCGTCGGCGAGCAGTTCCGCGACAAGATCATGACCGGCTCGGAAACCTGCTTCGGCTGCGTGGTGCGATGCAAGCACATCGTCGCCGCGGAAGAGCCGTTCAAGGTGGACCCGGAGTACGGCTGCCCCGAATTCGAGACGATCGGGCTGCTCGGCTCTAATTTGCTGATTGACGACATCGTCGCGATTTCGAAAGGCAACGAAATCTGCAACGCGTACGGGATCGACACGATCGCGGCGGGCGCTATGATCGCCTACGCGACGGAAAGCTACGAGAACGGCCTGATTACGAAAGAACACACCGGCGGCCTCGAACTGAAATTCGGGGACGGCGCCGCGATGGTAAAACTGATGCAGTTGATCGCCGATCGCGACGGGATAGGCGACACGCTCGCCGAGGGAATGCCCCACTCGGTCAAAACTTTCGGCGCGGCGACTGAGCCTTTCGCAATCCACGTGAAGGGACTCCCCTTCCCCGCGCACATGGCGCAGGTGAAAATGTCGCAGGCGCTAACATACGCCGTGAACCCGTTCGGCGCGGACCACATGTCCTCCGAGCACGACTGGCTGATCGGCGGCCCGAATGAGGCCGCGCGCCAGCTCTCGCTCTATGAAAAACGCGAGTTCTCCGACCTTGATCTCGAAAAGGTTAAACTCGTTGCTTATACGCAAATGTACTACAGCGCCATTGATTCCTACACAGTATGCGCGTTCGTGTGGGGTCCCGACTCGATGTTCAGTTACCGCGATTTCGAGGCGCTGATCCGCGCGATCACCGGCTGGGACATGAACATGTGGGAGATCATGAAACTCGGCGAGCGCCGCATCAACCTAATGAGGCAGTTTAACGCGCGTGAGGGGTTCACCTCCGCCGACGACAAGCTGCCGGAGAGGCTGTTCACGCCGCTGCCCGAAGGAATTTCCGAAGGCCGCTGCGTGAAACGCGACGAGTTCGAGGCCGCAAAGAAGATTTACTACTCTCTCATGGGATGGGACGTCGAATCCGGCAACCCGACGGCCGCCAAGCTTGGTGAGCTCGGACTTGCCGCATTTGCGGAATAACCGGCGGACTCAACTAAGCATAAAACAAAAAGCCGCGCACCCCGCGCGGCTTTTTTTATTCCGTTGCTTTGATACAAAAGAACGGCCCTTCCGGGCCGTTCTTATTGCATTTCTTTGTGTCTTGGTGTCTTTGTGGTAAATCTTTTTATTACTTTCCTTTGAACTCCGCTTTGCGCTTTTCGAGGAATGCCGATATGCCTTCCTTCGAGTCTTCCGACGCGAGCACCTTGAGGAAATTCTCGCGCTCGATGTCGAGCCCGGACTGGAGATCGGTTTCGACGCCCCGGTTCGCGCAGTCGATGATCAGCTTCGTGGCTATCGGCGCGCGGGTGGCGACGAGTTTCGCTATCTCTTCCGCCTCGGCGACCGTTGTCCCGTGAGCGCAGAGTTTGTCCGCCATTCCGAGTTCGACCGCTTCCGCCGCTTTGATGTGTTTGCCGAAAATCATCAACTCGATCGCTTTTGATTTGCGGATCAGCCTCGAAAGCCGCTGCGTGCCGCCGTAGCCGGGAAGGATGCCGAGGTTCGATTCCGGCAGTCCGATGATCGCATTCTCGTCGATCAGGCGGAACGTGCAGGCGAGCGCGAGTTCGCAGCCGCCGCCGAGCGTGATGCCGTTGATCGCCGCGATCACGGGCACACCGATCTGCTCAAGCCGCGAGAACGTGTCCTGTCCGCGTTTCACGAACGCATTCGGATCGGCCCCGAAGCCGGCCTTCAGGTCCGCGCCCGCGCAGAACGCCTTTTCGCCCGCGCCGGTGATGATGATCGACTTCACGTCGGCGTCGTTCTGATACTCATCCATAACCTTGCCGAGTTCGATGACGATCGTCTCGTTGAGCGCGTTCACCGGCGGCCTGTTAAGCGTTATCTGCAGCCAGCTTTCCTTCTTTTCAACTATGAGGGTTTCGTAAGACATGCGGGTCTCTCCTTACTTTTGGTTTGCGTTTACCGCGCGATTTTAACATTACTGCGGCACTCAGTCAATTTTCCTCTTGTCTTGCTACGCGTCAACATTGTAAAATACGTGTATGTTCTCGAAAGTTTACTCCGCTGCCACACTCGGCGTTGATGCGTATGTCGTCGAGGTCGAGGCCGACATCGCGACGGGTTTGTCGAGCATCACAACCGTCGGCCTGCCGGACGCCGGAGTGAAGGAATCGCGCTCGCGTGTGTGGTCCGCCGTCGAGAACTGCGATTTCCCGTTTCCTTACGGCCGCATAACATTCAACCTCGCTCCGGCGGATACTCGAAAGGAAGGCCCGTCGTTCGATCTCCCGATGGCGCTCGGCGTAATCGGCGCGCAGAACTGCATCGACCTCTCGGGCGCGATGGACCTCGTTTTCATGGGCGAACTCGCGCTCGACGGCGCTCTGCGACCGGTGAACGGCGTCCTGCCGATTGCTCTCATGGCGCGCGACGACCCGCGCTTCCGCGGCATAGTGTTGCCGAAAGACAACGCGCCCGAGGCTTCTCTCGTCGATAACATCGAAATCTATCCGGCGGAGTCGCTCCACGACGTCGCCCTCTTCATCGAAGGCAAGAAAGAAATCCCGCGCTATCCGAACACGGGCTTCGAGTCGCTCGAAACCGCGCTCCGGATGGACACTGACTTCTCCGAGGTAAAGGGACAGGAACACGCGAAGCGCGCTCTCGAGATCGCGGCGGCGGGCAACCACAACGTGATAATGATCGGCCCGCCCGGCGGGGGCAAAACAATGCTCGCAAAACGCATCCCGTCCATTTTGCCGAAGCTCTCCCGCGAGGAAGCACTCGAAGTGACAAAACTCTACAGCATTGCGGGGCTGCTCCGCGCGGGCGAGGCGGTCGTGCGCAACCGTCCGTTCCGCGCACCGCATCACACCATAAGCAACGTCGCCCTCATCGGCGGCGGTTCTTTTCCGAAACCCGGCGAGGTCAGCCTCGCGCACCACGGCGTGCTCTTTCTCGACGAACTCACCGAGTTCAAGCGCGACGTGCTCGAAGTGCTTCGCCAACCGCTCGAAGACGGCAATGTCACGATCGCGCGCGCGAGCACCACCCTCACCTTCCCCGCCTCGTTCGTTCTCGTCGCCGCAATGAACCCGTGCCCGTGCGGCTGGTACGGCGACTACGTTCACCCGTGCACCTGCAAGCCGCTCCAGATCCAGAAATACCTCAAGAAAGTCTCCGGTCCGTTGCTCGACCGCATCGACATCCATATCGAAGTGCCTCGCCTCGACCCCGAGAAGCTGACCGGCGCGCACACCGGCGAACCGTCGGCGGCCATCCGTGAACGCGCGGATGAAGCGCGGGACCGCCAGCGCCGCAGATACGAAGGCACGCCGGTTTTCTCCAACGCCGAACTCACGCCGAAGCTGATGAAGGACCACTGCAACATGCCCGCGGAAGCGGAAGACATGCTGAAAGCCGCGATCAAGAAACTCGGCTACACCGCGCGCGCGTACGACCGCGTCCGCAAGCTCTCGCGCACCATTGCCGACCTCGCCGGCCGCGACGACATCCGCACCGAAGACGTCGCCGAAGCCATCACCCTCCGCAGCTTGGACAAGAAATACATGGTGTGAGAATGAAATAATGGTTGGTAACCATATAACGAACTTATAGGAAACTTGTAACAATAATGAGTGTTCTTATTTCTATTGTCTTTTTCCCGCTCTTATGCTTTGCCATATATGAGTTTTATTTTGCGTGGGTGAGTCGAAACCCGATAATACTTACCATTCGCCCGACAATATTCAGAGCACAGATTCATTTTAAATCCGACATCCAGACGATACTCAATCATAATTTGGATAATTTAAAAGCAATCAAAACAAGATTTTTTCCTATAGATAAAGCTATACATTTTCATGAGAAAATATCTTTTTTTGATCTCGGCTGGAGAAGTTTATTCAGAATGAGGACTTCCGCTCCCGTGACCGGCATCATCAATCTACGACAAACAGAAGATGGCGTCGTGGGAGATGTCGAAGGTAAAGTACCGTTTAACCAAGTAGCATTTATTGTCCTTTGGGTCATATGTTTCACTGGTTTAGGCGTTTATGATACATTCAAAAATGCCAACAACCTGCCAAAATCCATCTTCCAATTAATATTTGTAGGATTCGGATTATTTATTTTTGTGATTATAGGCGGCTTAGAATACACAAAATTCATCGATCGCATCGATGAGATTATAAAATCATACAATGCGGCGGGCATCGCAGCCAGCAGAAACGGCATTGTTGTTTCGCTGAAAAAGAATTATCAAAGCAAGAAAATTTGAATTAATTTATCACTTCATAATCAGGCATGTCTTCTTTTGCCGATAAGCGACACTACACAGAGGGCCGCCCAGAGAGCGAGTGCGGCGGCGGTGATGATGAGGCCGAGGCGGAACTCTTCCGGCATGTAGGTGAACTCGACTTTGTGAAGGCCGGCAGGCACACGAACGGCACGGAAGAACATGTTCGCGCGGCACACTTCGGACGGCGCACCGTCCACTTTTGCCCCCCAGCCTTCGCCGTACGAATCGAGAAGCACAAGCCAGCCGTCCGCCTGCGCATCCGTCTCAATCGACACGCGGTTGAAACTGTAATCCTCGATATGTGCGCGGCCGCGCGTACCCATCGGCGCAGGCGTCCCGCTCCTCGGCGGCACCGCTTCTATCACAGGCCGTCCAAGAAGTATATCAAGATTCTTTTTGACAAGCCGTTCCGCATCGTTGCCTCCAGTCGCGTAAAACGCGTCCGGCGCCCAGTACGCGCGCGGGTAGGACGTGTTGCTGCGGTAAACGTAGATGTCGTTCACCGGGTCGCGGCCGATGAGCGGGAACGGCGGCGAGTCCGCCGCCCTCTGGAAATTCACCGAGTACGGCGCGGTTATGTATCGGACGTTGAACAAGTCAGCCGTCGCGGAATCGTAATAATAAAACAAATCGACCATCTTCTTGTATTCACCGGGCAGGTAAGAGATGTAATACCACGGAGAATAAAGGCCGAAGACCTCGTTGAAATTCGGCTGAAGGAAGTCGCGTTTTTTTCTGTTGATACGCAGCAACCCATCGTATCCTTCGCCGTTCACATTCGCCAGAAGGCTGTCCACGTCGTGCATGTTCACGCGGTACTCGTATTTCGGACTCTTGTCCTGCGTGAGGATGAAGTTGACAGCCGCCGGCGGACGCGTGAAATCCTTTTCAGGCATCGTCCATACCGTGCGCGCACTCCCGAACAGCAGTTCCGCCGCGAGGAACGCCGCCAGTATCCACGCAACGCGCGGTGAGCGCGATGTGACGTACAGCAACACCACAAACACCGCCGCAACCGCGAGAGAAATGTACACCGTGGAAACAAGATGCGCCGCGATGTAGCCCGTCCGTCCCGCGTTCATGCGGTCTAAAAGCGAATTGTACAAGTGCACGTTGCAGGCGTAACCAATGAAGATGATTGCGCCGAGTGCGGCTCCCAGCCACAGGAAATAACTGCCTCGCAGCCGTTTTTCTCGCACGTCGGAAAGAAAAGCGTCGAATCCCGCTGAAGCGATCACCGATGCGGAAAACACGAAGAACGCGAGAAACTTATAGGGAAAATTGAACCGCTTCATCAGAGGAAAAAGATAAAAGAATGACTTGTAAAGCGGGTTGAACGCGCCGAACGCCAGCAGCGCCGCCACAACCGCCGTCACCCAGAAAAACGCCGTGCCGCGGGACTTGCGCCTAAGCGCCACAAGCATGAACGCGAGTGTGGAAACACCGAGGTACAGGCTCGCCGCCGACGGCTGCTTCTCACCGTTTGAGAACAGCGCATCGTACCAGTAGTATTTGTCTATGTCGAACAGCCCGTAAGGGTTGATTGAAATCATCGAATAGAGCGACGCGGGATGCACGGACCACTGGGTTGCGAAAGCGTAATCGACCGAACCGAACCTCGCCGTGGAGAGCATCGCGCGCGCGACCGAAAAAATGAACGGTGCGGCGACTGCGGCGGCGAGAACAGCGGCGGCGACCGGCCCGGCGACACTTCTCAGTTTCAGCTTGTTCCCCGCTTCGTTTCGCCTGCATAGCATCAGATACAGTCCGATCCAGATCGCGGTAAAATATACGATCTGCAGCTCGCCTGCCGTTATCTGAAGGAGAATGAAGAGCGCGGCGAAACCCGCGTTGAGCGCGCCGGGTTTATCCCTCATCAGCAAAATGCTCCAGAACACGAACGGCATCCACGATATCGAATAGATGTGGCCGTAGATGTGTATCGACACGAGGAGTCCGGAGAAAGCGAACGCGAAGGCGCCGAACAGAGCGGCAGGTTCCGAACGGCCGAGTTTCTTTAAGAGAAGCAGCATCCCGGCGCCGGCGACAAAGTAGTGGAGGAAGATGAACCAGAGATAACTTTTGCCGAACGGCACCAGAGCGAAAATCCACGCGGGCGGGTACAAAACATGCGACTGCGGATCGCCGACCATCGGGTAGCCGAGCGCGTTGTACGGATTCCAGAGCGGCAGCACGCCTGAGCGGAGCGCCTCCGCGAGCGTGTGGTGGTATGGGTAGAAAATGTAGGTGAAATCGCCGAAGAAAATTGTATTGCCCGTCAGCAACGGCTTGTAAAAGAAAACAAGGAGCACCACGAAAACCGCGGCGAGGGAAAACACCGGAGTGCGCCAGCGCGCTCCGGTCCCATTTTCAGATCCGTTTTTTGCAGCTCCCATAAACCTGTTCGCAGCCGCCGCGCCTACTTAATCGCGCCGTTCGCGCTTGGCAGCGGCTCAATAAAGACTTCCGGCGGGAACCACACCATGACCGTGGTGCCTGCGCCGACCTTGCTGTCTATGAAAATGCGGCCGTTGTGGCTGATTTCGACCACGCGCGAACACATCGAAAGTCCGAGTCCGACGCCCGTGCTTTTCTTCGTGAAAAACGGGTCGAAAACATGTTCGAGGTCTTCCGGCGTAATTCCTTTCCCGGTGTCCTCGACGGCAAATCCCGCGCCGCCCTCCAAGCTTTCCATCAGAAACGAGCGTATCCGCAACGTACCGCCACCGTCGCCGATCGCCTCCACCGCGTTCTTTATCAAGTTAATGAAAAGCTGGCGCATCTGGACCTCGTCCACGTAGAGATAGCGCACCCGCTCGTCGTAATCCGTTTCAACTTGTATCCCGTTTTCTTTTATCGCGGAGCCGAGCAGCACGAGCACGTGCTCGATGACGAGGATGATGTCAACCTTGCGCCGCTCCGGCCGGGCGCCACCCGCGAAGTCGAGTATCTGCTTGAGGATTTTTTCCATGCCCTCGACTTCCGTGGCGATAATCCGTGCGTAACGCGCCTCCTTGGACTCGCCTTCGAACATCTTCGTGAGCCGCCACGCGAAGCCGCCGATCGACACAAGCGGGTTGCGAAGTTCGTGAGCGATGCCCGCCGAAAACTCGCCCAGCGTCGCCAGCGTTTTCGTCCGCACAAGCATGTCCTGCGCCTCGACCAGCCGTTTGTTTGTCCGTTCGAGGTTCTCGTACAGGCGACTCATCTCGATCGCGTTCGCCGCCTGATTCGCGAATATCTGCAGCAGCTCGACCTGCTCGCCGGTGATCGTCTCGCGCGTCACGAGGTTGTCAACCAGCATCACGCCGACAACGTCCTGCTTCGCTATCAGAGGCACAGTCGCAAACGTGCTGAACCCGACCGAGCCGAGGGCGCGCTTTTCGTTCCCGTCCGGCGGCGCGTAGTCCGCGACATTGTGCGACGCGCGGTGCAACACGGTCCTCGCGAGAATGCCCGACTCCTCCCGGATCGGGATCGCCGCGCCCTTTATCAGGCGGTCGATCTCGAATCCGGCGTCCTTGTTGAAGCGGCCAAGTTCCATGACCACCTCGTTGAGCGTCCGCCCCTTCGTTTCGATCGCGTTCCAGTGCCGCCCCGCCTCTTCCGGCCGCAGCGGTCCGACCGCCATTTTGCCGATCAGATACTCGTGCGAGTCGTCGGTGAGAAACAGAAGCGCGCGGTTGAATCCCAGCCCCTGCGCCATCGTCACGCTCGTCAGGATCGTGTACAGCAGGTCTTCGAGCGCGACCGCACCGCGCATTATGTTGGATATCTCCAGAAGCAGCGACAGCTCGCCGATGCGCGCGTCCTTCTCCGCGTAAAGCAGCGCGTTCTCGATCGCCACCGCAACCTGTGTGCCGATCACGGACACCAGCCCGACGTCCGCCTCGTCGAACGGCATGTGCCCCTCGCCGAGCATCGGCATCTTGTCGAACACGCCGAGCGTGCCGATTACTTTATCCTTAGCGATCAGCGGCACGCAGATCGCCGAATTCATATCCAGATGAAGCACATCCGCATAGTCGCCGGGATGGTGCTTTATATCCTTGTTGATGATGGGTTTGCGTTCGAGCGCGCATCTGCCCGCTATACCCACGCCGGGCTTGATCGCGCTGTCGGCAAGCAGTTCCTCCGGCACGCCGTACGAGCCCTTTATTTCGAGTAGTCCGGTGTCTGCATTCACTATCCGGAGAATACACCCGCGCGTGGATAGATGTTCCGCGCACGTTCTCGCGATGATCGACAGCAGATCGTTGAGGTTGCGTTCCGAGTTGACGATCTGCCCAACCTGATGGATGATCGCCATCTCGCGGAAGCCCTTGATGACTTCCTCGTAGAGCTGTGTGTTACGGATCGCGCCCACGAGCTGCGTCGCGATAAACGACAGGAACTTCTGCTCGGTCTCCGTGAAATCGTACACATCGAGCATCTGCACGTTTAGGACACCGACGAGCTTGTCCTCCGCCGCCATCGGTATGCTGAGAATCGCCTTGCAGCGCTCGTCACCCGTGCACACCACACAATTGAATCGGTCGTCTATGTCCGTCTCGCGAAGAGCGATCGGCACGCGCTCCGCCGCCGCACGGCCGGTGATTCCCTCGCCGATCTTCAGCGTCACGTCCTCGAAGTCGCCCGTGCAGACGCCCCGGCTCGCCTTCAGCCTCAGCAGCCCTCCCTCATACAGCCAGATCGAGCAGTCGTCCGCGCCCATTATCTCCATCACGAGATCGATTATGTCGCTGAGGATTGACTCGATCCCACGCGAAGACTGAATCACGTCGCCGACGGCGTTAATAATATCGAGACCTATAGGAAGCTGATCTATTCCTGACTGCGAAGGCATTTATCCCGAGCCTCCAGATAATAGAAATCAGTATATTACTTCGCGCGCTCCGATGTAAACACCTGAACCGTAACTGATTTTTATTTTGCCGGAACCCGGCGGAACAACGGATAGCCGCAAGAGGGGAAATTAAAGAAAGAGTCTTAGGCGTCGGTTTTTGTCCCCCTTACGAAGGGGGCGCAGGGGGATGTTAGTCCATAATTTATCGTTTCCACGCGGAGCACATCAGTCACACTCCGCATTTCTCCGTGCTCTCCGTGTCTCTGTGTTTCGCCTCCCTTACACTCCGCCGCACATCGACCGCTTGACAGCCCGCCCGTCCATTCAACTAAAATCATATCAGCCGGGTCTTCACACTCTAAACCGGCGGGGAGGCATTCTCCATGCGAAAAGTTATCGATACACCGGCAAGCATCGTAGAAAACGGAAAATTCCACCTCGGGATATTCAAGACGGAATTCCGCGACTTGAACATCGCCGACGCCGACCCGCTCAATCTCGGCGGCATCACACCGAAATCATTCCGCAAGCTCCGCATCAAGGAGTGGCAGCACTACGCGATCATACATCCGGATTACTACTTCGGAACGATCATACTCACAGCCCACTTCACGGCAAACTCGTTCTTTTACATATACAACCGGCGCAAAAACGAACTCTCGGAGCACAAGCGAATGCTGCTGCCGCAGCGCGCACACGTAGCGCCCACCCTCTACGGCGGCCGCTCGTCCGTCAAGGAGCGCGGCTACAGCGTCAACTACAGCAACGACCTCGAAAAAGGCCTTCACGAGATCCGCGTCGAGATCGCCGCCTCCGCGGGCCTGCCCGCCGTCAGCGGTTCGGCGCGCATCATCGAAGACCTCTCATACATACAGCCGCTCGTCGCAAGCCTGCCGGTCGGACAGAACCGCGCAATGTACACGCACAAGGTTGTCTGCCCCGTCTCGGGCGGCTTCCGCGTCGGTTCGGACACCGTCACGCTCGATCCCGCGCGCGACACAGCGCTCGTCGATATCCATAAAGCAACTTACCCCCATCATTTCTGGTGGAAATGGGCCAACTTCGCCGCGTTCGACACCGCCGGAAAACTCCTAGGCGCGAACCTCACCGACAACCTCATCGAGGACCAGCGCGCGTGGAACGAATGCGCGATGTGGTACGGCGGCGCGATGTCGCTCCTCAGCCCGGCGCGCTTCGTGTTCGACGAGAAACACACAACAAAGCAGTGGACCATCCACGACGAAGACGGCCGTGTTGACCTTTCCTTCCAACCCGACGGCGAAAAGAAAGAGGAACTCAACTTCGGACTCATCAAGACGCACTACCGGCAGCCGTTCGGAAAATTCAACGGCTTTCTCATAGACGACGCCGGCACAAAACACGAGGTCAAAGACTTCTTCGGCGTCGCCGAACACATGGACGCGCACCTGTGAGCGGCGCCGCAGGGAAACACATTATGAAACCCACAACTAATTTCGCCAGCGATAACAACGCGGGCATCCACCCGGCCGTCCTGAAAGCCATAGCCGCCGCCAACACCGGCCGCGCGGTCGGCTACGGCGACGACAAGCACACGAAAGCCGCCGCCGCGAAATTCAGGCGCGCCTTTGGCCCCGGCGCGGAGGCGCTTTTTGTCAACAACGGAACGGGCGCGAACGTCGTCTGCCTGTCCGCGCTCACAAAATCCTTCAACTCGATTTTCTGCTCGGACGTCGCGCACATCTTTCTCGACGAGTGCAACGCCGTGGAAAAAGCCACCGGCTGCAAGCTCATCGGACTCCCCGCGCCGGACGGAAAAATCCGGCCCGAACAGATCGCTCCTTATCTCGCGGCAAACACAGGCGATGTCCACCGCGCGCAGCCGAAAGTCATCTCCATCACGCAGCCGACCGAGCTTGGCACTGTTTACGCGGCCGCCGAGCTGAAAGCGCTCGCGGACTTCGCACACTCGAACGGTATGTACCTGCACATCGACGGCGCCCGTCTCTCCAACGCTGCGGCGGCCCTCGGAAAAAGCCTCCGCGCGGCTGCCGCCGGTGCTGACGCGATCTCGTTCGGCGGCACGAAAAACGGCCTGATGATCGGCGAAGCGGCAATCTTTTTCGATAAGACATTCGCAGCAGACGCGCAGTTCATCAGAAAGCAAAACCTGCACCTGACATCGAAGATGAGATTCATCGCGGCGCAGTTCGACGCGTTGCTGACCGACAACCTATGGCTTGAGAACGCGCGGCACGCCAACGCGATGGCCGCCCTGCTCGCCCGCGAAGTTGCGAAGATTCCGAACGTGAGGATAACGCAGAAAGTGGAGACGAACGCTGTTTTCGCGTCCGTCCCGGCAGCCGCGATTCCGAAAATACGGAAGCAGTTTTACTTCTACGTATGGGACGCGACGGAATCCGTCGTCCGCTGGATGACAGCGTTCGACACAACCGAGGCCGACGTCCGTCACTTCGCCGCAGCAGTAAAAAAAGCGATGAAATGATTTCCGTAGTTAATATGTTTTTCGGTGGGGTACGGCCTGCTAAACCGCTTCATCGCCCGCATCAATTTTGTTATTTTGGGAGTGCGGTGGCCTGACACCGCCCGGTTGCCGGCGGCCTGACGCCGGCAGAAATAATTCCATGAAAACCGAATTCTATGCGTGACTAAACAGCAACAAACACAAGAGCGGCGCCGGGTCGCCGCACTCCAGAAATCTATCTCGATTTCCGTATATGTCATTTCCCGTTGGCGGGCGCTTCTTCTTCTTCCTCGGGCGGGAAGACCTCGAATGCGACAACGCGGTCGCCTTCGTCCATGCGCATCAGCCGCACGCCCTGCGTGCTCCGGCCCACTGTCGCCGAAATGCTCTTGATCGGCTGCCGGATCAATATCCCGCTCTCGGAGATCATTATCAACTGATCTTCAACGTCCGCCACGGCTATACCCACGACGTCACCGTTGCGGTCCGAGATTTTAATCGTGAGGATTCCCTTGCCGCCGCGGCTCTGCACGCGGTAGTACTTGAGCAGCGTCCGTTTACCGAACCCGTTCTCGCAGACAACGAGCAGCGCCTTTTCGTCTTCAGCAACGCCCGCGCCGACGACTTCGTCGCCTCGATTGAGGCGGATGCCGCGCACGCCGGCCGCTGTGCGTCCCATCGGCCGCACGTCCGTCTCGTGGAACCTTATGCTCAGGCCTTTCTTCGTGGCGAGGATGGTATCTTTGTCGCCGGTGGTGAGGATCACGTAGCGGAGCTCGTCGCCCTGCCGGAGCGTGATCGCACGCACGCCGCCCTTGCGGGGCGTGTCGTACTCGATCAGCGACGTCTTCTTCACGACGCCCTCTTTCGTGATCATCATCAGGTAATGCTCTTCATCGTATTGTTTGATCGGGATGATCGCCGTGATGCGCTCGGCCGGGCTGAGCTGCAACAGGTTGACGATCGGTATCCCTTTGGCTGTCCGGCTCGCGGCGGGGATCTGGTAGGCCTTCATGCGATAGACCTGTCCGCGGTTTGAGAAGAACAGGACGTAGTCGTGCGAGGAGGTGACGTAGAGGTGGTTCACCGCGTCCTCCTCCTTTTTGGTGAGCCCGATCACGCCGCGGCCGCCGCGCCCCTGCGTCCGGTAGGTGTCCACCGGCATGCGCTTGACCCAGCCGTCGCGCGTTACCATCACGACAACTTCCTCTCTCGGAATAAGGTCCTCGATGTCAAAATCGGCGTCGCCGGAGGCGCTGATCTTCGTGCGCCTGCGGTCTTTGAACTTATCGCGGACCTCCTCGAGTTCCTTCTTGATTATCGCGTCCACCTTGCGGGCGTCCGCGAGGATTCCTTCTAGTTCGCATATCTTTTTAATCAGTTCTTCGTATTCGTCTTTAATCGCCTGCGTCTCGAGATTGGTCAGCTTCTGGAGCCGCATGTCGAGTATCGCCTGTGCCTGAATCTCGGTCAGATTGAACTTCTCCATCAGGCCGTTGCGCGCGCTCTCGACGTCCTTGCTCTTCTTGATGAGCGCGATCACGTCGTCGATGTTTTTCAGTGCGATCAGCAGGCCTTCGAGGATGTGCGCGCGGGCTTTTGCCTTGTCCAGCTCGAACTGCGTGCGCCGCCGCACCACGATCCGCCTGTGCTCGATGAAGTGCTGCAGTATCTCTTTCAGGTTCAGCGTCATCGGGCGGCCTTCGACGATCGCCAGCATGATTATGCTCACCGTCGTCTGGAGCTGCGTGTGTTTGTATATGTTGTTCTGCAGCACGTACGGGTTGGCGTCCCGCTTCAGTTCGATCACGACGCGGATGCCCTGCCGGTTCGACTCGTCGCGGATGTCCGAGATGCCGTCGAGCTTCTTCTCACGCACGAGGTTCGCTATGTTCTCGATCAGCGTGCTTTTGTTCACCATGTACGGGATCTCGGTGATGATGAGCCGCTGACGGCCGGTTTTCGTTTCCTCGGGCTCGATCACGCCGCGCACGATGCACTTGCCGCGCCCGGTCTCGTATGCCTGCCGGATGCCGCTGTTGCCCATAATCTCGCCGCCCGTCGGGAAATCCGGGCCTTTGACGATGCGGCTCAGTTTTTCGATCTCGATCTCCGGTTCGTCGATCAGCTCTATCGTCGCGCTGCACACCTCGTTGAGGTTATGCGGCGGTATGCTTGTCGCCATCCCGACCGCGATGCCCGACGATCCGTTCACCAGCAGGTTCGGGTATTTCGCCGGCAGCACCACCGGCTCCTTTTCCGTCGCTTCATAGTTGTCTATGAAATCGACGGTGTTCATCTTGATGTCGGCGAGCAACTCCATCGCCGGCTTGTCGAGCCGCGCTTCGGTGTACCTGTACGCCGCGGCGTTGTCCCCGTCGATCGACCCGAAGTTTCCGTGGCCGTCCACGAGCGTGTGCCTCATGTTGAAGTCCTGCGCGAGGCGCACCAGCGCGTCGTAAATCGCGGAGTCGCCGTGCGGATGGAAGCGGCCCATCACGTCGCCGACGATCTTTGCCGATTTGCGGTACTGCGCCCCCGGCGTCAGCCCGAGGTCTCCCATCGTGTACAGGATACGCCGCTGTACCGGTTTCAGGCCGTCCCGAACGTCGGGCAGCGCGCGCCCCACGATTACGCTCATGGCGTAATCGAGATACGCGTCCTTCATCTGCTTCTCTATCGGCGCCTCAACTATTATCGTGTTGTCCACATGCGGTTCTTGGTCTTTTTCTTTCGCCATCTCTCTTTATCCTCTCAAACAGGCCCCCGGCCTTGTGCTGTGTGCTTTACCTTCTTATTGTCTTTTAAGTTTTTCCCTATGTTCTCGCTATCGGCTACTATCAGATGTCCAGATTCTGTACTTCCATCGCATTGTCCTCGATGAACTTGCGGCGAGGCTCGACCTGATCGCCCATCAGCAACGTAAATATCTGGTCGGCCTCGATCGCGTCCTCGATCCGGATCTGCTTCATAGTCCGGCGGCTCATGTCCATCGTCGTCTCCCAAAGCTGCTCCGGGTCCATCTCTCCGAGCCCTTTGTAGCGCTGCATCACGATGCCGCGGTCGCCGCCCATTTCCTGATACTTCGCATCCTTCTCCTCGTCGTTGTACGCGTACTCCACCCGCTTGCCTTTCCTGAGCTGGTACAGCGGCGGGCATGCCACATATACGTTGCCGCCCTCGACTAGCTTCGTCATGTAGCGGAAGAAGAACGTCAGAAGGAGTGTTCGGATGTGCGCGCCGTCAACGTCGGCGTCAGTCATGATTACGATCTTGTGGTAGCGCAGCCGGCTGGGGTCGAACTCGTCGCCGATCCCGGCGCCGATCGCCGTGATCAGCGTCCGGATTTCCTCGTTCCCGAGGCTCTTGTCCAGCCGCGCCTTCTCGACGTTGAGTATCTTTCCTCGGAGCGGAAGGATCGCCTGAAAGCGGCGGTCCCTGCCCTGCTTCGCGCTGCCGCCGGCGCTGTCTCCCTCGACGATGAACAGCTCCGTCTTCGATGCGTCGTTCTCCGAGCAGTCCGCGAGCTTGCCGGGCAGCGATCCGCTGTCGAGCGCATTCTTCCGCCGCGTCAGGTCGCGCGCCTTGCGGGCCGCCTCACGCGCCCTCGACGCCCTCAAACCAACAGTTATGATCTGCCGCGCCGCTCCCGGATTCTCCTCGAGGAATATTCCCAGCGCCTCGCTGAACGTCGAGTCCACGAGTCCTTTGACTTCGTTGTTGCCGAGCTGCGTCTTCGTCTGCCCCTCGAACTGCGGGTCCTTTATCTTAATGCTGATAACCGCCGAACAGCCCTCGCGCACATCGTCTCCCGACAGCTTTTCGTCGTTCTTCAACAGGTTGTAGCGCTTCCCGTATTCGTTCAACGTCCGCGTCAGCCCCATCTTGAATCCGACGAGGTGCGTGCCGCCCTCGATCGTGTTGATGTTGTTGCAAAATGTCAGTATGTTTTCACTGTAGCCGTCGAAATACTGAAGCGAGATTTCAACCACCGACCCGCCCCGCTCTTTCATCATGTAGAACGGCTTCGGGTGCAGCAATTCCTTATTTTTATTCAGCATCACGACGAATTCCTCGATGCCGCCGTCGTACTTGTATTCGATCCGGTTCGCCTTGTCCGCACGCTCGTCCACAAGCGTTATCTTCAGACCGCGGTTCAGGTACGCAAGTTCCCTCAGGCGTTTCGACAGCACCTCGAACGAATACTCCGTCTCCGTGAATATCTTGTCGTCCGGGAGGAACGACACCTTCGTCCCCCGCTTGTCCGTCACTCCCATCACCTTCATGTCGTGCGCATGGGCGCCGCGCTCGTATCTCTGCATGTAGCATTTGCCGTCGCGGCACACCTCAACCTCACACCACTCGCTCAGTGCGTTCACCACCGAGATGCCGACACCGTGCAAGCCGCCGCTGACTTTGTAGCCGCCGCCGCCGAACTTGCCGCCCGCGTGCAGCTTCGTCATGACCACCTCGAGCGCCGGCCGCTTCACCTGCGGGTGCAGATCAACCGGGATACCGCGCCCGTTGTCGATAACGGTTATGCTGTTGTCCTTGTTAATGAAGACCTCGACCTCTGTGCAAAACCCCGCCATCGCCTCGTCTATGCTGTTGTCCACCGCCTCGAAAACAAGGTGGTGCAGACCGCGGCTGCTCGTGCTGCCTATGTACATCGCCGGTCGGCGACGTACCGCTTCGAGCCCCTCCAGCACTTGTATCTCTTTCGCAGTGTACTTGCCGTCCTTCTTTACTTCTTTTTCGTTGTCCTTCGCAGACATCACTTTCTCCTCTGTCACATTTCTGTTAGTTTCGTTCTTTTCAGCAAATTAAATTCTTAATTCCATCTGTGAATAATTATTCTTGAATTCGATCAGCTTCCTCACATCCGCATCCGTCCATACGCGGTGTTTCTTCCAGTCTCTCTTTGCGTCCGGCACCTTGCCGGCCTTGACCCAGTTCAAAAGCGTATTTTTGTGAATTTCAAGAACATCGGCAACCTGCTGTGTTGTGTATGTTGATTTTCCATGTTGCCTATTGTCGGATATACTCGACACACAAAAAGACCTCATTCATATCATAATGTGATATATTATATTAATGTAAAATAATAGTCAATTACTCTATAAGGAAGATTTTTGCTGGTTTCTGTTTTCCAAATTTAATGGTTTCGCTCGATTTGAGGCAGTTCAAGGCACCCCTCGCGTGTAGTTTGGCGGCGAAACCGGTTCGATGGCTGAAAATCGATTTAAGCTGTTATTTAACTGTATCTAGTGCGGCATCTACGGATTCCGCTTTCAAATGAAAAAGGGACGCATTCTTTGCGCCCCTTTTATTACTCCGTGTCTCTGTGCTCTCTGTGTTTAATAATTCTTTATATTTCTTCTTTTATTTTTTCTTCTTCGCGGCGCCCGGCGGCGGTTGCTCCGTCTTACATTTAACATCTTTTACCAGCGCCCGGCCGAGCCTGTTGTTTACGCCTTTGATTATCGCATTCTTGCGGAACGATATCTCCTGCGACCACGCGGAACCCTCACACGCCACGAAAAGCACCCTGTCCACTATGTAAAGAGGTTTCGTGCGAGATGCCACTCGCGGCCCCACGAGCCCTTCCCAGTCGCTCAGCGCATCGTAGAACTCCTGATACTCGCCAAGGTGCAGCTCGGCCCCGAGGCCCTTCATCAGGCCGCCGAGATTCTGAAGCTTATCGCTTCGCTTTTCTTCCATGAACGAGGATCACACCTTTACGGGCATCAGCACGTACGTGTAATCTGGCATGTCGGTGTGGAAATGACCCGGATCGAGCTCGTCTTTGTACTCGATTACGACCTCGTCCTCCTCCACCGCATTGAGGAAATCAATTATGTATTTCGAATTGAAGGCAATTTTTACGTCTTTGCCCTTCTTGTTGATTTCAACTTCTTCGTTCGCGCTGCCGACGTCTTTTGTGGCCGACGTGAACCTGATGTTCTCGTCGTTGATGCTCATTTCGATTATGTCCCTGTTTTCCTTCGAGCACGCCATTATCGACGCGCCGCGCACCGCGCTCAGCAGCCTCTGCCGGTTCACACGGCATGAGCCTTCGCTCACCGACGGTATCACTCTTTCATATTTCGGATATTCCGCCTCGACAAGTCTCGATACAATCAGGACCCCGTCCGCTTTGAACGATATCGACTGTTTCTCGTCTATCGTTATTTTTGCCATATTCTCTTTCGCGTCCTGTATAACGCGCAAAACCTCTGACAGCGTGCGGGTCGGCACTATCGCCTGCGTCTCAGGCACCGATCCCTCGACCACAAAAACTCTCATCGCAAGCCTGTGGCCGTCGGTCGATATGAATCTGACTTCCTTTTTCTCTTTTTCAGTCTTTAAAAGAACGCCTCCCATGAACGCCCGCGCGTCGTCCGGGTTGGTGGCGAATACTGTCTGTTTAATGCCTTTTTCGAGCATATCCTTGCCGATCTCGAACGCTTCCTTTCCATCCGACTTTGGGAACGGAGGGAAATCGTCGGCGGGGATGCAGTTGAAGTTGTACTTCGACCGGCCGCATTCCATCGACATGACTGTGTCATCGAGGTTGAAATAAACCATGTTGTCCATCATGACGCCGAGAACGTCCAGAAGAAGTTGGCACGGCACGGTTATTCTCCCGTCACCCTCCCCCGAGCATTCGATGGCTGCCTTGATTCCGATCCTGTGATCGAATCCGGTCATGCTGAGCTTGTTGCCGCTGAGTTCAAAAAGAACGTTCCTGAGTACCGGCACCCTGTTTTTCTGATCGGTTGCTCTCTGCGCGAGATGCAGATTTTTCAACAGCAATTCGCGATTGCATGAGAATTTCATAACTTTTCAACCTCGCTTCTTCTCTTTAAATCTACTTTTAAATAATTTCTTTTTTAAAAAATAGCTGCTAGAAATTGTTGAAAACCTAAAAAACCTTTTTGTTTCGGCACAACACACGTTTACGCTGTGTTGATAACTTTCTGAAATGTTTATAAATGTTGTTCATTAATGGCTACCGTTCGCGATTGTTTACAAAAACTAACAAGATTTTAACACAAATTAAAAAATTGTTAACCTTTTATTTTTTGTTTTAAATTCTCGATTATTTTGCGAAAGTTGGGATCCGTCTCGATCTCTTTCGCAATTTTTTCGTAACTGTAAAGGACTGTCGTGTGATCTCGGCCGCCGAATTCAGCCCCGATCGCGCTGAGTGTAAGATTGGTCAGATTTTTGGCGAGATACATTGCTATACTTCTCGAACGCACCTCTTCCTTCTTACGTCTCTGACCCGTTATATCGCTTGTATCGATACCGAAATGCTTCGACACCGCGCTGATTATGTCGGACACTGTTACCGAATCCGGGCTTCTTTCCGGCGCGATGTCGCTTATGATCTCCTGAGCAAGCTCTATTGTAATATCCTGCTTCTTGAACTTTGCGTATGCCACCACCCGGTTGAGAGCCCCTTCGAGGTTCCTGATGTTTGCTGTTATCGCCGACGCTATGTATGCGAGTATCTCATCCTTGACCTGATGGTTCTCGATCTCACACCGTTTTTTGAGGATCGATATTCTGGTTTCGTAGTCCGGCGGCTGGATGTCGCAGATCAGACCCCAGTTCAGGCGGCTCACCAGCCGGTCCTCCATTGTCGGTATATCCTTCGGCAGCCGGTCGCTCGTGATGACGAGCTGTTTCTTCTTTTCGTAGAAGTCGTTGAAAATGTGGAAAAATTCGTACATCGTACCGACTTTTCGCTCGAAGAACTGGATGTCGTCGATAAGAAGAATATCGAGCTTCAGATAATGATTCTTGAACTCGTGCAGCCGGTTCTCACGGATACAGTTCAGATATTCGTTTGTAAATGCTTCCGTGGTTGTGTATTCGACAATCAGGTTGGGCTTGGTTGCGGCGATGTAATGGCCGATCGCCTGCATCAGGTGCGTCTTGCCGAGTCCTGTGCCGCCGAACAGATAAAGAGGATTGTATGCCCGGCCGGGCGCCTCGGCTACCGCAAGAGCCGCGTTGTGCGCGAGCTGGTTGTTGCTCCCGACCACGAACAAGTCGAACGTGTAGCGCGGATTAAGGAACGGCGCCGTCTTCTTCGATACGGCTATATCTTTCTTCGGCTCCGGAACGGGGATGGCCGGCGGCGGCGGTGCTGGTTCGGCGTGCTCCTCCTCATCCACCATCGCGTTTATCTTTATCTCCGCACCGATTATCGACGAGAGCGCCTCTTCGATCGTTTCCTGATATTCCTTCAGCATGTCGGTCTGCATGCTTCGCGGCACGTTCATATAAAACGTGTTCTCGTTGACCGCGATTGGTACTATCCGCCGGGCGAGCATCTCGAACGCAGGCCTGTTCAGCTTGCCCTCGAGTATCTCCATCGCCTTTTTCCATATTTCGTCAATAGACATAAAATCACCGTTTCGAGCATTCCAGTAATGCCGCGGGTTTTTAAAAATACTCAAAAAAGAATATTTCTCAATAGGTCGCGCAAAAAACGGCCTTCATTTGCTCGCGAAAGCAAGTTCATCTTTCTGACCTTCCTTGTACATCGAAAGCCTGTTTGTCGCGATCCGAAAAAATTCCTCGTTAATTTCGATGCCGATATATTTTCTTCCTAAAGACGCCGCCGCTACTATAGTTGTTCCGCTGCCGCAAAACGGATCTAAAACCACGTGATCCTCCTTTGAGGCCAGCTCTATCAGGGCAAGCATTAATTTAAGCGGTTTCTGCGTCGGATGCAAACCGGAATCCGTACCGTTTGGGATTACATTCACCATATTTTCGGGGCTTTCGACATATTTTAGAAAGGCTTTTTCGTTGTATGCTCCGACTTCGTTTTCCAGCATGTTGTCCGCGATGGTTCCGCCGATTTTGTACGGTTTGGTGAACCAGAGGATGGGTTCGTATGTCGGCCGGAGGTTTCCAACGCGCCAGCCTTCCCATGTAGCCGCCGACTTTGTATCTCCGCGTTTTTCATATACGACACTCAATCTTTGAGCGCGGTGCGGGGCTTTGTCCTTCAACCATGCCAGCATGTCTTTATATGTAAATCCGGAGTCTTCAAATGCGCAAATACACCGGTGAGCCATCCTTCTGCCCGCGAATACTATCGCGGAACCCCCGGGCTTCAGAACGCGCATCCAGTCCTTGACCCACGTCAGGCACCATTCATAGTATTGATATGAAATCTGCCTGTCCGATTCCGACCACCCGTTCAGAGGCTTGCCTCTTTTTTTAAATACCGCCCCGGCCTCGACCTGCGCGGGACTCGACCCTAAAAAAGCCGAATTGGTATTGTTGTGTAAAACATCCCAGTCATCCACGCCGATCCCATACGGAATGTCGCTTAATATCAAGTGGACGCTGTTGTCGTCGATTTCTTTGACAACATCCCTGCAGTCCCCGAGGATTAACTTGTCGGCGTACTCGCTCATTTTTAATCTATCTTTAGCGCTTTTTAACTGACATTTTTGACGCCGGCGGCCCTTGATCTTCATTGCCGTATTCCCTTTTTTAGTTTGCGTATAGTAAAAAAGGAAATTATCGCGCGGTGTTTGCTCAACGAAACCCTAAAACTCTCGTGCCTTAGCCAATAGTGTGCTTATCATAACAAATACAGTTGGAATCCGCAACGGGAGCTTTAAAAGAAAACATGCTTTTTTCTCTCTGAAAAAGCGCGCCGGAACATGGGCTTCCGTAAGTCAAATGAATAACAAATATTGCATCAATCGCCCTTTTTCATTAATATCTTTCAATCCGAAATTGTTGTTTTCGGGTTGTGATCAGTTTTTAGTGGAGGACAACATGAAACGAACCATTCTATTTATTTCTTCGGCGCTCCTCGCTGTATCTGTTCTGTCAACCCGCGCGTCCGCCACAGGCCCGTGGGTGCAGCCGGAGGACCGCGCTCAGGTTGCCATCACCGCCTCTTACACTTTTGCCGACAGTTATTACAATTCGAACGAACTTAAAAAGAATCTTCCCGGAGACATCTCCAATTACGAAGTTCATTACATGTTTACCGCCGGGCTCACCCAGACCACAGATATAAGCATTACAGTGGGATATGTTGATTCGAACGCGGAAAATCAGACGCCGCCGATCACAAAAAGGTCTATTTCGGGAATCAGTGATTCGTCGATCAGGGTGAAAAGCCAGTTGAAAACAGGGCATACCTCTGTAGCTCTTCTAACCGGTCTCAGGATACCGGGCGGCTACGACAAGGATTATTTCAATTCTCCCGGCCGCCGATCTGTCGATTATGAGCTTGGCCTTTCTTTCGGCGAATATTATCGGGAAAGGACGCTCTACTGGACAACAGACGCAGTGACACGCCTGCGCATGGGAGCACCGCCCAACGAACTCGAAGTCAATTTTGAACTTGGCCGTGTTTTCGATCATGTCTGGTTGCTGCGAGGTATTGCGGATTACCGAAAAAGCCTCAGCGGCGGCACTATTGAAGAGTCTCCTTTAGGTTCCGGCATTATATCTTTCTGCCAAGTTGAAGAAGAGGTTTATGATTACGGGATTGGTGTAACCCATCTCAATGGCGACGGTTCATCGCTTGGAGTAACAGTGAAGAAAAACTACGGAACAAACAGCATAAGGGCAGACGAATCGTTTTATCTGACCTACACCTACCATACCAAGAACATATTAAAAGGCGTGTTTTAATTGGTTTTATGAAAAAAATCTGACTTAATTTTTAAAATTTACGGTACTTTCTCTTTAAAAAAACGCTTTTTTTGCTCACACGAGGAAAAACGCGCGCTTACAATATCAATAAGCATCATAAGGGGTCGTGTCGCGAATGATTCTCCATTAATTTATCCTTAAGATATCCGTTTTGAAGACCTCTTTGCCGATGCTCCCGAAAGTGAACATTACGGCCGGAATAATTTGTTTCCTGTTATTAATTGCTGATAATAAAAAAATCGGGTGGTTTTTGCGGGGTTACATTTAAAAATAACAGGCCGACGGTTCTCTTTTCTCTTAATATTTAATAATTTCCCGTTTTTTCTTATGTTTACATCTAATAAGGATAGACGTGTTTTTAATTTGTGTTTTTTAATGTCGTAATGGCCGGACATTTCCACCGCACAAATGATGTGCCTTTGCGATCGAGACAAAAACATCTATTTTTTCTTGTTTTTGGGGGCGATGCTTACTCTGGGTAATGAAAAAGTCTGCTGGTGGAAAAGTCGGGTGCGATAAAAAGCCTTTTGTTTAAAGTGTTTTTATGGGTATCATGATTCGGGCGCTATTAATTATAAACAGGTTTTTAACAATTTCACAAAATTTGATGTGAATAACTCTGCGTACGCCGACAAAATAGATGTACAAGTTTGACTTCACAAACATGTAAAATCTTAAATGTTTTTCGTTCTGAAAATTGTCTTTTAAAACACAGCGTTGGATGTTTAAAGGGGTTGAATCGTATTTGACATGCACAACAAATCATTTCAACAAAAATATTTTGCGAAAAAACAAAATTTAAAAATACAACAGTGCGCGCAATCGTGTAATGCGCGGACAATATTCGGGCATCAGCTCGTTTATGAAATTATAATCGATCAAATAGACGTCATTCATAAAGTATGATAATATACTTTCGAACCACAACGGGGGCGCATTATTATGAACATCTCAAAGGATAGGTATTCGCTCTTAATTGATGGAAAACGAAAATTGATATGGAGCGGCGCAATCCATTACTTCAGAATGCCGCACACTGATCAGTGGCTTGAAACGCTCAAGCAGATCAAAAAGATCGGCATGAATGCCGTGGATGTTTATTATTCTTGGGCCTATCATTCCGAGAAAGAAGATGAATATTGTTTTTCCGAAAATAGGAATATCGACCTTTTTATGGATATGATCGAGGACCTCGGCCTATACCTGATTGCTCGCCCCGGTCCTTACATCTGTGCGGAAATAGACGCCGGCGGACTTCCCGCGTGGCTGCTGTCTAAACCCCATCCGATTCTCAGGTGTAGAAAAGGCGGGAAAATCGTCTATGACGAATCCTACATGTCTTATGTAAGGCAGTGGTGGGAACAGGTAGTTCCCAAAATCGCCTCCAGAAAAAACCTGATTCTCTTCCAGATCGAGAACGAATTTAACCTGTTGCCTCACCTTCAGGGGCCCATGAAAGATGTAATAACGTTTATGCGCAAATACAACGCTGGCTTACTCGCTAAAATAGCCAACGAAGACCTTACTCGTCTGTTCGCTTTCAAGCTGGGCCCGGCTCTATCGAAACAAACCACTGAAAAATCCGAGCACAACCCCTATATGCAGAAGCTTTACGATTGGTCCCGTGAGCTCGGCATAACTGTTCCGCTTTTCCACAACGACATTCTTAGTGCCGCTCAACGCCAAATTGACGTCGATATGATGTCTATAGACGACTATCCTATTACGGATTTCAGTAAAGAATGGCGCAAAAAGAAGCTGGTTTTCCAGCAAACGGATATCATCGAGGAAGGCCACGCAGCCTTCAATCGTGATGAGCCGGTTTTCGCTGCCGAATTCCAGTCGAGCTGGTTCGATTCGTGGGGCGGCGTGGGCTACGACCGCATTCGGGAGTTCCTCGGCGCGGATCAGATCGATGTAGCCACGAAATCGCTTCTCGCACAGCGGGGAACGGTCATAAATTACTTTATGTTCACAGGGGGCACGACTTGGGGCTATATGACAAGCCCGGACGTTTATACCTCCTATGACATGGGGGCGCCGATAACGGAATCCGGTGAGATTTCTGAGCGAGGCGAGGCCGTGAGTTGGCTTATTAAAGAGGTGGCTCGGCTCGGCGACGATTTTCTCGCAACGGACCTCGACCCCGAAGTCACTTGCAGGCCGAATCGGGTGTTCTGCAGGGCGCGAAAATCGAATTCCCGCCATTATGTTTTTCTCAGAAATGTGGGCGGTCCGGCGGCTGTTGTCAGGCTGAACAAGTTCAAGGGCTCCTATACTGTCGGGCGGGCGCAGATGTTGCTTCTTGTGTTCGACGCGGAGGGGGCTCTCATAGACAAAATCGAGCCGTTTTTGAATTCAAAAAAGACTAAAAAGGGCAAAATAACGCCCCCCCTGCCCTCTCTCGACAACTGGACCTTCTGCAACGTGTCTCCGCAGATCGAGGCCGGTTTCGACGCCTCGGGGTGGAAGCCGCTTGACGGCTACGAGAAATGGGATATCGATTCGCTCGGCCTGCACTACGGTTATGTGTGGTACAGAGGTGTTTTCAAGGGCCGTATCAGCAAGCTTTTCATAGACGCGCGGCACTGCCTTTCCGTTTATGTAAATGGCAACCCGGTGGCGTCGAGGGACAATTTCCGCAACTATTCCGGCGTGGGCGACGATGTTCCGGAGACGTTCGAAATCGACATACCCTCGGAGACGCAGCACGCCGGGACGAACACTATCGCAATTCTTGTGGAAAGCCTCGGCCATAACAAGGATTTCGAGAACGACGCCCGCAACCCGCGCGGAATCGTGTCGATTAAAAGCTCCGGCGCGAAAATTGTGTGGCGTTTCAGGGGTGGCCTGCTCGACGGGGAGGCCGGCCTGACGCCCGTGCTCGGGCCGGAGGTCTTCGCGGCCTACTCGCAGAAGGAGCCGGTTGCGCTTCCGCATTTCTGGGAGCCCGGCACGGAGGGCGTCGGCCTCTATGAAACTACGTTCGAACTCGATATCCCGGACGAAAATCCGGCGCCGGTCGGCCTCGTGATCCCGGAGGCTTTCAGCAAGGCTAATATCTATGTGAACGGTTATCTGATGGGCCGTTACTGGCACGAAAAAGGGCCGCAGAAGAAGTTCTATATGCCTTGGGGCGTTCTGCGGAAGAAAGGCGTCAACCATATTGCCGTGGCGGTGTGGAAAAGATGGGAGGCCGGCGGTCTCGGCAAAGTCGAAATAGAGACGTATTGAAAAACAAAACTAGGCTTATATAAAGGTGTTAATGGGTTTTGTAAAACAATAATAGCCTGTAAAGAAAGGTGGAGGCATTATGGGGTACGAACATCTGATCCTCGAAAAAGAGGACAATATTGCGGTTGTCATAATAAACAGGCACGAGAGGCGGAACACACTTGCGGCAAAAACGATCGACGAACTCGGCCGCGTTTTCGATGAACTGGCGGCTGACGGGGATGTTGCGGCGGTGGTGATCGCGGGCGCCGGCGGAAAGGCATTCTGCGCGGGGGCCGACCTCGAGGAAGGGTTCGACCCGAAAGCGGATGTCAAGGCGTTCGTCAGGACGGGACAGGCCGTTTTTCAGAAGATTGAACGCTTCCCGAAACCAGTCGTCGCTGCTGTGAACGGATACGCGTTCGGCGGAGGTTTCGAGCTGATGCTGAGCTGCGATATATCGGTGGTCGAGGAAAGCGCTTCTCTCGGCCAGCCCGAGGTCGGCCGCGGTGTGATCCCCGGCTGGGGCGGCACCCAGAAGATCCCGCGCATCGCGGGAAAAAACAGAGCGATGGAAGTGTTGCTCCTCGGCAATAGGTTCAAGCCGGCTCAGGCAAAGGAGCTGGGACTTGTAAACCGCGTGGTTCCCAACGGAGAGGCGATGAAAGAGGCAAAAGAACTGGCGAAAAGGCTCGGAAAACAGCCTGCCTACGCGGTCGCGCTTATCAAGGACGCGGTGACTCGCGGCTGTGAAACCGATCTCGACTCCGGCCTCGAAATCGAAGCCGAAAATTTCGCAAAGGCGTTCAAATTGTCCGGATTGGCGGACAAACTATCGAAAACCACAGATAATTCGTAAACAGGTATTATTAAAAAAATAAAAACAAGCTATTATAAAGCAACAAAAATAAATTTTCTAATTCAGAAATCAAGAATCAAAAGCGGTAGAAAAGCTGTCATTTCTTTGATTTTGCGACGATCTTTTCTTGCCCGCCCATGTACGGTCTGAGAACCTCCGGGATGGAGATGCTGCCATCGGGCTGCTGATAGGTTTCCACTATGGATACCATCAGCCGCGATGTTGCAAGACCGGAGCCGTTCAGGGTGTGAACGAGCTGGGTTTTCTTTGTTCCGGCCGGGCGATACCTGATCTGTCCCCTTCTCGCCTGAAAATCCTCACAGTTACTGCAGGAGGAAACTTCATAGTATGAACCCTGCGCCGGCAGCCACACTTCGACGTCGTATGTCTTAGCCGACTGCTGGGCGATGTCGGTGGAAACAAGTAGAGCGGTCCGGTAGTGGAGCCCGAG
>CAYPEK010000001.1:58747-102580 GCA_964409645.1 uncultured bacterium | reverse complement strand
TATTTTATTGTCGAGAGCTTGTATCTCATCTGATACCAGCTTCATCTCTTTGATCTTTTCTGATCTTTTATTTTCGTCATCCTTTAAGAGGCCTATTTCCTTTGACACCACATTCCTTTTGTTTTTTAAAACATCGGTATCAGTGGCTATTTTTCTTAATTCTTCATCTAAAGCAACGATTTCCGAGAGGCTTATCTTGGGGTCCTTCTTTTTCAGTCTCGCTTCAAATTCCTGAGGGTTTTCTCTCAGCTTTTTGATATCTATCATGACGGCCTCCTCCTTGGCAATAGGTAGTTTAATTGTATATTATCAATATAATTTAGCAATTGTGTTTTTAAAAACCTTCTTTTATATGCTGTTTTACACCAAATCACATCAGTCTGCTTTTATCCGATGTTTTTAAATGTTATATAAAATCTAAAATTCTGTTATCTTTCGCCACTACTATCAAATTACTGTACGCACCAATTTCTTATCGTCTGTGCATGCGGAAGACAAATCATTACCTTGCTTAATCATATTTTTAAACGTATATCTCATTATGTTTAATCTAATCCAAGCCCATTAATTTACGATTAATTAATAAAAGATTCAAATAAATGTCCGAAATGTCGTTTTTGGCTTGCATAAATATGCTTGTTTTGCGATCTATTTTATAAATATTCCTTTATTTATACTATTTTTATTATTTTAAGCCACTGTAATTTATAATAATTTAATATACTAGAAAGATTCTATAATGCGCTCCAGATCTTCGTCAGAATAAAATTCTATCTCAATTTTACCACAGATTCCGTTCTTCGTGATGTGAACCTTTGTACCCAGCTTCTCCTGAAGCTCTTCGATAAGGCGTAATTCGGCGATGTCGGCCACATTAGTTTTAGCTGAATTATTAGACCTTGAGTTCTTTTCTATGAGCCTTGAAAGGTCTTCGGCGTCTCTTACACTCATCCCGCCCATAATCACTCTTTTTAAGGCCATCTCCCTGCTCTGCTGGTCCTTTATACATAGAAGCGCCCTTGCATGACCTTCGGTAATTTCTTTTCTGTGAAGAGCATCCTGAATTATTTGAGGAAGATCGAGAAGGCGTAATGTGTTTGCAACTGCTGACCGGGACATACCCATGATTTGAGCGATTTGGTTCTGGGTGTATCTGAATTCATCGATGAGTCTTTTGAAGCCTTTTGCTTTGTCGATCGATGACATATCCTCGCGATGGAGGTTTTCTATCATCGCTATTTCGAGCATCTCGGAATCGGTGGAATTCCGAACAATAGCAGGCACTTCTCTAAGGCCGATTTTCTTCGCGGCAAGGTATCTTCTCTCGCCGGCAATGATCTCAAAATGGTCGTCGGGTTTGCGGCGAAGGATTATCGGTTCAATGATACCGTGCTTTGAGATCGAGGAGCATAAAACATTGATAGCTTCCTCATTGAATTCAGTTCTCGGCTGAAACGGATTCGGTGTAATATCTTCAATCGGTACGTTTATCATCTCGTTTTTGATGCTGTCCATATTAATAGACACTACCTTGGGATCATTCATTTATTATAGACGAGCCCTTAGGTATGCGGACGAGGATCTCAAAATGGTCCTCTGTTTCACGCTCGATGAGGTCGGCCTTTCCCCCTGCTGTTTTGATATCTTTCAAAACCTTCTTTATTGCGTTGTAAAATATCTGCCCGTCCTTGAAGAATTTGATTACCTTTTGCTTTTTGGGCTTGCTTACCTTTTCGCCTGCTGTTATTTCCTGAACAAGTTTTTCGGTCTGACGCACGGATAGAGAGTCTCTGAGAACCTGCAAAACGATCTCATTAATCATATCCTTATCAGGAAGGCCAAGAAGTGCTCTAGCATGGCCTGCGGTTATCTTCCCCTCGATGAGAAGGTTCTTTGTTTCACCGGGTAATTCAAGCAGCCTTAGCGTGTTGGAAACGTAGGGCCTGCTCTTCCCTATTTTTTCGGCGATCTCATCTTGCGACATACCGAACTGTTTTTTCAGAATGCTGAAAGCGACAGCCTCTTCAATACAGTTGAGGTCTTTACGCTGGATGTTTTCAATCAAACTTACCTCTGCAACATCGACCCCATCTATATCAAGAACTATGGCGGGAATTTCAGTCAAACCGGCTTCTTTCGATGCCTTTAGTCGGCGTTCACCCGAAATGAGTTGAAAGAAATCGTTGGCTCTGCGAACTATGATCGGTTGAATTAAACCATGAGCTTTGATGGAATCGCTCAATTCTTTGATGCTTTCCTCATCGAATATCGATCGAGGCTGAAATGGGTTAGGCTTGACAGAGTCAACATTGAGTGTGACAAGCTCTCTGTTGGGCATAGCGACCTCCGGGAACAAGAGTTAATATATAAAAGCAAGCAATATCATGACGTTAAACTACATATCATGGATACAACATTACAATACAATATGGAGATTAGTCAAGCGCACGATATTATTTTGAAATTACACCGGTTAACGCGCATACAGCATGAAAACACTGAAAAAGGTAAGGACGTTTCACGTGAAACAAATAAAAAGAGAGGCGTGAAGCGACAGAAGTAAGAAGAAATGAAAAGAATGTGAGAGTCGGCAAAAGGAAATGATATATATGATAAGGAAATGTAATTATGAGAAGATTCTGATGTTTATAAAATAGGATTTTTGAAAGCAACCCCAACTTCTCTGGGGTATTTCTTAGGAGTAGGTTTTACTTTTTCTATAATAACAAGTGATCTTTCAGGGTCGATTTCGCGGATTTTATAGGTGTTTATGGAGGTAAGTTTGCCCCCACACACAGAAATTGCTTTTTTTGCTGTTGATAACTCGGTGGAAATGTTCGTACCTTTGTAGAAAACTGCGATTCCGCCGATTTTTAAAAAGGGCAGGGCGATTTCGGCTAAAACGGATGAATCAGCGACAGCCCTTGTCACAACCATATCTGCGGATTCTCTTATATCTGAGGCGGCAAGAGCTTCGGCCCTCATGTTTACTGCCGTAACGCTGTCCAGATGAAGCCTTTTTAAAAGCTCTTCCTGAAAAGTAGTCTTCTTACGGATTGACTCCACGGATAAGAGCCTTACATCACTGCAAAGAATACAGATTGGGATACCGGGGAAGCCGGCTCCCGATCCAATATCAATTATTCTCCTGATGTTTCTGCTTTTTATCAGCTCAATCACAGATAGCGAATCCAAAACATGCCTGTAAAGAAACTCTTCAAAGGAGGAATCGGCCACAAGATTGACCTTGCGGTTGTATTCATCCAGAAAGGAATAGAAATCATATAACGCATGCGCTGACTTTTTTAGTTGATCCGGCGATAGAGTGAATCTACCTAATTCGGCGGTGATTATCTCTATTTTTTTTGCCTTGTCGGCCTGATTTTTCAAGAAAAGAAGCCCTTCTGAGTAAATTAATTCCGCTCAAATTATATTTCAAACCAACTCTCAGGGTCAACAGCGAAAAAATGATAATTACAGCAAAAGCAGATATCAGTGATAAGGGTCAATCAATGACCGATCAATAGAATCGCTTACAAGGAGCTGAATGAGCTGATTATTCTGATTTGCCGCTGTCGCGCTTAAGATAGTAAATAAGACTGGTAATATCGGAGGGGGATACACCGGATATTCTTGATGCCTGACCTACTGAGAGGGGTTTTATGGATTTCAATTTCAGCCTTGCTTCGGAGGAAAGATTCTGCACCTTATCATAATCAAGACTGCCGGGTATATGTATGCTCTCGAATTTCCTGAAGTCATCAATCTGCTTACGCTGCTTTGTTATATAGCCTTCATATTTAATTTCGATCTCAGCCCTTCTTCTTATCTCTTCATCAGGGCAGGGCTGGAAGTCGCTATTTAAATAAGGAAGAGAGTCATAATTAATCTCAGGCGATTTAAGAGCCTGAGCCAAGGTTTTTCCAACTAGATGTGATGTTCCGTCGATGTTTTCAGTTTTCACGTGAAACGAAGCTAATTTTGAGGCTTCATTTTTAATCATCTCTTCCTTATTTTTAACAGATTCGAGCTGCTGGTCCGAGATGAGGCCATATTCATGTCCGTATCTGCAAAGCCTCGTGTCCGCATTATCGAACCTAGTTGTGAGCCGGTATTCGGCCCTTGAAGTAAATAGTCTATATGGCTCAGAGGTTCCTTTGGTTACCAGATCGTCGATAAGAACACCGGTATAACCCTCGTCGCGTCCAATAATAAGAGGCTTCAGCCCCATTATGGACGCGGCAGCATTGATTCCGGCCACGATTCCCTGTGCGGCTGCTTCTTCGTATCCAGAGGTACCATTTACCTGCCCGGCGAGGTATAAACCGCCTATTTTTTTAGTTTCCAGTGTTGGCTTCAACTGAGTAGGAAACACAAAGTCGTACTCGATAGCGTATCCGGGCCTCATTATCTCCACACCTTCAAGTCCGGGTATCGAGTTTATAAACTCCTGTTGCACCTCAATCGGAAGGCTGGTAGAAAGGCCCTGCATATAAACTTCGTTTGTGTTGCGACCCTCGAATTCAAGGAAGACCTGATGTTCGGACCGGTCTGCAAAGCGGCTTACCTTGTCCTCGATTGAAGGGCAGTATCTTGGGCCGACTCCTTCAATTTGACCTGAAAACAAGGGGGCGCGATAAAAGTTGCTCCGTATTATGTCATGTGTGCGGGATGTTGTGTGTGTAACCCAGCATGAAACCTGATTCTGCCTGATAACGCGCGGTGAGAAATAGGAGAAGTTAAGAGGCTCAAGGACGGGCTTTTGCTCTCTGCACTTGCTAAAATCAATTTGTTTGGCATTTACTCTTGCAACAGTTCCCGTTTTCAATCTGCCGATATCAAGACCTAAATCCTTTAACGAATCGGTTAAGCCGACAGCAGGAAACTCACCCAAACGACCTGCTGGGAACCTTTTATCGCCGATGTGAATCAGTCCATTGAGGAAAGTGCCAGTGGTAAGCACAACGGCCTGTGTGTAAAAGCGTTCTCCGGTCTCTATTTCGATAAAACTAACGTGATTTTCATGCGTAACGAGTTTTATTGCCATCCCCTGCCTTGCAAAAAGCAGGCTCTGGTTTTCAATAATGTGCTTTAGCGTAAACTGATAGTCTTTTTTGTCCACCTGCGCCCTTAACGCCTGAACTGCCGGTCCTTTCGACGTATTGAGCATGCGGATATGAATAACGGAGGAATCTGTGACTTTGGCCATTTCCCCGCCAAGGGCGTCTATCTCCCGGACAAGATGGCCTTTGCCGGGACCGCCTATGCTCGGATTACAGGGCATAAGGCCTGTTGTATCGAGATTTATAGACAATAAGAGGGTTTTTCTGCCCATTCTGGAGGCGGCGAGGGCTGCTTCAATGCCCGCGTGGCCGGCTCCGACCACGATCACATCGAATTCATTGTGTGTTTTATCGTGTGATTTCATTTTCCCACACAGAAATTCTCAAAAATAGTAGTGATTACATCTTCAGTAGTGGTCTCTCCCGTAATTTTACCAAGAGAGTCGGCCGCTTCTTTAATATCTATAGTAATGATATCATCAGAGACAGAATCTGCATTTGAGAGCGCATTATTGAGGCTTTCGATGGTCGAGGCTATCAGTGTTCGATGTCTTGTCGAAACAAAGAATGCATCGTCTGAATAAGAGAAATGACTGGACGCAAAGCCTGAAAGAACCGAACGAATGGTAGAGATGCCGTCTCCAGAAATAGAGGAGCATGAAATAAAATCCGAAACGCCTAAAGCCGCTTTAAGAGCAGATAAATCTAAATTGCTTTGAAGATCAGATTTAGTTAACAAAGGCTCATAACGCATCACGCTCTTGCAGGCGAAGATGACTGAATTATCATCTTCATTAAGAGGAGAGGAAGTGTCGAAAAGGGCAAGAACGATGTCTGCGGAATTTATAGAGCCAAAAGTGCGTTTTATTCCTTCGGATTCGATTTTGTCAGTTGAATTCGTAATTCCGGCCGTATCGAATACAAGAAAGTCAAAGCCTTCGATGGGTATTCTTTCCGACACAACATCGCGTGTAGTACCGGGAGTATCGCTGACAATGACGCGGTCTGAGCCAAAAAGCCTGTTCATTAGGCTCGATTTTCCAACATTGGGCTTTCCGACAATGGCAACTTTGAGCGGATCGTTGGAAATGTTGCTCGAATCTGCATTTTTTATTAGATTATCGAGTTCATTTACTAATGGACATAGAATCGATGTTATTTCGTGATTAGATAATAGATCGCTGTAATCGTCAGGATATTCGATAGCTACTTCAATACGAGAAAGTAAATTTATCAGCTTAGAACGGCACTTTTTTATAATTTCACCAAATGAACCATCAAGCTGTCTAAGTGAAGCATCAAGAAATGATCGATTCCTTGAATTTATGATATTAAGGACGGATTCAGCCTGAGATAAGTCCATTTTTTTGTTAAGATATGCTCTAAGAGTGAATTCTCCGGGTTGAGCGAGGGTGGCGCCACATGATATAACAAGATCAAGAATACTTGAAGGGACGAGCGCTCCGCCGTGTGTATAAATCTCGAGAACATCTTCACCAGTATAAGAATTCGGAGAGGGGAAGAAGGCGATGTTTACTTGATCGAGAAAGCGACCTGATGAAGGATTTTTAATGTAGCCAAGCGTAATTTTGCGCGGCTCCGGAGGAAAAACGGAGTCTTTGTTAAACGGAGAGAAGATATTTCTGAGTATATCAATAGATTTGGTCCCTGAAACCCTAATAACGGCGAGAGCGCCGGCAGCTTTAGGTGTTGCAATTGCCACTATTGTATTTTCAGGCGATCCAAAGTCTTTCATAGTTCACCAATATGTATTATAATGCTTTAATTGTCGAACAAAATAGAATCCTTATAAATAACGATAAAGGATTTGAAAGAATCGAACAGATCCAAAAAGTCGGATCATCGTCCAATTTTCGGAATTATAAATATTTTAAATGATTTGGCAATTGAGCAGGGGCGTGTTTTAGTTACGCATGGACCGCATGGCATAAAAGAATTGGTTTAAAAGGTCAGGCGCGAAGTAAAATTTCCGTGTTGAGAATAAAAAACGCATTCAAAACACAAAGGTAATATGATATAATTCGCGAATTGTTTCAGCCCACGATGGAGACGGGGTTGGAAGAGCACCATAAATATCCGGAATGGCGGTGGTCTTTTGGAACAGGAACTGATGACGTTGAAAGACATAGCGCAGATGTTGGATCTGCCGGAGAGCACGCTGAGGAAATACCGAGACGCATACACGCAGTTCATCCCGTATGTCGGATCGGGCCGCGAGCGGCGATACCGCGAGGATTCGGTGGAAGTGTTCCGGATGATACGCGACTGCCGGGTTGAGAAGCACCTGTCATGGGAAGACACGGAGAAGGAGTTGATCGGCCGGTTCCCTGTGAACGCGGATGCGGTCGGGAAAAAAGTTGTGGTGTCCGAGGACGAGGGCAACATTTTTCTCGAGAAGCTTGAGAAAGCGGTTCGCCAGCTTACGACGCAGGGTGAACGGCAGGAGTTTGTTACATCGACGCTCGCGGGCGAGCTGCTGAAAATGAAGAAGGACATGGAGAAGTTGCTCGGTATGGAGGGCGACATTCAGACGCTGAAGAAATCGACATACAGCTACAACGAAGTCGTTCAGCGGCAACACAAGGAAGGGCTGAAGGAAACAGGCAAACTATTCGAGGCGCTCGCGGGGCTGACGAGCGCGGTTTACATGATTCCGTCCGAGGTCGCGAAATCGGCTGACGCGGCGGTGCGGCGCGAGACTCCAGCGCCGACAGCGGCGTCGGACCCGCTGATTTCGGAAAGAGACGCCGCTATAATATCGAAACTTCGCGAGCAGTTGAAGGATAAGGAAGGCGAAGCCGAGAAGTTCAGAGACTTATATATCAAAGCGAAGCGCGAGGTTGACCGGCTTCGCGAAGAGATGAAGAAGAAAGCGCTCGAGGAGATGTACGGGGCGAAGAAGCCGTCGGAAAAAGAAACGGCTGAAGCGCAGAAGCAGGATGAAACGCCGGCGCGCGGCGGAAGTTTTTTATCCAGAGTAACAAAGAAGAAGAAGACGGACTGAAGACGCCGGGCGGGAGTGGGGCAGGGTGCTTTACGGCAACTGACCCGGCGGACAAATCCGCAGCGTTTCGAAAAATAAATTGTACCGGGAAGTGCAAAACCGGGAAAACAGAAAAGGCAGGCCGGAATGAGCAAGGAAGAAATCAGGAAGAAAATAGACGGGATCGACGCGAGGATACTCGAGTTGTTGAGCGAGCGCGCCGGTCTGGCGAAGGACATAGCGCAGTACAAGAAACAGATTTACGACCCGGTTCGCGAGCGGGCGATATATGACCGGCTTTTCGATCTTAACGCGGGGCCGCTGAAGGAAGAGCATGTCGAGTTGATATACCGCGAGATACTGTCGGCGTGCCGGTCGATGCAGAGGCGGCTGAGTGTGGCGTTTCTCGGGCCGCGCGCGACATTTTCGCACATCGCGGCGCTGGACCGATTCGGCAGTTCTATCGACGAGTTGCCGTGTGAGGACATCGCGACGGTATTCGACGAGGTGGAGAAGGAGAACGCGGACTTCGGAGTGGTGCCGTTCGAGAACTCGTCGGAAGGCGTGATCAACTACACGATGGACAGGTTTCTGACGTCGCCGATCAAGGTTTGCGGAGAGATATACAGCGAGATCGTGCTTAATCTTGTTTCGCGTGAGAGTACGATGTCGAAAGTGAAGCGGATATACACGCACCCGAAGCCGCAGGAGCAGTGCGCGGCGTGGCTGCAGAAGCACGCGCAGGGCAAAGAGATTGTGCAGTCGGACAGCACGGCGGCGGCGGCGCAGCACGCGGTGCGCGTGAAAGGAACGGCGGCGATCGCGAGCCGGATTGCGGCGGACATGTACGGACTGAAGATAATCGAGCGGCGGATTGAGGACCACAAGGACAACCGGACGCGGTTCCTCGTGATCGGCCGCGAACGGATGAAGCCGACGGGGAGCGATAAGACGTCGGTACTGTTTTCAGTGCGCCACGAGCCGGGCTCGCTGTACCGGTCTCTGAAGGCGTTCGAGCGGTACGGGCTTAACCTGACGATGATGCAGGCGCGGCCGTCGCGCAAGGGGCCGTGGGAATACACGTTTTTTGTTGACCTCGAAGGGCACGACACGGAAGACGGCGTAAAGAACGCGCTGAAAGAGATGCGGAAAGAGACGACTGTTTTGAAGACGATCGGGTCATACCCAGCGTCGCCGATGAAGATATAAAATGGATAGAAGGCAGAGGGGAAAGAAAAGCAACCAAGAATCTATCGTAGCTGAATAGCAAACATAGATATAATGAAGAAATCTGCAAGATTATGTTAATTGTTAACTGACGAAGGAAGGATATAGGAACATGAATCGTGGAAACATACCGGCGCTCGCGGTGAGCGGGAAAACACTCCCGGAGGCATGGGAGAAGTCGGTTTTCGAAGTGTGGGAGAAGGGCATCGAGGTGCACACGGAGTACGACAGGGAAGGGGACCCTCCGTGCCGCGAGTGCACGATGATGATGATAGTCGAGGAGCCGTTCACGGAGCCGCGGATACACCGCGCGTTTCCGGGCGGGCTCGAAGAACTCGAAGTGTACCGGCTCGAAGTTGTGGACGGCGTGCACGACCACTGGATCGACCCCGCGGCCGGCAAGTGGACTTACACGTATCACAAGCGGCTGTTCGAGTACGAGATGGAAGGGAAGGTCATCGACCAGATCGCGTACTCGATTGACCGGCTGAGTGCATCGCCGATCACGCGTCGCGCGCAGGCTATCACATGGAACCCGGCGCTGGATACGCCGACTGACGATCCGCCCTGCCTGCAAAGGCTGTGGTTCCGGCTGCTCGAAACGGGTGAACCGGACGGCTCTATGTTGCTGAATCTCAACACACACTGGCGCTCGCGGGACGCCTACAAGGCGGCGTTCATGAACATGTTCGCGCTGACGGATATGATGAAGGCTGTCGCCGCGCGTATTTCGGAGAAGACGGACAGGAAGATCACCCCCGGCCGCTATGTGGATATCTCCGACAGTTATCATATCTACGGCTCGTACTTCCTCGAATTCGAGGGATTCAAGAAGCTCGTCGAGAACCGGTCGTTTGAAAATCGGACATGGAACAGCGAATACGCCGAACCGTTCTTCATCGAAGGCCGCGCCCGCATCGACAAGGAACGCGAAACCGAAAAGAAGTAACGAAAAGAAGATAAAAGAATGAAATGCAAGAAAACCTTTTTTGAAAAAAAGGTTTTCAAACTTTCCAAAAAACTTCTGTAGCGGGATATTTGAAGCTCCCTCCGGAAACGGCGGGAGCTTTTTAGATTGCACCCTAAAACAAGTTTAAGGGCGGTACATTTTATCGCTCTCAAAAGAAAATATAAAAGCTAATCAGCATACTGCTATGAGCAGATCATCAATCGCGTTAATCGCGTTGCCGTTTTTTCTTTTTTAGTATGTATTTGAAGAAGGCGGTGATGAGGGCGCGCATGACGTCGAAGCCTTGGCGCGCGCGGTGGATGAATCCTTTAAGTGTGCGGCCGGTGGGGCGGTGTGAGAGATCGACAGGGACGTCCATCACGCGGAAGCCGCCGCGGACGGCGTCGATGAGCATGGCGGTTTCGACCCCGAAGTCCTCGCGGAAAGGATAGACGGCTTCGAGGACGGCGCGGCGCATCGCGCGCTGCCCGGAGAGAGGAGCGCGGGCGTTGTAGCCGGAGAGTTTGAGCACGCCCCACCGGGCAAGTTTTAGAACGAGTCCGAATCCGCCGGGTGTGGAGAACGCGCCGATCGCAAGGTCGGCCTCGCCGTTTTTCACGGCGTCGATTATGACGCCCGCGCGGGCGGCGCTGTCGCCGAGGTCGGAGTCGAGGAAAACGATGATCTCGCCGAGCGCGCCCATGAGGCCGGCGTTCATGGCGGCGCCTTTGCCGTGGTTTTTCGGGCGGCGGATGACGCGGACGCCGCGCTCGATGGCGACGTCGGACGTGTTGTCGGTCGAGCCGTCGTCAACGACGACTATTTCGTCGCACATACGCAACTGAATTATCGCGTCGAGGGTTTCCCCGAGCCGGTCCGCCTCGTTGTAGGCGGGCAGGATGATAGAAACTTTACCGGGATTTAGATCCAACTTTTTCCTGCTCCTGTTTTTGTCTGAACGCGTCCTCGAAGCGGCTGATTATTTCGATCTGTCCCGAAAGTGTGTCGGCGTTCTTGTAAAAGAGAAAGTCGGCGTTTTTGAACGTCTGGACGTAGGTGTCCTTATCGCCGAACTCGGCGGCGGCAGTGAGGCCCTGATTCTCCGCGACGAGGCGTTCGAGCGGTATCACTATGCTCTGGACGACCTTGATGTCCGCATTGTCGCCGATGAGAAAGACGATGCCGTCCACCGGCTGATCGAAGTTGCCGGAGATGAGCGAGCTGTCGCCAGCGAACTTGCCTGTGAAGGTCGAGCCGAATGAACCGCCGCGAAGCAATTCCTTGCCGAACTGCACTACAAAGGAGCCTGTGTCGGCGCCGGCGAGTTCCGACAGCTTCTCCGGTTTCACCCGGAGGACGAAGGCGGTCACGGCGCCCGCTGATTTGAACGGCGAGGCGAAATTCTCCTCTGTGATGTTCTGTTCGGGCAGATCGCCGACTGTCACAATGCCGAAGCGGAATCCGTTGAGTTTGTTATTGAGCAGCTTTGGAATGAGCGCGCTTTCGAGCGTGGCGGTGTATTCCTTCGAGCTGTTCAGTTCCTCGCGGGTGTTGTGGATTTCCTTCCGAATTTCCTTGTAGTTGGATTCGAGGCGATTGATCACTTTGTCCTGCCGTTCGAGGATCGAGGTGATGCCGAGGAAGTTCGTGCTGCTGCCGACGATTATGCCGACGCCGAGCGCGAGAAACATCGCCGCGAGAGAGATCGCGTGATACCTGATATCTATCGGACCCATCAGAGCCTCCGTAACGCTTCAATATTTTCACATCGATGCGGCGAGAGGGCAACCTCGGCGCGAAAAAGCCGCGCGCGGCCCGCGCCGCGTCAGAAATTAAAAAGCAGCCGCAGCAGCCGCATGAACTGCTTTGCGAGCGGCCCGAGCGGCGAAACGAAAAATATGGTGACGATCGGAAACGCCGCCGCGATGATCAGATACAACAGCAGCATCGGCCGCATCTTGTTCTGGTAGAGCTTGCTGACGCCTTTCGCGTCAACGAGCGCCGAGCCGACGCGCAGGCGGGTGAGAAACGTGCTGGCCATCCCGCGGCGGCCCTTCGAGAGGAAGTCCTCGATGCTGAAATGGCTGCCGACGATGACGATGAGGTCGGCGCCGCGCTCGAACGCGAGCAGCATAGCGAGGTCTTCGCTCGTGCCGACGCTGGGGATGGCGACGCCCTCGAGGCCGAGCGACCTGAGCCGTTCGAGGCCGGGCGCGCGTCCGCCTTCGTAGGCGTGGACGACGAGCAGCGCGCCGCAGGCGAGGGCGGCGTCGCTGACGCTGTCCATGTCGCCGAGGATGATGTGCGGGCGGAATCCGTTTTCGATGAGGGCGTCCGCGCCGCCGTCCACCGCGAGCAGGACCGGGCTTTGCTCTCGAATGTACTGCTGAAGCGCCTGCAAGTCTTTCTTGAACTCCGAGCCGCGGACGACAATCAGCACCTGACGGCCCTTGAAGTCGATGCGCAGGTTGCCGATGTCGAGCCGGCTGTAGAGAAGGCTTTTTTCCTTGCGGAGATATTCGAGCGTGTTCGACGCGAAATTCTCGATCATCTCCTCCATATTTTCTTTTGCGAGCTGGTTGCGGACGTTGAGCCGCTCGATGTTCATCAGCGTGCCGCGCGCCACGGTGCGGCCGCCGACTGAGATGTCGCCGTCGCCGCGAATCTCGATCGTGTCTCCGTCCTGAAACTGGTTTATGAAATCGTCGCCCGCGTTGTCGATCAGCGGGATGTTCGCGTCGATGAGCAGGTAGGGACCGCGGTTGACGTATTTGCCCGTGATCGACGGGCGGCAGTTGACGACCGCCTTGGGCTTGCACGTGACGAGATTTTCGGCGGCGACCATGTCGAGGTCGTCGTGGAGAATGACTGCGATCTCGCCGGGTTTGAGACGTTTGACGAGATCTTTTGTGCGCGCATCGACGCGTGCGACGCCGTTGATATTCATTGCGCCTCCACAGAGCGGCGAGCGTCTTCGACAAGCTGCCGCGCGAGTTTGATTGTCGGGTTCCGGAAGCCCGCGTCGCCGAGCATGCGGCTGATTTCGCGGAGCCGGTCGTCGTCGCGAACGACGCCGGTGCGCATGAGTGTTCGTCCGGCGTGTTGCTCTTTGGAAACTGTTACGTGGGTGTCCGCGAACGCCGCGATCTGGGGCAGGTGGGTCACCGCGATGACCTGCCGGTGGCTGCCGAGGGCGGCCAGCCGCGCGCCGATCACGTTCGCCGTTACGCCGCCGATCCCGGTGTCTATCTCGTCGAACACGAGCACCGGCACCGGGTCGAGCCTGTTGAGCAGCGATTTGAACGCAAGCATGACGCGGGAAAGTTCGCCGCCGGACGCGACCTCCGCCAGCGGGCGGGGCGGTTCGCCGGGGTTCGCGGAGAAAAGGAACTCCGCCGTCTCCGCGCCGCGCGGGCCGGGCAGGCCGTCGTCGCCCGCGGACTCCGCGAACATTGCGCCGAACTCAGCGCCCTTCATGCCGACTTCGTTCAGTCCCTGCTTCATCAGTTTGCCGATACGCAACGCCTCTTTCTTCCGGCTCGCGGTCAGCTTTGCCGCGAGGTCGAGAAGGGCAGCCTTCTCTTTATCTATCATTTCGTCGAGCTCGCCGCTGTGCGCGTCACTGCGGTCCAGCTCCGCGAGCGTGTCGAGCGCCTTGTTCTTGAATTCGATCAGTTCCGCTACCGAGCCGCAGCGGTTTTTCTTAATCAGGTCGCGCACCTCGATGATGCGGTCCTGCATCTCGCGCAGGCGTTCCGGGTCCGCCTCTGTTTCTGAGGCGATGGAGCGCAGTTCGCGCGAGGCGTCGCTGAGGATGGTGTCGGCCTCCGAGATGCGCGCGCGCACCTCGTCCAGCCGCGAGTCGATGCCTTCGAGAGGGTCGAGCGCCGCGAGTGCGTCCGACAGCCTGTTAAGCGCGGATGCGTCGTCGCCGCTGCGGCAGACGAGTTCGGCGGCTTCCGCCGCCGCGGTCGAGATGTCCGCCGCGCTTTCGAGCCGCTTCGCCTCGACTTCGAACACCTCGAAATCCTCCGCACCGGCAACTGCGGACTCGATCTCCTGAACGCGGAAGCGGAGCAGATCGCGCTCGTCGTCCCGTTGCTGCCTGCGCTCTTCGAGCGTGCGTTTCTCGGCGATCAGCGCGCGCAGGCGTCGTCGGTTCTCCTCGAACCGCGCGAGTATCGTGAGGTGCTTTTCGCCCGCGAGAAGGTCGAGGAACTCCGTGTGGTCGCTTTTCCGCAACAGCGCCTGATGCTGGTACTGGCCATGGATGTCCGCCAGCCGTTCGCCGATTTTCTTGAGAAGCGACACCGGCACGGCGGAGGCGTTGACGCGCGCGGTCGTGCGGCCGGCGCCTGAAATCTCGCGGGAGACGATCAGCTCGCCGTCCTCGCCCGGCTCGATCCCGGCCGTGGCAAGCTCCGCGCGAACCTCGTCCGGCATGTCCCACTCGAACACGCCCTCGATCACCGCGCGCTCGCAGCCGGCGCGAACCATGTTCGACTCCGGTTTGCGCCCGAGCAGCAGACTCAGGCCGTTGACGAGCACTGACTTGCCGGACCCCGTTTCGCCCGTGATGACGTTCAGCCCGCTGCCGAGCGTGACGTGAATGTCATCGGCGAGGGCGAAGTCTTTTACACGGAATTCTCGAAGCATATTATCAGGTCCACCCGGCCCCTTTTTCCAAGGGGAAGGATTCGAAATGTTGTCAAAATGCTACTCAAAGCTTTTATGTTCAAAACAAAATCCGAAATCACATCAGATGAAACTTTTCGCGCATTGTCTTCAGGAACCGCGACGGCTTCACCCGCGCGTAAAGCACGGGCATCGGGCCTCGCTGCACCGTGACTGTCGAGCCGGCGGGAGGCAGATACTCCTCCTGCCCATCGACAATCAGTATCACATCGTTGCGGCCTTTCGGCAGCTCGACGCGGATCACGTCGTCCGGCTTTGTCACGAGCGAGCGTTCGAACAGCGTGTGCGGGCAGATCGATGTCAGCACGACTACTTCGAGGTCCGGCGACACGATCGGGCCGCCCGCCGAGAGCGAGTACGCGGTCGAGCCGGTCGCGGTGGAAACAATCACGCCGTCGCCCGGGAACTCGGTCAGATACTCGTCGTTGATATAAACCTTGAGGCGGAGCATGCGGCCGGAGTTCTTGGTTATAACGACATCGTTCACGGCGTGCATTGTTTTGCCGATGCACTTGCCGCCGCAACTGATGTCGGCTTCGAGCATCATCCGCTCGTCCACGCGGTACTTGCCTTCGAGGATTCGCGAGAGCGCCTTGTGCGCCTCCCTGAACTTGATTTCCGAGAGGAAACCGAGCCCGCCGAAATCGATGCCGATCACCGGAACGCCCGCCTTGGCGGCCTCGCGCGCGCCGCCGAGCAGCGTCCCGTCGCCGCCCATAATCACAAGCAGGTCGAGCCCCTTCGGCAGTCTGCGCGAGGGTATTTTCACCTCGACAACTTCCGCACCCTGCTCGACGAGCCAGTCCGCGAGCGCGGCGTATTCCGCCTTCGTCACCTTGCCCTCATTCCGCCTGATTCCTATCTTCTTCATTCCCGCATACTCCATACTGTTATGAACTCCGTTGCGGAGTTTTCATATCTTAACATAAAGGAGTGACATATTGAAGGGAATTGGACGCCCCCGTGGAAATTCATTTTGTTAGATGACCCGGGGATACTTCGTTATAATAAGACAGTTATGATCGGACAGAACATCGGGCATTTGCCACAAAGCGACCCACTGCACGGATATCTGCAATACGACATTCAACCGCAGATGACCGGTTGGCGTGAGCGCGTCAAATACCGTGTATATCGTCTGAACGGCTCGAACGACGTTTACCTCTACGAGGACAAATACACCGGCGCGAGATTCGTCGGAAAGTTTTTTCTATCGGGCGCGAAGCGCGACTACGACACCGCGGCGAAGCGGCTCACGCGAGAGTACGACAACCTCTGCATGATGCGCGACCGCGGAATGTGCGGCTACCCGCACTACGTCGCGCGCCCGCTCGGCCGCAACTACTCGCTCAACTGCCTGCTCGTCACCGAATACTGCGAGGGCGAGCTGCTGAGCGACGCCATTCAGTACACAATCGCCACCGGCGATCAGGGAAGGCTGTTCCACAAACTCACGGCGCTCGCATATTTTCTTGCCTCTTTCCACAACCGCACGGCGGAGGGCGCTCCCGTCAATTTCGACGAGGAGTGCGCGTACGTCGAGCGGCTCGTCGGCAGATTGCTGGAAATCAACGCGATCGGCTGGGGCGAGGCGGATGAGATACGCTGGCTGCGTGACCGCTGGCGCGAGCAGCCGAAAATGTGGCAGGACACACAGGTGCTCGTCCACGGAGACGCCACGCCGGACAACTTCATGTACGGCGGCGGCATAGGAGTAATTGCATTCGACATGGAGCGCGCGCACCGGGCGGACCGCGTGCTGGACGCAGGCCGCATCGCCGGCGAACTGAAGCATTTCTTTCTGCGCGCAACCGGCGACAGATACGCCGCCGAACCGTACATCGGCCATTTCCTCTGGGAATATTCGTGGCACTTTCCGGACAACCGCGCGGCGTTCGCGGCCGTCACGTCGCGCGCGCCGTTCTACATGGCGGCGACCCTGCTCAGGATATCCCGCAACTCTTGGATTTCTCACGAGCACAGGCGCGGCCTCATCGACGAGGCAAAAAGCTGTCTGAGGAGTTTTTCGATATGAACATCCGCGGGCTGATCTTCGACATCAACGGAACAATGGTCGATATAGAAACCGACGAGGGCAGGGACGACGTTTACAAAGTCGTCGCCAATCTGCTGACCTATCAGGGAATCTCGATCCACCACGCCGATCTGAAAGAGATGTACTTTAACATAATGAAAGAGCAGCGCGCGGCAAAAAACGAGCGGCACCCGGAATTCGACGTGGTCGAAGTGTTCCGCGAAATCATCGCCCGCTGCTCGGGAGATTTCACGAAAAAACTGCCCGCGGAAAAGCTCGAATGGTTGCCGCTGTTTCTCGCGGAAGCATATCGCGCGGCTTCGCGGAACAGACTTCAACTTTATCCCGGAGTCGAGGATGTGCTTGAGAGACTTGCGCCGAAATACCGGCTCGCGATAGTCTCCGACGGCCAGAGCGCATGGGCGGAACCGGAGCTTCACGCGGTCGGAATACACCACTATTTCAACCCCATAATAGTCTCAGGCGACTTCGGATACCGCAAGCCGGACCGGAGGCTGTTCGAGAAAGCGCTCGACGGCGCCGGCCTGAATCCGGAAGAAACAATTTTCGTGGGCAACGACATGTACCACGACATCTACGGTGCGGGGCAGATAGGCATGAAAACCGTATTTTTCAAGTCAAATCAGGGTTTGCAGGAAAAAGAAGGCGTGAACCCAGATTACATAATCTACAATTTCCCCGAACTCCTGAACGCGATAGTGTTTTTTGGGGAACGCTGACGATCCGAACGCGATTCGGGATCGAAATAAAGGCGTCTCGGCAAGGCGGAAAGACAACGTTGCTACATTTTCAGAAAAGTTTGTGAAATTATTGGCAAGCGCCCGATCAAATAAAATTCATCTTGTTTAAATAAATATTTTTTAAAAATACTCTGGTCGAATTTTAAAATAGGTGATAAAATCTTAGATTGGGACAACTGGGCCTTCTGGCGGCCCGATTGGTTTTAATCCCACCCAAGGCCGGGAACACGGGAGGAAAATCCTTCATGCAGTGTCCATTCTTGTTCAAGGTTGACAAGCCGTATTGCGAAACAGGCGCTTTCGGACTGATGAACACAACGGCTACCGACTATCGCAGATTTTGCACCAACAGGTCCTACTACCTATGTCAGGTTTACCGAGCCAACACCGGCACCGGTGACAAAGAGAAATGCCTCGCGGAAATCTCGTCGAGGCTGGTAAAGGCTAACTAACCGGCCTTTTACTCCGACTCGTGTAGTTTTATCCTCTTGACAGCACCACTATAAAATAATTGCATTTAAAATCCGCTAAATATAGCATATTTTGACGCATAATAACAAACTTTTGCGCCGACGCATTGTCTAAACCTGACGTTTTTGGTCATAATTTAACCAAAATTCGCCATCGTATAAGGCCTCAGATATAAACTGTAATTTAACGGCTGGCTGGAATAGGTTATAATCAGATGCTTGTCGAATATGCGCTGGTTGTAAGATTTGCGGATCAAAAACTGTTAAAGATATTGGTGAAGGGAAAGATATAATGGAACCGTTTGAAATGTTTCTCGCCGCGGCGAGGTTCGAGAAAACGGATTATGTGCCGGTGGCGGGCTCGGTGACGGATTTCTATATGGAGACGATAACGCCGGGCCTCGACGGGCTGGACGGCCGCGACAGGCTGATCAGGATGCTCGAATACGGCGCGGAACTGTTCCCGGAGATACCTCCGATTTTCCTCATCAACCCGACACCGTCGATCTACCCGGAGCTGATCCGGCGTGTGAACGAAGCGGCGAGCGGCGGCCCGATCCGCATCGAGCATATCCGCGAGGCCGCAGTTCCGGACCCGGAAACCGATCCGGAAAATCTCGCGCGGCTCGGCGAGATCAACTATTTCATCGCCGGCATCCCGGACGAACTTAAGCGGCGGTACGGCTGTTGCAACGGGCTGATCCGGTTCGAGAACCCGTTCGACACGCTCTGTGCGGTGGTGGGGTCGAGCGAATGGTTTTCGAGGACGGCGACCGATCCTGCGTTCGTCGAGGCGGCGATGGAGTTGTTCACGGAGGCGAGCGTCGCGGGCGCGAAATGGCTCGCGGGGAAAATCGGGCAGCCGTCGTGGGTGATGCTCGCCGAGGATTTCCCCGGCTACGTCAAACTCGCGAGTTTCGAGCGGTTCGTGCTGCCGTACCACAGGCGGATTTTCGAGACATTTCCGGACGCGGTGAAAATGCTCCACAACGACTCGAACACGACGCATCTGCTCGGCGCGCTGCCCGATTGTGGAATGGATATTTTTCATTTTGGGTACGAGGTGGACGTGCGGGCGGCGAAGGCGGCGATGGGCGGGCGCGCGGCGCTGATGGGCAACCTCGCGCCGATGACGGTGCTCGCGCGGGAGACGCCGGAGGCCGTGCGCGCGCACTGCCGCGCGATCCTCGAAGCGGGCGCGCCCGGCGGCGGCTTCATCCTCTCCACCGGCGGCGAGGTTAACCCCGGAACCGACCCGTCGGTTGTGAACTTGATGGTGGAATGCGCGAAAGAATTCCGTGATTTTTGATACACCGTCGCAAGCCCTTCCGATTCTTGACACTCCTCGATGTGAAGCGGTAATATACAGCAGATTTTTTAAATTGTGGAAAGTGGATTGTTTTAGGAAAGACACCGACCGTCTTTGATGCGCGCGGGTTATTAATAAAAAGATTTCCGGCTTTGAGTCCGGGATCGAAACAAGGAGGAATGGAATGAAAAGGATCATTATGATTGCGGCGCTGCTGGTTCTGGCCACGGGCGCGGCAAGCCAAGCGACGCTCGGAATGGGCGCGCGCGCCACCGGAATGGGCGGCGCATACACCTCGCTCGTCAACGACGAGACAGCCATTTTCTGGAACCCGGCGATGCTGAACTATCAGCAGGAGAATTTCTCGATGTCGCTTCCGGCATTCGGGCTGTCTTATGTGTCGAGCCTTGACCGCGAAGACATCGACGATCTCAGCGGGGACGAGGTGGAGACGATCGGCAACGCAAATCTGCTCTTGGAGTCGTCCGGCATGATCGGCTTCCAAGCAAATCGGTGGGGTGTCGGTGTTCTTGCCAACATCGACGGGATGGCGGATCTGCAGGGCTCGAACCTGAGCAAGATCGAGAGCGTGCTGAACGCGATCGAGACGACGGGAGGCACGGCCGCGCAATACAACGCCGCGCTCGCCGCCGCCGGAGTTTCCGCGGGCCAGACGCTCACAACCGCTCTCGAAAGCCGGTTCATCGGTGTGGGCGAGGGCGTAGTCAGCCATTCATGGAAACACTGGGGACTCGACATCGGCGCGAATCTCAAAGCGCTCAAGGCGCAGGTTTACGGCATAGGCGTCGGAACGTCGTTCACGGTCCCGACCTCGGCGGCGACCTCCACGTTTGTGGTGCCGACATGCACAGGCTGCTATCTCGTGGACGCGGACGGCAGCGGTTTCGGCATCGACCTTGCGATATCCGGCAAAACAAACGACTCCGGCCCGCTGAAGAACTCGCGCGCCTCGCTTGTTGTGCGCAATTTGTTTGCACAGGTGGACGTGAGCGGAACGATCAAGGGATACAACATTGTGGACGACCCCGCGACGGCGGCGGTGGACTACAAGCTGCAGGAAACCGCGGTGACGGGGACGTATGACGAAGACATCACGATCTCACCGGAGATCACGCTCGGGTACTCGGGCGATCTCGACAAGGACCTGCATTTCGCGATCGACACGACGATCGACACGGACGACGCTTCGATTGGCTTTGTGGCGGGCGTCGAGAAAGACTTCGGCGTGATCAGCCTGCGCGGCGGGCTCGGCAGGTGCGTCATGACGGAATCGTTCTGCTACTCGGGCGGTATCGGTCTCGATATCAAGTCGCTTGTTCTGGACGTCGCATACGGGAAGAACGACACGGCGGACGCCAACGGTGACATTCTCGCCGCCTCGTTCAGACTCGAATTCTGATCGATTAGCTAATAAGCAATTAACAAAGACAGGGCTGCGAGGCCCTGTCTTTTTATGCTTTGAAATCGCGGTGTGGAGAGGGCGTAGGGGGCTGTCTGACCTTAATACAAAAATTCAAAATGTCTTTTAAAATAAGCGATTAAAAATTAATATGGACTTACATCTCCCTTACCCCCTTCGTAAGGGGGATAAAACTATCAATACGCTCACTACGAGTTCACCTAACATAATAAAAGTTCCGTGCTGTTTTCTTTCATGTAGTTGTACGAAATCGACTGTACAGATTTCAAGATGAGTTATATCGGCAGTGGGAAATGGAGCATAATCAGGAATAAAATTTGAGGGTGGCACAAGAATTTTACCCGGACATCAGTGAGCAGCTACGGTCAATTAAGGTGGAAAGGTTTTGAAGATTATCCCTGATCGGGCGGAGTTTCGATTTCCGCCGTCGCGGGTTTCTTGGGCGGTTTGATAAAGCGGACAGCGATAAGCGTTATCTCATAAAGAAGATAGAGCGGGACGGCGAAGGCGGTCATCGTGAACGGGTCGCCCGTGGGAGTAATAACAGCTGATGCGATGACCGCGATGACAAGAGCGAAACCTCGCCCTTTTGCAAGCTGCTTGTAATTGACTATACCAATTTTTGCGAGGAGTATGAGGACGACGGGCGTCTCGAACATGAGTCCGAGCCCGATTACGAACGAGCCTACGAAGCTTATGAATCTGTCCAGAGCGTAGTCGGCGTGAACTGCTCCGCCGAGGAATTTCGAGAGTATTTTCAGGGTGAGAGGCACCATGTAGGCGCCCATCCCGCCGCCGAGGAAAAAGAGTAGAATTGCGGAGAAGATGGTCGGGAACGCAAAGCGGCGCTCTTCCGGCTTGAGTCCGGGGCTGACGAACAGCCATATCTGAAGAATGACGATAGGCGATGCGATGACGACGCCGATTATCACCGCAAGTTTCAACTGCCACATGAAGGGATCGACCGGGCCGAGGGCCTGAAGTTTCTGTCCGAATGCCAGAAATTTAAGGACGGGCGGCGCGAGATACCAGCCGCCGGTGGATGCGGCGCCGATTGCCAAAAGGCAATATATCAGCCTGCGCCGCAGCTCGTCGAGGTGGTCAACAAGCCCCAGCTTCTCTCCGAATACACCCGATTTCGGGCTTACGGAGGCGTCTTTTTCTGAGTCGTTCCCGCGTGCCATCCCAATGAATGTAGCACAGCGTATTTTGACTGTCAATTTGGCGCGCCGCAGACAGGGTTGCAACGCGAGCCGGGTATTTACCTGAGCTCATTTCTTCTCGCGGCATATCCTCTTTCGGGGCGGCTTTCGTGCAGTATGCCGGATGAATCCAATCGTATTTTTTCGAACGAATCCTGATCGAGAGCTTCGGTCTCTTTTCCATTTTCCGCGGTCTCGGTTATCCTCAACACGAATGACGATAACGCGCTGATCTGATCCGGGGTGAGCTTTTTTTCCCAGAACAGGTTATTGAGATATCTTATGGTACTGATAAACAGTTCGTCAGACATCGGTGACTCTCCTTCCGCGGCAGCGCGCTATTTTTTCGTCCTTTGTTTTTTCAGTTCGCGCACGACTTCGAGGCGTGCTTCATCGGATGACGGCACGTCGCCCGATATTGCGAGCGCTCTTACGATTTCGTTCATCGAGCGCCTGTGTTTGGGTGCGAGTACGCGGTAGGTTTTGAGAAAGTCACGCTCCTGCTGAGAGGTGTCGAACGGTATGGCGGAATGCGGAACTTTCATGTCGGTGATGAGTTCGAAAAGAGTTTCCATGCGGATGTCGAATACTTTCGAGAAAGCGTAAGCGGCTTTGAGCGAAATGCCTCTTTCGTCCCGTTCGATTCGAGATACGGTGGTTTTGTCCAAAAGCCCGTTCGACGCCTTTATTACTTCTCGGAGCGTCAGTCCGCGCTGCTGCCTGAGTTTCTTTATTTCCTCTCCAGCGCCCACAGCGATTCCTCCCCCCCGCGGTGGCGGTGGCCGCCACCGCTCAATTTTTTCGACTTTATTCTAAACCGCGCCACTTAACACTGTTGTTAAGCGGCAACGCACGTCGAAAAAATTTTCCTTTCAGTCTCGCCAGTCCTCCTGAAACGCGCGCAAGCTAATGCCGCGAATAGGAGTACGGATTTGAAAAGCGGTTATACTTATTAGAGGCAGTATACACAAAAAAATGCTTAAAGACTAAAAAGAAGAATAAAATTATGTTATGGAAAACCTGTTGTCTTGCTGTGGAACTTTAACATATCAAAGCTAACGGTCGGGAACACCGGGCGCTGAATTATAGAAATCATGAACAAGAAAGCGGAACTATGATTCTGCGGGCAAGACGGCCGGCCGACACCCGCGCAATGCGAAAAACCTGAATATATTGAATGTTTATCGCAGGGGCACTTTGCAACGTGCCCCCGCTTTTATTCGTGTCATTCTTTGTTTTTGTACTCTTCCGCGATTTCCTTGTAGATTTTCTGGATTTCAAAGAAGGCGGCCTTCTTCTCGCGGTTGAACGATACGAGACCTTTCCGGTTCAGGTGTTTCGTGTACTGGCAAGTGCCGCCGGCGCTCTTCGTCTTGAAGTCGGCGAACACCCACACGAACATGCCGGCGACATTCGGTTGCTGTTTGAGGAGTTCGTACTGGTTGCGGAGCACGGCCGCCTGATATTCCTCCGTCCCGCGGTCGAGCATCGTTGACGGGTCCGCCGTGTGCGTGCCGATGACAGATTCCGCGCCGGTTTCCATAACGAGGAACGGCTTGCCGAGGGTCTGTTTGTGCCACGTCTCGATTTTCAAAGGCAGGATTTTCTCCATGGCCGTCTTGAGCTCGACGGGTGTCATGTGCGGGTTGTTGTTCGTGCCCTCGTACCAGCCGACGTATTCGTTGCGTGCGGCTATGTCAACGTGCTTGTATCCGGCGAGAACGATCGCGCCGCCGGTCTCTGTGAACATCAGCGGCCGCTTATCGAGGCTGCGCGCGGTCTCCGAGAGCCGCTTCAGCATTTTCACGCAGGAGTCGCCGCCGAATTCATTGCCGATTGACCACATTACTATCGACGGGTGGTTGTAGTCGCGCAGGATTGTCTCGGTCGCCTGAACTTTGAGTTTGTTGATTATCTCGTCGCCGCTGAGGTCGGTGCGCACGGGCCCGAACTCCTCGATTGTCAGGATGCCGAGCCGGTCGTTGATAAAATAGTTGTAAAGGTGGTTGGGATAGTGGCCAGTGCGCATCGCGTTCGCGCCCATTTCCTTTATCAGCTTGAAATCGTTGATTCGCTCCTCTTCCGTCATCGCGCGGCCGGCGTCGGGGAACTCGCCATGCGCCATCTCGTCGTGCCGGTTCACTCCGCGCATGAAAATGCGTTTGCCGTTCAGGTAGAGTTTTTCGCCGCGAACTTCGAACCTGCGGAATCCGAAGAAGTCGAACGAGCCGTCCGCGGCGCGGTCGCCGTCGTAGATGACCGCTTTGGCGAAATATAGCGCCGGGGTTTCTGGCGACCAGAGGTCGGGTTTGGGAATGCTGATGCGCAACGCCGTCTCTGCGCCGGAGATCGCGGCTTCGGCGGGCGCGGCGGCGGGAGTCAGCTTCTCGCCGTCGAGCCGGTAAACAAAAACGCGCAGTTTTTTGCCTTCCGCGCCGGTTGTCGATACCGTGAATGCGGCGTCGCCCTTGCTGTAATCGTCTGTGAGTCCGGCGTCGATTTTAAGCCGGTCGATGCGCGCGGAGTCGGTGAATTCGACGAACACTTCGCGGTGCAGGCCGCCGTAGTTCCACCAGTCGCCGATCGGGATGTCGCCCGGAGCGATGAGGTTGTCCACTTTGACCGCAAGCAGGTTACTGCCCGCGTGCAGGCGGCCGGAGACATCGAATTTGAAGCCGGTGTAACCGCCTTCGTGGTTGCCGAGTTTTTCGCCGTTAAGATAGACTTCGGTTTTGTAGTAGGAGGCCCAAAAAACAATGGAGGCGTTTTTCTTTGCGAGTTCCGGTGTGACGTCGAATGTTTTTCTGTACCACACCGTGCCGGTGAAGCGGTCCATTTCCGGCCCGAGGTCGAACCAGTTGTGCGGGACCGAAACGGTGATCCACGACGAGTCGTCGCATGAGGCGGCCGTCGGCTCGGCGCAGCGCGTGCCGAGCGGTTTTGTCGTTCCGTCGCGCAGGACGTACTTTTTAGGATCGACAGGATTGTTTTCGGCGCTGTAGGTCAGCGCTTTGCCGGGGAGGGCGGTTTTCATGAAGTGCCAGCCGTCCGCGAGGGCGATGTATTTCCGCTCGACGTTTACTTCCCAAGGTTTCGGTATGAATGAGACTTTGAAGGCGGGAGGATCCGCGGGCGCCGCGAACGCACGTGCACAGGCGAGGACGGTCAGGCAGATCATCGACGCTATTGCAAATAAGTGTGTTTTCTTCATAGATGCACCTCCAAATCAAGTAGAAATAAATATTAACACATCATCGGCCTGAAGGTAACCACAACGGAGGAAACACGCCGCCGCGATTTTTGCAGCCGTTTCCTTTAATTTTCGCGCGCGCGGGACTATGATATTTAATTGGCTTGAATCTGACACAGGATCGCTGACATGGATATTTCCAAACCTGAAAAAGTGCTTGTGATCGGGCTCGACTGCGCGACGCCGCAGCTTGTGTTCGACCGCTTTCTGCCGGAACTGCCGAACATCGGCAGGCTGATCGGCGCCGGCCTCTACGGAGAGCTCAAAAGTACGATTCCGCCGATTACGACTCCGGCGTGGATGTGCATGATGTCGTCCAAGAGTCCCGGCACGCTCGGAATCTACGGGTTCCGCAACAGGAAAGACTACACGAGCGACAAGCTTTTCACTGCCAATTCGACGGCGGTGAAGGAAGACCTCGTGTGGGACATCCTCGGCAGGCTCGGCAAAAAGACGATTATGGTGGGCGTACCGCAGACGTACCCGCCGAAACCGGTGAACGGCCAGATGGTGACGTGTTTCCTTACGCCGAGCATCGAGAGCGAGTACACTTATCCGAAAGAACTGAAAGAAGAAATCGCGCGCGAAGTCGGCAGGTACATGCTCGACGTCGAGGGGTTCCGAACGGACGACAAGGACCGCCTGCTGCGCGAGATCCACGAGATGACGGACATCCGGCACAGGCTCGTGAAGCATCTCATGACGACTAAGCCGTGGGACTTCTTCATGATGGTCGAGATGGGGCCGGACCGCCTGCACCACGGGTTCTGGCGGTTCTGCATCCCTGAACACCCGGAATACAAACCCGGCAATCCGTACGAGAGCGCGATGCTGGACTACTATAAAAAACTTGACTCGAATATCGGCGAACTCGTTTCGCTCGCGGGCGATAAAACGGCGGTTATCGTGGTGTCGGACCACGGGGCGAAGACGATGTTCGGCGGCGTGTGCATAAATGAGTGGCTGATCAGAGAAGGCTATCTGACGGTGAAAAGCAAGCCGGAGGGAGTTGTGCGGCCGGACAAGTGCGAGTTCGACTGGACGCGGACGATGGCTTGGGGCGAGGGCGGTTATTACGGGCGGCTGTTCATGAGTGTGAAGGGCCGCGAGCCGAACGGGCTGATCCCGCCGGAGGACTACGAGCGTGTGCGCGGCGAGATCGCCCGCAAGCTCGAAGCGATCACGGACGAAAACGGACGAAATATCGGCACGCGCGTGTTCCGGCCGGAGGATGTTTACCCGGAGGTGCGGAATGTGGCGCCGGACCTGATCGTTTATTTCGGTGATCTCGCGTGGCGGTCGGTCGGCAGCATCGGGTCGGGAAAGGTGCTGACGTACGAAAACGACACAGGCCCGGACGACGCTAATCACGCGCAGCACGGCATCTTCGCGATGGGCGGCGCGGGCGTTCCGTCGCGAGGGAAGCTCGAAGGGCTCGACATTCTCGACGTGGCGCCCACGATCCTGAATCTCATGGGTGTTCCCGTACCGCCGGACATGAACGGCCGTTCTATTGTTTAAAAAAGAATGAAAACCTTTTTTGGAAAAAAGGTTTTCAAACTTTCCCAAAAACTTTGGTAACGGGCGAATGGTCAGGCGGAACGAAAGGCCGAAGTTGCGAAGCTAAAGTTTTTAGGAAAGGGGTTCGGGGAATAACTCTTCTTTAAAAAGGGTTTTCCCGGAAGATCATTCATCAGGAGGCAGGGATATGGCACAGAAAGGATTTACAATCTGGTTCACGGGACTTCCATCGTCGGGCAAGACGACGGTTTCCGAGATAGTTGAGAAGAAGCTGCGCGAGCGCGGGCTTAAGGTGGAAGTGCTCGACGGCGACGTCGTGCGGACCAACCTCAGCAAGGGGCTCGGATTCAGCAAGGAGGACCGCGACACGAATATCCTTCGCATCGGTTTCGTGTGCCACCTGCTGACGAGGAACGACGTTATAGCGATAGCGGCGGCTATTTCCCCGTACAAGGAAATCAGGAACAAAAATCGTGCGCTGGTCGGCAACTTCATCGAAGTGTTCGTGGACACGCCGCTCGATGAGTGCGTGAAGCGCGACGTGAAGGGGCTCTACAAGAAGGCGCTCGCCGGCGAACTGAAAGGTTTCACCGGAGTGGACGATCCGTACGAACCTCCGGACAACCCGGAGGTGCGCCTCGACACAGTGAACAGCTCGCCCGAGCAGTGCGCGGACGCCATCCTCGCGAAGGCCGCCGAACTGGGATACCTTTGATATTGCCGCCCAAACGCGAGCTATTATCAATAACATATAAAAATAAATGCGCCGGATGACTAATCCGGCGCTTTCCTTTATTATAGGTGTGTTGATCTGCAAGCGGAGGCAAGCGAATGATAGTTGAAATGCTCGAAGTCGGGCCGTTCATGGAAAACACGTATGTCGTCGGCTGTGAAGAGACTAAGGAAGGGATCGTGATCGATCCGGGCGACGAACCTGAACGTATTCTCGAAGCAATCGACAGGCATGGGCTGAACGTGACGCGGATTGTCAACACGCACGCGCATATCGACCACATGGGCGCGGCGGAGGCGATTCAGCGCGCGAAGGGCGCGAAGTTTCTTGTGCACGATACGGAAGCGCCGTTCGTTGATGCGTACGACCGGCAGTGCGAGTTCTTCGGCGTGCGTTTCGGCGCGAAACCGAAGGTGGACGGCTTCCTCGCGGAGGGCGATGTCGTGAAGGTCGGCAATTACGAGGGAAAAGTGATCCACACGCCGGGCCATTCGCCGGGCGGCCTGTGCTTTCACTTCGGCGACGTGGTGTTCGTGGGCGACACGCTGTTTCAGGGATCGATCGGACGCACGGACCTGATCGGCGGCGACTATAACGCGCTGATCAGCAATATTAAGGAAAAGCTACTGACTCTGCCGCCGAAGACGAAGGCGTACAGCGGCCACGGGCCGGCGACGCAGATCTGGCGCGAGAAGGAAAGCAATCCGTTCCTCACGGGGCGGATGCAGATATTCTGAGAGGCCGATACGGAGGCGATCTGATGGCGAACCTGAAGAATTCGGACAAGATAAAGCCGGACGTGCTCGGCGCGCTCGATGCGCTCACGGACGACGTTCTGCGCGCGGTGAGTGCGATGGGGCGCTCGCTTGTCGCCGGGGTACTATTCGGCAGCGCTACAGGCCCCCGGTACAGGCCCGGCAAGTCGGATATCAATGTTTTCATGGTGTTCGACCGCGTGGACATGGCGCTGCTAAAGGCGCTGCTGCCGGTGTTCAACCGCAATCTGCGGAAGCTGCGCTCGCGCCCGGTGGTGGTGGACTCCGAGTTCATGTACGACGCGACTGATGTGTTTCCGATGGAGTTTCTCGAATGGAAAGAGAGCAGCATCGCTTTTTACGGCACGAGCCCGCTCGACTCGGTGGATATCTCACGGCAGAACCTGCGGCTCGAGATCGAGGAGAACCTGCGCGGCAAGCGGCTGAGGCTCGTGCAGTCTTATTTCGAGGTGGGCGGCAACGCGGCGCAGTTCCGGGGCTTTCTTGAAGGCACGCTTCCGAATTTCCTCACGGTGATGAGGAATGTGCTGCGGATGGCCGGAGAAGCGCCGGAGTATGACCCCGAAAAGCTGATAAAGGCAATCGGGTTGCTGACCGGCATCGACCTGACGGGATTCAAAAGGCTGTTGCAGTCGAAGACGGGCGCGCTGAAGCTGACCGCGGGTGAGCTCGAAACGGTGTTCCATGCCTATCTCGAAGAGCTTGAAAAAATAACTGAATACGTTGACTCGTACGACGCAACGAAATGAATAAAACGAACACGAAAAGAATTCTGATCCCGGCTCTCGCGGTTGTTCTGGCTGTGGCGGCTCTCGCCGCGCGGACGGCGTCCGCGGAGAATTTTCCGAAGCCCGTCGGCTATGTGAACGATTTCGCGGGTGTGATGGACGACCAATCGCGCGCGAAGATCGAGGAATTACTGGGAGCGGTCGAAAATACGACGACGGCGCAGGTGGCGGTTGTCACCACCAAGACGTTCGCGCCGTACGCGAGCATCGAGGAATATGCGGTGAAGCTGTTCGCGGCATGGGGTATCGGCGCGAAGGGCAAGGATAACGGGGTGCTGATTGTCGTATCAATTGATGACCGAAGGATGAGGATCGAGGTGGGCTACGGGCTGGAGGGCGCGATTCCGGATGCGGCGGCGGGCGAGATAGTAACCGACAAGATCACGCCGTATTTCAAACAAGGGAATTTCGGCGAGGGGTTGTACGCGGGCGCGCTCGCGGTTTCGGAACGGATACTCGCGGAGGACGGAAAGAGTTTATCCGATCTCGGCCTGAGCGGCGGCGTCGAAACGACGGAGCCCCCGCGGGATACGACAACCAAAATTGTAGGTCCTTTCGAAAAGCTTATTCAAAACATATTCGGCTGTATTTGCCTTATCATCCTGATAATTATTTTCATAAAGCACCCGTCGCTGCTTCTGTTGTTCCTGCTTGGAGGGCGCGGCGGCGGCGGTGGATGGTCGAGCGGCCGGAGCGGCGGATTCGGCGGCGGATTCGGCGGATTCGGCGGCGGAATGTCGGGCGGCGGCGGCGCCTCCGGCGGCTGGTAACAATTACGCCTCAAGGCCGGGATGAACATTACTAAAAACGATATTAAATTTCCTCAGGTCAAATTTGTTTATTAATTAAGGATTTTAATTATGATATATAGGATTTAACAGTAGAGGAGGAATGGATATGAAAAACAAGGGATCCGCGGCGCTTGGATGCGCTGCTGCGGCGATTGTCGTTGTAGTGGCGGCCGTGCTGATAGGCGGGATGATGTTTATCGGCGCCAAGAATAAGATGGTGCGGATGAGCGAGGGCATCGACGGGCAATGGGCGCAGGTTGAAAACCAGCTCAAACGGCGAAATGATCTGATACCGAACCTCGTGGCGACAACGAAGGGCTTTGCGGCGCACGAGAAGGGGATTTTCACCGAAATAGCGGAAGCGCGCGCGAAGATCGGCGGCGCGAACACCGTGCAGGACAAGATCAACGCGAACAACGAACTGTCGGGCGCGCTGTCGAGGCTTCTGCTCGTGGTCGAACGGTACCCGAACCTGAAGGCGGACAAGCAGTTCTCGGCGCTGATGTTCGAGTTGTCCGGCACGGAGAACAGAATTTCGGTCGAACGTATGAGGTACAACGATCAGGTGAGAGAATTCAACACGTACATAAAAGGATTCCCGGGATCGGTTTTCGCGGGGATATTCAATTACAGTCCCAAGCCGTACTTCGAGGTACCGAAGTCGGAACAGGCGGTTCCGAAGGTTGACTTCGGGGCGAAATAAGACGGCTCCGCGGGCGCGCGGAAGCGCATTGCGGATTGGAGACTGAATGTCCGAGCTTCGACAGAACAGGATGACGGGTGAGTGGGTGATCATCGCGACCGAGCGCGCGAGCCGACCCGAGGATTTTCACCGCGACATCGATAAACCCCCGGTGCCGGCGCACAATCCTGCATGTCCGTTCTGCGCAGGCAACGAGCGCATGACTCCGCCGGAGGTGCTTGCGGACAGGCCCATTGACACCGAGCCGGACTCCGAAGGCTGGAACGTGCGCGTGGTGCCTAACAAGTACCCCGCGCTCGACCCGTGGATAGAGTCCGACTGGTTTGAGGAAGCCAACTTCTTCAACGGCGTTCGCGGCTTCGGCGTCCACGACGTTATTATCGATACGCCGCGCCACGACCTGACGATTGCGACAATGAGCCGCCGCGCGGTCGAAAAGCTGTTCTTTGTCTATCGCGGGCGGTTCCAGCAGCTCGAAAAAAACGAACAGATTCTGCTCATCAACATTTTCAGGAACTATGGGGTTAAGGCGGGCGCGTCGCTCGAACACCCGCACTCGCAGGTGCTTGCCACGCCGATCATACCGATGCGGATACAGCTTCGGCTGAACGTCGCGAAGGAGTACCACGATATCCACGGCCGTTGCGTCGCGTGCGACACGATCGAAGCTACGCTGCGCGCGAAGGACAACAAGCGCCTTGTGCTCGAGACCGAGCGATTCGTTGTATTCGAACCGTTCGCTTCGCAGACTCCGTTCGAGACGTGGGTGGCTCCGAAGCGGCATTGCGCGTCGTTCGGCGAAGCTACGGATCAGGAAATTGTCGAGCTCGCGCAGGTGATGCGCGATGTGCTGTACCGCATCTACATCGGACTCGGCGACCCTGACTACAACTATCTCATTCAGGCCAACCCGACTAACACTCGCCACAGGGATAAATACCACTGGTTCATCCAGATACTGCCGCGCGTGACGCCGTCTGTAGGTTTCGAGTTGTCATCCGGCATATACATCTGCACGTCGCGACCGGAGGACACGGCGGCGTTCCTGCGCGGAATATCGCCGCCGAGGTAAAACCGCCGGAGAATTTGAATAAATTGAAAATTAGTTTAAACATTTAAATAGAACGGGATATTATCCCGTGGAGGATTGAGGTTTTATGTCCGAACTGAGAAGAGACCCGGTGCTGGGGCGCTGGGTGATAATATCGACGGAACGCGGCGAGCGGCCGTCGGATTTCACGCCGGCGGAACCGATGAAGCCAAGCGGCTTCTGTCCGTTCTGCAGCGGCAACGAGAAAATGACGCCGCCCGAGATCGCCGCAATTCGCGAGCCCGGCACGAAACCGGACACTACCGGCTGGCGTGTGCGCGTGGTGTCGAACAAATATCCCGCTCTCACGATCGAAGGCGCGCTGAACAAGCGCGCATACGGCATATACGACATCATGAGCGGCGTGGGCGCACACGAGGTTTTCATAGAGACGCCGAACCACATGTCCACGATTTCAACACTCCCGATAACGAATGTCGAAGAGCTCGTATGGATGTACCGGGAGAGGATGATCGACCTCGAAAAGGACGAACGTTTCAAATATATATTGATATTCCGCAACTCCGGCCGCGAGGGCGGCGCGTCGCTAATGCATCCGCACTCGCAGCTTATCGCGACTCCGACGATCCCCAAACGCATCAGCGAGGAAATCGAGGGCACGAAAGCTTACCTGAACTTCAAGGATCGCTGCGTGTTCTGCGACATGGTGGACGAAGAGCGCGCGTTCGGCCGCCGGGTAGTCGAGGAAAACGAGCATTTCATCACCTTCTGCCCGTTCGCCGCGCGGTTCCCGTATGAAATGTGGCTGCTGCCCAAGAAGCACGTCAACGACTTCTCGCTCGTCGATGACAAGGATATTCCTCTGCTCGCGGACTGCTTCCAGAAGTCGATCAAACGCCTCGACATGGCGCTCGGCAAGCCGCCTTACAATTACATCATCCACACTGTGCCGTGCAACACACCCACGCAGTATTATTACCATTGGCACATCGAAATCATCCCGCGGCTCACGCAGGTGGCGGGTTTCGAATGGGGTACCGGGTTCTACATCAACCCGCTGTCGCCCGAGATCGCGGCAGAGACTCTTCGCAAGTCGCTCGACAAGCCGGGCAACGGAAAAATAAAATTGAACGGCACGGCATAACAGGCCCTTTATGAAGAAACTTTCGCACGTCGATGAAAAAGGCAGCGCCCGCATGGTGGACGTCTCCGACAAGGAGCGCACCGCGCGCAGAGCCGTCGCCCGAGGGAAGGTCGCGCTCGGTCCCGATCTGCTATCGAAAATTCTCGACGGCGGCGGCCCGAAGGGCGACGTTCTTCAGGTGGCCCGTATCGCAGCGATACAAGCAGCGAAGAGAACCCATGACCTTATCCCGCTCTGCCATCCGCTCAGGATCACGAATGTGAAAATCGACTTCATTCCGGATTTTGTCACCGGCGATATCGAGATAAGCGCGGAAGTTAAGGCTCTCGACCGCACGGGCGTCGAGATGGAAGCGCTGACCGCCGCGACGGTTGCCGCGCTCACCGTTTACGACATGTGCAAGGCGCTCCGCAAGGACATCGAGCTCGGCCCGTTCTTCCTTCTCGAAAAGGAAGGCGGCAAAAGCGGGAAGTTTAAAAAGAAACTCCGCTGACACGGCCTTTCGATCAAATATTTCCTCACCGGTTTTGAACGCAATTTTGTCACATGCTATGATTATAATTTCATTATATTTGCTTGCGGTGATGTGTTGGTTGAGTCAAACGGACAGAGGAGTTTTTCGGAGGCGGCGGGCTCCGACTGCATTCGCGCGGCTGAGTTGCTGATCTACAACCACCAGCGGCGGCGCATCGAGAAGACGTACGAGGACTTCAGCGGCTACACCGAACTGCGCGATTACTTTTTCGGCCTGCTGTATCCGCCGCCGGACGCGCGCGCGCGCTTCAGCGCACGCAACCGCACTTATTCCCGAATAGCGAGAAGTCCCATTCTGAGACTGATTCTTCATCCCGACTCGATCCGCATAATGAATCAGGTGTACGCGCTCGAAAAAGAGGTCGATGCATTGAACCGGCGGGTCGCGGAGGCGATATGCTCGCGCGGGCCGCTCCCGGCGGAACTCGACGAGGAGGCGTATTTTGCGCTATGCCGAGAGACATCCGGCCAGAACGATCACGAGCGCCAGTTCGATTACGCGTACGAGGCGTTCTACTTCGGCGAGGCGGTTGTGAAGTACATCCCGATGAATCTCGAACAGATACTGAACCTCGTGCCGAAGATGCTGATACGCAACAGCGATCTGCTGGACCTCGCGGCGGGCACTTACCATACTTTTCACGGCCATAAAGACAGGCTCGAAGAGTTCAGGCTCGCTCTTCACTATCGCGAGCTGGACTATATCGGCCGCATGTTCGGAGTTAAAATAGACAGGAAGCCGTTCGTTAAGTACGAATGAAGAAAGGGATGCGATGGACCCGGAACGCGAGATAAACGATCTTCGCAAAGTGATTGAGGAGCACAACCGGCGCTACTACGTCGAAGATGCGCAGGTGATATCCGATTACGATTACGACCAGCTCTTCACGCTGCTTAAAAAACTCGAGGAGCAGTACCCGGAGTTCGCGTCGCCGGACTCGCCGACGCAAAAAGTCGGCGGCGAACCGCTCGAAGGTTTCGAGCAGGTCGAGCACGCGTCGCCCATGCTCTCGCTCGACAACTCGTACAGCATCGACGACCTCGCGGAGTTCGACCAGCGTGTGCGCAAGGCGCTTCCCGCGGACGACAGAATCGAGTACGTTGCCGAACTTAAGATAGACGGAGTGAGCGTTTCGCTGCTTTACCGCGGCGGGGTGCTCGTGCGCGGCGCGACGCGCGGCAATGGCCGCACAGGAGACGACATCACCGCGAACGTGAGAACAATCCGTTCCGTGCCGCTCAGGCTGAACGGCGATTTCGAACCGGACGAGGAGATCGAGGTGCGCGGCGAGGTGTACATGCCGCGCGGCGATTTCGAAAGAATGAACGAGGAGCGCGCGGCCGCAGGCGAGCAGCAGTTTGCCAATCCGCGAAACGCCACCGCCGGCTCGCTCAAACTGCTCGATCCGAAAACGACGGCCAAGCGCCCGCTGAACATTTTTCTTTACTGGCTGAGAAGACGAGACGACCTGATGCGGGCGTCGCATTCGGAATGCCTCGAACAGATCAAGTCGTTCGGCCTGCGTGTCGAGCCGCACTATAAAGTCTGCGCGTCGTTCGAAGAACTCGCGGCGCACATCGCCGAATGGGACTCGCGGCGAAGCGAGCTGGAATACGAGACGGACGGCATGGTGATTAAGCTGAACAGCCTCGCGCAGCAGAGGTCGATCGGCGTGACGAGTCACCACCCGCGATACGCGATCGCGTTCAAATATCCCCCCGAGCAGAAACCTACCAAGGTTCTCAGCATTGAGGTACAGGTCGGCCGAACGGGCAAGCTCACGCCGGTTGCGAACCTCGAACCGATTTTGCTTTCCGGCACCATCGTGAAACGTGCAACCCTCCACAACGAGGACGAAATAAAGAGGCTCGACATTCGTGAGGGTGATACTGTTCTCGTGCGCAAGGCGGGCGAGATCATTCCTCAGATCATTTCCGTGCTGAAAGAAAAACGCACGGGCGCCGAGCCGGAATACGAGTTCCCGAAGAGCTGCCCGGTGTGCGGCACGCCCGCGTTGCGCGAGGAGGAAGAGGCGGACTACCGCTGCCCGAACGCGTTCTGCGACGCGCAAATACGTGAGCGGCTCCAGCACTTCACATCGCGGCAGGCGATGGACATCGAAAATCTCGGACCGAGCCTCATAAACCAGCTCGTCGATGGCGGCCTCGTCCACGATTTCGGCGACCTGTACTCGTTAAAGAAGGAACAGCTCGTTGAGCTCGAACGCATGGCGGACAAATCGGCGGAGAACGTAATCGCGGGCATCGAGAAGAGCAAGAACGCGCCGCTTTCGCGTCTCATATTCGCACTCGGGATAAGGCACGTCGGCCAGCGGACTGGACAGCTTCTCGCGGAGGCGTTTTGTTCGATAGAGGCGCTCGCGGCAGCGGACGAAGCGCAGCTCACGGCGGTGTCCGACATCGGCCCGACGGTCGCGGAAAGCATTCGGGAGTTCTTCGCGCAGGAGAGCTCGAAAAAGGTGATAGAGAAACTGCGCGAGGCGGGGTTGAAGATGGAGGAGGAGAAGCGCGAGGCAGGTCCGCGTCCGCTCGATGGGTTGACGTTTGTCATCACCGGCACGCTGAGCCGTCCGCGCGACGAGATAAAGCGAGAGATAGAGAACGCGGGAGGCCGCGTCTCGTCGAGCGTCTCTAAAAAAACTAGTTACGTCCTCTGCGGTGAAGACCCCGGCTCGAAACGCGACAATGCAGAAAAACTCGGCGTACCCGTCATCGATGAAAATAAGCTGAAAGAATTGATAGGATAATTGAACCGGCTGTTGCGGTATTTACTTTCGGCAAGCATTTTAAGGAAATACGTTTTAAGGTTTTGTAATAAAAAGATTTTTACACATAACACTATTTGACTTTAAGCAAATCTTTTTTGAGTGAGCGGGCGTCGCGGAGGTCTGAATCCGGGACCGGGCCGGGGCCGAACGCGGCGCGGTTGTAGATTCCGGCGAGCCGCCGGTATTTTTCGCGTGCGTGCTCGGGGAACGCGGATTCGAGCTCGTCCGCGGGCGCGGAGGCTGTTGCGTTACGGCGACGCATGACAGAGTACATAATCTTCGCGACTTCGCGGTTGGCGCCGGTGAGTCTGTACGCGGCGGCGCGCGGGCCGCCGGCGCTTTCCCTCGCGAGCCGCACGAGTTTGACGGCCACAAGAAGGATAATCAAAACGATGAGCGCTGCCCCGGCGGCGATTCCCGCGATTCCTATCTTCATACGGAGCTTGTTCCACATCGATATGGCTACAACTCCGGCAGCGATGAAGTACTTATCGAGGAAGAATGTCAGCGGGTTTGTTTCCTTCATTATGACGGGGCCGTTTGAGCCGCCGGGAGTCGGATCGAATGTTACCCAGCCGACGATAGGGAAGTAGATTTCCACCCAAGCATGGGCATCGGTGCCGTGCACGTCGAAGAAGCCCGTGAACGGATTGTAATCACCGGGAGCGAAACCGGTGACGATGCGCGAAGGGATTCCCGACGCGCGGGCGAGCACGGCCATCGCGCTCGCGAAGTGTTCGCAGAAGCCGCTCTTGGATTCGAACAGGAAATAATCGACAGTGTTGCCTCCGCGCGGGGCGCGGGGCGCGTTCATGTCGTATTTATATTTGTTCATGAGATAGCTTTGTATCTTCATGATTTTGGTGAGTTCCCGGTCCGTGCCGCCGGTGATTTCGCGGGCGAGCGACATCGTTCTCGGCGTGATGTGGTCGGTCGAGCAGAATGTCCTCTGTTCGGGCGGGCAGGAGAAGTGGCGCACGCGGTAGAGAACGTCGATGTCCATCGCGGGAATGGTGGAGAGCGCTGTGTACACGGTGCCTTTCAGCAACAGAGCCGGGACGCGGATCGACAGGCTCTTGTCGAGCACGACGATGGAATAGGGGAAGAACAAGCCGTCCGGCCTGTATGGCGCATAGATGATGTTGGGCATGTCGGTTTCGAGGTAGTAGGAAATATATTCGGTCGAAACGTCTATGAATGCGGAATTGTAGTCCTGATATTCTGTGCGCGACAGGCTGAAGAAGCTGTTCGCGGCGGCGGAGACGTGTTTGCCGTCGAGGTCCGATATCTCCCAGCCGACGCCGTTGAAGCGGTCGAAGACGAGTCCGCGGTGATAAACCGCGCGCGGTGTTTTTACGCGCATGATGAGCTTGTCCGAAAGTCTTCCGCGCGCGTTGAGATTGAACGACGACACGAATCCGAAGTAGGAGTCGCCGCCGCCGAGGTACGCGTTCGGGTCGGACGTGGCTTTCAGCGGCATCTCGACGACGGTGTCGCCCGGCTGTTGGTCGGGATAGAGGAGGCCGCCGCTGAACTGCTCCGGGTTTTCGCGCATCCGGCCGGATACCGGCAACCCGGCGAGCGCGTGCGTCTGCAGGCGCGGAGTCGCCACGAAGAAAATCGGAAATCCGAGGGCGACGATGAGAAGCAGCCGGAGCACGGAAGTGACGAGCGCTTTCGGGCCGCCAAGTACGGACGCGCGCTCCGAAGCCTCCTGATAGTTGAACAGGGCGAGCATCGCCAGCCCCATGATGATAAAAACGGTGAGGAAGAATCCGAAGTCGGGCGACCGGCTCATAACGCCGCCGATGCACATGAGCATAAAGGCGGACAGGAGCGAGTAGATCAGATCGCGCCGGCGCGGCAGGTCGAAACTGTGCATGACCTGAAGGTAAACGAGCAGTTCGGTGAGGACAACGATGTGATAGCGTGTGGAGTATATCATCTGGCTGACGTAAATCCAGCCCGCCGCGAGCATGCCGAATGAAATGATGATTTTGATCCACCAGTTCGAGTACATGCGGCGAAAGTAGCTGAAGGTGTAGCCGGCGGCGATTCCGACGAGGCCGATGCCCATCGGGAAATATAGTTCTGTGTCCCGCGCCGCGACGGACATGCCGAGTGCGATCGCGAGGAATGTCAGCGCGCGAAGGGGCAGGCTGTGTTCGATCTGCTCCGGATGGCGGTACGGGCTGTTGAAAAGTTTTATCGCCGATTTGAGCATATAAGTAACCGTCAGGCAACAGGCGCGGTGTCCGCGCCGGGCCCGAACACAAACTCCGCGTTTTCGGATATGCCGGTTTCGCCGTTCTTCTCGGCCGCTGTCTCTTCGAGCCGTATAAGCGCGAACCAGCGCAGTGCATTTTCCCACATCTCATGTGTTTCGACCGTCAGCTCGGGAGCGGCCGCCGCGGAGAGCGTCACGCTCATTCCGCGCTCGAACAGCAAATGCCGCGCGAGCGACGCCGCCTGCTCGAGTAACTTCTCAAAGTCTTCTTCGGAGTGGTAGCGGCTGCGGATGTTGTCTATGTATATCCCGGAAAGGCCAAACGTTTTGCTCTCGTTCACGCGGACTATCGGCTCGTTCCGTTTTGCGGTCAGTTTCCAGTGGATGCGCCGAAGGCTGTCTCCGGGCACGTACTCGCGCAGGCTGTAATGATAGGGGTCTTCCATGATGAGCCGCCTGTTGAGCGGCGAGGATTCCTGTGAGGCCTCGGCCGCGAGCGCTTCGCCGTCCGATATTATTATCTTAGGATAGACCAGCGTTGAAACGGATGCGCGAAATCCGCGGCGTTTCGTGTAGAGGCCGGTCGGGCCGCTGCAACTTACGGTTGCCGACTCGATTCTCGCGGGGCCTCTGCGCGCCGGCACGAACCGCGCGTTCATCCTCACGCTCGATCGCGCCGGTATGGACGTCGCGAGCAGGTTCGGCGGGTCGAACGTGACGCCGTTTTGATCGCTGTTCGGCAATTCGACGCGGATCATCTGGCGGCTGAACCGGCCGGGGTTTTCTATAGTGACGACGGCCGTGGCGGGTTCGCCGCGCCCGCAGAGTTCCGGAAGCGAAATGCCGACCTTTATTCCGTGCAGCGACCTGACGGAGATCGCGGCGGACGCTATGCCGAGGATTATCAGGAATGAGATAACGACGTAGAGCCAGCCGGCCTGAATGTTTGTGGCGATCGCGAACAGCAGCGAAATCCATATCGCAAGGAATATCAGACGCCCGAACGGTTCGATGCGTTTGATTATGCGCATACGATCACCTCGGGCGCGGTACCGGTATTTCGTTTAGAATGGCGTCGAGCGCGGCGCGGCTGTTTTCGAGGTTCAGACGTGTTGCGCCGCGCAGGATCAGGCGGTGCGCGAGCGTGGGTTTCGCGAGCGCTTTCACGTCTTCCGGTGTCGCGAAGTCGCGGCCGGAGATGAGCGCATTTGCGCGAGCGGTGCGCATGAGCGCGAGCGAAGCGCGCGGGCTGGCGCCTATTATTATGCCGTCGCCTTTACGCGTCTCCGCCGTGATGTCCAGAATGTACTGCTTGACCGGCTCACTGATGTGGACGGCACGCACCGATTCCTTTATGTGCTCGATGTCGCCGATCGTTATCACCGGCCGCAGCGAGTTAAGCGGCTCGGCCGCCGCGCGGCCCTCCATTATGCGTTGTTCCTGCTCGCGTGTCGGATAACCGATCACCGCGGATATGAGAAAACGGTCGAGCTGTGCTTCGGGCAGCGGAAACGTGCCCTGAATCTCGACCGGGTTCTGCGTTGCGATCACCACGAACGGCTGCGCGAGTTTGTACGTCGAGCCGTCCACCGAGACCTGAAACTCCTCCATCGCTTCGAGGAGGCTTGACTGCACGCGCGGCGTGGCCCGGTTGATCTCGTCGGCGAGAAGCACGTTCGTGAACACCGGTCCCTTGTGGAATTCGAACGAGCATTTATCGTGAAGATAGATGTTGACGCCGGTGATGTCGGTCGGGAGTAGGTCAGGCGTGAACTGGATGCGTCGCGAGATGCCGTCGATCGAGAGGGCGAGCGCCTTCGCGAGCGTGGTCTTGCCTACGCCCGGCAGATCGACGATCAGCAAATGGCCGCTGCTGATAAGGGCGTTCACCGCCGCCTCCACCGTTTCGCGTTTCCCGACAAATACGGATTCGATATTATCTATGAGCTTTTTTAGTTTGTCTGTTGTATCGGTCATAGGAAATGATTCTAAGAACAGCCCGCGGCGGTGTCAAACGATTTCGGCTTTTCGCGTCGGCATCCGCCTTTTCCGCGGGGCCGTCCGTTAATATTCTACCCCGGTGTCCGGAGTTTCAAACCGCAACCCCGGAATCCGCCGCTCGCCCGCTACCGGTGCAGGAACTGCCTGAAATAGAGGAAGTAAACGCCGGCGCACCAAGCCGCCCACATCGCCGCGGCCAACACGCGCGCTGTTTTGCTTTTTCTCTCCTCCGCCTTCAATAGTCGATCCTCCCTACCGCGTAGTTGTTGACGATTGCCAACATCTTCAGATGCTTCTCCATGACCTCGTTCCACATCACGCACTGAGGCTTGTCCACCACGCCGAAGCAGACTTCCGGCCTGAGATAGTTACTGTCGAGAATGACGTGTGTGACGCCGATCTCCCGCATCCGCCGCAGCATCTCGTCGCCGCTCTTCATTCCGTACCAGTCGAGATAAGTTTGATTGAACGGCTCTCCGTAGATGTACGCCCGGTCGAGGTAGTATCCCTGACCGGTGTTGAAGCCGAGCATGACTTTGGCGTCCGGAGGCAGGTTGAGATTTGCCCACTCGATAACCTTAAATGTGGGGTTTCTCGTGGAGATAAAACTCTCGGCGGATGTGCGACCGGAGATAAAGGAAAGCTGCTTCTGCACCGAATTCACGCCGCTGGCGAGCGAGTAGGCTGTGAACGCCGCGTTCAGCGCTACGAATAATGCGAGAGTAAAAAAAACCGGTTTGTACTTCATGCGCGCCTCCACCACCGCGTATCCGATCGGGACGCAGAGCAGCGCGCCCATCGGAAGCCAGAAGCGCGGGATTATGAGGAACAAGGCTGCAAAAAGCAATCCGGCCACCGCGCAGAAAACGACAGAGGTGCGGACGAACTTCGGAAGCGGCCTGAAAAAAAGGATTGCGGGCATGAGCGCAATCCACACCGGGCTCGCGGGAAGCATGTAGCCGGTATCCGGCGAGAATCCGTGAGTTGTGGCCAGCCACGGATATAGGAATATGAGGCGGATGTTGCCGATCAGCGAATCAGGCCGGAACTGCCCGGAGATCATCCACATCCAGTCCGCGCCATTGAAGAACCGGTTGCCGAAGAATTGGTTCAGGATCGGGAAAAACGGATTGCCGGTGTCCGCCGCATTGCGAATCATCCAAGGAAGAAGCATCGCGGACGCGGCGATGCCGAACATGCCGATGCACCCGGCAGTCGCGAACAACGGCTTCTTTTTCTTTATCGCATCGACGGCGATCATGACGCACAGGCAGAAGACCCATACCGCGGCTTGATAACGCGTCGTCATGGCGAACCCGGCGAAGAGGGCGGACATGATGAAATCGCCGCGCGCTCCGGAGTCTGTCCAGCGGAACATGTAGTTGAATGCGAGCAGCGCGAAAAGGACGAAACCGAACTCGTTCATCGCCTGCGGGGCGATGACGGAAACGATGTAGAGCGTCGAGAAAACGAAGGCGGCCCATACGCCCGCCGCGACGCCCGAGTACCGCCTGCCTGCCGCGTAAACGGCTACTGCCGAGAGTGCGCAGAGTGCGAGGTGAAAAAGCTGGGCCATCGCATAACCGCGTATCGCCATCCCCATCGTGAACAGCATCTCGACGCCGGAGGGGAGCGACGCGCGGTAGTTCGACGGAAGGAATACGATCCGCCCGGCCTGCGCGTAAATTTTTGGCGCGGCGAGGTGGTAAACGAGCGCGTCCGGATGCAGCGGCGGACAGAGCGCCGACGGCAGATATAGCAGGAAGAACACAACACCCGCGGCGGCCACCACCCGCGTCAGCGGGTCGCCCCGGCGGAAGAAATCACGCGTTCTGAGCGCGGCGGAGCTGAAGACGACAGCAAAGTCTTTCGGTGCCGCCGCAACCATCAACACCGGCGGCAGAGTGACTGTCCACCAGCGCAACAGGCCCGCCAATCCGAGCAGGAATATAATGACGATCAGCACCCCGATACCGAGCGCCGCTCCGGATGCGAATTCCTCCCAGAACCCGCCTTCCGGGACGCGCAGCGCGCGCATCATTTTGCGTCCGAATCCCGCGCACGCAAAAACCACGAAGGTTACAGCGATGATATCTATGAGGAAACCGAACCCCATTATTGTTCAGCGCAACCCGGTTCGGGAAAAAACATTATATTAATAAAACGGCTCGCCGGCCGCTTATATAACTATCACGTTATTTTCAGTGCCGTACGGATTCGGCGCAGCAACGCCTTTCGGGTCCAGCCACCACTCGCCGTCCACGACGAATTTATAGTGGTGCTCGCCGGATTTCAGCTTGATGGCTTTCTTCCAGTTGCCGGAGGCATCCTTTTTCATCGGAGCCTTGCCGAGTTCCCAGCCGTTGAAATCGCCCACCAGCTCGACGTTTTTCGCGTGCGGTGCGTGGAGTGAAAACGTTACCTGTTTACATGAAGCCGCCGGTTTCTTCGCAGCAGTTTTTTTCGCAACGGGTTTCTTGGCGGCGGGCGCCGCTTTCTTTTTCACAACTTTCTTTTCTGCCATTGTATTACTCTCCTTTCCCGAATAATCGAGAAAACTTCCCAACCCAAGCATATATTCTATATAAAAATCGGAAAAAACGTGAGGAGTGGCAAAAAAAAGAGGGCTGCGGGCGCCGGAGCGGACCGCCCCGGCGCCCTGCAAGATCAGCTGATTTCCTTGTGGTAGTCTTGCAACGCCTTGACCGACGGGCCGAGCTTGAGCGCGGCCTCGATGCCCTGCGCGCACGCGAGCGCTGCTGCGGGCGTCGTCACGTACGGCACTTTGTACTTGATGGCCGCCTTGCGGATGTAGCTGTCCTCGTAGATGCTCTCCTTGCCCGACGGGGTGTTGATGACCAGATTCACCTCGCGGTTGTGGAGCGCGTCCACGATGTGCGGGCGGCCCTCGTGCAGTTTTTTGATGGGTTCGGATTCGATGCCGTTCTGTTTCAGGAATTCGGCGGTTCCGTTCGTGGCAACGATCTCAAAACCCACCTTTGCCAATAGGTTCACGGCGGGTAGCACTGCTGTTTTATCTTTTCCGGCGACTGTCACCAGCACCCGGCCTTTGAGCGGGAGCTGATATCCGGCCGCCGTCTGTGACTTGTAGAACGCGAGTCCGTACGAGTTCGCCAGCCCGAGCACCTCGCCCGTCGAGCGCATCTCGGGCCCGAGCAGCGGATCGACTTCCGGGAACATGTTGAACGGGAAGACGGACTCTTTAACTCCGAAATGTTTGTACACGCGGTGCTTCAGGCCGAGGTCCTTGATCTTGGCGCCGAGGATGACCTGCGTCGCGATGCGCGCCATCGATACGCCGGTGACTTTCGACACGAGCGGCACCGTGCGCGACGCGCGCGGGTTCGC
>CAYPEK010000001.1:0-58647 GCA_964409645.1 uncultured bacterium | reverse complement strand
GGCGTGATATCGACCGCCGCCGAGACGTACCGATCGAGCATTTCGTCGTCATAGACGATCTCCATGCCGCGGCCGCCGAGCACGTACGACGGGCGCACGACGAGCGGGTAGCCGATCCTGCGCGCGACCTCGAACGCCTCTTCGAGCGACGTCGCGGTGCCGTGTTCAGGCTCCGGGATTCCGAGCTTCTTCATCATCGCCGCGAACCACTGGCGATCCTCCGCGAGGTCTATGCTCTCTGGCGACGTGCCGAGAATTTTCACGCCCGCCGCCGCAAGCTCGCTTGCTATGTTGAGCGGCGTCTGGCCCCCGAACTGGCAGATCACGCCGACTGGTTTTTCCTTATCGTAGATGCTCAGCACGTCCTCGACCGTGAGCGGTTCGAAATAGAGCTTGTCCGATGTGTCGTAGTCCGTCGAAACCGTTTCCGGGTTGCAGTTGACCATGATCGACTCGTAGCCGAGATCGCGCAACGTGAACGCGGTATGCACGCACGTGTAGTCGAACTCAATGCCCTGCCCGATGCGGTTCGGTCCGCCGCCGAGAATGAGTATCTTTTTATTGTCCGAGACTGGTACTTTGTCCGGGCCGTTGTACGTCGAATAGTAATAGGCCGCGTCCGCGCCGCTCACCGGCACCGCGTCCCAAGCCTGTTTCAGACCGAGCGCGATCCGCTTGCCGCGCACGTCTGCCTCCTTCACGCCGAGGATCTGGCCGAGGTACTTGTCCGAGAAGCCGTCCTTCTTGGCGCGGATCAGCAAATCGTCCGGCGGCAGGCCGCCCTTGTATTTCAGCACTTCCTCTTCGAGCTCCACCAACTCCTTCATCTGCTGGATGAACCAGCGGCCGATGTATGTCAGGTTATACATCTCTTCGACCGTCATGCCCTTGCGGAGCGCTTCATACATGATGAACTGGCGCTCGGAGGTCGCCTCCGCGAGCAGCTTGCGGAGCTCTTCGAGCGGAAGGCTGTTGAAGTTCTTCGCGAATCCGAGTCCGTATCGTTTGATTTCGAGGGATCGGATCGATTTCTGGAACGCTTCCTTGTACGTCTTGCCGATGCTCATGACTTCGCCGACGGCGCGCATCTGCGTGCCGAGCTTGTCGATTGAACCGGGGAATTTCTCGAACGCCCAACGCGCAAATTTCACGACCACGTAGTCGCCGGACGGGGTGTATTTGTCGAGCGTGCCGTCGCGCCAGTACTCGATGTCTTCGAGGTTCATACCGGCGGCGAGCTTTGACGAGATGAGCGCGATCGGGAAACCGGTTGCTTTCGACGCGAGCGCGGACGAGCGCGATGTGCGCGGGTTGATTTCGATGACGACGACGCGGTCCGTGACGAGGTCGTGCGCGAACTGAATGTTCGTGCCGCCGATCACGCCGATCGCCTCGACGATCTTGTACGAGTAATCCTGAAGGCGGTCTTGCAGCTTTTTCGGAACTGTGAGCATCGGCGCCACGCAGTAGCTGTCGCCGGTGTGGACGCCCATCGCATCCACGTTCTCGATGAAGCAGACCGTGATCTTTTGATTCTTTGCGTCGCGGACGACTTCGAGTTCGAGCTCTTCCCAGCCGAGCACCGATTCCTCGATCAGCACCTGACCGACGAGGCTGTACGATAGGCCGCGCGCGGTGATTGTATGCAGCTCTTCAGCGTTCCACGCGAAGCCGCCGCCCGTGCCGCCCATAGTGTAAGCCGGCCGGATCACGACCGGGTAGCCGATCTCCTGAACGATCTTCTCGGCTTCCTCAACGCTCGTTGCGATCTCACTGCGAGGCATCGGGATTTCGAGGCTGTTCATCGTGTCCTTGAATGCCTGCCGGTCTTCGCCGCGCTCGATCGCGTCTGCCTGAACGCCGATCACCTGAACGCCGTATTTCGCGAGCACGCCGCTCTTGTACAGCGCGGAGGTCAGGTTGAGCCCGGTCTGGCCGCCGAGATTCGGCAACACCGCATCCGGCCGCTCGATTTCAATTATCTTCTCGATCGTTTCGGCGTTCAGTGGCTCGATGTATGTCCGGTCCGCCATGCCGGGGTCGGTCATGATCGTTGCAGGATTGGAGTTCACCAGCACGATCTCGTAACCGGCCTGACGCAGCGCCTTGCAAGCCTGCGTGCCGGAGTAGTCGAACTCACACGCCTGGCCGATGATGATCGGCCCGGAACCGATGATGAGTACCTTGTGGATGTCTTCGCGTCTGGGCATTTTATGGTTTCCTTTCAAAGCCTGCTTTTGGAGCGCGTAGAGTTTATCACACAGAGGTGCGCATTTCAATAAGATGTTGCCGATAAAAACAAAAAATCTAACGGCAAAATTGGCAAAAAACGCCTTGACGGCAACATTTATGCCAAAACATGAACAATCATTGCCGTTTATATTGCCGACTCAATATCAATATTGCCGTTTGTTTGGGAGAGGTGGGCTTAGGGGCGCCGAAAATAAAAAAGAGCGCGGTGTGCAAATAACGCGCTCTTTCAGAGGAGTTTTAGTGTCGAAATATAGAGTTTTGCTATCTCCCGATCAAGAACCGCCCGACAACGACCGGTCCGCCTTCTGCTAATTCGTTATTGTGAACGGCAGGCGGATGACGGGTTCCCAGAGTATATAGAACCGCGCGGTGGCGTAGTATTTTCCGGCTGGAACGGTTTTTCCGCTGTCATTTTTCATGTCCCATGTTGCAAGGTACTGATATACGTCTGTGTAGTTTGCTTTTGCCGTCGATTTCAGTTTCTCCGTGGAACAACCCTGCTCGCGGATGGTTTTGACGATATCTCCGTCCTCGTCGAGTATGTACAGATCGAGACAGTTGTCCAGATACCATGCCATGCTGTTCTCAACTTGTGCTGTATAGCGGATGTTAACTTTTTCGCCGCTCTTGTAGTACTTGCAGTCTGTTTCGAGGATGGCTTGCGTATGCTCGTCGCTCCAATCGCCGGTGTTGATGTTGGAGGAGTCGCAGTACGCGAGTTTCTGATTGTCCCACACGTCAAGCGTGATCGAGTTGCTTGTCATTCCGTCATACGTTGCGGAGACGTCCACGAACCCCTGCGATTTACCCTTAACCGGTTTATACATGGAGGAGCTGTAATAATAGTCGTAAGAATAATTGGAAGACATGGCTTCGAGCGCAGCAACGGATGTATCGGACAGCTTCCATGTGGCATTCGATGTTATATCCGTGGATTTGATGCTGTAGGCGCAGTTGCTTGAGTAGGTGCAGGTGCCGGGTGTGTAGGAATATTTCTTTGCTGTGAAATAGTATTTATCGCCGACTTTCAGCGGTTTGACCGGTTTGTATGAATAGTAGGAATCGGCAAGGCTGATGATGATGAACTCGGAGGCTTGATTGTCCAGAACGGAAACCCAGACTTTATCGCTGCGGGCGTCGCCGACAGTGGCGCGTATCCATATCAGCCCTCTTTTGAGCGGTGTCAGAGTTCCGCCGTTCATTGTGGCGACAGAGGTGTCCGAGACCTCCCACGTTGCTTTCCCCGTGAGAATGGTATCATCAACCCAGTATGAAGCTTCGTCCTTTCCATATACGATGAAGGTGGATTTTTCTCCGACTTTAGCGGCGTAACAGGCAAAGCCGGAACATGAAACCTGTTTGTTGCTTTCGCCGTAAACGGTGATAACCATCCATGCGGCTTCTCTCACTGTTATTGAAAGCGAGTTGCTCTGCATTCCTTTGTATTCGGCCGTGATCTTTGTTGTTCCCGTTGTGCTGCTTGCCTTGAACTTGCCTCCTGAAACGCTTCCCACACTTTCGTTCGTGTAGTTCCATTTGGTTATGCTGCTGGTGACGTCTTTTTTCTGAAAACAACTATAGTATGAAGAATAATCATCTATATAGTAATCGTAGTAATCGTAATAATAATAATAGTCGTAATAACTATAATAATCGTAGTAGTACGGATCGCAGGTTCCGGACTTATCGTATGTGTATGCATAAACCGTAACGGGGGTTTCTTCTCCGGGGGCGAGTTTAACCGAATTCGAAGGCGAGAGGGTCAGCGCCAGAACTTCGCCGTCTTCAATCACACGAAGACTGATACTGGTTGACCTACCGTCTTTTTCCGCTTTAACGGTTACGTAGCCCGGTTCAATTGTCGTCAGGTTGCCGTCCGAATCGATGGTCGCAATACTTTCGTCGGATACGGACCACGTAACGTCGCTTAAGTCAGAATAGTAATAACTAGAGGAAGAATCGCATGCGTAGAAAGACAGATTGCTGTAATAATAACCTGTCGCCTTGAGTTGGATCGTCTCGCCCGAGACAACTCCCTTGCAACTGTATTGGCTGCCGCACAATCCATAACCAAGATAGGCAAAACCCGTTCCGGATTTGGCTGTTATGTACAGGCTGTTTAGCGTTCTTGTGACATTTTTAGACCCGACTTTAAAGGACGCGCTTTTTGTATTGTTGTATGTAGCGGTAATGGTGGTGGTTCCTTCTGAAAGCGCTGTGAATGTGTTTCCTTCCTTGTATTCAACGATGTCGGTGTCACCGATCTTCCAATCGACCAGATCGGTTATTTTTGTAAGGCTGTTCGAACTGTAATAATACTGTCCTGTAGAGTTTGCGCAATATGCGTCGAATGAGAAGTCTTGTCCCTTGGGTATTGAAAATATGTAATATGAACTCCAACCGCTCAAATAATCATTTCCGCAACTGTAATAGTTGAGTTTGTCGGAGTAATAGTAATCATAATAATAATAAAATCCCATGGTGTCCGAATCGACCGAGCTTGTCGGGTTTATGGACAGAATCATATTGCTGCAGTTGATGTCTGAAGAGACGACGGAAATGTTAACAGCAGCTTCGAGGTTGTTATAGGTTGCGGTGACGGCTGTGTTTCCTTTCTCGGCGGGGGTGAAAACGCCCTCTTCGGATACCGCGCCGACTGATGGCACGGAGACGGTCCAGCTCGCCGATGCGGTCACATCCCAAAGGTCTGTTATTGTGTTGTTGGCGGCCGGGCAGGAGTAAATTGCGGCAAGGTAAAGTGTTCCTGTGAGAGTTGTTTTTATCGGGTCGCCGGTCAGGGCGTTTGTGGACGATTCGGTTTTGTACGCCCGGACTTCCAGCGCGCAGGTATCGTAGGTTGAGATCGTCGCGTCCTCGTCGGCGTAAATCCAGTAGCCGCGCCACGGCTTGAGGTTGTCGTCGATCTCCATCTCGGCGAATTTCTGGCCGCTCAGTTGGTATATCGCGCTTACGACGGATGCGGAGTCGCCAAGAATATCGGACGCTTTGGCGGCCGAGTGGAACGGGTTGCCGATGAGGTTCCAGCCCTGCTTGAGGTTGATGGATATGGGATCGGACGGGTGGGCTTCGTCACATACGGCCGAAGGGTTGAGCACGGCGTCGGAGTTAATCATGTAGCCTTTGCCGCGCTCGAACGTGTCGGCGGACTGGTACTGAGCGCCGTCCCACGAGTAGGCTTCGAGGTCGCTGAAGCCGTTTTTCTGTTTGAAATCGCTGAGCGAAATGTCGCAGGGGGAAGAGACAAGATTCCAGCCTTTCTCGATTGCCGGAGGCGTTTCCGTTTTGTTCAGGACCTTCGAAGTAGCCCCGAAAACGGCCGACGGAAGGAAAAATGAGACGACAAAGATAACTTCGATTAATCTTTTCAGTATCATGTTTTTTCCTTTAAATAAGATTTTAAGAACAAGTTACACAGCTAATTCAATTCCATTGGTTTTACATAAATCAAAATGTATGCCAATTCATAGTGTGGAAAAAAAGGCGGAATTTATTTTAAAAAACATTTTATTGCAATGGATTTTTAGCGTCGCTGTTTAATTATGTCATTTTTAAAAAATGGATAGCATTGTCGTGTTTTTACAACGGGTGTTGCAAAAATACATCAGTTTTATGGCGTTGGAAAGATGCCGGGTCAGACGATTTTGGCAAATATTTCGTCGCTCACGAAACAGAGTTCAGCCGGGAGGTGGAAGGAGCCGAAGACGGACTTGCGAAGCAGGCCTTGCGCCGCGAGATGTTCGAGGTTGCGGATCAGCGCCACAGATTCCCGTGTCGCGGGGGCGGGTGGCCGGAAGCCCGCCGCGGTGCGCAGTGCCATGACGGCGCTTTCGCGGAGCCTGCGGCCGGGGGAAAGCAGTTCGCCGTACGAGTGGGGAAGCATTCCGGCGGCGATCTTCGCCTCGTAAGCCGCGGGATCGCGCTCGTTTTCCCAGCGCCAGCCGCCGAGGTGGGAGCACGCCGCGATTCCCGCTCCGATGTAGTCGCCGCCGGTCCAGTAGGCGAGGTTGTGGCGGCATTCGTGTCCGGGGTACGCGAAGTTGGAGATTTCGTATTGGATCAGGCCGAAGGACGCTAAAGTCTCCCGCGCCGCGTTGTACATCTCCGCCTGTGTTTCGGGCGGCAACTCTTCGAATTCGCCCGCTTCGAGGGCGCTGCCGAGCGGCGTTCCGGGCGTGATTTCGAGGCAGTAGAGCGACACGTGATCCGGATTGAGCGAGAGTGCCATTTCGAGGTCGGATTGCCAGTCGGAGACGGATTGGCCGGGAAGGCCGTAAATCAAGTCGAGTCCGGCGGATACAAATCCGGCTTCGCGCACGGCGTCGAAGAATTTGACTGTTTGTGATGAGGTGTGAATGCGGCCGAGGAATTTCAGCGATTTCGAGTCGAACGATTGCGCCCCGACTGTGACGCGGTTGATACCGACTTCGCGGAGCGCGCCGAGGTGTTTCTTCGCGCTTTTGATGCTTCCGGGATTGCACTCGATCGATATTTCCGCGCCGTCGGCGATGCCGAACAGCGAGCGCACGGCTCCGAGTGCTCTCGCGGCATCTTCAGGCGGCATGAGTGACGGAGTGCCGCCTCCGAAATAGACTGTTGAAAGCGGCCGGGGCGCGGTCTCGGGCGTCAGCGCCGCAAGCTCTAGTTCGCGTATCAGCAAGTCGGCGTATCGCCGCCGCTCGGCTTCCGCCGCGCCCGCCGCGGAAACGAAGCTGCAATAACGGCACTTCGCAACGCAGAACGGGTAATGAATGTAAAGCGAAAGATTTTTCAAAAATGACGTCGGGGAGAACCCTTTTTGAAAAAAGGTTTCTCCCCGAACCCCTTTCCTAAAAACTTTAGTTTCGCACCTTCGGCAAATCGTAACGCTGTTTCAGGGCACGTTGCAACGTGCCCCTACGGTAATCTGTGTGTTAAATATACCCGTTACTGAAGTTTTTTGAAAAGCTCGAAAATCTTTTTTTCAAAAAAGTTTTTCGTTCATTTCAAAGTTCTTCCCGAACTACGTCTTTATCAAGAATGATGGCGAACTGTCTTCGGAGTTCATCCTGAATCAGAGGGGTGAGTTCTTCCGGGTCTTTTTTATTTTTCGCCGTGAGGGCGGCGGTGACGCCGCCGGCCTGTCCGACCGCCATGCATGTCGGCATCACCCGCGTGGACGAGAACCCCTTGTGCGTGACCGATATGCATTTGCCGACAGTGACGAGGTTGGGCACCTGATTGTTGAGCAGGCTGCGGAGCGGGATATCGTAGTGGCCGCTGCCGCCGATGAATTCGGACGCGATCGAGGCGTCGGTCGGCGAATGGATGTCCATCGGGTAGCCGCCTTTTGCGACCGCGTCGTAAAAGTGCGAATTGGTCAGGATGTCGGCCTCGTTCATGACGTATCTTCCGACAAGGCGGCGCGTTTCGCGGACGCCGATGTGGTCCGCGATGCGGACGATGCGCGAGTCGGCGAAGCCGGGAATCTCGTTGCGCATCAGCCTGAAGACCTCCCAGGCCTGATAGAGCGCTTCATGCATGGCGGACGAGATTTCGTCTCCGAAGAGACCGTGATAGCCGGTGAGGCGAGTCGTGTTGACGACGACCTCGCCGGGCCGCGTGTTGCCGAAAAACAACAAACGGTCGCGTTGCACGTTGAGCCTGCCGCTTTCGCGCGCCTTGCGGACGTGCTTCAGGAACCCGGAAACGCCGATGTATCCGCGGTCGAGCACGGCGGTGTCCTCGTGCATGTGGAACTCGTCGCGGTGTTTTTTCTGGTAGTCGATGATCGCGGCTGCGTCAACGCCGCCGACTGTGAAAATCAGCGTCATCGGCTGGCATTCTTTGTCGATCTCCATCTCACAGCCGGCGGCGGCCGTCAGGTCGCCGTTGCCGCTCGCGTCCACGTATGTGTCCGCCGCGATGTCGAAGTAGTTGCCGTTGTCGTCCTCGATGGTGACGTGGGTGATCCGGCCGTCCGACACGCCGACGTCGCGGAGCCTGTGGCCGAGCAGCACTTTAATGTTGTCCTCATCCGCCCATTCGGCGAGCGCGCATTTGAGGATGTCGGGGTCAACAGGTGTTACGGATGCTGCGAAACCGACCGGGTCCGGAATGTGTCCGGGCGAGCCGTTGCGGGCGATCAGACGCTCGATGAGCTCCTGAGCAACGCCGCCGATAACGCGGCCGGAGCGCGAGTGGAAAGTCTGGAGCGGCGAGACCAGCGCCTCGGTGGCGGTGCCGCCGAGTAGGTAGTGGCGTTCGGCGAGAACGACGTCCGCACCGGCGTCCCGAGCGCCGATCGCCGCCGCGAATCCTGAGAGGCCGCCGCCCAGTACGAATACATCAGTTTCGATTCTTCCTTCGATTGCCATGACGTACTAATCTTAAATACGAAGCTGATTTTTTACAATCCGACTGATGGATTCAGTATATATATTAATAATATATTCATTTAAAAAGAGGGGCTTGGCGGATCAGAGGTCCTGCTTCGGGGGCGAGCCGAGGCGGGTGACGCTTTCCGGCGAGATGAGCTCGTCGAATTCGTCTCCGGTAAGCAATCCGCGCTCGATCACGATGCGGCGCACGCTTTTGTTCTCCGCTTTGGAGGCGAGCGCAACTTCCTCCGCCGCCGTGTAGCCTATTCGCTCCACAAGTGCAGTCACGCACGCGGTCGAGTTCTCGACATTGCGACGGCAGCGCGCTTCGTCCGCCTCGATTCCCTCGACGCAGTGCCGCCGGAACATATCGCAGGTGTTCTTCAGGAGCGTGATGCTGACGAGTATGGCGTCCGCGACGATCGGCAGGTAAGGATTGAGTTCGAGGCTGCCGTGCGAGCAGGCGTTCGCGATAAGCTGATCGTATGTCATAACAACCATCGCAGCTTGCGAAGCGGCCTCGGGGATGACCGGGTTCACTTTGCCGGGCATGATCGACGAGCCGGCCTGTTTCGCGGGCAGCCTGATCTCGCCGAATCCGGAGTCCGGCCCGGAGGAGAGCAGCCGCAGGTCGTTCGCCACCTTGAATACGTTCGACGCGCACGCTTTGAGTATGCCGCTGACCTCGACGAAGACGTCCGCGTTCTGGGTGGCCTCGACGAGGTTTTCCGCGCGGGCGAGCCCGAGCCCGGTGATCTCGCGCAGCTTGTCGGTGACGCGGAAGATGTAGGCGCGCGGCGCGGAGAGGCCGGTGCCGATCGCCGTGCCGCCGAGGTTGACGACTCGCAACCGCTCCTCGCATTTGTAGATGCGCCAGCGGTCTCGGCTGAACGCCTCCGCGTATGCGCCCATCTCGCGGCCGAGCGTTGTCAGCACGGCGTCCTGCATCTCGGTGCGGCCGATCTTCACGATGTGCGCGAATTCCTTTTCCTTCCGCTGGAACGCCTCCACGAGCGCGGCGACGTTCGTTTCGAGTTTTCGCAGCGACCAGATTGCGGCGACGCGCATCGCGGTCGGGTATGTGTCGTTCGTGGACTGGTGCAGGTTGACGTCGTCGAGCGGGCTGACGGTTTCGTAGTCGCCGAGCGGCCTGCCGAGTATCTGCAGAGCGCGGTTGGCGATCACCTCGTTGACGTTCATGTTGGTGGATGTGCCCGCGCCGCCCTGAAACGAATCGACGACGATGTGCTCGTCGAGGCTGCCCTCTATCATCTCGGTGCAGGCCTGTTCGATCGCGTCGGCCTTTTCACCGGAGAGGAATCCGAGTTCGCGGTTTGTGGACGCGCAGGCGAGTTTCACCGCGCCGCAAGCGTGGATTAGTTCTGCGTGCACGCGCTGCCGCGAGATCGGGAAATTGTCGAGCGCGCGCTCGGTGTACGCGCCATATAGCGCATCCGCCGGCACCTTCACCTGCCCGAGCAGGTCCTTTTCGATCCTGTACGACGACATGGGATAATTATATGGAATTTATTAAAGAAGGTCTAACTTAATATCTAAGCCGCAGTGTGTTGCGTATTGCTGACCTCGACAACGATTTTATGCAATTTTTCGTCGAGGACGGCACTTGCATTAAGTATTTCAAGTCCGGCCAGTTTGCCGTCAGGAGTATAATTCGCCGTGACGTCTTCACTCAGCTCCCTATTTTCTGCGGTGTTTGGAAGGAGTTGTTTGAACTCGATATAAAGTGCGTCAACTTCCGCGTCATATTGTATTTTCATCAGAACTCCTCCTCATTACTATAATACACTTTAACGGTAACTATGACAATCTCGTTCTGTTCATCCACAAAAATAACGTCGATTGTTTTGAATTTATAATACTTCGCATTTGCGGGCGAATGACTGTTGAACTCAAATCTCATATTCGCTCTGAACCTGTTGTTTTTTGCATGAGTCCAATTTGCGTTTCGAACAGCATGCTCAACCTCGCGCTCAACGGCACCCCTCAGCGACATTTGAATTTTGGAATGATCGGAGAATCGAATTGGCTTCATTGCGTTTCCTTTAGCTAAAACAGTTAATAAACATCGCTCCCAACAGTTATATATCTAATTAGATTAGGAATCGGCTGCATCAGACGGCACTTTCACCTGCCCGAGCAGATCCTTTTCGACTCTGTACGACGACATGGGATGATTATATGGAATTTATTAAAGAAGGTCTATGTTATTCGTCGGCAGGCAATTCGTTTTCCGCATTTTTCAGCAATTCTTCAACTTGCTTTTTCAGAGTGGGGAGATGGCTGTGAATCACCTCCCAGACGATTTTATGGTCAACGAGATCATATCCGTGAATGAGAACATTCCGAAACGAAATGATACGTGGATAATTGCCGATATGCGCCGCTGTGTCCGGGTCGAATCGTGCGATGCGGCCTATGGCTTCTCCGGCGATTTCGAAGCTTCGTTCTATGGAATATCTCAATTGCAGGTCGGATTTATAGTCGTCTATCGATTTATCTTTGGCGGCGTTGAGAATGAAATCGCATGAAACGCGGATATCTTCGAGCCATTTCAGTGTTTTAAGCCGCATAAAGGACCTTCCGGGTGCGGTTCATTTCACGCAGGAAAAAGGGATTGCTTGGAGCGCCGGACATAACCAAGTCCACTTCTCGACCGAGAAGCCGAATTAATTCATCGCGAAAATCGTGATAGTTGGCCATCCATGGTCCGAGGTCGTACCCCGGTATAAATTCAACGATGAAATCGATATCGGAGTGCAGGGGGTCGAAAGAATCGTCGGCGGCGGACCCGAAAACCTCCAGACGCGCCACGCCGAACCGGCCGCAGAGCGTTCTTATGGCCTCAATGTTTTGCTCGATCAAAGAGATCACGAGAAGTCCTTTCGACGATCAATACCGCCTGATCTTATACTATCAGTTTAATCCTATTCAGAAGCGGCGGCAACCGACGGGAAGCATACTCCGAAAAAGCGCATCCTCCGGCACCTTCACCTGCCCGAGCAGGTCCTTTTCGATCCTGTACAACGACATGGGATAATTATATGGAATTTTTCAAATATGGACTATCTTATTAATTAGATAAACTTTTTTGGCGCTAAAAATCATTAATTGTCAAACACAATCATACCTATTATTTAGGTATAATATATAAGAAGTGTACCATTAAATTTAACATGTCGTATAAGGAGAGAAGAATGGATAATGACTCGGAAAATATTGAATATCCAGAAGTTCCACAAACACATATAACGCAAGAAATAGGTCAAAGAGTTTTAAAAAACTCTCTTCCGCCTTCATGGACTGTGGAACAAACTATAAAAGACTATGGAATTGATTATGATGTTGAGGTTACTGAAGGCAAATCCAAAAAAGGGCTTGGCTTTAAGGTTCAATTAAAAGGGTCGGAAGAGTTCGTTTTTGGGAAAGACGATAGAATACATGTTAAGCTAAAAGCAAGAACAATAAACTATTGGATAAATCATTTTGGCCCTGTAATGATAGTATGTGCCGATGTAGAAAACAATAAAATTTATTACTCATGGTTAGAAGACGCATATAAAGAATATCCAAATCCTGTAATCGGGCAAGATCATAAGACTTTGTATATTGAAAAAAATGATCTATCCAAGTCAGATGAACAAACAAAGATAATAAAGTATTTGAGCGAAAAGAAAAGCTCTGAATTGGAAGCTGAAAAACGCACAAAGAAAATATCTTTATTTTCAGGAGAATCAAAACAAAACATTAGAAATTTAATCGCAAAAATGCCGGATTTAACTTCATATCAGAAACTAATTAATTCAACACATCCAGATTATGAAATATCTGATATATCAATAAGTGAAGATAATATAAAAGCCTCTATAAAATACAAAAAGAATGATATTGTCAAATTCATTATTAAAGACGCTAAAGACGGGACATTTGCCGAAAAATTTAAGAATCTCATTGAGCAAGGAGATGCAATTTCATTAAATGCGGATGAGTTAATAATCGGCAACAATGATATTGATAGAATGAAGGAATTACTATTTCCAAATGTTAAGTTTGATACAGTTACACTTTCCCCATATGTTCAACCGCATAAAAAACTCCCTGTAATAGTAGAAGTAGTCGATAAAAACAATCAACAAAAAGCATCTGTTGGAATGCATTTTGACATCCAAAAAATGGGTTCAAAAAAAATCAGTTTGATTATAGAGCAAGACGGATTTCCAATTAAGTTTTATTTTGTTATTGACCGAATTGATGCTAATAACAAAGGGAAATTCAATTGTGATTGTCAATTCATGAACCATCCATTAAAAGCAGTTTTAAAGGGGATGAAAATATTACGTATCCTTTATTCAGGTGCTGTAATAAAAGTTATGTCTTCTACAGACGATAGTCAGTTTCTGCAAACAACGACGCAGAGCGAAAGCGAAAGCGAAGTGGCTTTAATCGGGAGAACAATAGAATATGTAGAATCGCTGATCAAAATAAGTGAGAAATTTGGAGTAGAATTACCATATGATGAGAAACCTGACATCGAAAGTTTAAATAATATAAAAATTGCATTATATTTAATTGAGAAAAGAGAGATTGAATATTCATTAAATGAAGTTGAGATGGTAACACAAAAAGATGGAATTAAGAGTATGATAGCGTCTTTTCATGAAAATGGCATTATAAGTATCGGTTTATGCGTGGAAAATGAACAATATCCACTCAGAATATTAGGGAAAGAAATAATCTTTGGAAAGACAAAGCTAATATTCCCTCAATTGAAACCAAAACTTTCAATCGTTGAGCTATCGAAGATTGAAAAATTATTGAAACCAGGGGAGAACCATACCCTAATATTGATACCTCATGATGATATACATAATAAAGTTAAGGTTAAACTTGGATAAATATATTTATTGATAAAATCTGTATGATTATCGGCGCAAGATCTGAATATTGTTGTTTTCTGGGAGTGCGGCGACCCGGCGCCGCTTTTGCATTTATTGCTGTTTAGCGACGCGCTGAAGTTCCGTTTTCATGGTTGAAATTGTGCCGGCGCCGGGTCGCCGGCAGTCGGGCGGTGTCAGGCCACCGCACTCCCAAATAAATGCAAAAAAAATAACGTGGAGTCGGTGCGGAGTTCGACTGGCTGCACTCCCGGATTTATCGGAATATCTTTGTAATTTCAATCAGAATTCGTCGATGACTTTAACACGGTCCGTTTTCATATTGGTTACGGTGTTATAAAAAGACGCGCCTGCGTTTCCTTCAAACCATTTAGCGGAACACCATTTGTATTTTCTCGGATCATCAACAATATGATGATGCGCGGGGTTGCAGTGTACGTAATTAAGTCTTGCAAGATATGACGACTGATATGTTATACGTGTATCCCAATATTGAAACCAAACTTTCCTGCCGGGGGTATCGTCTTCTCTGTTAATGTTTCTTGCGGTTACGGAGTGTAATTTCGAAATGAAGTCGCGAAGATTCGAAGGCTCCTGAGAAGCGGCAATGAAATGATAGTGGTTTGGAAAAACAGACCACGCCTGAAGTTCCCAGCCGAATTCTTTGGCGAAAGAATGAAGGTCGCTATGTAGTAATTCCAGTTTTTCGGAATCATGAAAAAATTTTTCTTTTTTATATGTTCCCGACGTAACCATATAAGTGCCGGATTTGTCTAGTATGTGAATCGGAGCGTGGGGCCACTTATTCATATTGCTGATTATAACATAAATCAGAGATGCTCGGCTTGCCGGCGCCGGGTCGCCGGCATTCGAGCGGTGTCGGGCCACCGTTCGGCTGGCCGCACTCCCAAATAAATGATAAACGAGAAGCGGGTGCCGTTGCGGCGTTCGCGGGGCGGAATCTTGCCTGTGGGGCGGGCGCATGATAGTATCATTTGGAAATTGGGTTAGCTTGATATGGTATCTGTCGAACTGAAAAATGTTGTGAAGCGGTACGGGGCGACAACGGCGGTGGACGGCGTTTCGCTGACGATCGGGCGGGGCGAGCTGTTTTTCCTGCTTGGGCCGTCGGGCTGTGGCAAGACGACAGTGCTGCGGATGCTGGCCGGTTTCATTACGCCGGACGGCGGCGAGATCATGTTCGACGGTCGCGACATCTCGCGGACGCCGCCGCACAGGCGGAACGCCGGGATGGTTTTCCAGACGTACGCGCTGTTCCCGCACATGACGGTGGGCGAGAACGTGGCATACGGGTTGCGGTTCCGCAAGCTCGGCTCGGACGAGAAAAAGCGGCGGGTGGCGGATGTGATGGAGCGGACGCGTTTGGCGGGCCTCGAACGGCGGATGCCGCCGGAGCTTTCGGGTGGCCAGCAGCAGCGGGTGGCGCTCGCGCGCGCGCTGGTGATCCAGCCGGACGTGCTGCTGCTCGACGAGCCGCTAAGTAATCTCGATACGAAGCTCCGGGTGGAGGTGCGCGAGGAGATCCGCCGCATCCACGAGGAGTTCAAAATAACGGCGCTGTATGTTACGCACGATCAGGACGAGGCGCTTTCGCTCGCGGACCGGATGGCGATCATGAAGGACGGGGTGATCGAGCAGATCGGAACGCCGGGCGAGGTGTACGCGCGGCCGCGGAACGCGTTTGTGGCGAGTTTTGTCGGCGAGACGAATCTGATCGAGGGACGGCCGGGCGCGCGCGACGGCGCGGCGGGGTACGATACGCCCGCGGGCTGGGTTCCCGCGCGGGACGGCGCGGCTACGGGCGGCGCGGTGATGCTTTCGGTGCGGCCGGAGTCGGTGCTACTCTGCGAGGCGGGCGGCGGCGCAGCACGCGGAACAATCGAGGACACGTCGTTTTTCGGCGGCACGGTGAAGCTCGACATCACGCTCGAATGCGGGCAGAAGCTGATCGCGCGTGCGCCGGGCGCGGGCGGCGTGTCGCGCTGGAAGAAAGGCGCCCCGGTGGGGGTGTCTCTGGAGGCGCGGGATGTCGCGGTCCTCGAGTGAGCGCCCGGGGTTCGGCACGTACGCCGGAGTCGCGGCGGTGACGGCGTTCTTCGCGGTATTCTTTTTCTATCCTTTAATGTACGTGTTCAGGAAGTCGATGTTCGACGGCGGCGGTTTCACGCTGTCGTTTTTCAAGCTGCTGTTCAGCAACCCGGTAATGGCACGCAGCATCGTGAACAGCCTCTATATCGGCGTGAGCGTTACGTTTCTGGCGGGCGCTATCGGTTTCGCGCTCGCGACGCTGATGGTGAAGACGGACCTGCCGGCGAAGGGGCTGTGGGGCAATCTGTTTCTGGCGCCGCTGATCCTGCCGCCGTTCGTGGGTGCGATCGGTGTGAAGTACATCTTCGGCCGCTTCGGTATGGTGAACACGATACTGATGCAGCACGGAATTATCAACGCGCGGAACCCGATCGACTGGCTTGGCGCGCCGTTCTGGGGCGTGGTGATTCTCGAGACGCTGCATCTGTTTCCGATAATGTATCTCAATGTGGCGGGGTCGTACGCGCTGACGGACCCGTCGCTCGAAGAGGCGGCGCGCGGGCTGGGCGCACGCGGGTGGGCGCTGTTCCGGAGTGTGACGATGCCGCTGCTCGCGCCGGGATTTTTCGCGGGCGCATCGATCGTTTTTATATGGGCGCTGACGGACCTCGGCACGCCGCTGCTGTTCGAGTACAGGTCGGTGGCGCCGGTGCAGATATTCAACAGCCTGCAGGAGCCGAAGGAGAATCTGATCGGCTATGCGCTGGTGGTTGTTGTGCTGGCGGTGACGGCGGTGTTCTTCCTCGCGTCGAAGTATCTGTTCGCGCGGCGCAAAGTGGAGTTGGCGGCGTTCGGGCGCACGTCGGGCAAGCTCATGCGGCTGGGCACGGTGGGGAAGATCGCGGCGACGGTGCTGCTGACGGTTTTGGTCGCGGCGGCGCTCGTGCCGCACGTGAGCGTCGCGCTGGTTTCGCTGTCGAAGGAGTGGTTCATGACGGCGCTGCCGGAGGAGTGGACGCTGGGCCATTACGGGGCGGTGTTCACGCATCCGATGGCGTTCTCGTCGGTGAAGAACAGCCTCGCGCTGAGCGGGCTGACGGTTGTGCTGGTGCTCGTCGCGGGCGGGCTGATCGCGTATCTGATTTCGCGGAAGAAGTTCCGCGGGCGCTGGGCGCTGGACGTGTGCTCGATGCTGCCGCTGGCGGCGCCGGGCGTGGTGCTGGCGTTCGGTTACGCGCAGGGTTTCTTCGGGACGGCGATCGACCCTCGCGTGAACCCGGTGACGCTGCTGGTGGTGAGCTACGCGGTGAGGCGGCTGCCGCTGGTTGTGCGGGCGCTGTACGCGGGTTTCCAGCAGACGAGTGTTACGCTCGAAGAGGCGTCGGCGAGCCTTGGGGCGACACAGGCGACGACGCTGCGGCGGGTGACGCTGCCGCTGTTGCGCGCGAACATGCTCGGCGCGGCGATCCTCGCGTTCGCGTTCAGCATGCTCGAGGTGAGCGACAGTCTGATTCTCGCGATGCAGGACAAGTTCTATCCGATGACAAAAGCGATATACATGCTGATCGGGCGGCTGGAGGACGGCGGGATGATCGCGAGCGCGATGGGCGTGTTCGGCGTGGTTCTTCTTGCGGCGGCGCTCGCAATCGCGCAGAAGCTGCTCGGCCGCAGGATGGGCGATCTGTTCCGGACGTGACGCGGTCGAACGAACCGTTGTGGTTCGGCAACCGCCAAAAGGCCCGCCGCTATTGACTTGCCACCATACCCCCATGCGATAATATTGCTCAATACGGTTCAGGATAAGTGAAGGTGGACAGTATCGGTAAGAGTAAAAATTTAAGCATCCGCGAATTTTTCGCGAAGTATCCGACGCTGTTCGTGCTGGCGATCGTAACCGTGATGGCAAACATGTGCTACACGACGGTTATCTCGCTCGTGCCGTATTATTTCCGCGGGAATTTCGCGATAAAGAACGATGTACTGATCGGGCTCGCGATTTCCGGATTCGTTACGGCGGAGACGTGCCTGAAACCGTTCGCGGGCGCGATGGGCGACCGGTTCCGGCGGACGAACCTGCTCAATGCGGGACTGTTCATCGGGATATTCACGCCGATTCTGCTGGGTCATGCGCGCAACCCTTACGAATTTATACTTGTGCGCATGATTGACGGGCTCGGCGCGGCGCTTGTGTGGCCGGCGATGATAGCGCTGATGGCCGACACGACGGACGAGAAGGACCGCGCGACGGCGATGAGCATATTCACGATGTGCCTGATGGCGGGGATGGGCGCGGGCGTGACGATGAGCCCGTTCCTCAAAGCGCTGTTCGGCACGTACTCGTACGTTTTCGGGATGATGAGCGTGCTGATGGTGGCCGGGTTCACGGTCATGTTTGTGTTCAACAAGCGAGTGGCGTCCGCCGCTAAAAAGCAACTCCGCCAGAACGGCCAGTTTGAAAGAGTGTCTTTCAGGCAGAACCTGAAAAAGTTGATGTCAACCCCGGTGATATACACGCAGATCGTGGTGCTTGTGATTCTGGCGTTCCTTCAAATGTTCGGGACGAGCATGCTGACGCCGACGGTGTTCCTGTTCGCGGCGGACGTTCTGCATTGGCGCGAGAAACATGTGTGGCGCGGGTTCCTTGTCGCGGCGATCATCGTTGCGGCGATAGCGATTCCGGCGGGGCGGCTTGCCGACAGGATCGGGAAGGAAAACTCGGTGAAGATAAGCATGGCGCTCGCGGCGGCCTGCCTGATGACGATGGCGATTGTGAAAGAGCCGTGGACTCTCGCGCTCGCGGTGATTGGCTACGGAATAAGTTTCGTGATCGGCGCGCCGTCGTGGATGGCGCTCGTTACGCGCGGCGAGTGGTCCGGCATGAGAGGCGCCGTGTTGGGGGTCGTGACGGCGTTTCAGGGGGCGGGCGTGATAATCGGGCCGACCGCCGGGACGCTGATCTGGAACCACTTCGGGCATTACGGGCCGTTCGGCGCCTGCGCGAGCTTCCTGACGGTGTGCGCGATCGTGTCTTTGATCGGTCTGAGGCCGATCAGGAAAAGTCCCGGGTCGGCGTGATCCGGACGGCAAAAAAAGTAAAAAACACTTTAAAATACGCATTATCTTTGACAGGGTTTAAAACGAATGATATGATTTTTCTGGTTCAGCGACACACGGCGTGTTATGGTGTGCGAAAGCGTGTTGAAGGCAGGTTCAAATTTTGTCTCGGCTGCTGACTCTTAAAGAAATAGCCCAACAGCTCGGAGTCCCGGAAAGCTCCCTCCGGAAGTACCGCGAGATTTTCGATTCGTTCATCCCGTCCGTCGGGACCGGGCGCTCGAAAAGATACCGCGAGGACGCCGCGGGAATACTCTCGGAGATAAGGCATCTCCGGGAAGAGATGCACATGCCGTGGGACGCGATCACGGACCATCTCGCGAAAACCTATCCGATGGACGCGGCGCCAGCGGGCACACCCGCGGCACAGCCGGAGCTTTTGCAGACGTCATTATTCAGCACCCCCGCGCAGCCCGCCCAGCAGCAGCCTCAGGCGATGCAGCCGACGATGCAGCCGGTAGCGTATCAGCAACCCGCCGCGCCGGCCCCCGCGCAGGACGGAGCGTACTACAAGAAAATCCTCGCGATGAGCGAAAAGCAGACGATGATCGTCAACGCACTCGCACTGGAGCTCATGCGGTCGGTCGGCAAGACACGGAACGAGAGCAAGCGCGAAGTCGCGGAGCTCGAAAAGAAGGTGTCCGACCTCCTCGGAAACCTCTATCATTCGATGAGTGTTTACAGCCAGCACGAACGCGCCATGCTGAACGACATCAAGACGCGGCTCGACGGGATGGACAAATCGCTCGCCGATTTCGCGGGCATGGCGGACAAGTCGGTGAACGTAGTTCAGGTCAAGGAGCAGGTGCGGATGCTGAGTGAGAAACTGACGCAGCGCGAAAAGGCGATCTCGGACCTGAAGAAGAACTTCGACGTTCTGAAACGCGAAAATGCGGAACTGCGTGAGTTCAAGCAGCGGCACATCGACAGGGCCGAGGAGCACGTGCGCGAAGTGAAGGGCATGCGCCACCAGACCGGCATCAAGAGATTCCTAAAGCTGAAACCGTAACTCAAAGATAAATTCAATTACATTAGGATATTTACGCGCCGGTTTTATCGCGGGTGATTTCAGCGATACGCCCGACCACCTGCTCGACGGTGAGCTTGTCGGTGTCAACAACGACCGAATCGGCGGCGGGCTTGAGAGGCGAGTCGGCTCGGGTGGAATCCCTGTGGTCGCGCTCGCGGATTTCGGCGAGGACGCGGTCGTAGTCGGAGCTTTTTCCCTTTTCGATCAGCTCGATGTGTCTGCGGCGCGCGCGCTCTTCGGGGGAGGCGGTGAGAAAAATCTTCACCTCGGCCGCCGGGAGTACGACGGTGCAGATGTCGCGGCCTTCCATAACGACGCCGCCCGCCGCGCCGAGTTGTTGCTGTTTAGCGACCAGCGCCCGGCGCACGCCGCTGAGTGCGGACACCGAGGATGCAAGCTGTGATATCTCCGGCTCGCGGATTGCCTCCGTCACATCCTCCCCGCCGAGCGAGACCCGGTTGAGAAGTTTGTCCGGTGACGGGTCCATCGCAAACCCGAACTCTGCGGCTTCGGCGATTAGCGTGAGAGCCGCCTCATCGTCTATAGCGGCGCCGGAGCGTTTCGTCGCGAGCGCCACGCCGCGGTACATCGCGCCGGTGTCCACATACGCGAGACCGAAACGGCGCGCGAGCAACATAGCGATGGTGCTCTTGCCCGCGCCCGCGGGGCCGTCTATGCCAATGGAGAATCGGCGTCCGCCCGTCACGGGAGGACCGCCTTTAGAGCCTCGATGAACCGTTCGTTGTCGCGCTGGGTGCCGATTGTCACCCTGATGCATGTCGGGAATCCGAGGAACGCGCCGGGCCGCACGATGACGCCCTTCTTCATGAGTTCCTCGAAAACCTTCTGCGAGCTGAGGCCGGTGTCCACGAGTATGAAGTTCGCCTCGGACGTCGCATACGCGAGCCCCATCTTGTCGAGTTCCTTATAGAGGTAATTCCTTCCCTGACAAGTGAGTTCGATCACCTTGCGCGCGGTTTCCTCGTCGTCGAGCGCGGCGAGTGCGGCGACCTGCGCGAGCAGGTTGACGTTGAACGGGTTGCGCACGCGGTGCAGAATGTCGTTGAGTTCGGCCGGGAAGAATCCGTAGCCGACGCGCAGGCCCGCTAGCCCGTACACCTTCGAGAAGGTGCGGAAAATCACCACGTTGCGGCCCTCTTTGAAATATTCGAGTGTCTGCGGATAGTCGCTGTCCGTAACAAATTCGTAATATGCCTCGTCGAACACCACGAGCACGTGGTCGGGCACGTTCTTCATCAGATATTCGATGTCCGCCTTCTTGATGATGGTGCCGGTCGGGTTGTTCGGGTTGCAGGTGAACAGTATTTTCGTGCGGTCGGTGACGCGATCGAGCATCGCGGGGATATCGTGGTTATAGGTTTCTTTGAGCGGCACGGCGATGAGCGACGCGCCCGCGACCATCGACGAAATCTTGTACATGACGAACGACGGGTGCGCGAATACGACCTCATCGCCGGGTCCGAGAACGCTGACGCAGAGCAGGCGGATGAGCTCGTCAACGCCGCTGCCGATCGCGACCGTCTCCGGGGCGACCCCGAATTTTTTCGCGAGCGCCTCGCGGAGGTAAAAGCAGCTTCCGTCCGGGTAGAAGTTAATCGTATCGGCGGCTTTCTTAACCGCTTCGATGACTTTCGGCGATGTGCCGAACAGGTTTTCGTTCGAGGCGAGTTTCACGACATCGTCGATGCCGAGCTCGCGCTGAACTTCCTCGATGGGTTTGCCCGGAACGTACGGGCTGATATCTAAAAGATGCGGAAGAGCGAATTTCTTAATGTCCATGATGACTGCTCCTTGGTTGTAATCTCCCTGCAGCGGTAGCGTTTTCCGTCGCTCAACCGCCGCGGCTAATATGATAGTTTGCCCCCGCCGCACGGTCAACCGCCGGGAGTGGCGCGCGGGCCGGAGGTTTTTAAAGGACAGTGTGTTTTAAATGATTGCGTTTTGATTTAATATAAACAAAACGGCGGATGGAGAACAAAAATGAAGATCGGAGTCATTTCGGATTCGCACGATCACATAGAGCGCGTGCGCGCGGCGGCGGAGATATTCAGGGCGCGCGGCGCGGAGACGATTATCCACTGCGGCGATTTCGTCGCGCCGTTCATACTGAAGCCGTTCAAAGACCTCAAGTTCACGGACTGCCTCGGAGTTTTCGGAAACAACGACGGCGAAAAGCTCTGGCTGCGCGATAATTTCAAGGACATCGGGCGGATAGCGAAGCCGCCGGTGTTCGTCGAGAAGGCGGGCAGGCGGTTGGCGGTTTTGCACGAGCCGATGCCGGACGATGTGATGGACGCGCTGCCGGTGGATGTCGTGTTGTTCGGACACACGCACGAGATCGTGAACAGGAAGGCGGGCGCGGGCGCGCCGCTGGTGCTGAACCCCGGCGAATCGTGCGGCTGGCTCACCGGCCGGGCGACCGCTATGATTCTGGACACGGAGGCACTCGTAGCGGAACTGATCGAGCTGCCGTGAAAAAGTGATGCGAACCACGGATGGACACGGATAAATTCAGGTTTAACAGGTTGCCGAAAGGAGCCTAATATGCTTGGCAAAAGAGTATTGGCGGTCTTTGCGGTTTTGGCGGCGATAGCGTTGGCGTGTGGCCGTGAGGCGCGTGCGGTGCTGCCCGACAAGCGCGGCCCCACGGAGATCGTCGCGCAGGAAAACAATCCGGAGATGATAGAGCTCTTCCGCGTGCGGTTTGACAACACGCAGGGCGGCGCGGTGGAGACGACGCTCGACGCGGGCGCTGCGGGCTGGCGGAAAATCGGCAGTGTGCTGCTGCCCGCGGGCTCGCTGAATCCGAACGGTTACACTGCGAGCAGTTGGGCGCCGGAGGGCTGCATCGCGGCGACGGCGGTCAATGCGGTGCATATTAAGGTGAGGCTCGAAAAGGAACGCGGAGTGACGCTGAGTTTCCTGCCGAAGGAGTTTTATCAGGAGCCGAAAGACTACAAGTCGTATTACGCGAGGAACGCATCGATCATAACCAATATGCCGGCGGGCACACTGTTTTTCGGCGGGCGAGAGAGCCCGTTCATAGGCAACAGAATTCTGATCGGGCGAGGCGGAGAGGAAACGCCGATTACTCAGGATTATTCACCGAAGGAAGGCGACGTGATAACGGTCGTCGTCGAGCGGCCGAAGAAATATCCGTCGGAGATCGAGTTCGAGAACCGTTTCGGTGGTTTTGTGACGATACGATATCCGGACGGCGAAAGCAAAGTGGTGGCGCAGGTGCTGAAGCCGGTGGCGGGCGTGGGGCGGTTCGACGGCTCGCTTTTCACGGATGTCGGCCGGATACGCGCGAACCACACGGGAGTGATTTGCGTATCGACATCGCCGGTGGGCGTGATCGGCGGCTTTCAGATAATTCCTGACAACCACGGCATGAGCCCGGAGATGTTCAACGCACGGCTGCTGACGCAGTGGATGGTAATCGGGCCGGCGAACGTGATGGACCCGTCGCTTGAAGGCGTCGCGCCGTTTTTCAGGTATTTCATCAGGCCGGTCTATTTCAGGGAGGGAAAGGGCGCGGTCAGGTCGGTTGACGAATGGCTACAGGCGTTTATCGTGCAGGTGCGGATCAAAGGCGGCGGCTGGGAACGAATGCCGGCCGTGACCGGCAGGGTGGACGACGCGCTCAAGGATGTGACGCATATTAGAATTCTTTTCCCGCTGGACACGGATTTATAAACAGGAGCCGGAGCATCAAATGATAAGCATAGAAGAAGCTGTGAAGAACATAATGGATGCGGTGAGGCCGACGGGCGTCGAGACCGTTCCGCTGACGGAGGCGTTCGGGAGGATTCTCGCTGAGGAAGTTCGCGCGGACTCGGACGTGCCGTTTTCGGATAACTCGGCGATGGACGGCTACGCGGTGAAAGCGGCGGATGTTGCCGGTGCGACTGAAGAGACGCCTGTGGAACTTGAAGTCGTCGGAGAGATTCCGGCGGGCGGCCGCGCGGACGTAGAAGTTAAAGCGGGAACGGCGGTGCGGATCATGACCGGCGCGCCGGTGCCGCCGGGCGCGGACGCGGTGGTGATGGTGGAGCGGACGGAGACGCGCGGGAACATCGTGCTGATTCAGGCGGCGGTTAAAGAAGGGGCGAACATCCGCCGCGCGGGCGAGGATGTGAAGAAGGGGCAGTTGCTGTTCAGCCCCGGACGGCGGATGGCGGCGGCGGATGTGGGCGTGGCCGCGTCGGCGGGCCGCGCGGAGTTGAAAGTCGGAAGACGTCCGGTTGTGGGGATAATATCGACGGGCGACGAGATCGTCGAGCCGGGCGAGGCGGCCGGGCCGGGCAAAGTGCGAAACAGCAACAGCTACACGCTGCACTCGCTCGTGCAGTCGGCGGGTGCGCTGCCGAAGTATCTCGGGATAATCCCGGACGAGAGGACTGCGGTCGAGGCGGCGTTCATGGGCGCTGCGGCGGAGTGCGACATCGTGCTGACTTCCGGCGGCGTGTCGGCGGGCGATTACGATTACGTGAAAGAGATATTAAGCAAGATAGGAGAGATGCAGTTCTGGAAGGTGAGGATGAAGCCGGGCAAACCGATAGCGTTCGGTCACGTTGCGGGGACGCCTCTCTTCGGGCTGCCGGGCAACCCGGTGTCGGTTATGGTGGGGTTCGAGATGTTCGTGCGGCCCGCGCTGCTGAAGATGATGGGCGCGACGGACCTTTTCCGGCAGTGGACGTCGGCGCGCGCGGAGCACGATATTACGGACAAGGCGGGCCGCACGAAACTGTTTCGCGGAATAGCAACACGAGGCGATGGCGGCGCGACAGTGCGCACGACGGGCGGGCAGGGGTCGGGCATCCTCATGTCGATGTCGCTTGCTAACTGCCTGATTGTCATCCCGGCCGAGACATCGACCGTGAAAGCCGGCGAGACGGTCGAGATCATCCCGCTCGACGGATATCCGGTGTGATGTTTCAATCGCGGCAGTTCTATTGCAATCCGAATACCATCGGTGAATTCAATTTAAACACCGAGAGTTTTTCGCAGTGAGGCGTCGAGCATTTCCGGCAATGGCCCCGTAAGTTTTCCGATCGTTCTGAGAAGTTTGTTTTTTGAGATTGTAGCGAGTGTCTCGCATTTAACGGCGGAGTCATGGAGCAGGCCGGTCAGGCGGCCTTCCGGTGTGCCGATTTTTACAAGCAGTTGAGAAGGCTCTTTGTTTGCACGCGATATGTTCGAAGTAATTTGGGCAACAATTACCGTATCCAGTTTACGATTAAAAGAATTTGACTGAACTATTACCGCGGGTCGTTTATTTGTTGTTTCAGTGTCGCTGAAAGGGAATGGAACGAGAACGACATCGCCTCTTTTATAAGGCATCATAAGCCTCCATGTCTTTTCTGTTCCAGTCTTTTTCAAACGAGGAATCGTCGAAGTTTTCCTGACTTGCAAGGTAGTGCAGAGCGAGTTCGACAACCTTCGGAACTTTCGAACGTCCGTTTTCGTAATTGCTGATCTGCTGGATTGTTATCCCGATCTTTGAGGAGAGCTCACGCTGAGTCATGCCTGACATGCGCCTGAAGTTTTTTAATTGAGTTGAAGACATTTCCGCGCCTCCTCTTTATATAAATATTTTATATAAGATATTTATAGTGTCAATCTGATAAGCATTTGGAAACCACGGAGTTTATTCGTTATGATCAGACAGACATGCTACTTTTGAGCGCTCAGTATCTTTGCAGCAGGCCGAAGCTGAGCGAGTCGCGTTTCAGGACGCCTTCCCAGCCGAACATAAGGTATGTGTTCTCCGCGAGGCCGCGGCCCACGCGCAGGTTGAGTTGCAGGTCGTTCGGGTCGAGAAGCTCGCCTTCGTAGTAGAGGTTTTTCTTCGTCATTTCCGCGCCGACTCCGAGCTTTCCGCTCTTGATGCCCACCCGCAGCCACTCGTCGGGAAGGTTGCCCTTGAAGGCGAACTGAAGGTTTGACGCGCTCGATTCTCCGAGGTTGTCGAGACCGAGCAGGTAGTAAACCTTCGAGTTGGGCGGGAATATGCGCAAGTTCATGTCGGCGTAGTATTCGTCCGGCCGTGTTTCGTAGCGGAACTCGAAATCCGGTTTGATCTCCGTTTCGTTAACCGCCTTGATCATCTTGGAAAAGCCGCGCAGGGCTACATCCGCGTTGTCCATTGTGTTCTTTGTGCTTTTAATCGTTTCCTTGATATCCTGTTTGACCTGATCGTCGGTTGCGAGGTCCTTGATGGACTTGGTGGTATCGTTCAGGTTCTTCATTGTCTCCTTTAGGTCTCCCGCGATGTCTTTTATCTGTTGCTTAAGAGTTTCATCGCCGGCGATGTCGTTGGCGTTGTCCAGAAGTTGGTCGAGCTTATCGGACGTGACGAGAAGGTTGTTGGAGATTTTTTCGATATTGGCGAGAGTTTCGTCTATGTGGCCGCGATTCGCCATGCCGGTGTCGTTGAGCATTTTGACGAAATCCCGCGCCTCGGCGGTCGTCTCCGCGATGTTGTTCATCGCCAACAATATATCCTGCTTCATCTGTTCGTTCTCGACCACCTGCCGCGCGTTGAAGAGAATCCGGTTGACTTCCGTCATCGCCTGATCCGCCTGCTTAACAAGTTTCTGCATGGTAACGGGCGGCTGCGCGTTTTTAATGACTGTTCCGTCTTCATAGTATGTGTACGGCTTTTGCATCTTCACCGGTTTTTCGATGCTGAGCACTTTTTCTTCGAGTATGCCGAGGCGGATGGCGAATGTGGAGCCTTTCAGCACCTTGTATTTTTTCTCGATCTGGAGGTCGAGCTGCACTTTTCCGCTGGGGAGCAGGGTAAGTTTTCTGATGGACCCGATCTTAATGCCGGAGAGCCAGACGTCGTTGCCTTCGGAGAGCCCTTCGACATTGTCGAAGACGACTTTTATAGTGTAAATCTTGTCGCCGCCGAGTTTGTTTTCCTGAACTGCCCTGTAAGCCGCCACTACTATTGCAATGGCGATCAGGATTCCGGCGCCGACCTTGAAATAGTTTGAAAGCATAGTAACCTCCGTGCTCCCGGTCAGGGTGTTTTCATCGAATCGAGGAAGCTGCGTATGTGCGGGTGATGGCTGCTCCTCAGATCGGTGAAAGTGCCTTCTATTATCAGATGTCCTTCGTGAATCATCGCGACGCGGTCGCTGACGCGCTCGGCGGCAGCGATGTCGTGCGTAACGACGACTGATGTTGCGTTATAGCGATCCCGCATCTTGAGTATGAGTTCGACGATTGTGGCCGTCAGGAGCGGGTCGAGTCCGGCTGTCGGCTCGTCGTAAAAAAGAATTTCCGGGTTGAGCGCAAGCGCGCGGGCAATGCCGACCCGGCGGCGCATGCCGCCGCTGAGCTCGTTCGGCATTTTCTCCTCGACGCCGGAAAGGCCCACCGCGTCGAGTCGCTCGCGCACAACGCTGCGGATCTCGCGCTCTTTCATCTTTGTGTGCCGGCGGAGCGCGAACGCGACGTTCTCCCTCACGTTCATCGAGTCGAACAGCGCGCCCTCCTGAAACACCATGCCCATTTTCTTGCGCACTTCGTTCATCTTCGTTTCGGGCAGGTTGTCTATGCGCTCGCCGTCGATGTGCACTTCACCGCCCGAGATCGGGATGAGCCGCATGACGGACCGCAGGAGCGTGCTCTTGCCGCAGCCGCTACCGCCCATGAGCGTCACGATCTCGCCTTCGTTCACGGTGAGGCTGATGCCCTCGAGAACGGACTTCTTTTTATAGCTGACCCGCAGGTCTTTTGTTTCGATCTTCGACATATTTATTTGCCTTTATCAGCCCGGAAAGAGAAACATCGAAAGCAGGTAATTGAGTCCGAAAATGCTGACGATCGAGATAACGACTGAGTTGGTTGTCGAACGGCCGACGCCCTGTGCGCCGCCCTCCGCGTACATGCCCTCGGTGCAGCCGATAAGCGCGATTGTGACCGCGAACACGGCGCTTTTGATCAGCATGGCGGTCACGTCGCTCGCATCCAGCAGTCTCGGTATGTAGCGATAAAACACAGGCCATGTGATATCGAAAAACGTGTGATCGACCCAATACGCGGACATGATTCCGGCAAGGCAAGACATGACCGTGACGGCCGGGATCATTATCATGAGGGCGAGCATGCGAGGGACGACGAGGTACTGAATCGGGTTGGTCGCGAGCGCGCGGAGCGCGTCGATCTGCTCGCTGACTTTCATGGATGCAAGCTCGGACGCGATCGACGAGCCGACGCGGCCCGCCATCGCCACCCCGGTGAGAACCGGCGCCAGCTCGCGCACCATCACGAACGCGATGCCGCCGCCGATGAATTGCTTGGTCCCGAACTTAACCGCCTGCTGGGTCACCTGCAGGGCGATTATCATGCCGGTGAAGCTGACGATCAGAAAAACGATCGGGATCGAGTTGATGCCCATGCTCGATGCCTGAAAGAATGTGAGCCGCCAGTCGATAGCGAGCCGCACGATGTAGGCGATGGACTTGGCGAGCGTGGTGGCGAGCTTGCCGACGTACTCGACAAATCTTACGACAGGCTGAAAAAACGTATTTTCCATTATACGCGCACCTCAGAATGTGACGTGGTGCCTGAAAAACTCCCTGAACTTGCCGAAGTCGGTGAGGATAATCGAGATGCCTCTGCTCACCGAAAGTTCCGGCTCGTCCACCGGGTTCACTTTAATCTGCAGGCGTTCCTCGAGCGCCTGAGCGAGCCCCTTGAGGCGGCTCCCGCCGCCGGACAGGAACAGCCCGCGATAGAATATGTCCTGATACAACTCGGGCGGCGTCTCCTCGAGTGTTTCGAGTACGCCGTCAACGAGCGGTTTGAGGCTTTGAAGCATGAACTCGGCGATCGAGTCCTGCGGGATCATAACTTCGCGCGTGCCGGATTCGCCGTGGAGACGCGCCTGATTTACGATGACCTTTTCGCCCGGTTTCGGGATGACGCCGATGCGCATTTTAACCTGCACCGCCTCTTCGCGGCTGGTAACGACGCCGTACGAAAGTTCGAGAACGCGCTGGACGATGGCGGTGAGGTCGTCGCCGCCGCTTTCGAGCGTGCGCCCGACGATGGTCTCGTTCGAGGCAAGCACGGAGATGTCCGTGACGCCCGCGCCGATATCGACAATCAGGCTGCCGCGCGGATCGTTTGCGTTTTTTGAGATCGCGACGTACGAGGCGAGGTTGCACGGGACGAGGTAAATCTGCCCGGCGCCGGCCTCGCGCGCGGCGTCACAAAGGGCGCGCTCTTCGACCGAGTTCAGGCGAATCGGCACCGAAGCGACGATCATAGGCTTGAGTGCGCGCGGCGGCTTCATCGCCTGCGTGAAGATTTTGCGGAGCAGGAAGCGGGTGGCCGCGTAGTCGGCGATCGCGCCGCGGACGACGGGGCGGATCAGTTCGGAGCCGTGTCCGAGCTTGCCCGCCCGTTCTGAGGCCGCGCGGCCGGTATAGAGGACGTGGTTGGTCCTGCTTTCGGCGACGAGCACGGTCGGCTCGTTGTAAGCGATTTTTCTGCCTGCGACGAGAACCGTTTTGCCGGTTCCGAGGTCGAGGCCTAGACGCGGTATTAGAAATGCCGCCATTGCAAATGCGCTCCAGATGCAGACCGCGGGCGCGCGGAATCCGCAACAATATATTTATATTAATATCCTTATTAAATAGAGAATTATTGCATCGAATACGGTGAACGCGGCGTCACAGCATGAGGCGGATGTATTTCAGAACGTGGAATTTCATTTCGATGACGATGAGTGCCGCGATGGTGACGATGGCCGGACCTACGAGGACAAACATTATCGTACCGGTCAGGCCGAGAATAGTGTAGCAGAGATAAACCTTCCATACGTTGTAAGCGATAAATACGGGAATAAGGTTGATTCTGAAGAAAGCGGACAGGAAGAAAATCGATTCCGGAAGGCTGAGCGCGGCGGTGAGAGCCAACAGTTCGGCGGGGCCGACTTTGTGGAAGAAGAAGCTCAACAGCGTGGTGTCGAACACCCAGAACCAGATTATTGTCAGATACGCCCAGATGAACAGGTTGATTTCGGTGTGAAGAAGAAAAGCGATGATTCTAAGGAAAGGCATGTTGATCGAGCCGAGCAGTTTCCGAGGCGCCGAACGGAAGAAACGGTAAAAAAGAATGGCGAAGTTAAGCGCCGTGAAAACGGAGGTGAACAGTATCACTTGCCACGCGAACGGATGCCCTTTGACGAAGCCTTCCGGATTGTAAGCCAGATTGAAATAATGGTGGGGCGAGAGAATGAGATATGCGAGCGCCGCGGCTGCCCATACTACGGCTAGAATTTTCGCGAACGAGGCGATCGGCATCCTGCTGCGGCTCACCTGAATCTCGGGCAGTTCGCCGTTGTTGAGAAGGCCGGAGATCGCGCCGAAAGCTATCTTGCGTTTGCGATTGCTGTCAAGCAATCCATTTCTGCGGGCGAACGGAGTCGGCCCGGCGAAGTTGCTCGGGTCGCGGTAGTCCGCGAGTGCTGAAACCGCCCATCCGGCAATCTTTTGGTTTGCGTCGTGTTCGAGAATGAAATCGCGCAAGAAGATGGCCTGATGCTCCTCGGTTCCGGGCGCGCCCGCGATGCGCGAGTCGGCTGGCCGGTATGCCGGGTCGCCTTGGTGGAACATGACGACCGGCGTGCCGAAAGAGGCCGCCGCCTCTATCTTTATCGCAATTTTCTCTCGTTTTCTTGTCTCGATGTCGAGAGCGATGAAATCCACGAGGTCGGCGCAAGATTCGTGCTCCGGGTCCGATGTGGCGATATAGACGAGGTGGTCGTCGAGGCCGCGGGCGAGTCCGGCGAGCCGTTCGACGAACCAGCGGGCCTCGTCGGAGCCGGATTCGATGCTGCTCGCGAGCCCCCACGCTAGGATGCATGCACGGTTGCGGTCCCGCAACAGAGCTTCCTTGAGCTGTGTCTCGGCCGCCTGCTGGTAGCCGGGATCGCTGAAGTCGATAACTAGGGCGTTCCAAACCGGGATTTCCTCGATCACGAGGAGTCCCATCTTGTCGCACAGGTCGAGTACCTTGGCGTGTGGCGGCAGGTGTGCGAATCGCACGGTATTGAATCCGGCAGCTTTGATCGCCTCGAGATCGCGCTTGAAATCGGCGAGAGACATCGTGACGCCGGTTTCCTCCGTCTCCGGGACGTAGGACACACCCCTTATCCGAAGAGGTTTGCCGTTGAGCAACAGCGCGCCGTCTTCGGCCTCGATGCTCCTGACGCCGAACGTGAACGTGCGCTCGTCGCCATTTTGCTCCATTATCATCACGCGGCAGCGATACAGCGACGGGTTTTCCGGGCTCCAGAGCGACGCGAAGTTGATCGAGATTCTGTGCTGGAGCGTCTGCATTGTCCAATCCTCGATCTCGTGCTCGTGGACTAGCGCGCCCTGCGGTGAATATACTTCGATCCTTACACCGCGTGGTTCGAGCTTCGGGTTGTGAATCTTGAGCATGAGCGCGATGTCGGCGCGGCCCTTGAGGTCGGGAATTGTCAGCAGGTATGCATCGTCGATATGGATCGGGTTTCGCGTTTCGAGATAGACCTCGCGGATGATGCCGCCGTCGTTGTTCCAGCATACTACGTTCGGCACGGTTGTCTGAGAAAGCCGGTTGTCAACCGCCACTTCGAGTTCGTGTTCGAGGCGGTCTGAGAGCCTGTCGGTGACGTCGATCTCGAACGAGGTGAAGCCGCCTTCGTGGGAGCCCACCTGTTTGCCGTCGATGGAAACCACGGCGCGGTAGTTGACGCCCCGGAAGCGCAGAAAGACGGTGCCCTGAGACCAGCCTTCGGGAAGTTTGATGAGCCGCCTGTAGATGGCTTGTCCGTTGTAGTTTTCGAGTCCGGGGATCGAGTTCCACGGTCGCGGGATGTCGATGCGGCGGGTGCGTTTCTGCCCCGCGAGTTTGAATTCCCACGGCCCGTTGAGCCAGATTACTTTGCGCGACGGGTTGGAGAGGTCTTCGATGGGAGGGCAGTCCGGCCCGTCGGAGTCTTTGAATTCGGGATAGGGCTTAGTCCATGCCAGACTGATAAGCAGGAGCGCCGCCGGTGAGAGCACGACCAGCACTTGCCAAGCGTACAAGCCGGGTATTGCGGACAACCCTATAGACGCGGCCATAAAAGCCGCCGCCCACACGGTGGAAATAAAAAAGCGCCTATGCATCCAGAAGGTTGCTTCTAAAGGCAGAAATGAAATCCGAGCAATAAGGGTCGCGGCCGGAAAGAACCATCGCGGCCCGGAGCGCGGACATCAGTTTCTTATCCGTCGGATCGAGTATCGCGGAGTCGAGGCCGGCGGCGGCGAGCATGACGAGGAAGGTGCGGTTAAGCAACTGCCTCGCGGGCAGCCCGTGCGATACGTTCGTCAGCCCGCAGGTGATGTGAACGTCCGGGAACGACGCCCGGAACGCGCGCACCGTTTCGAGAATCTGCGGGCCGAGATTTGGGTCCAGCCCGACCGGCATAATGAGCGGGTCCGCGAATATCCGCTCCTGCGGCACTCCGTCCGACATCAGCCGCTCGATCAGAGCGCGGCCGACGGATACCCTTTTCTCCGCGTCGTCCGGCATTCCGGAGTCATCCAGCGCCAGTGCGATGACCGACGCCTTGAACTCGCGAATCACCGGCAGGACGCCTTCATAACGTTCCTTCTCCGCGGAGATCGAGTTAATCAATAGCCACGGGACCCCGTTTTCGAGGAGACCGTTTTCCGGCGGTCTGCGGCCGGAAACCTCGATGATCCGCCGCGTCGCGAACGAAAGCGCTTCGGAAGATGCGCTGTCTATGCAGAAAGGCTTGTCAATCGCCGTGGCAACCGTGTCGATGATCCACTCGAGGTTGGCAAGCTCTTCCTCGGGTTTCGTTCCGCCGTTCAGGTCGATCACCGACGCGCCTGCGGCCGCCTGCGCCGCCGCTTCCGCGCGTATGAATTCAGCATCTCTCGCATAGATCGCCTCGCGGATACTTTTCCGCGTTGCGTTAATCCGTTCGCCGATCGCGATAAACAATATGGATTTCACTGCCTTTCATCGGGACTTCGGATTGTTGAAAATCCGAAAAATTTAACAATCTTCGTATTCTATTTTCTTTAATGATTAGTGTCAAATAATTGTTGCTTCCGATATGACGCATGCGGCGTGTTTTCGCCGTCTATCCGCCGGGGACTTCCGGCGCTACCGTGAACGTTATTGCTGGAGCCGAGCCGGTGTTTCCCGCCTTGTCCTGTATCGTCGCGTTGAGCGTTACCGTCGTCTGGCTTGTTATGTTCCAGACATCTTCTAAGAGGTAGTATTTGCCTTTGTAGTATGTACCTGTGACTGCAGGAACCGCGAGTGGGGTTATGATGCCTACCGTCATGAGGAGGGCCGGGTCGATTAATGACACGGTTGGATTGTCACCGCCGCTTCCGAAATGTACGACGGCTATCTGCGAGCCGGCTGCGAAAATTCCGCGCGGCGTGCTCCCCGCTCCGAACGAGATGTCGGTTGTCGTGCCGGAAGACAGGTTCACCGCCCGAACATCTCCCTGAGCGTATCTTGAAACGAAGGCGGTGTTCTGCGCCTGCGAGATAGCGAGCCCCTTCGGGGCGCTCGTTCCGAGCGAAGCCGATACTGCGACGGTTCCCGACGCGGTGATCCGGTAGAGTTTGTATTGCGCCTGCCAGCCAACGGCTATGACGTCGCCGTCGGATGTCGGCCACGCCGCGAGGAGGATGGCAGCGGCCGGTGCGGTGATTCCGCTCAAAAGCGTTTCCGTCGAGCAGTCAAAACGCCCGATCTCGGCGCTGGCGGCGTATGCGATATAGAGGATGTTGTTCGACGGGTTGAAAGAAAGCGCTGCAGGGTAATCAGGCAGCGTGACCGACTTTGTCTGTGTGCCCGATGTGCTGTCGAACAGGTATAAATGGGAGTCATTTTCTATTCCCGCATAGATCCGGCCTGCCGCGGGAGATCCGGCGGCGGCGGAGACGTTTCCCGATAGGGAGATTTTCAGCGTGCTTCCGGATTCGCCGAACACTCTGATATTCGCGCATTCGGTGTCCCACACGTATATCGAAGAAGAATCGGACGATACCTGCTGAGTAGCGGAAGAGCAACGATCCACCGTCCAGGTCGAATCAGGTGTTGCGCCGAGGTTTGTTGAAGTGAAACTTGCAAGCGTCGTTCGGGAAAACGGGTTTGTAGTCGATAGGCTAGTGCTCGAAGAGGAGGCATTAGCTGTTGTGTCGCGGCCAAAAAAGTCGCTGATATCCGCAGTGCGTCCATTTATCGTAAAACTGACTGTGAGAGTCTGCACGTTTATGCCGGCGCCGGAGTCGGAGTAGGACACCAAGACCGTATCGGGCGGCGCGGCGGGAGAGTAGGGGCCGCTGCCGTTCACTGGTGCGGTGAACTGCATAGCCGGCGCGATCGAATCGACTGTGTATGAAATGTGCGTGTTCGAGGCCGCTGTGTCTCTGTTGCCCGACGTGTCCTCGCAGGCGAGGTAAAAAGTGGCGGTTCCCTGAGGCAGTCCGGATACCGCGCACGATTGGCTGCGTGTTCCCGTTCCTGAGCATGAGTGAGACATCGAAGCATAATCGGTGTCGGATAACGACCAGCGGCAGGTTCCGTTCTCATCGAGTGAGAAAGAAACGGTCGGCGCGGCGGTTGCGACAACGGCATTTTTTGCCGGCGACCAAGCACTCTGTATGGGGGCGGAACCTGTAGGGGCGGGTGTAGTCGAACCGCCGCCTCCGCCTCCTCCTCCGCAGCCGGAGAGGGCGAACGCCGCGAATGCGAAAACGGCCGCCGCCGTGAATTGCTTATACGATGTTTTTATTGAATTCAGGAAACTCATGGTAGCTGCCGGCAGTTGACTTTGCCGGACTATTCCGGCTGCTCTTCAGTTTATTGATCGGGCGGCGGCGGGGCATGTTCCCGCTTCACCGCTATAACGATCGGGGTTGCGGAAATGGCGCCGCACGTTGCTGAAATTGTTGCATTCCCCGGTGTCGATCCGCCGAAGAACGTTGCTTCGGCGATTCCGCTCCGCGTCGTGGCGCTTGCCGTGACAGACCCAAGCGTGGTGCTGAAACGCACTTCGGTTCCGTCCTTGATCAGATTGTGCGCGGAGTCTCTCACCTCGGCTGTGACAGTCGTGTTGTCGGAGTTGTCCGCGATAACTTCCGAGTCGGCCGACTGGAGCGCAACCGTGGCGGCTATGCTTGTGTAGCGCAGGAACGTGTGGTCGTCGCGCACCGTGATAAAGCGCCAGCCTTCCTCTTCTTTAGCGAACTGAAATACCGCCGATTCCGTGTATCCGGCGGACGATTGGTTGGCGGTCCAGTTGAAGCTGACCTGTCCTGTGTCTCCCGATGCTGTAACCGAATTAACCTGATATTTCAGATACATGACGGGGTTTGCAATGAATTTGTTGCCGAGCGAATCGTCGAGTGAGTTTGAGTCCTCGATCCCTTCATAAGACGAGTTGTAATTCGATGAAGTGAGGTCGAGGAAGCCGGACGAATTTTTGTTCAGATAAGCAGTGATCAGCTTATTGAAGATATCGAGCAGGTCTTCTTCCGGTGTAGTGCTGTGATAGGTGAGCTCGATCGCGTTAAGCGCTTCCTCGGAGACCGTGCCCGCCGCATCTACCGCGCGAGCGCGTATTTGATACGTCTGCGCGGACGGCTGGTAGCTGTAAGACCACGATGATGTGTCCTGTGCGGCGGCCCAACTCGAGCCGTCGTTCAGCGACACTTCCACTTTCGAGAGTGTGCATTGCGCCGATTCCGCCGATCCGCGGATCACGAGCTTGCCGCTTTCGAGCTGGTCGCGATAGACGTCGATCGGAACGGATGTGTCGTCCACCGGGTTGCCGCCTATCGTTGTGAAAGATATAGTCGGCGGGTCGAGTTCCCGCGTTATCGTCAAATCGAATGTGAATGCTTCGCTCTCGACACCGAGCGAATTCTTTGCTTTGGCCTCGAAGGACGCCTCGTTGCCTGTTGACGGCAGGCTTATCGTCGAACTCCAATCCGCAGTGCCCGTGACTCTCTGCGAAGAACCGTCTTTATTTAAAGTGACCGACGAGATCGTGCCGCAACGCGAAGCTGCTTTGCCCGTCACGCTCAGAGTCGTTTCACCGCAGGAGTTGATTGTCAACTCGACGCGGTCGCCCGCGTTTACGGTCTGGCCGTTGATCGTGACCGACGACACTTCGGGTGCTTCGCTCAGGCTTTCGTGAAGTTGCAGTTGCGCGTTGAATTTAAATGTCGCCGTATTGTTGAAGCTGTCCGCGGCGTAGATTTCCACCGGGACGGCCGTTGTGTTCTGCAAATTGATTGTTGAACTGAACGAAGACGTCTGCCCCTGTCCGACTTCACCGAGGTTATTCGAAGCGGAACCGGTTTTGATGGTTAAGGTTATTATTGACCCGCATCTCGGTGTCACGTTGAATGAAACCTGAGGCTGTGCGGACGAGGCGCATTCCGCGCCCTCGATTATTGTTGTTTCGCCGTCGCTTAAAGCCTTGTCGCCGATTGCGACAGCTTCGATCAACGGCGTTGTTTCACATTTCGGCTCCGAAAAAGTTACTGTCGATGATTTTGTAACTTCGATGATTGCATATTCCGTTGAAATTTCCGTTGTCTCGACGGGGAACACGAGTATCCCTTTTGAGTCCAGAGTTCCCGAGTCTTTCTGTTCCGTGCAGACGCTTGAGCTGCAAAGAGCGCTGCAACAGTCGCCGTTGTCGGCGCACGACTCACCCGTCGGGGTGCATTTCTCGAACGTTACGGACGCCGACGATATGAGCGTTATTTCAGTTTCGATTCCTTCTTCCGCATATTGAGCCGTTGTTACGGTCTCTTCTTCATTTTTTTTGCCGCTTCCGAGGAATTCGGTCATTCCGGAAGCCGAGATGCGCACTATAGAGTATTCGTCCGTTTCCGAAACGGCTTCGACGACAGTGTTGCCCGTTGTCACCTTATTCGCGGTGTTCGTGAGGCACGTGTAGTCGTTATTTTCGGTGTCGAACACTCCGTTGACCGCCACCGGATCGGAGGGCGCTCCACTCGCGTCGATGCTCGCGCGTTTGTTCGTGTCGATGGTAACAACCTTTGCCGGGTCCGCGACCGATCTTGCGCCGGCCGCGCCGGAAAAGACATCCACGCAGGCGACCCGCGTGTTCGGGTCTGTTTCGAGGAATACCGCGCCTTCACGGATATCGACCGCGCCGCCGGGCGTCTCCAAAATCAGCCGCTCGGTGGTTTCGCCGGGTTTGGCCATTGCCCACACGCGGCCGCTCTCGACCATTACCACGTCGCTCTGTTTTCCGTTTGTTTCGTAGATCACGTCGTACAGCATCTCGTCGAACGGTGTAAGCTTGACGAATCCTCCGTCTCTCAAGCGCAACGCCGCGCCGGAATTGCTGTTTGTTTTTATCTTTGTTTTCGGCGGAACGGCATCTCCGTCCTGCGCGGGAACCCACAACACCGACCCGTCGAACTGAAGCCGGACGTTACCGTGCACGTTCGACAGAACGGCGCCGCCGCCGTCCTGAGCGGCGGCATTTATCGAGATAGCCGCCGCCGCGATGAAAGTTGCTGTTAATATACAGATTTTCTTAAAAAACTTTTTTATCCGCAATTCCATCCTGCTTTTAAGGCGGCGCGGCGTTTTAGCGCAATCTTGTTATTTATTTCGCAACGCACACCTGTAGTGTCGACCGGGCATTTTTTCCCGGAGTGCAACATCTCGTTTGTTTTTCAACGAAAGGGCCGCTCTGCCGGACCGGATAATGCAGGCGGCCCCGCACCCGTTAGGCGGGGCCGCTTTTAACATTCCTTACTTACTTCTTTTCGATCTTGATTATCAACTGCGCGGAAACCGTCACTGTCTCCTTATCGGGAGATGTGATGTCGAGAGTCAGCGCGCCGTTATCGTCCGTCGTCGCTTCGATCTCTTTCGTTCCCGTGCTTACGAACGTCGCCGCGCCGGAGAGCGTAAGGTTGACCTTCAACGCCTTGCGGTAGGGCTGTCCGTTCTGGTAAACCTGCACAGACACGACTGCATTCTTGCCGGCTTCGACAACTTGCGGGCTTATCGAAATCTGCAGGTCGTATTTCGCCGAGGTGTATTCCTGTACGGAGAAGCCGTCGCGGCCTGACTGTTCCTCGTTGGCCGGGATCGCGCTCGGCTGAGTTGGGCTCCCGTTTGACGCAACTGTTGTCCTGTTGTGCGCTCCGACCGTCACCGATGAGCTCGGGTCCGATGCGCCGGATACCTGCACCGAGCCGTCGTAAACGTCGAACGTGCTGTCGTTCGTCTTTTCGACTTCCGCCGAGAAGAACGTGCCGCGCACGCCGGCGACCGCGGTCGGCGTCTTCACGTTGAACGCCGTGTCTTTGGTCAGCTTATTGACGCGGTTCCAGCTCTTTCCGACAGACACGTTGAGCGACGTCGCATTGTTGTTGCCCACGCTCGAAAGCTGATCCATGGACATTCTTGCGAGCGGCCCGACCTTCGTCATCGTTCCGTCGTCCATCCGGATGATCGCCGAGGAACCGGCTTCCGTTTTCAGTTCGTCGCCCTCGCGCAGTTCCATTCTGTCCGCTGCCGCAACCCATTCGCTCGTTCCGGCTTTTTTCACCGTCACTTTGCCTTTCACGTTCGACAGTGACGCCACGCGGGCCTTGACCGCGAAACTGTTCGAATACACAAACAGCATTCCCGCCGCGGTCAGCACCGCTATTGCTCCTGTGATTATGCTTTTAACTTTCATCCATTTCCTCCTTTAATATCGGGTATTTTGTTTCCGGTCCGCTTTCAGATTATTGCGCCCCCTTTCGTGTGTTTTTATTCATGCTCCGCGCCCATCGACGCGGATCTTCCAGAGCTTATTTATAGAAGCTGTATGACGCTTCCATGTATCTCGCGTTGTATTCCCGGTAATTCTGGAATTCGTAAGACAGCCGCATCTCCCAATCGTTTATTATGTCCATTTTCTGGAACCCTAACCTGAAACTTGTAAAAGCGCTCTCGGGTGTGTTGTAGAAACGTCCCGCGCTCACAACAAGTTCCGTCCACGGTGCTATCTCGTAGCTGAATCGTATGTCGTTCTGCCGGGTCACCGAGTTGCGGTCGTGATACCACCGCTCTCTTTTCACTTTCAGTTCGCAGTCCATCTTCTGAGCGACCGGCTTCAGCAGGGTTATTGCGTAGTTGTTGCGGAACGCCAACTCGGACGCGGTTTTCTGTTTTCGCCTGTTGACCGTCACGTTCACTCGCGTGTCGCCGAGCGTGTCGGATATTTTTATCTCATGCGTGTCCCGTATTTTTCCGTATGATGCGATCGTCTTCTCGAACGTCCTCGTCAGATTGATGCTGGTTTTCCGTTTTGCGAACGGCGTCAGCAGCAGGTTTGCCGGATACGTATATGTTTTCTGAGCGCCGAGTTGTTTCTGTTTGTACCCGCCCCCGAGGGTCAGTTTCTTTGAATATTTTTTGTTGTACAGTGACGAAAATTCGGTTCTCCCGCGCGAGAAGTATGACGTCTCCGAATAGAAATCGCTGCTGATGCGTTCGAAGTTTGTCCGCCAGTTCACACGTTTGTTCGCGTAAAGCAGTTCCACGCTTCGGGCCTGACCGCGCGCGGTGTCGGCTCCCGTTATGTCGGCAACGCCTTCCGCGAATTCAGTCTTCACGGACCACGGTTTTTTCAGTTCCGCGTTGATATCCGTCGAGAGCGTCAGGTTGTTCATTTTCTTTGCGTCGATAATGCCGCCGGTGTCCCTCGCGCTCGCGACGCTCACGCCGACTGTTACCGGTCTAGGCTTTTTCCCCTGTGTTTCTATCCGCAGGCCGCTCAGATAGCGCGCGTAGTTCGAACTGCGAAGGCTCTTCTTTGCTTTCCCGAAAGTTCCGTATATGTTGAATTCGTTCCCCTCACGCTTGTAGCTCACGCCTTGAAACGGGTAGCTCCTGAAAACGTATTTGCTGAACTTCGGCTGAATGTCGTACAGGCCCAAGGAGATTTTGTTCTTCGTCATGTTCAGTTCGAGTTTGTTAACTTCGCCGCGCTTGTTTTCGGTGTCTGTCGTCTCGGTCGTTCTCAGCGATCCCTGAAATTCGTATCCGTTTCTGAGCGTGCCGAGCGCGCGGAGGTTGTAGTAATTGTATATTTCGCCTTTTTCCTCAGTCCGGCTCTGCGTCTTGTCGCCCGAGACGCCGATCGACAACGCTTTCACCTGATTCTCGAAAGTGAAACCGATGGCCGGACCGCCGGAGGCAGCCTCCTCTTTTTTCTTCTCCGCCTTCGGTTTTTCGGGCGGTTCGGTTCTGAACAGCGACGTCACCTTCTCGTAATTCGGGTTCTCGCCAACCGTGGCGGTCACCGTCAGCGTTTTGTTCTGCTCGTCCCACACGGGAGTCATTTCAAGCGATTTGAAGAAGATGAAAGCGGGCACGTAGATGAAGCCCTGATCGCGGAACGGCGCCGCGCCGGTGTCGAAAGTGCGCCCGCCCACGGAGAACGTATTCTCTCCAAGCGTGAACGCTATTTGTTTTCCGTAAGCCGTCACCGTAAAGCACTCCTTGCCGGGACAGGGGACTATCCCTATCGTCGCGCCCAGCGCTCCGAGCACGCTCGAATCGAGCGGCACGAACAGCTTCAGGTCCTGCATCATCAGATCGGCGTCGGTAACGAGTTGGACGCCGTTCACCACGATCTTATAATCCTGTTGCTGAGCCGCGACGAACCGCGGCGCGGCAACAACAAGCAGCGCCGCCGCCAACAGCGCCCGGAATGCGCCCTTTTTCATAAACTCCGTTCGCCTCAGTTTGAAGGAGGCCCTATTAATAAAGTGCATGCCTTGGCCGTTTTAACGGCATAACCTTTCCACGGGCTCATTTCCGCCCCTATGTCCTTCTGTATGTATCCGCCTGTGGCGTTGTCGAATTCGTATATGAACGGAGCCAGCCAGCCTTCCGCCACCGCTTCCGTCGCGGTCAGTGTGCGGCTCCCGTCGTTCAAACTCAGCCACGTTTCGTCGATCGTGACATTCTCGAACGGGTTGCCGATCAGGCTCCAGCCCTCCGGCAGGGGCACCTCGATCCTGCTCGAAGCGTCCGTCTGTATGCCGGTGAATTCGAGGTTGGTTTCCTCGTCGAGATAAATCCAGTAGCCGAGTCCGGCCTGAATGTCCACTTTCCCCTCGCTGTCGGGGTCGTAGAATTGTTTGTTGTAGTACTGGAACGCCTGAACTTTGCCGAGGCGGGCGGAGAGCTGCTCCCGCACATCCGTCGGCTCGGGTTCGAGCGGCACCGAGAACAGTGTCCACCCGCGCGGGAACAACAGGCTTATCGTCGTTGCCGTGCGGTCGCTGAGCTTTTCGCTGATAAGAGAAAACTTCCGCGTCGCCGATGTCGAGCTATATACGTATTCTTGCTGCTGCTTCGGGTCGAATTCCGCGCCTGTCGCCTGATCCACCACCCGGTATTTGTAGTTCTCCGGCAGCGTGTCCGCATTCGGCAGCGACAGCGTCACCTGTTTGCCGGGGTCGCTTACCTCGACCACGAAGTTCCACGTTTTGGACTGGTTTGCCGCTATAGGTGTGCGCGTGTCACGCGCCAGCCGCGTCGCGGCGGTTCCCGAGCCGGCATCCTCGAAATATACGGAGATGTACGGCTTCACCGGCGGCGGCTCGCTCGAATCGTCGGGGCCTTCCGCTTCCTGCGCGCCGTACATCACGGCGGCGTAGTTCTCGTTGTCGTTCAGCCCGTCGGATGAAGCGGCGATCTGGAGTTTCCAGTCGTATTGCGTGCGCACAATGCGCGCGAGTCCGTTCGGGATGCCCGCGCCGGGGTCGAAGATGAAGTCGCAGTCAACTGTCGTCTTCACGAAATATCCGGCGTATGGGTCGAGCGTGTCGCTTACGCCGTATGACGTGTATCCGTTGTCGGCGTATCCGTAGAACTGGCTGTCCACCCAGCCGGACGATATCGCGTCCGCCATCGTTTTAGTCTGTTCGGTTGCGGTTCCGGGATTTATCCGCACCTGCACCTGACTCCACTGAAATTCAGTCGAGTAGGAGCCGCGCGAGAGGAACGGCGATCCGATCTGGTTCCATCCGTTGTACATGTGCATCGTCACCACGTCGGCGGTGTCCGACACATAAGCGTCAACTGAATAGCTTATCGAGCTGTCGTATGGCTTCACCCAGAAACCCTGACCGGGCTTATTTAGGATGATGTTGCTCGATTTGTATTTCAGCATGTCGGGATCGTCCGCCGAGTTCGGGTCCCAGTACTGTATCTCGTATCTCGTAGAGCCGAGGAACGATGTCGGATCGGCGTCGAGCGGCGTGCCGGGCAGGGCGACCATCGTCCACGTGTTGTACGGGATCGTGCCGCTGAGCTGTATGCGGTTGACGATCGTCACTGTCGTGTATGCTTCGGATGTTTTGCTGAACGGCGAGCGGTCGGCGGCCGTGATTTTGATTGTGTAAAGGCCGGAAAGGCCTGTGGCATCCCACGTAACAAGCGTGCCCGACGTGCTCGACGACCCGACTTCCGATGTTCCTGAACCGATCTGTTTCCACGTCGTCGGCGAAGTCCCGCGGCCGTAATACACCGCGTAGCCGGACATGTGGTGCTGGGCGTCGTACGCCGAACCGGTGATCGATACTCTCGGGCCGACGACCTCCGCTCCCATCTGGAACGCGAGCACCGGCGGCGTCGAATCGCGCGTCACGTTCAGGATCCGCGAGGTCGAGTTGCCCGTCCAGTCGCGGACTGTCACCGTGAGTTGATTTGCGCCCTCGAACAGCGGCGCGTCTTTGCTGATTTGCCCCGTCGAAGGCACTTTGAATGTTGTTGTCTGCTGCTGGCCGAGGCTTGCGGAATAGACCGTTATCGTGCATGTCGCCCCGGGTTCGGACGTGCCCGTCACCGCTACCGTGCTCGACGGCGTTTCGGTTCCGTCCGCGGGCGCTGTGACGAGCAGGGTGGGGGGAATTGTCGGAACGAAAGCGACGCTCGAAACCGACGCCGGTCCCGCGTAGCTTTTCACGTTGGCGTCGGATGTGTATGCGCCGCCGGGATACTGCGTGGTGTCGTTGACTGTTTCGAGCGTGATCGAGAACGACATCGTTGCTCCGTAAGGCGCGTTGCTGCCGCTAACCCGCAAAGTGAATGTTGCGGATCCGCCGGCCGCCAGCGTGATGCCCGAAGTTGCTCGGTCGCCCGTTTTGCTCGCCGTTTTTGTTCCGCTGTTTTTCCACGTCAGTCCTTCAACAAACGGGTTTGCATCGTCCACGGCGACGTCCCACACCACGCTCGGAAATACGCCTCCGTCGCTCATCGGGCTGACTATCACGTAAACCTGATCGGAAGCGTTTCCGTTGTTTTTGACTTTGAATGTATAGTCGGCGTAGGAGCCGGCTGTCATCTGAAGTTTGATCGGCGACGTCTCCGTGAACGGGTTCGATCCGAATCCGTAAATCGGAGCTACGGTCGTCGTCGCGGGCAGGTTCGAGTAGATCGTGCTTGTGAAGCTCGACGAGGTGGCCCTCGACTTCGGGTGCGATATCTGCGTGTTGGCGGCTGTCACCGCTGCGGCGGGCGAGGAAGCTAAAACGCAGCACAAAACCACCGCCGTCACGGCCGCGATTGCCCATGTTGTCCGCAGTTTCTTCATTTTCCTCTTTTTCGCCGCGCTTCTAATCTATCGTCACCGAATACTGTATCGTCAGGTTTCCCGACAACGCAGGCACCGTCCCGATGTTGCACGTGACCGCGCCCGCGTTCGAAGTGTTGTAGTTGCAGCTCGATCCGGCATCCACGCCGTTTTTCTTGATCGATCCGGTCACAAACGTCGTGCCGGACGGTAACGGGTCGATGATTGTCACGTTGCCGGCCGCCACCAGCCCTGAGTTCGAATACGTTATCGTATAAGTTACCTTCGATCCCGGCACAGGAGACGCCGAGTTGCCGCCGAGCGACTGATACGAAGTCGGCGACTGCACGGCGTATGTTTTCACCAGCGTCAGCACCGCGCCTTGTATCGTTGTCGTCAGCTTTTCCGTGGACAGCACGCCCGCCGTCCGGAGCGACAGCGCAACTCCGCCGTAGCTCAGTCCGTTATAGCCTGTATATGCGCCTGCTGTTTGTATTGTCTGCAGTGAGATCGGTACCGACATTGTCGATCCGTCCGCCGCGTTGGATGCCGAGGTTATTTTCAGTGTAAATGTCGCCGATGTATCCGCGCCGACCGTCATGCTTGTATAATCGCCGCTCTGCGATGCTTTCACCGTGCCGCTGTTCGTCCACGTAAGCCCGGTGACGTACGGGTCCGCGTCGTCCACTTCGACCGCCCACGCGGTTGTTGTTCCCGCGCCGGCGCCGAATGTCTGCTGCCCGGTCACGATCCTTATGCTGTCGCTCGTGTTTGCGTTGTTTGTGAATTTCAGCTTGTAATAAACGGTTCCGGCCGTCGTCGTTATCGAGTCGGACGGCTGCGAGTTTGTCGTGATTCCATAGACGGAAACGACCGAAGTCGCCGGGCCGATGGCTGTTGCCGTGGCGGCATTGCCGGCTGTCATTGTCGCGTCGGCCGCAATCGATGTGCCGCTTGCGGTGCCGATCGCGAGCGCGAAATGCGGGCAAGCGAGAACCGCCGCCCATGCTATCACGGCGGCAATAACGGCTTTCATTTTTTTTGTTCTCACTCGCATTGCTTTATTTAACGACCGCCTGATATGTCACCGTTCCGGTTGCACCCGCCGCCACATTCTGCACCAGACAGTGCACAGTGTCCGTCGCGGTGAATTCGCATGAGTAATCCGATGAGGTTGCGCCGGCCATATTGAACGCAACTGTTCCCGTTGAACCGAGTGTCGATGGCAGCGGATCGAGAATAACCACCGATCCGGTATCCGCCGCCTCGCCGTCATTTACGAAATTCAACTTGTATGTTATACGCGCACCCGGCGCTACGCTGCCCGAAGTGCCCGGAAAACCCGACGGTGACTCGACCAGATATAATGTTTTGGTCAGGGTAAACACCGATTCGATTCCGGATATGTAGCCGCCTTCGACCTCGTATTTGCTGTTATTGTAAAGGTCGGTTAGCAATTTGTAGCCAGCCGGTTGTCCTGAGCTGAATACCAGCCAGTAATCTTGTGACATATTTTTAATCTCAGTCGCGCCGGAAATGGAAAATGAGTCGTCTTCGATCGAGTATGTCGGATTTGCCGATAAGGCCGGATATTTTTTTATCTCTCCGGCAATAGATTTTATAGCTGCGAAAACGAGAAAAAATGACAACGCAAAAAATGTCACGCATAAAATTGCTTTTGAATAGAGAAACTTAGAGTTAAACAATTAAATCACCTAAAAATTACTCTAATATATATATATTATCTGGAATATGACAAATGAGTCAACATATTTTGTTAGTGATTTATATCACCACATTTTCTAATTTCCCATTTAAATAAAAAGTTTTTTGGATGATCCTTAAATCCCAGTGCTTTAATTTCAAGCTATGAAACAAAATGGACAAGACAGATTGATTATTCGGTTTCAAAACCGAGGAGGTCGGTCGAAGTTTTCTTTCCTCTTGAATCCGTTGCGATGACCAAGAGGAAATATTTGGTTTTGCCTGAAAGGTCTGTCAAATTAAAAGTTCCTGATTTTGAATAGTCATCGGAAATCAATTCTATAGCATCAGGGCTGACCAGAGCTGATTCAATGTTTTGATCTTCCCGATATAACCCGTATCTCACCCGCCATTTCACAGGCTTATCGGCTGACACCTCTAAATGAGCGGACGAAGAGTCCGGTTTCGCCAGTTCAACGGACAAAATTTGAGGAAGCGGATCTCCGGATGTCTTGAAAACTGTAACCGGCGAGGCATTCAAACCCGTTTTTAACCCGTTTTGAGGGATTATCTGGAAATAGTATTCAGTCCCGGGTTTCAATTTTGTTAAAAACATTCGATGCGTTCTTTTCGGTTCATTGTCGGCAAGAGTTTGATCCAGAAGCGGCCTGTCTGGGCTGATTTTAACATTCATAATTGCGGGTTTTTGGGTGTGAAAAACGATATCGGCTGTGGTTTCCGTTATATTTTCCACTCTTATGTCGGTAGCCTGCATTTCTTCATTGATTATTTTTGTTATGGCTACTTCATAAATTGAAAACGAGGCGTTTTTTTCTGCATCTATCTTGAAACGCAATAAACGGGTTAGAGACGGGTCATTAATATCTATATTTACCTTGTAAGGTGATTTGTTTTTGGTTATGGAAATCATAGCAGGAACTTCATTCCATTCGGCTCCTGTCATGCTTGCGAGTAATTTTATTGACCCCGGTTTTTGTTTAGATGATAGCGAAAGAGATTGAATTTCAATCCATTCTTTAAAATTTATTGTAAATTCAAAGGATTTTTCATTTTTCAGACGGGTAATTACGGCTGCTGTTCCCGGCTTGCCGTCGAAAGCAAGATCCTGTTTACTGATTTTGCCCGTGATTTTTTCGATCACGGCGAGATTTGTGACTGCTTTTTCTTCGGACAGCGCAGCAACGTGGCAGGATACTAATATAACGGCTGAGACAACGGTTAAGAAAGCTGATTTTGCCACCTGCATTTTCAGTTCGTTCAATCTCATAAAAAAGTTTGACTAAATCCGCGACGGCAAGTCCCACATTATGATTTGTCGCATGCCGCCGAGGACAGGATTTCAAGCACGAGACTGTCGTATGTGCCGCCTTCCGCTTTGATCTCCTCGGGCAGGTCGCTCGTTTCCGTCATTCCGGGAATCGAATTCAGTTCGAGTGCGAACAGGCCGCCGTTTTTATCGACGATGAAATCGACGCGCGCCACGCCGCTGCAACCGAGCGCTTGAAAAGTTCTGATCGCGTACTCCGCGGCGAGTTTCGCGGTTTTCTCGTCGAGCCTTGCCGGGCATATCAGCTCGGTCATGCCCTTTGTGTATTTCGCCTCGAAGTCGTAATATTCGTTTTTCGGGATGAGTTCGAGGGCGGGCAGGGCGCGCGTTACGCCGCCGGATTCCAGCACGCCGACTGTGATCTCTTTTCCGGAAATAAACTGTTCGGCGACTCCGCGCCGGAAGCCGGCGAAAAACTTGTCGAGCCCCTCGCGGAGCGCTTTTTCATCGTGCGCGACGAAGCAGCCAAGGCTGGAGCCTTCGGCGGTCGGCTTCACGATGACCGGCAGGCCGATCTTGCTGAGGATTTCGGCGGCGGCGCCGGAGGGTTGAGCCCGGTCTATGTAAACTGTTTTCGCGAATGGGATTCCGTACTGGCCGATCACAAGCTTGGTGAGTTCTTTGTCCATCGAGAGTGTGCTTGAGCGGACGCCCGAGCCGGTGTACGGTATTTTTAAAGTTTCCAGCAGCCCCTGTATCCAGCCGTCCTCGCCCCCCTTGCCGTGCAGGGCGATGTATGCGACTTCGATTTTTTCCTCGCGTATTTTAATGTCGGCGTTCTCTCCGGTGTCGATCCCGACGGCGTTGTATCCCTGCCGCTGGAGCGAGTCGAGCACTCCTTTGCCGGAGCGCAGCGACACTTCGCGCTCGCCGGAAATGCCGCCCATCAGTACGCCGATTTTTTTGCCGATAAAAGGTTTCTCCATTTTCAAATCTCCCGATCTCCCAGTAGTTGTGCCGTTATTTTTCACAAAACCGGTGCCAACACAAGCGTCAATATACATTCCACAAAATAAACTGTTTTTTTTACGTAATATTTAGATTTTGATTAATATCGGCGCTCGCGCCAAGCACCCGTTTTTGTTGCACGACCGACACGCCGATTGTCGTTTTTGACACAAATAAATATCGTAATCACTAACTATATTTCGGTTTCGCCGGCGAAAATGACGGAGCAGAAGAGGGTGTCTGCGTCCGACTTCGTCGGGATGTGAAGCATCCCGTTATCATCACGGAGCTTTCCGGATTTCAGGAGTGATTTGAGACTCGACGGGTATGCGTCGGAGATTTTTTCTTTGAATATTTGCGAGAAAGCGACCGTATCGATTTTCCTGCCTGAACGAAGGCTGAGGATGACGTATCTGAGCATTTCCTGTCTGACATTTAACACGCGCCCGTCGTATATTTCGTCGTCCGGATTGAACTCAAAGCGGTTTTCTTTCCGCGCGGTATAGACCAGATGCTTGTATATGTGCGATCTCGATGCGGGGCCGATGCCGAACAAGGAAGCGGGCGGATTCGCGACGTCCGAATATTTGTCAGATATGACGGACTCCGGTGATTCTGTTTTTTCGTTGACGAAAACGATTGGAGCGCCGATTTTTCCGGGTTCTTTATAGCGATAGCCTTCGGTTGCCGCGGCTTGAAGTATGTTTTTTGTGAAAAGCGCTGTCCTTTCTGGGAAGTCGCGCCAGAAAGTATCGATGTCGCCTGAAAAATATCGGCGGATGTAGCCGGGTGTCGGCGTGAGCGCGTACATGACGATTGTGTCCGGCCGGAGCGCGGCGATTTTGAGGAATGTATCGAGAAACGATTCGGGCGTGTCGCCGTGGAGACCGGCGATGAGGTCGAGGTTAAGCACGAAGCCGAGCGACTTTATCATTTCCGACGTCTTTTGGACGGCTGTTTTTTTCTGGTAGGCGCGGTTCGCGTGGCTAAGGGCGGTCCGGCTGTATGTTTGCACGCCCATGCTGATTCTGTTCATTCCGTATTTTTTCAGGATGAGAAGTTTTTCGCGGGTGATGCTCTCCGGGTTGCACTCGAACGATTTTTCTCCTTTTTCCGCGAAGTTGAAGTTGCCGAACAGCTCTCCGAGCAGTCGGTCGATCCGGTCCGCGCTGAGGAGCGACGGCGTGCCTCCTCCGATGTAGAGGCATCTGAAGGTCGCGGGCGAAAACGCCGGGGCGAAGAAGCGGATTGTCCGGGAGAGGTAGTCGAGATAAGCGGCGATCTCGCTGTCGGCATCCTGTTGTCCGGCCGGCGGGGCGGAGTAGTAGATGCAGTAGGAGCATTTCTTCCGGCAGAACGGGATATGGACGTAGAAGTCGTATTTCCCCGGTTCCGGTCCGCCGGCCTGCTCCGAAACGAGTTGTTCCCAGTGGCTTTTTACTGCTGCCGATGAAAGAGGAGTGCGCTCGTCGCTTATTAGCAGCAGCGGGTCGAATCGGCGTCCGTATGTTTTCGAGAATTCGAGGAGCGCTTTGATAATTTCGGGTCTGATGGGTGGCTTCGCCCTGCCGGCGATCAAGCGCGCCGTTTCGCCGTCCAATGAAATTGTTTGCTTTTTGGTCATCGAACGAAAGCCCCCGGGGTTCCGTATGCGCATAATCGTTAATTATTTTTTAAACGGTGTTTTTGTCAATGATGAGAGCGGCGGCGCGAGCTTGAACTGTCAAATAAAAAAAATGGACACGGTTTTTGTGAATTGGTGTAGAATCAGCGGATACGAAATCGATCTGGAGGCAGCGGAAGTATGGTAAGTGAACTAAAAAAAGAAGCGGCGGTGGTGGCGTCGGAGATAATTCAACGCGCGCTCGCGGCCGGCCGCTGTAATTTATCCGAATATGATTCGGCGTGCCTGATATCTGCGTATGGCGCGCCGGTTGTGGAGTGCAAACTCTGCGCGACTCCCGCGGAAGCGGGTGAGTGCGCGGCGGCGATCGGCGGGCCTGTGGCGCTGAAGCTCTGCTCGCCGGATGTGCCGCATAAGAAGGAAAAAGGCTTCGTGAAGGTTGGGCTGTCCGGCGGCGACGCGGTTGCGGCGGCGGCGGCGGAGATGAACGGCCGCGCGGCGGGAATCGCCGTGGAGGGATTTCTCGTGCAGAAGATGGTGCGCGGCGAGCGGGAACTTCTCGCGGGCATGAACCGTGACCACACGTTCGGCGTGTGCGTGACGCTCGGAGCGGGCGGGATTTTTACTGAAGCGCTCGACGATGTCGTGGTGCGGGTGGCGCCGGTTTCGGCGGCGGAGGCCGGTAGAATGCTGGCCGGGTTGAAAACGGCGCGCGTTTTCGGCGAGTACCGCGGGCTGGCCGCGGTTGACGCGGGCGAGGCGGCGAAGGTTCTCGCGGGTCTCGGCGAGATCGGACTCAATCATCCCGAAGTGAGGGAAATCGACATAAATCCGTTGATAATCGGCGACGACGGGAAACCGCTCGCGGTCGATGCGCTTGTGATACTCGACGCGGGGAGGTGCGAATGATGGAACGGCATCCTCTCGAAACGATACTCGCGCCGCGGTCGGTGGCGTTTCTCGGCGCGTCGGACAGTCTGTTGACGATGGGCACAGTGCAGCTTTACAACATCGCTTCCGGCGGCTTCAAGGGCCCGATCTATCCGGTGCATCCGAAGTTGAAAACGGTGCTGGGGCACAAGGCGTATCCGAGCATTGCGGACCTGCCGGACGGCGTGGACGCGGTTGTGATGGTTCTGCCGACGCGGATCGTGCCGCAGATGCTCGAGGAGTGCGGTAAGAAGGGCATCACGCGCGGCACGGTGATCTCGGGCGGGTTCTCCGAGGTGGGCGGCAACGGCCGCGAACTGGAGAAGCAGGTCAGGGAGGTCTCCGCGAAGTACGGCCTTAAATTCAACGGGCCGAACTGCATCGGAGTCTGCAATCCGAATCACGGATACAATAACACGTGGTTCCCGTACGAAGGCGCGCCGGGCCCGATAGGGCTCGCGTCGCAGAGCGGAACTTATGCGTGTCATTCTTTCAATCACGTAAAGAATCTCGGAACGGGATTCAGCCGGGTGGTGAGCGTCGGCAACGAGGTGACGCTGGACCTCGTGGACTGCCTCGAATATTTCGAGGATGACGAGGATACGAAGGCGATCGCGCTGTATGTCGAGGGTATCCGGCGCGGCCGCGATTTCATCCGTGTGGCGCGACGCGTTGCTAAAAAGAAACCGATTGTCGCGCTGTATGTCGGCGGCACGGAAGCCGGGGCGCGCGCGGGTGCGTCGCACACGGCGGTGCTGTCGGGGCCGGATGAGGTTTATGAAGGCGCTTTCGAGCAGGCGGGCGTGCTGCGCGCCGCGAATTACGAGCAGTTGTTCGACTGGTGCTGGGTGCTTTCGACGCAGCCGTGTCTGAATGGAAAGAAGCTCGGCATCGTCACGAATTCCGGCGGGCCCGGCAGTTCGTTCGCGGATGCCGCGAACAGGCTCGGCTTAGACATCCCGCCGCTCTCGAAGGAGTTGCAGGAGACGCTGCGGGCGGCGATTCCCGGCACGGCGTCACCGCGCAATCCTGTGGACATCACTTACGCAGTGAACATGCAGAATCTGATTATGGACAAGATTCCGAATCTGTTGCTTAAAAGCAATGAAATAGACGGGCTTCTGGTTTATGGGCTTTTCGCGGCGGATGTTTTCATCAAATACGCTGTCGGCATGGGGCTTGATCTGCCGATTAGCAACGAACAGATGCACGAGTTGGACGAGAAGGCATCTGTGAAATTCGGAAAGATCGCGGATGAGACGGGCAAGCCGATTATCGGCGCCACTTTTTTCACGCGGGACGACGATGCTCTGATCCGCCGGATTCAGGAATGCGGCGTGCCGATGTTGCCGTCGCCCGAACGCGCCGCAAGCGCTATGGCCGCTCTCTACAGGTACGGCCGTATCCGCGAACGCCTCGCTTAAGGGGAACTTTTGAAAAAGTTCCCCTTAAGAATCCCTTCAAAACTTTTCGTATCGCAATTCCTGCTTCGCACCGGAATTGCTTTCGGGTTTTTAATAAGTAAAAACAACGCTCGATTAATGGGCGCAAATACCAAGTAGAAGATCTTAAAATGAACTTTTGAAAAAGCTCCTCTTAAGAATCTCTTCAAAACTTTTCGTATCGCAATTCCTGCTTCGCACCGGAATTGCTTTCGGGTGTGTAGCAATAAAAACAAAGCTCCATTTACGCGCGTAAATACGAAGGATGAATCTAAAACATTTTAAATGGAACTTTTGAAAAAGTTCCCCTTAAGGATACCTTCAAAGCTTTTTGTACCGCAATTCCTGCTTTGCTACGGAATTGCTCTTTTTGTAATTGTCCGTGCATAATTAGTCATGCTTAAGGGGCGGTGAAATATGAGAAGAATAATATTCTTAATTTCATTATTTGTAATCGGACTGGCCGGAACAGGCTACGGGAATCCGGCGAGGGCGGCGGGGGCGTATGAGACCGGTCCGGCGTGGACGGCGAACTGGGTCTGGGACGCGGGCGAAGCGACGCCGCACAATTTTTATTTGTATCTGCGCAAGGAAGTCGAGCTTCCGGCGGACGCGGTTGCGGCGAATGTGCGTGTGACGGCGGACAGCAGGTACATTCTTTATGTGAACGGAACGATGGTGGGCCGCGGGCCGGTGAAGAGTGACCGGCGTTGGCTGTATTACGACGAATGGGATATCAAGCCGCTGCTTAAACCGGGGAAGAATGTGATAGCGGCGCTCGCGCATCATTACGGTGAGTGGACGTTTTCGTACATGCTTGGCCGGGGCGGCTTCATTCTCGAAGGCGACATCGAAACGAAGGGCGGCAAACACGTCGCCGTCGTAACGGATAAAACGTGGAAGGTGAAGGCAAGCGATGCGTGGTTCCGAGGCTTGCAGAGGATGTCGATCCAGCAGGGATTTCCGGAGGTTTACGACGCGCGGAAAGAGCCGGTGGGCTGGAAAGGCGCGGATTTCGACGCATCGGATTGGCGGAACGCAACCGAACTCGGCCGGCCGCCGGTGCAGACGTGGCCGCGACTGGTGAAGAGGATGACGAGGCCGCAGACGGGCGGGACGATTTATCCGGTGAAGCTGATAGATACCGGCGACGCGGTTCCCGGCCCGCGCAATGAGGGAGTTGACTTTACGCAAAATATTACAGGCGAGGATAATGCGGCGGCTTATGCGGCGACGTATATTTATTCGCCGAAGGACGCGAAGGCGAGCCTCGTGCTTACGACGAAAAACGCCTGCAAACTCTATGTGAACGGCAGGACGCTTATCTCGAATTACATCGCGGCGGGAATCGATTTGGACAATACGAAACGGTATGTCGATCTGCGGGAGGGATGGACGCCGCTGCTGGTGAAGTGCGTAAAGAACGTTCCGGCGTGGGGATTCTCGATCGCGGTGGATGCGCCGGAGCGGAACGAGTTTGTTTTCTCCCACGATAAGAGCGCCGAAAACGCCGGTTGGAGCGTGATAGGTCCGTTCAGGAGAAACGGAAAGACGGAGTCGGAATATAAGAAGGAATATATTTCGTCGAAGGATTACGATTTGACAAAAAGCTACGACGGCGGCAGCGGCAAAGATGTGTCGTGGAAGGTTGTGACGGGCACGGAGCAGATGACGACGCGGCTTGCAGCGGCGCTCGGCGAGATGGAGACGCGGCCGCTGACGGAAGGGCGGATCGAGGATAAAAGCGCTAGCTGCGCGGCGAAGCCGTGCTTTTCGTATGAAGCGCAAACCAAGCAGGGCGGGGCAGTTTATTTCGTGTTCGATTTCGGGCGTGAGACGGCGGGTTTCACCCGCATTGCGCTGAACTCGGCGGCGGGCGGAGAGCTCGTGGATGTCGGTTATTCCGAGTTGCTGGAAGACAACAGCGGCAATGCGCTTTCGCCGGCGGAGGGGAAGGCCGGTCGGGTGAATCCGGGGAAGAGCGGTGTGAATTATGCCGACCGGTACATCACGCGGGCCGGAAAACAGGAGTTTATACCGTTCAACAGGCACGCATTCCGTTACATGCTGGTCGTTGTTCGTAACGCGGAGAAGCCGCTGAGCATAGATTCGGTGAGTCTCGATTTATCAGTGTACGACGCCGGGAACCGAGGGTCGTTCGTCAGTGCGAGCGATGTGCTGAACCGCATCTGGGATATAGGCGGCTACACTGTGTTGCTGAACATGGACGACTCTTACACGGACTGTCCGTGGCGGGAACGCGGCGAATGGTGGGGCGACGCGCGAGTGGAGGCGCTGGTGAACTACTACGCGTTCGGCGATCTCGGCCTCGTGCGGCGCGGTATTTTGCAGATCGGCGAATCGCAGCGGGACGACGGGCTGGTGGCGGGGATTTATCCGACGGATTGGGACAACCGGTGGCTGCCGGACTATGCGCTGATCTGGGTTTCGTCGGTTAAGGACTACTACGATTATTCGGGCGACGCATCGGTGCTGCCGGAGTTGCTGCCCCGGTTCGAGAAGATGTTCGACGGATTTTTCGCGGGGCACGAGGCGGCTAACAATCTGCTGACGGATGTGCCGCATTGGGTGTTCATCGACTGGGCGCCGGTCGAAAAGCGTGGCGCGATTACGGCGTTGAACGCGTTTTATTACAAGGCGCTGCGGGACGCGGCGGAGCTCGCGCGTGTCGGCGGCGACGGTGCGGCGGCGAAGAAGTACGACGCGAAGGCGGACGCCGTTAAGCAGGCCATAAACGCGAACCTCTGGAGCGCCGTGCGGGGCGCTTATGCGGACTGCCTGTTTGAGGGCAGGATTTGCGGGACGGTGAGCAGACAGGCGAACTCGCTCGTGGTGCTATACGACATAGCGCCGGCGGAAAAGCAGCTTGGGATTATGAAGATGATGATGGACCCGGAGAGCAACATAGTTAGGGAGGGCTCTCCGTATTTTTCGCATTACGTGCTCGAAGCAATCCGGCACGCGGGCATGGACGGCGAGGCGATGAAGTACATCGGCCGTTGGAAGGAAATGCTCGATTGGGGCGCGACGAGCTGGTGGGAGGTTTGGAATACCGGATCGTCGCTTTGCCACGGCTGGTCGGCGGCGCCGACGTTCGATCTGTCGAAGTATGTGCTCGGAGTGTCGCCTGCGGCGCCGGGGTTTTCGAGGGTGAGGATCGAGCCGCCGCGCACGGGCGGCGAAGACCTGACGTTCGCGTCGGGTGTTGTGCCGACGCCGCACGGCGATGTTAAGGTGCGCTGGGATCGCGGCGACGGGCAGTTGACGTTCGATCTGCGTGTGACGGTTCCGGAGGGCGTGACGGTGGAGACGTGGCTGCCGAAAGGCAATGCAATCGCGCCTCGGCTGCGGGTGGACAGAAGCTGGACGCTGCCGGACGGGATGAATAAACTGACCGGCAGGGACTGTTGCCTCGGCGTGGAGATAACGAAAGCGGGCGAATATCACATCGCGCTTATAGGCGGTCCTAAATGAGGGGCAACACCGGATATTAATTATGGAAATTGAAGTTTTTGTCCGGCGGCGGATTGTGCTATAATTTGTGTGAGACTACCGGATAAGAGAGGCGCGGTTTGAGGGAACTCGATTGTGTGATTCAAAACTTGAAGGATTGCGAGAGCGCTACGGTGATTCGCCTCGAAGGCGGTTTGTTCGTATCGGATTTCGAGGAGTTCAAGTCAATAATCGAGGAGCAGTGCGGGCGGCGGATCAAGGATTTGGTGGTCAACATAGAGAAGCTGGATTTTATCAGCAGCAGCGGCATCGGCCTGCTCGTTGAGAAGACGGAGATGTTGAAGCGCGAGGGTAAGCGGCTGTGGGTTGTGGGGCCGAACCCGGACATCGAGAAAATATTCGACCAGCTTTCGCTCGACAGGATAGTGAGAATTGTGCCCAGCGAGCAACAAGCGACCGACGAGATAAAAGGGACTCCCAAGTAATTCATTTTCAGGGGCTAATTTAAAAAATCCGCCGTGTTCGGCAGCGGCGGGCTGCTTTTGATTATCCGCCATGCGGGCGAGTCGGTGTCGCCTTCGTTGACGAAGGTGAACTCGACGAGGCGGTCCGGTCCAGCCGGGATGCGGATGAGGCTGTCGTTGCGCGGGTCCACACCGGCGAAGAATATCCACGTATCGGCAAAGGTCTGTTTTTCATCTTCCGACGTGAAGACGTTCAGCAACTCGATGTGTGCGCGGTTGAGGGCGCTGGGGGGATAGTCGAACGGCGGGCCGAATGAAGATAGTTTTTTGAAGAAGGCTTCGTAGGCGTTAATGATCGCGGCTTTGTCGTTATTCAAATCGTCCAAATATGAATCAGAATAAATTTCGGCGACGGCGGCCGTGTCCTGCGCGGCGACGGCGCGGGCGAGCGCGGCAAGCCGGTCCCTGATCGCCGGTTCGGACACGACGCATGAAATGTTGCGGCTCAATTCTTCCACACGCAGATCGACTGGTGTGCCAGTGCGGTCGATTGTGTTGTGATAGGTGTTTTTCCCGTCGTTTGAGACTACCGCCGAAGAGTCGATCACGCTTTCTCCGGCGGGCACAATGAATATGTAGTCGTATCCGATGTGATAGTACGCGGGAGAGGTGGCGACAGCGACGGCGGTCACTGCGAACTCGCGAAGCCCATTGCTTCGGAACGGAAATGAAGGCGTCGCCCACGATATGGAATCGACAGGTTTGTCGTTGAGTCGAGTGAAGAAGGTTTCATCGTTGCGTTTTGCGTAAATGTTGTATCGTGTGCCCGGGCCCGAGTCCGCCCAACTGAGTTTGATCGGCTTGCCTGTGGGGGCCTCGACTTTCAGGTCGGAAGGCTGCGCGGGCCCTTCGAGATACGCGAGTTGGCCTTCCTCTGTATTTTCGCGGTTCTGGATGACGAAGATGTGTCTGCCGGTGTCGTATTCCCATGCGCGATGAAAGCGCTTAGGAGGATATAGCGGATCGAGCATCGCCGCATAATCTTCCACGGTTTTTCCTTCGCCGGTGGCGATGAGCCTTTCGAAAGTTTTTTGTTCGTTAGCAAAATCCGCCGGAACGACGGGTATGAATCCGAATCGACTTTCATTTGGTATTATTTCGGTTTCTATCGAAAGGTTCGTCTCCCCGTACGCTGCGCGGAAGAGATTGCCGGCTGAGTAATACGTGTCGATGTCACGCTGGACTGGCTCGCGGGTTTCGGGCGAGTTGAAGGAGTCGGGCCTGTACGCGGCGTGCGTTTGCGCGAGCACTTCGTCGCGGGACGGTATGAGCTTCTCGGCGACAGTTTTGCGCATCAGGGGATAGATAAGAATGTGCCATGCGTCTTTTTCGGTCGAGAGCGCGTCTTTGCCCCAAGGCGCGTTGAATTCGTACACGGATGCGCCGGACGCTATTCCCACACATGTGATTTTTGCGTAGAACGACAGGGGCATCTGCGCGATGTTGCCGTCTCCGGGGCCGCGGTACTGGTTGAGCCCCCAGTATCCTGAGTCCGAGTACATAAGCGGGCTGATCGAAACGCCGTATTGTGATGCGGCGCCCGTGAGCCAGAGACCGAGCGCGGCGGAGCGGATCATGTCGTGCGGCGCTGAGCCGCGAAGAGAGTGCATGATAATTATGTTCGGCGCGTGGGCGCGGACGGCGGCGAGCGCTTCCGCGAAATCCGCCGAGGCTGCGAAGTCGAGTATGCGCGGGGAATCGGTTCTCAGAATCACCCAGATACTTGCGCGGTCGGCCGTGTCGAGCAGTTGCTTTAACGCAATGAGCCGCTCGCCGGACGCCATGTTTTCGAATCCGTCTATTTCGATTCCTCGCACGGCGCTGCCGCGGGCCGATATCATTTTAGTAATTTCCGCGACAGAAAGTGGTTCGCCACCGAATGCCGCGCGGAGAACGACGGGGATCTGTTTTTTTGCGGCTGTGTCGGCGACGGCTGAAACGCGCGCGAGCCGTTTTTCCGGCGTATCGTATTCAGGGCCGGGGGGGGCGACCATCATCGACAGCGGCTTGAGTTCCAGCGGAACATTTTTCCAGTCGAGAGAGATGTCCTCTCCGGCGACGAGCAGGATGAGGGGTCGCCCGGACGAGATCGTCCGCGACGGAGCTTTTGCGAAAGCGCAATTCGGGGCCGCGAGAGCGGCTAACAGGCAGATCGCCGCAACTATTGCTGTAAGCGCGTGGCCTGTGAATTTCGTATTCGGAGCCATCAGGTTTCTTTCCTCACATCAAACATTATATGCGCGCCGGCGAAAGTCATAAAGACGGAGAAGATGTTTGAAGCCGCCTTTTCTTGACCGGTGGAAAAGCGCGGTGATAGAATCTTGATGTATCGGATCGGAAAGCTACAGGGGGAGGCGGTTGTTATGCTCGAGAAGATTTTCCGCCTGAAGGAGAACAACACCGGCGTCCGCACCGAAGTGCTCGCCGGGCTAACCACGTTTGTAACGATGGCGTACATTATATTCGTGCAGCCGTCCGTGCTGAGCGGCGACTTTCTCGGGCCGGGCAAGCCGCCCGGAGTCGAGTTCATGGATAAGACGGGCGTGATGCTTGCGACGTGTATTGCGTCCGCGCTCGCGTGTTTCGTGATGGCGTTTCTCGCGAACTATCCGGTGGCGCTCGCTCCCGGAATGGGCGAGAATTTTTTCTACGGATTGATCGTTGCGGGGTATGTCGCGGTCGGTTCTAAGGTAAGCTGGCAGGCGGCGATGGGCGTCGTGTTCATTTCCGGCGTGATCTTTATAGTGATCTCGCTGTTCCGGGTTCGCGAGACGATCGTCGAGGTGATCCCCGATTCGCTGAAAAGCGCCATCGCGCTCGGCATCGGAATTCTGATCGCGTTTCTTGGTATGACGCAGGCGGGAATAGTTGTCAAACCGCAATCCGGCACTCTGGTGAAGCTCGGCAACTTACTGACGACTGACGTTCTGATCGCACTCGTCGGGCTGCTCGTGACGGGATTTTTCGTTGTGAGGAAGTTGAAGGCCGGGCTGCTCGTCGGGATGATCGCGTCGGCGGTCACGGCGCTGGTCGTTCACAAAACACAGTTTACGGGCGTGTTCAGCGCGCCGGATTTCGCGGCGCTCGGAAGGACGGCGTTCAAGCTTGATATCCTCGGTGCGCTGCGCCTCGGACTTACGACGATCATAGTTGTGTTTGTAATCATGGACCTTTTCGACACGATAGGCACGTTTGTCGGTGTCGCGAAAAACGCGAACC